>PMHO01000050.1:206-43589 GCA_003156715.1 Candidatus Tityobacter terrigena
CTCTCCGTCAAAGCCGCGCGCCCCGGCATCTTGCTCGCGATGGAATGCGTGACGCTCGTGCTTACCGCGGCGATTACGTATTTCGCGATCGCGCGCATCGGCATCTACGCCGGCGCACTGGCGCATACGATCGCGTTTCTCCTGTCCTACGGGGTGAAAACGACGATCTTCGTGCGTCTCGGCAAGGTTGGCTGGCGCGAGATCCTGGTGCCGCGGTGGAGCGATTTCGCGGGCTTACTTCGCCTCGGCCGCGGACTTCGAGCGGCGGGTTAGCTCGTACACGGCGTTGGTATAGAACATTTTGCTGCTGCGGACGCGGAAGTCGTCGGCTTCCGCCTCGTGCACCTTGTCGCAGCCATATTCCGGCGCTCCGTTGACGCACTGCACCGCGTCCACGAGCCAGAGCGTATCGTACGGAGGTAACGCCGCAAACGCAGCCTTCGCTTCGGCCTTCGACGTGACGTCGATCTCGGAGAGGCTGTAGCGATCGGTCGGGTTGGGGTGCGGGAACGGAACGACGCGTACGGTGCCGTGGAACTGGCGCTCAAACGCCGGCAAATTATCGTTCGTGTAAATGACGATGAGGTCTCCCGGCCGTGCGTGCGCTTCCAGATAGTCCGCCACCCGGATCCAGTCGCCGTTCTGCGCGAGAAACCGGTATTGCGAGACGACCGAGGCCAGCGTCATGATCGTGAGCAGCGTGACCAATATCTGTTGCGGCACGGGCGGATTCGCGGTGCTCGAGCGCAAAAACGCGTACACCGCCACCGCCACCGGCACGAAGAGCGCGATGTAGTACCGGTCGTTGAGGCTTTCGCTCACCAGCGCCGACACGACCACATAGACGAGCTCGATCGATACGGCAGTTGCGATCGTGGCGACGAGTTTGCGCGTCCAATTCGGCTGCGACCACACGAAGCACGCCGCCATCGCGCACGCGATCGTGAGATACAGCAGGTGTTNNAGAGAAACTCGAGCCAGGGATGCAGCGACGCCCGGTAGATCACACTAAAGTGCGAGGTCGTCGCCGGAATGTAGCCGACGGCCTGCCCGCGCGCGATCCCAATCAGCGGAAGCGCCGTAACGGCAACGCCGAGGCCGTACAGGACGTAGGTCCGTAACACGTTCCACTCGCCGCGAACGATGAGCGCGCATCCGAACCCGATGAGCATGAAGCCCAGAAAATACTGCATGTAGATGCCGGCAATCGCGAGCACCAGAAACCCCGCGCGCGCTCGTTTCGACGAGCCGTTGGCAAATCCGTAATCGAAACACAACCACAGCAGCGCCGAGAGTAAGAGCGCGAACGCGTAGAGACGAATCTGCAGCGCGGCGACCAAGACGAACGGATTGATCGCTACCAGCAGCGCGAACGGTATGGGATCCCGGCGCGGGGCCACGCGCTGCCCGATCTTCGCAAGCGCGAAAAAGAGTCCCGTCGCGCACAGCAGCGAGAAGAGCCGCGCGAACCAGACCGACATACTGACGCTTCGCCAGATCGCGAGGACCACGAAGTACAGCGGCGCCTGCAACTCGTACGTGATCGCGCGATGAAAGGCATACGCGGCGNNTAGCGAGCGTATATTCCTCGTCGGCCCACGTGCCGAAGTGGCTCGCGACCCAGAGAAGCGCGAGAAAGTACACGAGCCCCGTTATCAGGAGCCTGCGCCGGTCGGCAATCACCTATGGCGCTCTGCGACCGATGGCCCGGATGGCCGGCTTGAGGCCGGAGCGCCAGGTTCGACGCATGGCAGCGGCAAGCCGATCGGCGCCCGGCATTTCCGCGAGTCTCGTCAGCGCGATAAGCGCTTGATCGTGGAGCCGGAACCGGATCGACTGGGCCTCGGCCAATTTCGCCCGGGCGGTCGCATACCGCAACGTGCGCAGGTCGTCGACGGCCGCTTCGTAGACGTGATTTCGACGGTGCGCCGCATACGCGCCGGCAAGGCCCGCGGGATACCGTTCGGCATGTTCGGCGATCCACTCCCCAAGTTTCACGTTCCCATAGTTGATGCGCCCGGGATTATCGGACATGCTCCCCGCGTGACGGTGATAGGTCACCATCACGCGGTCGATCGCAAGCGCGTTGCTGGCGGCCAATACCCGAAGATACCATTCGATGTCCTCGGCAACCGAAAACTCGCTGCTGCTCGGGAGGCCGGGATCGAAAAATATGCCGTTCGTCATAACGAACTCGCGCCGCACGAGAGCGGCCGAGGGCGCGATGAAATTCCTTCCGGCTAACGCCCGCGCGAGCGACTCGCGCTCGAAGAACACCACATCGGCGGACACGCGCCGGCCGCGCGCGCTTTCGAACTCGGGACAGGCAGCGAACCTCGAGGCAACCGTGATCTCTCCGCCGATCTCCGTGCAGTGGTCGGCGAAGATAAAATCGACGTCGGGTCGCAATTCGTGCGCGGTGCGAGCGAGCGCGAGCCTCAGTTGGTTCCAGTGGTCGTCGGCATCGCAAAACGCGATCCAATCGCCCGTGCTCTCGCGAATGCCGGTGTTCCGGGCAGCGGCAACGCCGCCGTTCTGCTGCCGGATCACGCGCGCGCCGAGTTTGCTTGCGACCGCTGCCGTATCGTCTTGGGATCCGTCGTCGACGACGACGATCTCGTAGGGTTGAACGGTCTGCGCACGGACGCTAGCCAGCGCCTCGCGGATGCGCGCCTCCTCGTTGTAGGCAGGGATGACGACGCTGACGGGTACGTGCGCCGCGCTATACAGCGCCATCCCGCGGCTTAGGCCGTTACGAGGGCGCTCGAGCCGGCGACCCCAGCGATCGCCCGCCGCAGCGCGGAGGTCAGCTTTTCGACGCTCTCACGCTTCGAGCAGACCGCATTTGCTCCCGAGATGTAGCATGAGGCCTCGAACGTCGGGTCATCGGTCGCGGAAAAGACGATCACAGCCGCCGTTCGCGCCGCCTGACGAATGCGACAGATGGCGTTGGGGCCGCCCCGTTCGAAATAATCTACATCGACGAGAATCACGGCGGGTGTATGGAAGGCGATGTCCTTGCTGTCGACGTCGCCCGAGGTGGCGATGACGTGCAGCCCGGCCTCCTTGAGGACGCGCTCCAAGAACGGCATGAAAACCAGTTGGGGCTCGATGACGTACGTGCGTACGAGGTTTCTCAATTCACCAGTCCATTTCGAACAGCGTAGACCGCGACGCCCGAACGGGCGTTCACTTTAAGCTTCGCTAGGATGTGACTGACGTGGTTCTTGACCGTCTTTTCGGATAGCGCGAGCCGCTTTCCGATATCGCGGTTTGAGAGGCCGTCCGCGATGAGCCGAACGATCTCGTATTCACGGCTGGAGAGTTCGGTCGTCTGTTGCGCGCGCGTGGAGCGGCGGCGCAGCATCGCCCCGGCGAGCCGCGGATCGGCATAGAAGTCGCCGCGAGCTACCGAGTGGATGATATCGACGAGCATGGCGGGCGAGGTGTCTTTGACGACGTAAGCGTCGGCCTTGGCCCCCAGTGCGCGCTGCATCAGGCGCGTCCGATGCTGAGCCGAGAAAACGCAAATGCGGCTCTGCGGCGAAAGGCGTTCGCAACTGGCGATCGCTTCTTCGACCGCTAAGTTGAGCTCGTCGATGTCGAGGATGATGAGGTCGGGCCGCAATTCGGTGATCGCCGGGGCCGTCGCCACGGCGGCATGGCCGATCACCTGGATCGAAGGGTCTTGGCTGAGTACGTGGCGCAGCGCCCCGACGACGAGCTGGCTCGGCTCGACCAGGAAAACTCGTACGGGCCGGCGCGGTCCGCCGGTCCAACGGCCGGCGCCTATCCGGCCGTCTTCGTCGGTAACGCTATCGATTGACCTGCACCAAGATAGTAATCGGTGTACTCCCGCGCGTCGGGTTTTACACCGTTGAGGACCACACCTAAGACGTTGACGAGCCCGACGCTACGCAGTTTGGCGAGGGCCCCGAAGACCGCGCGTCCTTCTGAGCGCGCCGAGTTGATGACCAGTACCGTGCCCTCGACCTTGTTGCCGAGAACGACCGGATCGACGATGGAGCGCAACGCGGGACCATCGACGATCACGAAGTCGAAACGTTCGCGAGCGCGCTTGAGGAGCCGTTCGAAGCCCTGACTCTGCAGCAGGCTGACCGGATTGGGCGCCGGCCGCCCACTGGTGAGCACCCAAACGCCGGGGTGTTCGGTCGCCTTGACGGTTTCGGGAAAGGGCGCAAGGCCGACCAACACGTCGGAAAGTCCGCGGTCGTTGGTGACGTTTAGCTTCTGATGAACGGTGGGCCGGCGAAGGTCGGCGTCCACGATCAAGACGCGAGCCGACATCATTCCCATGCTTACGGCCGTGTTGACGGCGACCGTCGATTTTCCGTCGCCTTGATCGGCACTCGTGAAGAGGATCGTATGCGGGGGACTGCCCGAGGAATAGCGCAGCGACGCGACCAGCTGGTAGAACGCTTCGATCGAAAGCGGTTTGACCCACGCATTCGCTTTCCAGTCGCCGGCTTCGAGCTGCGGGATCTGCGCCAAAACGGGTAGGCCGAGGCGCTCCTTGACGTCGTCCTCGTTACGGAACCGGTCGTCGAAGAACTCGGCCCCGAAAACCGCGGTGACGCCGAGCGCGAGCCCCAATATGAGGCCCACCGTCAGGTTGAACAGAACGTTCGGCGAGACGGAAAACACGTCGGGGCTGGCCTGCTGGGTGATCGAGACGTCGGAAAGAGCGGTCGTGCGCGTGATCAACGCGTCCTGGTAACGGCGCTGCAGCGCGTCGTAAATACCTTCGGACGATTTGGCCGAGCGCTGCAGCTCGCCGATACGCCGCGACTGATCCGGCAGCGCCTCGAGCGTGGGGCGCACGCGTTCGCGCTGCGCTTTCAACGTCGCGGCCAGCGCCTGAGCCGAGGCGATCTGCGCTTGCAGCGTGGCTGCCTGCTGCGTGAGTTGCTGGTACACGGGGTTGGGAATGGTCGCGGTGCCCGCCACGACGGCTTGCGGCTGAGCTTTGAGCTCGCGCTGGGCTTCGGCAAGTTGCGATTTGAGGCCGATGACGGTGGGATGGTCGTCCGTATACTGCTTGCGCGCCGTGTTAAGTTGCATCGTCAAGGTCGATATCTGCGTCTGCAACTGGGTGACGATTGGGTTTTGCGAGACGGTCTGGCTACCGACGATAGTTGCGGGCGTCGACGCGAGGTCAGCCTGCACGCTGGCGAGCGTGGCCTGCGCCTGGTGCTCGTCGAGTTCGGCCTGCGACTCCTTCGCTTCGATGCTGCTAACCGTTGAGATATCGTTGGCCGTCTGGGTGGGAAGGTCGGCGATGCCGGTGCGCTCCTGGTATGCGGAGAGCGCCTCCTGGGTGGCACGCATGCGGCGCTCGGCTTCGGGCAGCTCTTGCTGCAGGAACGTGATCGCAGAATCGGCCTGATGGGCGATGAGCTGTCGCTCGTGTTCGACGAAGACGGTCGCAAACTGATTGGCGATCTTGGCAGAGGTCACTGGATCCGACCAGGCAACCGCGATGCCGAGGATCGAGGTGTTGGTTACGGGGCGAACGGTCAGCCGCGACAGCAACAAACCGGCACCGACGTGCAGGCCAAGATCGCTTGCGACTTCCTGTGCGACCGGCGTCTGCTGGATCAGTTCGGCGTACGTCTCCGCGCTTTGCACGCCGCTCGCAGCCATCAGCGCGTTGAGAACCGGCAGCTGCGTGCCGGCCTCGTTCTCATCGGTCTCCGAGCCCGAATGGAAACCGCCGGCGCTGCCTGCAATCAGTTTTACTTGCGTCGTGTATTGGCGCGGTTTGAGGAACGTGAACAACGCGACCGCTATAAAGAAGCCGGCGAAGACCATCAGGAACAAGCGTCTCCGGCGCCACAAAACCTTGGCCAAGCGGCGCAGGTCGAGTTCGCGCGCCATCGGATCCGTCGCGCCGGCCATGACATCGGGCGCAAGGACCGGCGTCGCCGGCCGGGGCGCCGCGAAACCGCTGCTGAGGCTGTTCATTATAAGCCCAGGCCCATCAGGCGGCCGACCAAATAGAGGATTCCGGTTGCCGGCGAGACGCGATCTTGGCGCCCCGCACCCTGCGGGACCATGACCAGATCGCCCTTTTGCATGACCATATCTTTGGAGAGGTCTCCGCTTTTCAAAACGTCGTAGAGGTTAACCGTCGTCGACTGGACCGCGCCGTCGGGCAAAATGCGCCGCACCTGCACGTGGTTGAGGTCCGACTGGGCGTTTGGACTGTCGCCGGCGCGCGCGATGGCCATGGTGAGCCGATCGCCTTCGTGCAGCGCAACATCGCCCGGATGGTCGACCGCGCCCAGCACCTGAACGTTGATGATATTGGGGCTCGGAATGTAGACGGTCTGCTCGTTCTCGAGGTGGACGTTCTGTGTGACGTCGCCGTCGTGCAAGAGCCCTTGCAGCGAGACCTGAGTGATTTTCCCGTCCGAACTCTCGAGGCGAGCAACCGGTAACGGACCGTCGGTCGGGCCCAAACCTCCAGCCGCGGCGATCGCGTCGGTTACGCGGCTCTCGGCCTGCAGCGTGTACTTGCCGGGCAGCTTGACGTCGCCCAGCACTAAGACATCGACCGGGCCGACGGCCTGGATCGACACCGTCACCCGCGGGTTGCGCACGTACTTCGAGAGGGCCGCTTCGATTTTGCGGCCGGCCTGCGCCGGGGTAAGGCCGCCGACGCGGATTTGGCCCGCCAGCGGAAGGCCGATGAGGCCACCCGGCACGACGTGCACCTGGGGATCCGTCAGGGTGGGCTCGCCGAACACGCTGACGCCCAGGGTGTCCCCTGCCTTGATGTGATAGTCCGCCGGAGCAGACTTCGTTGTGTCGGCTGACGCCGGCATGGGGCCGGTCAACACAAGCGCCACAAGCAGCAACGCGACCGCAGAATTCCGCATCTTTCGAGAGACCTCAGCACTCGCTACCACTTAGGATACCGCATCCTTCCACGCCGCCAAAGCGCCAACGTTCCCTTCCCCATGGGACGGCAGACCTATTGGAGCCCGATAATCGGGACCAATTGCGGTTGCCGGTACGGCCCCGAGAAGCTGTGCGAGCGCGAACGTGGTGGACTCCGTGGAGAATTTGGCGAGCACACGACGGCGCCCGGCCTGTCCGAGCCGCTTGCGCAAGGCCGGGTCATCGAGCAGGCGACCAAGAGCCCCGGCAAAAAGTTCGGGATCGCGCTGCGGCAAGAGGATGCCGCAGTCGGCATCGACGAGTTCGCCCAGGCTGCCGGTCCGCGTCGCGACGACCGGAAGGCCGGCGGCCATCGCCTCCATCGCCGCGACCGCGATGCCCTCATGCTCCCCTGGGCGCTCCGTACTGGCCAGCGCGAACAGATCGTAGTCGCCGCGCCCGATGCTCTCGAGCAAATCCGGGTGGGCGAGATTGCCGAGCATGCGCACGCGGCCGGCCAGCCCGTAGCGAGCGATGGTGGCGGCCACCTCGCGGCGCAGCTCGCCGTCTCCGGCGAGATCGCACTCGAACGGCACGCCCCGATCGCGCAGCAGCGCTAACGCGGCGAGTAGATAGCGGTGTCCTTTCCACGGGCACAAGCGCGCCGCACAGAGGATGCGCGGGACGCGGTGCGACGGGTGCGCGGGAGCAGCCGGTACCTCGACGCCGAGGTGAACCGTACAGCTGCGGCCGCGCAATGCCGGCGGCAGGCGCTTCTCGAGGTGGTGCCGGTTGCGGTCCGAGATCACACGCACGAAGCGTGCATGGGCTGCCTTGGGCACGACGAGGTTGTCGAAAAAGATGTCGTGCTGATGCGCGCTCGCGCTGAACGGCACGCCGGTCAAGAGCGAGGCGACATAGCCGACCGTGGCCGGGCTCGTGAGCCATTGGGCGTGAATGTGCTCGATGCCCAGACGGCGCACTTCGTCCGCAAGCGCCAGCCCCGTCGGGAACGACAAGAAGTTGACGATCCGCGCACGCGGCGCGGATCGCGCGAGCGTAACGTGGGCCAACAGGCGGGCAACGGCGACGGGGTGTCGCGCGAACTCGCGCCACGCCGAGTGCAATACGCTGCGTTCGGAGAGGGCCAAGCGCAGCACTTTTGCCGCGCCCAAGTCGTAATGAAGGATGTTGCCGCGGGGCCTGGTCGGAACGACGTACACGTCGGCATAGCGCAAGAGCGAGCGAACTTCGGGCTCGAAGAACTGCTCGGCCGGCTCGAAGGGAAAACGCGCGGTCACGTACGCGAGTCTCAGAGTCGCCTGCTTTCCGCCGGCACCAAGGAACGGTACAGATCGACGTGCGTGCGCACGGTCGAGTCGACGTCGAAGCGGCGTAGCGCGAACGAGCGAGCGCGCTCGACGATCGCAGCGCGCAGCGCCGGGTCGCTTTGAGCGCGCCGAATCGCGTCGGCAAAGGCTTCGGCTCCTGAGGCGACGGCGACGAACGCGGTCTCCCCGTCGCGAACGAAATCGGCCGAGCCCGCCCAGGGCGTCGTCGCGACCGGCAATCCCGCCAGCATTGCCTCCCCCAAAGCGAGCGGCATCTTCTCCCAGCGGGACGGCATCAAAAACAGGTCCATCGCCGGCGAAAGCTCCGCGGCGTCGGAGCGGAAGCCCAGGAAGCGCACCTGGCTCAGAATGCCCAATCGCACGGCCTCGGCCCGCAAAGCGGCCTCGTCGGGACCCTTTCCGGCGAGGACGAGCAGACAATCGGGCAGCCCGGTGTCGCGAAGCATGGCAAGGGCGCGCAGCGCCAGCGACTGGTTCTTTTGAGCGGTCATGCGCGCCGGCAGGTACAGGGCGAAGGCCTCGGGCGGGATGTCGAGCGCGGCACGCAGTTCGGCCCGCGAGGAGCGGCTCACCGGTGCCGCTACCCCGTTTGGGATCACCACGATGCGCGACTCGGGGACGCCCTCGGCGCGCGCCAGTTTCTGGCGCTGCGACTGCGTGAAGGTGATGAAGCGCGCGGTCTTCGCATGCAGGTAGCGGTTAATGGCAAAGCGCAGCGGGTCGTTGAGATCGTCGCCGTGCTCGGTGAACACGATCACCGGCACCCCGGCGCGAATCGCAGCGGCACGTCCGGCGTACTTTCCCGAATGCAGGTGGCAGTGCGCGATGTCCGGGCGCAGTTCGCGCAAGACGCGAACGAGCGCGCCGAAGAAACCGAAATCGGTGCGCCCGGCCCGCTTGATCCCGACGATCGGAATGCCAAGGGTGGCGCGCTCCAGCGGCTCGAGGTTGTCGTCGTAAATCGACACGATCGAAACATCGATGCCGTGCTCGGGCAAGCGCGGGCAGAGCGTCCGGACCAGCGTTTCGGCGCCCCCGCTCTTGAGCGTCTGAACGATGTGAACGACTCGCAACGGCGGGCCCCCCAGAGGGTCAGCCGGTGCCTGCACAAGCTCGGAAGTCAATGAAGCGACGCTCACCGTTGCAGCTTAGCACCCCGGCCCGGCTCGGCGTACGTCCCACTGAACCCCGAGCCCTTGGGTACTTTCGCCCAGCGAGAGCTCACAGTAGGCTCTTTTGGCCTACGAGCGGCTGACTGGACCTGCCGCTTCAAAACGCCGATAACTCCACGATAGGGGCCGCCTTTCTTAACGAGGGGTCGTTCCGGCCATATGCGCTGATTGACGGTGGTAATCGACTCGACATGAGAGCTAAGCGTAGCCCCGAGCGCACGAGCGGCCGCAAGCGCGCCCTGATTATCGAGCCGCAGACGCTGTTCGTGCCGTTCCTGGTCCAAACACTCCAGGCCGACGGTTTGGTGGTGCTCGGCGCCTCGGCGGTTCCCGAGCCTGACGCCCTTTTGCGGCTGCGCCCCGATCTCGTCTTTATCGATGCCGACTACCTTGATAGCCCGCCGTTCGAGTGCATCCGGAAGCTTCGCCGGCGGCTCCCCGAGGCGCGGCTCGTCGTGTATGCTCAGCGTACCGACGCCCTCTGGGGCGTCGTCGCGCGCGGCCTCGGCGCCGACGTCGTATTCGGCCCATCGAGTGGGATCGAGGACCTTTGCGCCGCCTTGCAGGAGCAGGCCGCCGCCTGAACGGGGCAGAGGCGAACGACTCTCTTGCCTTGGCCGTATTACCTGGGTCGTGAGTCCTAGGACCATCCCAACTTTCTACGATATAATTCGAGGCAAACCGGCTCGGTCGAGGGTTCGGGCAGGGTTCTGGCGCCTTGTCAACCAAGGTCAAACGACGATCTGGTCCGCGGGTCGCGGGTCCAAGGTCACGGAGGCCCTGGTCTTTTGGGCTATCTGAGTTCGCCTTTTGACTGGGGGCATTAGAATCAGTCCGTCGGATTTCGGAGTGGATGTAAAAAAAAGATGATCTCGGTCGGGCTACGCGTCGCAATCATCGAGTCGCAGGTCCTGTTTGCTAAGGCCCTCTGCGGAATTTTTGCGGACGACTCCGAGTTTACCGTGGTCGGCGATTTTCGCAACCCTGCGGCGGCCTCGTTAGCCGCCGCTAGGCCCGACCTCATCGTGATCGACCTCGATGGTCAGCCGGTCGACATCGGGCAGACGCTCACCACCTGCACGGAAGCCGTGCCCAACGCGCGCATATGCGTCCTGTCGATGCACCTGTCGCCGGAAATGATGCAGCGCTGTCTTTCGAGCGGTGCGGAAGCCTACATCGTCAAGGACATCTCGCCGGCCGAGCTCTTGCGGGCCGTCAAGACGGTCGGCGGAGGCCAGTCCTACGTCGATCCGCGGGTCGCGGGCGGCCTGCTGCGCCGGCGCAGCATGAATGGCGGAAAACCCGACATCATGGAGCTCTCGACGCGTGAGTCCGAAGTCCTCAAGCTAATCGCCGAAGGGTTAGCCAACAAACAGATCAGCGCCAGGCTGCACCTCTCGGAAAAGACCGTGAAGAACCACGTTTCGCGCATCTTCTCCAAGCTCAACATCAGCGCTCGCACCCAGGCAGCCGTTCACGCCATCCGCGCCGGCATCGTTTGACCGGCCGTTCGATGCCGAAGGGGACGGCGGGAAGGCTTCGAATCGTTCGGGGCGCCGAGGGGGCATAGCTCAGCTGGTAGAGCATCACGCTGGCAGCGTGAGGGTCAGGAGTTCGAGTCTCCTTGCCTCCACTTAGTGCACCTTAGCGCGCCGCCGGCCCGTGCCGCGGGGGGCGAGCGGATCGGGATCGTCGGCGGCGGGATGCTCGGGATGACGCTCGCGTTACGCCTCGCCGAACGCGGCCGGCATGTGACGCTGATCGAGTCGGGAAGCGAGCTTGGCGGGCTCGCAGCGGCCTGGCAGATCGGCGAGGTGCGCTGGGACCGTCATTACCACGTGACGCTCGCCTCCGACGCGCGCCTGCGCGCTCTGCTCCGCGACCTGGGTCTCGAGTCCGAGATTCGGTGGACCCTGGCGCAGACCGGCTTTTACACCGATGGCCGCTTCTACTCGATGAACAACCTCGTCGAGTTCTTGCGATTTCCGCCGCTGGGTATCGTCGATAAACTGCGCCTCGGGCTGACGATTGCTTACGCGTCGCGCATCACCGATCCCGAACGGCTGGAGAGCACCGACGTCGAGAGCTGGCTGCGCCGCCTTTCGGGAAACCGGACGTTCGAGCGCATCTGGCGTCCGTTGCTGCGAGCCAAGCTTGGCGAGCGGTATCGCGATGCATCGGCGGCGTTCATTTGGGCCATCATCGTTCGGCTCTACGCCGCGCGCCGGGCGGGCCTCGGAGCGGAGCGCTTCGGATACGTCCCCGGCGGCTACGCACGCATCATCGAACGCTTTGCCGCGCGTCTGGAGAACGCGGGCGTCGACACGCTGCTCGGCACCCGGGTCGCAAGCGTGCGCCGGCAAGAGGATAGAATCGTCGTAGAGACCACGGCCGGAGAGCAAACCTTCGAGCGCGTCGTGGTCACCGCTAACGCTAGAATCGCAGCACGTCTGTGCCCGCAACTCGACGACGACGAACGGAGCCGGCTCGACGATAAGGTGTACGGAGGCATCGTGTGCGCATCGCTCGTGCTCGACCGGCCGCTCGGACCGTTTTACGTGACCAACATCACCGACGAATGGGTGCCCTTCAGCGCGGTGATCGACATGTCGGCCATCGTCGAACGGCGCGAGTTCGGCGGTGCGGCGCTCGCTTATCTTCCGAAGTACGTCGCTCCCGACGATGCGCTCTTCGCCCTCGATGACGCCTCGATCGAGACAAGCTTTCTCGCCGCGCTCGAGCGCATGTATGCGGACTTTTCGCCGGCTCGCGTGCGCGCGTTCCGCGTATCGCGGGTGCGCGAAGTCTTCGCGCTTGCGACCCCCGGCTATTCGAAGCGGCTTCCGCCGATTGCAACGAGCGTTCCCGGATTGTATCTTGTGACGTCGGCCCACATCGTCAACGCGACTTTGAATGTCAACCAGACGGTCGGGCTCGCCGAGCGTGCGCTCGAGATCGTCGATGCGCCCGCGCCGGTGCGCCGATGAAGCCGATCGCCAGCCTTTCCCTCGACCTCGACAACGAGTGGTCGTACCTCAAAACGCACGGCGACCTTGCGTGGCAAACGTTTCCCTCGTATTTGCCGCTCGTCGTGCCGCGCTTCCTCGACTTTCTCGCGCGGCGCGGATTGCGCATCTCGGTCTTCGTCGTGGGACAGGATGCGGCGTTCGAGCGCAACTACGAGCCGTTGCGCGCGATCGCCGGGGCGGGCCACGAGATCGGCAACCATTCGTTCCACCACGAGCCGTGGCTGCACACCTATTCGGAAAACGACATCGCCGCCGAGATCGATCGCGCCGCCGAGGCCATCGAAGCGGCGACGGGAGCGCGGCCGCTGGGCTTTCGGGGCCCCGGCTACAGTCTCTCGCGCGCGACGCTCGACGTCTTGCTTGCGCGAGGCTACCGCTACGATTGCACGACGCTGCCGACTTGCATCGGTCCGCTCGCGCGCGCCTACTACTTTATGAATGCAAAGCTTAGCCCCGACGAACGCCGCAGGCGCCGGATGCTGTTCGGCTCGATGTCGGAAGGCTTGCGTTCGCTGCGACCCTACGCATGGGAGCTCGGCGGCGGCAAGCTGACCGAGATGCCGGTGACGACCTTTCCGCTCCTCAAGGTTCCAATCCACTTCAGCTACATTCTGGCGCTCGCGACGATCTCGCCGGGGCTCGCGCTCGGCTATTTCCGGGCGGCCCTCGGAGCCTGCCGGCTACGCCGCATCGCTCCCTCGCTGCTGCTTCACCCGCTCGACTTTCTCGACGGCGACGAGGTCGGATCGCTGTCCTTCTTTCCGGCGATGCGGATGGGACATGCTCGAAAGCTCGCGCTCCTCGATCGGGCCTTCGATGCTTTCCAGGACCTTTTTGAGGTGGTCGGGGTCGGGGAGCACGCTGCGGCAGTCGCCGCCGCAGCGCGTCTGCGCCCGACGGTTCCCCGCTTCGGCTAATTCTGATAAGCTGGACGGGCGGAGTACGCCGGGCAGTCGCGCGCCGTAACGGCGTGAGGAAAGTCCGGGCTTCACAGGGCAGCGTGCAGGATAACGTCCTGTCGGGGTGACTCGAAGGAAAGTGCCACAGAAACATACCGTCCCGGTACGGTTCGCCGTGCACGGGACAAGGGTGAAATCGTGAGGTAAGAGCTCACGGAGCGTCGCGGTGACGCGCGCTCGGGTAAACCCCACGCGAAGCAAGATCGCTCGCAAGCCCCTTCGGGGGCGGACGGCCCGCCCGAGGCGAGCAATATCGCAACGAGCCGCTCGGCGACGAGCGGCCCAGAGAGATGGCTGCCACCGCGCAAGCGGTACAGAATCCGGCTTACAGGCGTACTCCGCGCGCATCTTTGGGAAAGGTTCTTGGTCGTTTGCCTCGTGCTCAGGTAATGCTGATGTTTATCCTCGGTGCGGCGCTGCGCGTTGCACTGATCGGTGTCAACGGCTACCCGGGCGACATCTCGACATTCGAGCGCTGGATGCAGGCGCTGGCGACGGCGGGGCCATCGCTCTTCTATGCGGACCAAGGTCTGATGCGCTATCCGCCCGTCGACTACGTGCCCGGTTACCCGCTGATCCTATGGCCCGTGAGCGCACTCTACGTTCACATTTTCGGCCCAATCGTGCCGCTCTCCGGGTTTGCGCTGGCCGCTTTTGAGAAGCTCCCGGCGATCGTAGCCGACCTCGTGCTGGCCGGGCTCACGTACCGCTTGGCCTTGCGCGTCGTCGCGCCCCGCATGGCCGCGCTCGCGAGCGCCGCGATCCTCTTCGCCCCGACCTTTTGGCTCGTTTCGGCGGTTTGGGGCCAGGTTGATTCGATCGCCGTGGTGTTCGTCGTTGCCGCCATGTGGTGCATGCTGAGCGGGCGATCAACCGCGGCCTGGATCATGCTCGCATGCGCGCTGCTGCTCAAGCCGCAGCCGCTGGCCGTGGCACCCATTTTCCTCATGTGGGAACTGCGCCGGCCCCACTGGCTACGACACATTGGGCTGGCTGCGCTCGCTGCCATTGTCATCAGCTATGCCGTCTCGCTCCCCTTCGCGCCCTCGAAGCAGCCCGGCGCAGTGTTCTCTTGGTTGATCTCGCGCTATCTGTTCGGTTACGAAAAGTATCCGTGGGTCAGCTTCAATGCGTGGAACCTGTATGGGGTCGGCTCGATGAACGTCTCCGACGCGCGGCACGTGCTCGGGGTTCCCCTGCGCGCTTGGGGTGTGCTGCTAACGGCTGCGCTCGTGTTCGCGATCGCCGCGAGGCTCTGGCGGGCGCTCGTCGCAACGGCCGCCCCTGTCGCCCGCGAACGCTGGTTTCTGGTTGCATCGACGGCGGCGCTAGCGACCCCGTACATGCTCGCGACGCGCATGCACGAGCGCTACCTGCTCTTCGCGCTCGCGCCCGCTTCGATCGTCGCCACCTTTGCGCCGGAGCTCTTGGCAATCGTAGCGGCCTTGACGGCGCTCTTTGCGCTGAACTGCGCGTACGTGCTGTTCGTCCTGCCGACGGGAGCCCATCCCGTGTGGATGCGCCCGCTGCTGCACGTGCCGCCCCTGAGCGAGGTCGCTCTTTACGTGCTCTTGTTGGCAGTCTTCTTCACCGGGCGCGGCTTTGCGGCAGTGCGTCCGCTTGCTTCTCGCCCGGCGGGAGCCGAAACCCGGGCAGCGCCGGCCTGACGCCGCGCTGCAACCGCGCAGGCCTTCAGGCGAGTCTTGCGCAATGATCGAGCGGCGTCGAGCCGCGTGTTTTGGCGTGAATGAAAGAACGGATTTGAGCGCTCACTTCAACCAGGAAATGACCGTCGAGCAGGCCTTCCGCACGCATGCCGGGGCGCGAAGGGTTTTCGCGAAATTTCACCTCGGCGGTTGCTCTCATTGCGCGATCAGCGAGACGGAGACGATCGCGCAGGTCAGCGAAGGCTACGGAATTCCGCTGCCGATGCTGATGGACGAACTCGAACGCCTCTTCGCGATGGGCGGCCTCAACGTGGGCGACCACGTGCGGTTGCCGGATGATATCCGCTCGAAGATTCCGCAGCTCGCGAACGTGCCGGAAACCGGCGAAGTCAAAAGCCACGACTCCGGCGCCTATACCGTCGAGTTCGGCGACGTTCGCCTTCAGGGTCTTGCCGAAGACTTCATCAAGGTCGAGACGACGACTGCCGCCTGAGCCGGGCTATAGCACCCTGCGATCGACGAACGATTCGTCGACGCCGTGCCAATGAGCGATCGACGGCTCCCCCGCTTTCCAGCACAAGAAAACCGGCCGCCCTTCACGCAGGGCCGGGAAGTCCAGCAAACCGAGGTCGAGGTCTTTCACGACGCAGCCGTAACCCTCGATCCGGTCGATGATGCCGACGATCTCGGCCTTGAGCTCGGTGCAACGCCGGGCTTCCGTGCGCCGGTCGGCAGCCAACGCTTTAGCGCGGTTGCCCGCAGTCCGCAGGGCCGGATCGTTTTCGAGCAGCCGGATCGCAAGCTCTCGTCGCTTGCCCCAGAGCTCCTCGACGAGCGGCGTGACGACCGGGATGAGGGCGTTGACTTTTTCAGGCGAAAACAACTTCATGAGGACACTCTCGGGCGGCTCGTGACGGCTTTCTCCCGCTTCGTGGTCGTAGCAGGGCTCTCCGGTGCCGGCAAAAGCCAGGCGATGAAGTCCTTTGAAGACCTCGGGTTCTACTGCCTTGACAACCTCCCGCCGGCGATGGCCCTGCGGCTCGTTTCTCTCGCGCACGAGGCCGGAGTCGAGCGCCTGGCGCTGTCGCTTGACGTACGCACGCACGGACCGTTCGGCGAGGCGGTGGCGGTGCTGGGCGAACTGCAGGCACGGGGCATCGACTTCGAGTTGCTCTACCTCGACGCCGCCGACGACACCCTGGTACGGCGTTACAGCGAGACGCGCCGGCGCCACCCGCTCGACGGCGTCGGGAAGTTGGCCGACGCGATCGCACGCGAACGAATCGAGTTGGTTCCGTTGCGCGAGCGCGCCACGCGCGTGTGGGACACCTCAAGCCTGACCCTGGCAAGTCTCAAAGCGCGAATTGCCGCAACCTATGGAAACGACGGCGCCGCCACGGGCCTCGCGGTGCATATCGTTGCGTTCGGTTACAAGTTCGGCGTACCGCTCGATGCGGATCTGATGTTCGACGTGCGCTTCCTTCCGAACCCCAATTACGTACCCGAGCTCAAGATGCTTTCCGGCTGCGACGCAGCCGTCGCGGCGTACATGGAAGCGCTGCCTGCCGCGCAACGGTTTGTCCAGATACTTTTTGAGATGATCGACTTTCTGGTGCCGCTCTATCAGGAAGAAGGCAAGTCGCGCTTGACGCTCGCGTTCGGCTGCACCGGCGGCCAGCACCGTTCCGTCTACATCGCGGAGCGCTTGGCGGCGCACCTGCGATCCAACGCGTCGCTCTCCGTAACGCTCGAGCACCGCGAGCTCGTGCCGCAATGAACGGCCGATGGCGCGGGGCGGCGCCGCTTCTGAGCGGGCCGCTGCGTTACGCGCGCTGGCTGTATCCGGGCCTCGGCGTCAAACGCTGGTTGATCGTCGCGCTGCTCGGCGCTCTCTTGTTATCCGACGGGATCACGCGCTGGCTGACGGCCGAAGGCGCACATTTCGAAGTCAATCAGTTGATCGACGATATGTTCGATCAGTTGATGCCGCTCTCGCTGCTTTCGTATCTCTTCATGATCGTCGGAGCGGTCGCGGTCGTGGTCGGCATACGGCAGTGGATGCGCTCCATCGTGCTCGCCATCGCGCCGCGCACCAAACCCGATCTGGTCGATGCCCTCATGAGCCGTCGCCTGCGCGGGGGTTACAAGATCGTCGCTATCGGCGGCGGCACGGGCCTTTCCACGCTGCTGCGCGGACTCAAGCGCTACACGACGAACTTGACGGCGGTCGTGACCGTGACCGACGACGGCGGCAGCTCCGGACGCTTGCAAAAAGAGCTTGGAATCCTTCCGCCGGGCGACATCCGCAACTGCTTGGTGGCGCTCGCGGACGATGAAGCGTTGGTCACCGATCTCTTTCGTTATCGCTTCTCGGAGGGCGAAGGCCTCACCGGGCATTCGTTCGGCAATCTGTTCCTCGCCGCCATGACGGGCATCACCGGCAACTTCGATCGCGCGGTCAAGGAGTCGAGCCGCGTGCTAAACGTCAAGGGCCGCGTGCTGCCGTCGACGCTCGACACCGTTCGGCTGCGCGCTACGCTGGTCGACGGCACCGTCATCGACGGCGAGACCAACATCACCCGCTCGCACGCGCCGATCGCGAAACTCGAGCTCGAGCCGGCCGGCGCCGCTCCGCTCGACGAGGTCGTCGAGGCCATCCGCGACGCGGATGCGATCGTGCTCGGCCCCGGCAGCCTGTACACGTCCATCCTTCCGAATTTCTTGGTGCAAGGCATCGCGCGCGAGGTTGCCCAGGCGAGCGGCGCGCGTATCTACATCTGCAACGTGATGACGCAACCCGGCGAGACCGACACGTTTACCGCCTCGCAGCACGTCGAACGCCTGCTATACGAAGCCGGCGCGCGCGTGTGCGATTTCGTCGTCGTCAACGAAGAACCGCCGCGCCGCCTGCTCGACGTCTACGCCGAGGAGGGCCAGGCACCGGTGCAGCCCGATCGCTCCGCAATTGAATCCCTCGGCGTGCGCGCCGTGGGAGCGTCGGTCATCAGCGAGACGGATACCGTTCGGCACGATCCAACGAAGCTAGCTGAGGTCGTGTTGAAGTTGATCGACGAATGCGTCGCCGAGCGCTCCTCCTTCGTGAAGCTTCCGCTTCCGCCGGCGCCGGCGAAGGAAGTCGCCTCGGGCTAGCGAGCTTTCGGAGAGGCACCGCACCAGTCGACGCTCAGCAGACGCGCCGTGCGCGCAGCGGCGCGCTCGAGCAACGATGCCGCGCCGTACAGCGCCTGCTCCGCCGGCATCGGGCCGTCGGCAATCGGCACGGTCACCACCCCAGCCGGCGCCAACTCGGACTCGGCTTCGGGTTCGATACGACCCGCGAAAGCGATCGTCGGGACGCCGGCCGCGCGCGCCAACCGCGCGACGCCGGCGACCGTTTTTCCGCGCAGCGTTTGCGCGTCGATGCTGCCTTCGCCGGTAAAGCACCACGTCGCGCCGGCGAGCGCTGCGGGCAGCCCGCGCAGATCGGCGACGATATCGACCCCGGGCCGGCTCTGTGCGTTGAGGAAGGCGCAAAGCGCGAAACCAAGACCGCCGGCAGCGCCCGCGCCGGGCCGATCGCGCAGGTCCTCGCCGAGCGTTGAGGCCGTTACGTCAGCGAAGCGGGTCAGCGCCGCGTCGAGCTGCGCGACGCCCTCCGCCGACGCGCCCTTTTGCGGGCCGAACACCGCGCTCGCGCCGCGCGGTCCAAGCAGCGGATTGTCGACATCGGCCGCTACCTCGATCGTGATGTCGCGCAGATGAGCATCGAGGCCGGCAAGATCGATCTGCGCCAGTCGCGCCAGAGCGCCGCCGCCGGGCCCAAGCGAGCTGCCATGCTCGTCGAGCAGCCGCACGCCAAGGGCCTCGAGCGCGCCCGCGCCGCCATCGTTCGTGGCGCTGCCGCCGATGCCGACGACGATACGGCGAGCACCGGCGCCGGCGGCGGCCGCGATCAGCTCGCCCGTACCGTACGTCGTGCTACGCAGCGCGTCGTATTCATTCGGGGCGAGCAGCGCGAGGCCCGAAGCCGCGGACATCTCGATCACGGCGACCGTTCCATCGAGCGCGAAGGCTGCCTGTGTCGGCCGGCCGAGCGGTCCGCGCACGGCGCGAACAATGCGCTGCGCCCCGGCCGCGACAAACGCGTCAACGGTTCCCTCGCCGCCGTCGGCCATCGGCAACGCGCGCGTCTCAAGGCCGTCAGGCCACGCCGAGCGCAAACCGCGCTCGATCGCGGCGGCGGCTTCGCCCGCGCTTAGACTTCCCTTGAACTTATCAGGCGCGACGACCGCGACGCGCACGACCGCGCGGCTTAGGAGTGCGTGAGCGGGACGTTGAGGGTGAACACCTGTCCCGGCGAAAGCGTCCCATCGGGGCCGCTATAGCTTTGGTAGTTGGGGGCCGAAATGACGACCGCTCCGTACGGTCCCGATGGAACGGGATACAGGGTGAATTTCCCGCTCGAGTCGGTTACCGTCGAAAGAACCGAGAGCGTGACGTTCGCGCCGACGACCGGCTGGCCAGAGGCCGCGTCGGTCACGGTCCCGGTGATGGTCGCGTAATTGCCCGCGGGCGGAATGGCCGGGTTGCAGGCAACCAGCCCCGCCACAAGCGCGCAGATAAAAGCAAGCCGCGCGAGCTTCATGCGCGCCATTTCAGTCAGGCGGCGACGACGCCCTCTTCGGAATCCTGCCGGTCGAGGCTTGCGGATTTTTCGTCGCGCAGCCAAGCGTTGGCCGCCGCGCGGTGGGCGGCGTCGACGCGCGGTTCGAGCCAAGCCAAGATCGCGTCGTCGGAGGTGTGCGTGGCGATCGCCGCATCGAACTGGTCCGCGGTGATTCCCCAGCGTTCCATCACGCCTTGGTCCATCGGGCACGGGTAGATGTAGTCATGGATCGTACCGTCGGCGGCGGCACGTGCCTTGTCGAACAGGCGGGCCAGCCACAGAAAGCCGCCGATATCGTCGCGGCCGCGCCGCGGGAACGTCTTGCCGTCGCGAAAATCGGTTGCCATCGAGTCCTCCGTCGAGTGAATTACACTCTTCTAGACGCGAGCGGCGGCCGAAAGGTTCAGCCCGCGGCTCGGGGTGACGGAACGGCTGGGAGGTTCGCCGAACCGCTTCCACCATGGCGACCGTCCAACAGCCGCGCCGGCTGGCTTACAAGGAAAGCGCGCTCGATGCCGTAGGCAATACGCCGCTCATTCGGCTGCGCCGCGTCATCGACGACGCGAAGTGCCTGGTGCTCGCCAAAGTCGAATACGTCAATCCGGGCGGCAGCGTCAAAGACCGGCCGGCGGTGCGCATGATTCTTGATGCCGAGCAACGCGGCTGGCTCAAACCCGGGGCGACCATCGTCGAAGCCACGAGCGGAAACACCGGCACGGGCTTGGCGATGGCGGCGGCCATTCGCGGCTACCGCTGCATCCTCGTGATGCCCGACAAGATGTCGAAGGAAAAGGTCGATCTGTTGCGCGCCTACGGCGCGGAGGTCGTCATTACCCCGACCAACGTGCCGACGGACTCGCCCGAATCATACTACGGCGTGGCCGAACGTCTGGTCAGCGAAATTCCCGGCGCCTTCATGCCGAACCAGTGGCACAACCACGCAAACCCTGAAGCGCACTATCTGACGACCGGTCCCGAGATCTGGGAGCAAACCGCCGGGACCATCACGCATTTCGTCTCCGGGATCGGCACCGGGGGTACGATTTCCGGCACCGCTCGCTTCTTAAAGGAGCAAAATCCGGCGATCGTGGTGGTGGGCGCCGATCCGGAGGGTTCCATCTATTCGGGCGATACGCCGAAGTCGTATAAAGTCGAAGGCATCGGCATGTCGTATCTTCCCGAGACGGTCGATCTGAAAGTGATCGATGAGATCACGCGCGTCTCCGATCGCGAGTCGTTCTTGATGACGCGCCGGATCACTCGCGAGGAAGGACTCTTGGTGGGTGGCTCGTCCGGCACGGCTTGCGTGGCCGCCGTTGCGCTCGCCAGGACGCTGCCGCCCGAAGCCGTGCTGGTCGTGGTTTTCCCGGACTCCGGCCGCGGCTACATGTCGAAGATTTTCAACGACGATTGGATGATCGCCAACGGCTTCATCGCCGAAGGCGGCCGGCGCGCGACGGTCGGCGACGTGCTGCGCAGCAAGACGCCGCTTCCACCGATGATCACCATCGGCGAAAACGACGTGGTCAAGGACGCCCTCGAGCTGCTGCGGCGCTACGCGATCTCTCAGCTTCCGGTCATGCGCGGCCAGGAAGTCGTCGGCAGCATCAACGACGTGGCCGTCATGCAGGCGGTGTTCGATCAGCAGGATCTCCTGCACGAGCCGGTGCGCGACGTCATGGGCCGGGCCTTCCCCGTGCTCGATTCCGCCACCGAGATCGACCGCGCGTACAAATTGCTCAGCCTTGCCAATTCGGCCATCGTCGTGACCGAGAAGGAACGTCCGATCGGCGTACTGACCCGGCAAGACATCATCACCTTCCTTTCCTCGCTTTCGACCCCCGCTCAGTGATCTCGGGCCGCTTGCTGGCGTGCGCGGCATGAGATTCAGCACGCGCGCAATCCATGCGGGCCAAGAAGCCGATCCGACGACCGGGGCCACGATCGTGCCGATTTACCAAACGTCGACCTACACGCAGAGCGCGGTCGGCGAGCACAAAGGCTTCGATTACAGCCGCACGGTAAACCCGACCCGGACGGCGCTCGAAAAGCAGCTTGCGGCGCTGGATGAGGCAGCCTTCTGCAGCGCCTTCGCAAGCGGGATGGCGGCGACGGCGGCGGTCCTCAACGCCCTATCCGCGGGCGACCACGTGGTCGTCGGCGACGACCTCTACGGCGGAACCTATCGCCTCTTCTCACGCGTTCTGTCGCGCTACGACCTTCGCTTCACATACGTCGACATGACGCTTCCTGAGGCCGTCGGCGCCGCTCTGGAGCCGCGCACGAAGCTCATCTGGGTTGAGACGCCGACCAACCCGTTGCTCAAGATCGTCGACATCGCCGCGATCGCCAATCTCAAAGACGCCGGGCAGCTGCTGGTGGTCGACAACACGTTCGCCTCACCGTACTTCCAATCGCCGCTCGCGCTCGGGGCCGACGCGATCGTATACTCCACGACGAAATACATCGGCGGGCACAGCGACGCCGTCGGCGGTGCCGTGGTCACGAACGATGCGAAGCTGGCCGAAACCGTCCGCTTCCATCAGAACGCCGTCGGCGGCGTACCGGGTCCTTTCGACGCATGGCTCGTGATGCGCGGCGCTAAGACGCTGGCGTTACGCATGCGCGCGCACGAAGCCAATGCGCGCGGCATCGCCGAGTTTCTCGCCGGCCGCGACGACGTCGAGTCGGTTTTCTATCCCGGCCTGCGCTCCCATCCGCAGCATGAGATCGCCAAGCGGCAGATGCGCGGCTTCGGCGGCATGGTTTCGTTCACGCTGCGCGGCCCCGAAGCCCGGACGTTCGCTTTCGCGGGGCGAACGCGCCTCTTCAGCTTGGCCGAAAGCTTGGGCGGGGTTGAATCGTTGATCAGCCTTCCGGCGCGCATGACGCACGGATCGATTCCAAAAGAAGAGCGCGAACGGCGGGGTGTGACCGACCGGCTTCTGAGGCTTTCGGTCGGCATCGAGGATCTCGAAGACCTGATCGACGACCTGCGCACGGCGCTCGACGCGACGGTCGAACATGCGCATCGTTGACGGTCCGCCGAGTGACGCTGCTTACTCGCGGTGGGCCGGATAGACGACGACGTAGAGCGATGAAAGGTCTTTGGCCGCTTCGTCGTCGGTAAAATCGCCTTGGTGGCCGATCAGTGAGACGATAATGCTGCGCTTCGTGTCGACCACGACCCACTCGTAGCGCTGAACGTACTTGCCGGCTTCGTTCCCCGAATTGACGTGCAGCCAGTACGCCGGCATGCCGTTCGCCAGGGTCGTCTTTTCCTTTTTTACGACGTAGATGCTGTCGAGATCGTTACGCAGCGCTTGGTCGTGGGTGACCTCAAAGGCATCTAGGGTTCCGTCGTAGTCCTGGACCGAAACGGTGATCACCCGGCTGTTCCGCTGGTTCCCCTTGATGTAGAGTGCGACCGGCGGTTTCTGATCCCGACCGCCTCCGGGCACTTGCGCGTCCGTGGAGAGCGGTATGCGCTTCCAATCGTCGGGGGGTTGAAAGTGCATCCCCGGGTCGTCGTACGACAGCGGGTTATGGGTCGGTGTGGCGTAGGGTGCGGGCGAGCTCGGCGGCGTGGTCTGAGCGCGCCCGGGCACACCGGCCGCGGACGTCGAGATGAAAAGAGACAACGCGAGCAAGCGCCGCAGCGCCGAGGATGCCGTCACGCGTTGCCGATTCTCGCCGCGCGCGTACTTCCCCGCCCGCCGTCCTCAAGGGTTGTCGAGGACCGCCCCGAGCGCCGGCAGCGAGACCGCGTAGCGATACCCGATATTGCGATGGTCGTCGTCAAATTCTTCGTGCCGCACTTCGAGCCCGAGGTCGCGCATACGTTGAACGAGGATGCGCGCCCCGATGTCGAGCGCGTACTCATCGCGCCGCCCGCAGTCGACGTAGCGCAGGCGCAGACGCTCGAGCTCGCTGCGCTTTTGCAGGCAGACCTCGATGGGATCGAAGGCACGCCAACGGGCGAACACGTCGTCGCGGATTTCCCCCGTGCGGGCGTCCCAGGGCAGATCGATCGCCCATCGCTCGGCGGCTCGCGGCGAGTAGCACGAGGCGTAGCCGATCATCTCCATCGTCGAGAACTCAGGGGGCTTTCGTTTGAAGCTGCTTTCGAAGGCCGTTACAAAGGCGCCGATGTCGTTGTCGTGCTTTTCCAGCTCGCGCTGGGCGTCGGCGAAGCTAGGGACCGCGGCCGCGCGAAAGTTCGTGTCGCCGCTGTGCGAGGCGAAGGCGCAGAACGTGCCGGGGCACATCATCGACAGATGCAGCGAGCCGAAACCGCCGGACGACTTGCCCAAGACCGCGCGGCCGCCTTCGCGCGCAATGGTGCGATACTGCGCGTCGACGTGCCCGACCACGTCGCGTACCGTGTAGGCGGCATAGTTGCCGTTGTGAATCGAGTCCATGTATTGCGAGCCGCCGAGCCGTGTGAAGCCGTCGACGATCGCAAGCAGCGCGGGTTGCATGCTGCCGCGCTCGATCAGACGGTCGATCCACTGGACGACGTTGGTCTCCCACTGCCGCGCCCCGACGAGCGCGGCCGCGTCGCCGCTGTATCCGTGGAGGACGTACAGGGTCGCATAGCGGCGCGACCCCTCCGGATCGTATCCTGGCGGCGTATACACCGGGACGGGCCGTTCGGTCGGATCGCCGAGAGCGTTGCCGCGCAAGGCAGTCGAATCGACGTACCCGATGTGGAGGTCGCCGCGCAGTCGTAAGAGCCGCCCGAGTTCGGTCGTAGCCACGCCGCGTGATGCGCTATGCCGGCAGGCGGCTCCTATGCGAGGGCGCGCTCGTGCGGCATGCTTTAGGGCGACCCTCTCGCTCGCGCTGCTCTCCGCGGCGATGCTGGTTTGCGCGGGAATGGCCCAGGCCGTAACGTGGGGCCGCTCAGCGATCGTCGAGCGCGACGGCGATCCGGTTTTTACGGTCGACGGGAAGCCGTTCTTCGTGTATGGGGCAGCGTTTTTCTACGAGCGACTTCCGGCCGATCGATGGGAAGAGAGTATCATTCGCCTGCGCGCGCTTGGCATCAATACGCTCGACCTCTACGTCCCATGGAACTGGCATGAACTGCGCGATGGTGACTTCGATTTCAGCGGTCGCACATCGCCGCGCCGCGATCTGCGGCGCCTCTTGGGACTCGCGCGGCGTTACGATCTGCGCGTGATTTTGCGCCCGGGCCCGGTAATTCGCAACGAGTGGCGCAACGGTGGTTACCCCGCTTGGCTCCTCGGCCGCCCTGAGTACGGCATGCCATTGCACGACCTTCTGGAAGGCCGCTATCCGCCGACGGCGACGCTGCAGAATGCCCACTCCGACGACGCAGCGGCGCAGTGGATGCGCAATGCGACCCACGTGCGCTACGCGCGGCGCTGGCTGGAACGCGTGCTGCGCGAGTTCGCCCCGATTGCCGACCGGGTGCTCGCGGTTGCGATCGACGACGACCAAGGGGCGTATCTCGACAACCAAACCTGGCCGGCGCCGAATTTACGTGTCTACTTGGAGTGGCTGCGCGGGGTGGTGCACGGGGTGACCGGGCCGCGCGTTCCGGTGTTCATCAACACGTACAATATGAAGGTGACGGCCTCGTCGCCGGTTTGGGCGATGGGCAATTGGTATCAAAGCAGCGCCTATTCGATCGGCGAGCACGACCGCGCCGAGCTCGAGTTTTCGACCGGTTTGCTGCAAACGCGCCCGGCCCAGCCGTTGATGCTCAGCGAGTTTCAGGCCGGCTGGCTGCAGGCGCCCGACGACGTGCGTCCGCGCCCGGTTGACCCGAGCAACACCGCGTTAGCGCTCGCCACGGTCATCGGTATGGGCGCGCGCGGCATCATTAACTTTCCCGCACAGGACACGCTCTATCCCAGCGGCATGGAGGTGCCGTTTGCTAACGCCTTCTACGCCTGGGACGCGGCGCTGCGGTTCGGGCCGAGCGCGCGCGCTTGTCGCGATGGACGGCTCTTTCCTCACGAAGTCGAATCGGCGCGATACGTGCCGACCGAGGGCGTCGGGCGGTTTGTCGCCACGTTCGGGAAGAGTTTGGCCGGCGCGCCGGTCGTTGCCGATGCAGCCGTCGCGTACCTCGCGAGTGCGTTTGACGAGCGAACCCTTTCGCAGGCCGACATCGACGCGATCGCGGAGCGCACCATCGAGACGCAGCGCACCTGCCGGGCGCTGTCGCTGACGTGCAAGCTCGTGGACTTGCGGTTCATCTCGGATCGTGCGTTGCGGCGGTACCCGATCCTTATCGTTCCATGGCCGGGCGGTTCGACGACGTTGCACGCTCCGATCGCGAGCGTAGCCGAGAAATTGCGTTCTTATCGGCGTGCGGGTGGCGTCTTGGTTGAGACGCGCGGGACGTTCAGTCCAGCCGATGCACGACTTGCGCTTGCACGCGCGCATCGAATGCGGGTCGTCGAGGGTGCGCCCGGAGCAACGTTTGCGCGCGCGACCGATGCCAGCGGGCGCGGGTTCCTCGTAATTCCGAATTACAGCGATACTGCGGTTTCGTTTTCCGGCATTCGTTTACGGCCCGACGGGCGGCATGCTATCCCGATCGCCCCGTTCGCGATCGGCGCGCGCGATGCGTTAATCGCGCCGATCGATTTGCTACGGGGAGTTATGGTAGCGTCGCGATATGGCCGCGACCGCAATGCCAGCGAGCCGTGTCCTACGGGGGAGACGCTGCCGATCCGCGACGACGCCGGACTTGTGGGGACGGCGTTTCGCCCGGTCTCGCCGGGCTCGGCGATTGCCTACGAGTCCGATGTGTACCGCGAAGGCAGCCCGTCGGTCGTGCTGGAGAACGCCTTGGTCCGCGTCGTTGTCGCGCTCGGCGCAGGGGCGCGCGCGTTCGTTTTCGAGGACAAGGTCTCACGTCGCAACATTTTCAGCACGGTTGGCGCCCTGCGCGACGACGTCAAGCTGGAGCCGCCGCCGTCTACTACCGATCGCATCGCGGCGTATACGCACCTGATGCCGGCTGGAATGTTTAATCGCCCGTACCGTAGCGAGATTTTGGCGAGCGGCACGGACGCAGCCGCCCGCTTCTCGTACACGGCGCCCGACGTTATTCCAGCCGGGGCGAAGTTTGTCCGCACACTGCGCCTAGAGCCGGGCGCTCGTGAGTTCAGTGTTGAGGAGCAGGCATCGTTCGATGGCGCCCCAAGCGAACAACGTGCGGTTTCGGTCACCTCGCTCGAAGTCGGCGATACCGCGAGGACGGGAACGCAGGTCGTTCTCGCGCCGGACCCTACGAACCTAAGCGCTGGTACGGCCTTGACCGTCAGCGGCAACGCCCTCGGCTACTACGACCGTGGCACGAGAGAGCTCGCCACGATCGCATGGTGCCCCACCGATGTTGAAAACGCCGCGATACTTGAGCGTCAGTTTTCCATCATCGCTCGCCTCACGCTAGCCCCGGGGCGCGTCGCGCGGAGCCGCTACGGCTACGAGAACGCAACCAGCATCGAAGCAGCGCGCCGCGCACTTGAGGCCGCCGGCGCCGCTGCGGCCGCAGGATGCGCGATGCCTTCGCCTGCGGCTCGATAAGTAGTCGGCGCGGCAAGGGCCTCGGGAGCGCCAACCGAACGTTCCCGGCGACGGGGAAGTGGCGGAACGGTCTACGCGATCGCCTCAAAAGCGATTGAGCCTCAGGCTCTTGTGGGTTCGAATCCCACCTTCCCCATCAGTTGCACGGGATTGATCGATAAGGGATTTCAAAACGAGCCCCCCTGCGCGTCGGGCCTATTTGAAGCCGCGTGGCGTCGGCGGCCCGATAACTTGTTTTTGACAGCCGACGAGAACTTTGCGGGTACGGCGTGTGTCGGCGTAATGATTGCGCTAAACCCAGCGCCCCGGTGACGACTCAAGGTCCTATCGCTCAGGGGTCGATCGGAACGGGCACTTGCTACTGGCATTACCTTCTCAGGAGTTTCCGATGATTCGCAAGTTTACTCAAAAGCAGTCTGCCGCGACTAGTGTAGTTTTCGGCTTGGGAATCGCGTGTTTCTTCCACGATACGATTCAACCACTGCGGCGCAATTTTCAAACAGGACGCTCGTCTTTGGTCCACTGGCAAAAGCGATGGACATCGCCTATGGGCGATGGCTAAAAGGACCGCTCGGAGACCAGCCTCCAAACCCTGCATCATTCGAAGTTAAACTCAATGCGACAAGCAGTCCGTATACAATAAAGTTCTCCGCAACGCATGGTTACAACATCCCTTCAGGGAGCTATGCTGTTCCTACGTCCGAGGTTCTCGATTCATCGACAAGACCACTACCCGCATCCTACGTCCCAACCTATTCCAGGGGGCCGCTGACGCTGCCAGGATCGTACGTGCGCGCGTACGACGCTGCGATTAGCGTTCACGACAAATACGAAAAGTCGGTCGGCGGCGCCTTCGCATTCCAGAATCAGCCCGGGAGTGGAGTCGCGTTTGAGGTCCTGCCCTCCTTAAACAACGATTTGCTCGTCGGATTCGCCCAGAAGTGGAGCAACCTGGGAAGACGTATCTTGGAGCCTGCTATAAGGAGCAACAATACATAGTCAACCGGTCTACCTTCACAGTGACGAAGACCAGCATTGGGTGCCCTGGGTGAACGTGACGGTCGTGCGAGCATAACGGCGCACCCGTTCTAACCTGGGGCGAGCACGACCGTCATCGCCTCAAAGTCGACCGTATAAGCGAAATGCCGGAGAAATTCGTCGGAGACGGCGCCCCACACGGTGAAAGGGAAGATGGTAAACGGCGAGCCTTCGGGCGTATAGAAGCCGCGGACGTTTTCTACGACGGCCGTTCCGACGGCGACGCGCCGCGCGACGAACGGTATGGCCGTTACCGCGCCGCCTCCGCCGACGCCGGTGCCGGCGTGCGCTTCGTCGAGCTGGATGCCGGCTGCCTTGACGAGTTCGGAAGAAGACATGATGCCGCCGCCGGCCAGCCCGGAATCGAAGACAAACGGATGCGCGGGTGCATCATTGACTTGCGCCGTCGCAACGACCAGGTGGTCGCCGATGAGCAAGCACGGTTCGATCGTCGCGCTCGACGCTTTGGCTTGCGACTGAAACTCCGCCGATACCTCGGGCGATCGCGGTCGCAAAATCAGCCGCTGGCGCGGATAGTCGATGGTGACGAGGAACCGCTCGAAATACGTCGTTCCAACGATGCCGTCGATGCGAACGTTCGGAAACAAGATCTCCGAATGCGACGGAAGCACGTGCACCGAAACGTCGTCGGCAGTCGCTCCGCCGAGCGAGAGCGACGCGAGCATTCCCGTGCGCGTCGGCGCTTGTTTCCCACCGGCAAACATGCCGTTTCCGCTATTTTCGGTGCGGACGCCCACGCGGGCCGCGAAGCCAGGCTCGAGATCGACGTCGCCGCCCGTGTCGACGACGAAGTTCCCCTCTTGGCCGTTTGCGACGACGCGAACGACCGGGAGCGGGTCCGAAACGACGAAAGGAATCGCCGTCTCTCCGCCTTCGACGGTGCTGCGGCGCACGCTCTCGGCGCGCCGGCGCTGCAACTCCTCCAACGCGCGCGCGGCGCGCGTGTTGGACGTATCGGCCGCAACAGCCGCACGTAGCAGGGCCTCGGCTTCGGCAAGATCGTTCTGATAGAGCCGGATCGCGCCGAGTCCCGTCAGCGCGGCGCCGTCTTTGGGGTTGGAATCAAGCGAGGCCTGGTACGCCGCGGCGGCGCCGGCGAAATCTCCGTTACGAAAGAGTTCGGCCGAATCGGGCGAGGCGTGAGCCGTCTCGGCCGCTGCGAGCGCGATGGTTAGCGTGAGAGCTGCGCGTGTCGTCATGTTCCCATGGTGCCCTCGACATATCAAGAACTTGTCAAGACGTCGGCCAGGAGCGGCTCGCGGTCAGGAGAACGGCGAGCAAGGTGCTGCGCCCCAGGCGAATTCTTCTCGTCGAAGACGATCGGCGAACGTCCGCGATCGTCGAGCGCTACCTGCGCGGCGCGGGGTACGACGTCGCGATCGCGCGCGATGGCCCGAGCGGCATCGCGCAATGCGAAGCGCTCGACCCAGATTTGGTCATCCTTGACGTCATGCTGCCCGGATGCGACGGATTCGAGGTCTGCCGCCGGATTCGCGACGCGGGTGCGACGCCGGTGCTGATGCTCACGGCGCGCGTCGACGAGAGCGATCGTCTGCGCGGACTGCTCGGCGGCGCCGACGATTACGTCGTGAAGCCCTTTAGCCCGCGCGAAGTCGTCGCGCGCGTGCAAACGATCTTGCGCCGCAGCGCCCAGCCGGATCGCCGGCCGCCGATGAAAGTCGACTTCGGCACGCTGAAGCTTGACCCGCTCGCCTGCGACGCGCGCGTCGGCGGCATTTCGCTCGAGCTGACGCCCACGGAGTTTCGGTTGCTCGAAGCGCTTTGCTCGGCGCCGAGGATGGCGTGGACCCGCCAGCGGCTCCTCGAGCGCGCGTTCGGCTGGGACTACGAAGGCTCCGAGCGCACCGTCGACACGCACGTAGCCAACCTCCGAAAAAAGCTCGCGTCGCACGCCGGCGCGCCGTCGATCCAAACGCTGTTTGGTCGCGGCTACCGCCTCGCGCTCGAAAGTCCGTCGTCGCGATGAGCTTGCGCCTGACGGTCCTCGCGGGCGTTGCCGTAGTCTGGCTGCTCTCCTTTGCGACGCTCGGATTCCTGACGACCCAGCTCACGACAACGCACGCAAGAGTGCTCATGTTTCAAAAAGAGGGTGAGCCCCCAGTCGTTCATACCGACGTCGTCCGCGAGCCGGTGATGGCCGAGGCCGCCTTCGCGGCAGCCTTCAATCGCCGTTTCGTCATCGTGCTGGTTTGCGTCGCGGCGCTGACGCTGATCGCGGCCCTCGTGCTGACGGATTGCTCGGTGGTCCGCCCAATCGAAGCGTTGCGGCGCGCGACGGAAACGATGGAACGCGGCGGGGCGGGACCACGGGCGACCTTGGCGCGCCGGGACGAAATCGGCGCGCTCGCGCGCTCGCTCCACGCCTTATCCGAGCGGTTGAAGACCTCGGAAGAGCGCCGCAAGTCGATGATCGCCGACGTCTCACACGAGTTACGAACGCCGCTGACGAATCTGCGTGGCGCGATCGAATCGCTGCAAGACGGCGTGGCGGCAGCCACACCGGAGGAACTGAGCGCGCTGTACGACGACGTCATGCTGCTCGACCGCCTGATCGCGGATCTGCATCAGCTTAGCCTCGGCGACGCCGGAATGCTCGATCTCGCCTGCGCACCATCCGACATCGCACCCGAATTGCGCGCCGCGGCAAACGGATCAACGCGGATCATTCTCGACGTGCCGGCCGATCTGCCGCAGGTGCGTTGCGACCCGGTGCGCGTCCGGCAAGTCGTCGGCAACGTCGTCGGCAACGCGCTGCAGTACGCCCCCGACGGACCCATCATTCTGCGCGCTCGCGCCGGCGCAGCAAGCGTGACCGTGAGCATCGAAGACCGTGGCCCCGGCTTCCCGCCGGACCAGGCCGAAACGCTGTTCGAGCGATTCTACCGCGTCGATGGCTCGCGAACGCGCGACACCGGGGGCTCGGGTATCGGCCTGGCAATCGCAAAACAGCTCGTGGAAGCGCAGGGCGGCCGCATCGCCGCGCGCGTCAACGAATACGGCGGCGCTACCCTCTCGTTCACGTTGCCGCTGGCGAGCCCGGTATGACAAGTTAGCGCGCACCCGGGCAAGAGACATTGACTTTCGACTGTTGTGATTGAAAAGAGCAAGTTTTACCCGAGGACCACGATCGCTTCCTCAGCTTGCGAAATGAGAGCAAGCGCTGCGAACGGCAGCCAGGTTTCAAGAACTGGGGGCGACATGCCCACACTTACGAAGACGTTGACAGAGAAGGAGCCGGATGGTATGGTCTGCGCGTGAACCGGCTTCCCCAGATCAAGTATCGTTGTCGCAGCTACGCGGCCAACGCGCCGTTGCGGAGATCGGTCACGAGTTAAATCGTTGCCGGTTCGGCTCTCTCGTGAGCCATCGTCGAATGGTGGTTTTTTTTGTCCCCTTTTTCCTTTCCGCCAACGAGAGGTTCCCATTTCTATGAGCGTCACGGATCGTTTGCTCGAAAACAACAGCCATTACGCGACCAACGCGGGGCGCGGCGCGTTGCCGATGCCTCCGTCGCAGCACGTCGCGGTCGTCGCTTGCATGGATGCCCGACTCGACGTCTACCGTCTGCTCGGGCTCACTGAAGGTGAAGCTCATGTCATCCGCAACGCGGGAGGCGTCGTCACCGAAGACGCGTTGCGCTCCCTCATCATTTCCCAGCGGCTTCTCGGAACCAGCGAGATCATCCTGATCCACCACACCGATTGCGGTATGCTGACGTTTTCTGACGACGCCTTGCGCGAAAAGATCGCGCAAGAAGTCGGGTTCAAGCCGCTCTTCGCCCTGCAAGCGTTCCCCGATGTCGAAGAGGACGTGCGCGAGGGTCTGCGTCGCATCCAGGCAAACCCTTTCATTCCGCACAAGGACAAAGTCCGCGGCTTCGTCTTCGACGTCGCGACCGGCAAACTCAACGAAGTAACGTAAGACGTCGCCGTAGTACGGAACTAGCCTTCCCGTCGAGTGCCTCGGAGGAGTATCCGGATCGATGCCGCTCGCGCTCGGGTAACCAGATCCATCGGCACGGGCTGCGGCCCTTCCGGATTCGGTCGCTAGACCGGGGCAGAGAGCTGTGTAACGTAGCATGCGCGCAGGCTAAATGGTCTCCGCCGCAAGCCCTTAATCGGCTACTTGTATTTTGCCCGGTCAATGAGGCTTTGATCGGCAAACCTGCTCAGAAACTCCGTGAGTGGCAAGGCGATTTCGAGTCGGTACGGCTCAATATCTTCAAATGAGGCGCCCTCGGGGACTTCGTCATGCGGAAACAGTACAATCTTGGAACCGGTTCCTGATGTTCCGCCATTCGTATCCAGGCAGTATGCGTCGCCCGACATCGTACTCGCGAAAACGACGTACCCAAGGGGAAAGAGTTCAGCCCCTTGGGCGTAATCCCGATTTTCCTGAATCGCGCGCTCAATGCACCAAAGTCTTTGACGTAGCTCCGCACATCCACCGTTCCCAGTGGTTCAGCGGCGCGATATAGATCGAGGAGTTCATCCGGGAACCCGGCCTCATTCGCGCGCTCTAGATCGGCTTCGGCCGCTGGCCTTAAACTGCCGCCATTCGTCTGGCTCAATGCCTCCCTGAGCGCTCGAATCGCATCGTCCACCAACCCTCCTCGTCCATCAAATCCTCCTCGAGACATCTCGGGCACTAAGCTAACGCTCGTTCATGGAAGCTCGATATGACCGGCGCAAGAGCCTACCCACCTTTGCGCCCCTTTCTCGCCAGCAAAGATTCGAAACGAGAAACGAGCACTGGATCTAACCTCGTTATGCTACACTTCGGCAATGCCTTTCACCGGTAGCGCCGCATGACGCAGAATCTTTCGCCGCAAGCCTACGCAAGAACGGCCGGCGTGGTCTACCTTATCGAAATCGCCCTGGCTTTTGCCGTGAATCCAGTGTGGTCGAGGCTCGTCGGCGCGGGCGGCGTTTTGGTAACGGGCGCTGAAATCGCGGCGCCGCTCTCGCCATGGCGGTTGGCCTTCGCGGGCGAGGTGTTGACCTACCTTTGCTACGCAGTGATCGCCGCGATGTTCTACGCCTTGCTCCGGCCGGTCAACCCGATACTGGCATTGCTGTCAGCTTTTCTTATGCTGGCCCACGCCGCAATTGGCGCGACGAGCGCCCTGGGGAGACTCGCGGCCTTGCAGCTGCTGAGCGGATCCGGCAACCTAGCCGCGATCGATCCTCGGCAGCTCCAGGCGATGGCATCGCTTGCACTCCAACTACACAACGACGGCCACGACGTAGGGCTCGTCTTTTTCGCTTTTCATTGTGCGGTGCTCGGTTATCTGCTCTACCAATCGGGATACTTTCCGAAGGCCTTCGGCGTGCTTTTTGCCTTAGCATCGCTCTGTCTCTTGACGAGTATCGTGACAAGCTTCCTCGTGCCGGCAATCAACGCGGCGATTTTCCCCGCAATCGTCTTGCCGCTCTTCCTGGCCCAATTGCTTTTCACATTGTGGCTCACCCTCATAGGCGTAAACCTCCGGAAATGGCCCATTGACTTGGACCATATGCCAGCCACGTGAAAGTCTGCCGTTAATTGGCGGAGCTAGCCTTCCGCAGTTTCCCGGGCGAAGCTCGCCAGGGCCATCCCGATCTCTTCGGGAGAATCTTCCTGGATGAAATGAATTCCCTTTACGCCGATCTCGCGCTGATTGGGCCACGTTCGGCAGAAATCGCGTTGGCGCCCGACGAGCTGCGCTCCCGGATCGGCGGAGATAAACAGTTTCGGGATTGAGCTCGTAGAAAGCCACGCCCCGTATTCCGTGACGATCGACGTCACGTCGGCCGGCTCACCTTCAATCGGCAGTTCACGCGGCCAAACCAGGGTCGGGAGCCGGGCTTCACGCTCGCGGAACGGCCGGCGGTACGCGGACATCTCTTCGTCGCTGAGCTTCCGTATGACGCTCTTGGGAAGGACGACCTCGATGAAAAAGTTGTCATCGAGCACGAGGTGCTCGCCGGCGTCCGAACGGAGAGCACGAAACATCTGGTCCCGTCCATTCGGGAAGTCGTCCCATCGGCGCGGAAGGACGATGGACTCCATGTACGCGATCGCCCTGATTCGATTCGGGTGCCGAAATGCCCAATAGAAGCCTAGCGCCGAGCCCCAGTCGTGCAGAACGAGAACGACTTTCGCCCGCAGTTCCATCCTTTCGAACCAGGCATCCAGATGGCGCGCATGATCGACGAACCGGTACCTGCGCGACGGCATTTTTCCCGATTCCCCCATTCCCACCAGGTCGGGCGCAAGACAGCGCCCGACGCCGGCGACATAGGGGATGACGTTGCGCCAGAGGTACGATGAAGTCGGATTCCCATGCAGGAAGACGATCGGGTCTCCCTCTCCAAGGTCCACGTAGCTCATCTCCGTATCGAGGACACGAGCCCGCCGCCGTGGGTGCAGATCAAGGGGAGCCACGCGTCATTACCTCACAAATCGTGGCCAGGCGACCTCAGCGCTGAGAGGAAGGTGACGTTTTAAACTCCGGACTTATGGTCCTTGTGGAGCCATAGTATCGCCGAAGTGGTCGCAGAGGCGAGAGGTCGAGTGAAACCCGATCGCTAGCCTGGTAGCCGTTACCGGCGAGCTCGATGCGGTAAGCTTGCTGACATCGTTGCTCGCACAGCATGGGATTGCCGCTGCTTACCGTGAACAACGCCAATTGACGTAAGACGCTTAGCATGGTTCAATCCTAGCACCTGATGCTTACCCCTCTGTTCGCATTAGTCGCAGGGCTCGCGCCTGCGGCGCTTCACACTATTGCCCCTTCGATTCCGGTGCAAATGAGGCATCGGCTCCCCTCGCCGTCCGGCAGCGGGCTGCACGTCGTCGTCATCGTGCAAGAAAACCGGAGTCTCGACTACCTATTCAACGGCTTTTCCGGCGCTAATACCGTGACGGTCGATCCGTACACGGGAACGGCCCTGCAATCCCTCTCGCTCGCGAACGCCGAGCAGCCCGATCATGATCACGCCGGCGGCTTCACTACTGAATGCGCGGCCCCACCCGGCAGCTCGATGTGCGCGATGACCGGCTTTGCACAAGAGTCCATCCGGTGCCACGTCCGCAAGGGATCTCCCGGCTGCAGCGTCTACGTCTACGCACCGCAGAGCGAAGTTGCGCCCTACTGGAGCATCGCGCAACAAGGCGAACTGCTCGACGACGTGTTCCAATGCAACTCGGGGCCGAGCTTCCCAGCCCATCAATGTCTTATCGCCGGTCAGGCCGGCGGTTACGAGTCGAATGGGACAATCGATCGGGACGATCCCTATGCCTGGGCAGAAAACAGGACCAATCCAACGTGCGCGAACAGACGCGGCATGGCCTTGTCGGTTGCGGTTAACGCTCATTATCCGGGTACGGAGACGACGCAGCCCCTTTGCTCGGATTATAGGACGATCTTCGACGACGTTTCGGCTGCGGGCTAACCTGGCGGTACTACCTCGACAACGTTAATAGCTACTGGAGCGGACCCGAGAACGTGAAGCAAGATGCTGGCAGCGCCTCGATCATCGCGCCGGACTACCAGTTCTTCACCGACCTGCAGAACGGCTCGCTTGCGAATCTCACGTATATCATCCCCGAGATCCCTTGGAGCGATCACCCGGGAAAGGACCGTGTTTATTGGGCGGGCACCGACTGGGTCGGCAACCTCATCAACTCGATCGAGGCTTCGCCGTTCGCCGCTAGCACCGAGATCATGGTCACCTGGGACGACTGGGGCGGGTGGTACGATCACGTCGTACCGCCCATCTGGCAGCCGGACAGCTACGGCTTCCGAGTACCTGGAATCATCATCGGGCCGGGCGTCATCCCGAACACCGTCGACCACACCGAACACAGTCAGGCGTCGTTCATTATCGGGACCATTGAGACGGTCTTGTCCTTGCCGTCTCTCAATCAAGAGGACGCGCAGATGGCGCCGTTTCAGAACTTCAACTTCGTCGAATATCCCGGAGCGCCGGCGTACGTTCCCGTACCGGTGCATAGCCCCCCGTCATGGTATCAAACGCAGAAGTCAACCAGCATCGAAGGCCCAGACGATTAGGTATTTAGGGTGAGACGCAAATCGTTATCCGTCATAGTCCTTACGCTTGCCATTCCGTCCGTGGCGCACGCCGCAATAATAACCAGCGTTCCGGCGACTGCGACCAGCCCCGCGATCGCGGTGTACGTCGCGAAGCCCCACGGCGACGGCACCTATCCGGCGGTTCTTCTGCTGCACGGGTGCGAAGGTTTCAACGGCTTCGAGGCCGTGGCAGCGGACCGTCTGGCGATGCATGGTTACGTCGCGGCCGCAATCGACGAACTCGGACCTCGCCAGCCGGATGGGGCATGCGGCGGAGAGCGCGACGGCTCGATCGCTGAAGCTGTCGCGGCGCGGGCGACGCTCGCCTGGTTGCGCACGCAGCCCTACGTCGCGGCCGATCGCCTGGGCATCATCGGTTTTTCGATGGGAGGCAATGCAGCACTCAATCTCATCGACCCAATCGGCCCGCCGTCGCCGGTGCCGGCCGGCCTACGCGTCGCTATTGCGTTCTATCCGGCGTGTGAAGGACGCGACGGCAGGGTGACCGTCCCGCTTGCGATCTTCGACGGCGATGTCGACCAAATTACGCCGGCTGCGCCGTGCGCGTCGATGGTTCGTGCAGGTTCAGCCGCCGGGAAATCTCTGCAAATAACGACGTACCCTGGCGCGACGCACGGTTTCACGGTTCCCGGGCCCGACCGCACGTTCTTCGGCCAACCGATACGTTATGACCCAACCGCTGCCGCCGATTCAACCGAAAAGACAGCGATACTCCTCGCGCAGTATCTCGGGAAGACGTAACGACTCGTCGGCCAGGCCGCATCCCTAAGGCACCGCCGTGAGCGACCCGCAGGTGATCGTCGTGGGCGCAGTTGACCGCTTTCTCTGGGGCGATCCGCAAGTGCACGCGGATCATGGCCCCTGGCAGCGCGGCTGAGCGAGGGACCCGTTAGCCGAACCACCTTCGAGGGATGAGCGAGCCGTTCGGCTCACAGCAACGAAGAACGGCGGCGATAAGCGTCGGTTCGGTACGGAATGCGTGAAGAAACTCTGAAAGGCGAGGGCGGACGAGCGGCGCGGCGCGCCGAAGCGCACCGTGTCCCCAATACCCCTTAAGGAATTTCGTAAGGTACTCGCCGTTGTCTCTCACCTTTCAAGCCGGCCCGCTACGCGGCGACGTGCGCGTAGCCGGCGATAAGTCGATCTCCCATCGCGCGCTCATGCTAGCGCTGCTCGCGCCTGGGACCTCGACGATCGAGCGGCCCAATCGCGGCGGCGACGTGCTCGCAACGCGTGATGCGGTCGTCGCACTGGGGGCTCGCATTGACGATAGCGACGACACGATGCGCGTTACCGGGGGAACGCTGCACGATCCACCCGCGACGATCGACGCACGCAACTCCGGGACCACGACGCGCTTGCTGATGGGTCTGTGCGCAGGTCACGGTCTCAACGCACGCTTCGACGGCGACGCGTCGCTGCGCCGCCGCCCAATGGAGCGCGTTGCGCGCCCGCTCCGCGCATTGGGCGCGGAGGTCGAGACCAACCACGGGCGCTTGCCGGCGATGGTACGCGGCGTCGATCGGCCGCCGGGCGGGGAGTTCGCGCTCGAGGTCGCCTCGGCTCAAGTAAAATCGGCGATACTCCTCGCGAACCTGCGCGCGCGCCGGCCGGTGCGCGTCACGGGCGACCGCTGGTCGCGCGATCATACCGAACGTATGCTGCGGCACTTCGGGCGCTCGATCACGTTCGACGGAAAAACGCTCGAGCTCGAACCCGGCGCGCTCAGCGCTCAACGCGTGCGAGTTCCGGCCGATCTCTCCGGCGCGGCGTTCTTCATTGCCGCCGCCACAATGACGCCGGGCAGCGATCTCGTGCTGCGCGAAGTCGGGGTCAATCCGACGCGAACCGGTTTCATCGATGCTTTGCGCGCCATGGGCGCCGATATCGCATTCGAGCGCGAGCGCGATCTGGACGGCGAGCCGGTCGCGGACATCCGCGTGCGTTACCGCCCGTTGCGGGCAACGCGCCTCGACGGCGTGCTCGTCGTCCGAGCGATCGACGAGGTCACGATTCTAGCCGTAGCCGCTGCGCACGCGGAGGGAACGACCGAGATTCGCGACGCCGCCGACCTGCGTGGGAAGGAGTCGGATCGCCTGACGACCATCGCCCAGACGTTGCGCGCATGCGGCGTCACGGTCGTCGAATACCCCGACGGGCTCGACATCACCGGAGGCGGCGCGCGCCCTCCGCGACGAACGCTCAAGACCTTCAGCGACCATCGCATCGCGATGGCGGTCGCAGTGTTGGCCGCACCGACCGGGCCGCACCCGATTGACGACGGCGAATGCATCGCCATCAGTTTTCCTGACTTTCCGGCGCTCTGGCAAACCGCGCAGCAAACCCGGTTTTGAGTCAGAACGCATCGGCCAAGAGCAAGCCGAAGCGCGGCAACGCAGCCGAACGCGAACTCGAGACCTTCATCGATCGCTTCGACCCGGAGATCGCAGCAACGGCGCGCGCCGCCCTAGCGAAAATGCGCAAGCGCCTGCCGAACACGTTCCAGCTCGTTTACGACAATTACAACGCGCTGGTCGTGGGCTTCTGCCCGACGATGCGCCCGTCGAGCGTCATTTTTTCGATCGCGATTTATCCGCGCTCTGCTGCCCTCTGCTTCTTCTGCGGCGGGGCCCTCTACGACCCAAAGAAACTGCTCGAGGGCAACGGTAAGATTTCACGCCATATCAAGCTGGAAAGTGCGGACATGCTGGAGCTTCCTGCGGTCAAGGCTTTGATGACTCAAGCGCTCGCGCTAGCCGCCGAACAGCCCGACGAAACGCAGCCCGGAGAAATCGTTATCAAATCGGTGTCGCCCAAGCAACGCCCGCGCCGCCCTAGCGTGCCTGTCCCGGCTAAGAAAGGACGCGAGGGCGAGAAACGGGCCTCAGCAAAGTGGCCGCCCGTGCGAGGCCGCACAAAGGGAGCCGGATGAAGCAGGCTAAGCCGCCCTACCGCTTCTTCGGTTTCCACATCTCCTTCAAGACGCGTCCCACCTCGCCGGCAGCTGCTGCGGAACGTTGCAGTTGCTCCCGCGTCTGAGCGAGGCTCGCGATTGCGCACTGCGTGCGCTCGAGCAAGCCGGGTAGCGTGGTAAACGTTCGCTGCGCGATCGCGACGCGCGCCTCGACCAGCGCAAACTGACCCTGCAGCGGAAACGCTTCGAGAGCTGCAATCCGCTTTGCAACCGCTTTCCCGTTGCGCACGACGCGCACGATGCCGAGCACGATCAGGGCGATCATTCCGGCGATGCCGGCTAGCACGATGCCAGCGTCCAGCCAGCCCGACATTCAGGCCGCCGTGTCGCTCGGCTTACTCTCGCTCTTCTTCTCGCCTGAGGAGTCGCTCTTCGCTTCGGCTTTTGCTTCCGACTTGGATTCCGCTTGCGCACCCTTGGAATCGCCGGGCGTACTCTTGGAATCGCCGGACGCACTTTTGGAATCGCCCGACGCAGCTTTCGAATCGCCGGACGAACCTTCGGACTTACCGCTCGACTTACGGGAATCGGTTACATAAAAACCCGAGCCCTTGAAGACGATGCCGGTTGGGCGGAAAACGCGCCGTAGCGGACCGCCGCACACCTTGCATACTTCGCCCGGCGCCTCTTTGAAACCGTGGCGGATATCGACGCTCGCAGAGCAGTCAGTGCACTGGTACTCGTAGAGGGGCAACTTGTCCTCAGGCTTCTCGAACGATCGTCACAACGCAACAAGTATACACGTCTTTAGCAGTGTCCGTCAACGACTGCTAAAGCGGCCGGCCCAGCGGCGGCAGGCCTCCGGCGCTCTTAGAAGTCGGCTAAAATGTCCTCCGGCCCAGCTTTAAACTCGACCAGCCCTTTGAAATGAAGCAATGAGTCGCCGAGGAGCGCGTCGAGCCGGCGGCGCGCGGTCATGCGGTCGATCAAGGTTCCGAGCATGCCCCCGTAAGCGGGATAGTCGACCCGCACCACGATTTTGGAGCGCTCGCGCTTGCGCTCGATTCGAAAGTCGATGCGGCGCCGCAGCGAGTACGCGCCGACCAGCGAGACAATGTGCCCGTCCAGAAACTGATCGACCTCGTACAGCTCTTCCCGTTCCCCGGGAATTGCGCCACGCAGGACGACCTCGCTGCCCAAGGCAAGCGGTCCGCCGTCATCGGTGCGGCGGGAACTGACGAGAAACGACAGCCAGACCGGCCACTTCTCGACCTCGCAGACCAGGCGAAAGGCGGCCTCGGCAGACGAGGCGAGCTCTTGGCTACGGCGAAGAGCGTTGCCCGATACACGGTCGGGCAACCCATGCGTTATCAGCATGTTAACGAATTCGCCGCCGCGGGTCCGGCCCCTGGCGACCTGGCACTACATCTTGCGATCAACGGAGCCCCCACCACTACCTGTAGCGTTCGGAGGCGGGCCGTACTCGACCCGGCCCGAGCCCACGCCGCGGGCGAACGCAACCAGCGTCTCGACTCCGAAGGCCAGCCCGTCCTCATCGAGCCGGAACTGCGGGCTGTGGCCGGGGTGGATCGAGCCGGCCCGCTCGCTGCGGACCCCGAGCCGTACCATCAACCCCGGCGCGCGTTCGGCGAAATACGCAAAATCCTCGCCGCCCATCGTCGCCGGCGGAGTTTCGACACTCAGCGTACTCGTCTGCGCAAGATACGAACGGAACGATTCGGCGAGCACCGCATCATTGACGACCGGGGGATAACCGTAGATCACCTCGAGCGAAGCGCGACACCCGTACGCACTTGCGATCCCATCGAGGATGCGGCGCGCCTTGCGTTCAAGGCCGGCGCGCACTTCCGGATCTTGCGAGCGAAACGTTCCGCCCAGCTTCACGCGATCGGCGATGATGTTGTGCCGGTAACCGCCTTCAATCGTCCCGATGGTGACGACGACCGTCTTGAACGGATCGGACTCACGGGCCGCAATATTCTGCAGCGCGAGGACGGCCGCCGCGGCACATGGGATCGTGTCCGTTGCGGTATGCGGCGACGCGGCGTGTCCGCCCACGCCGTCGATCGTGATGTAGAACTCATCGGCAGCGGCGTTGCACACGCCCGCAGTAAATCCGATCGATCCCGTGGGCAAGCGCGTGTCGACGTGCAGCATGGCAACCGCATCGATCGGCGGATCGTCCATCGCGCCGGCCTCGATCATCGGCAACGCACCGCCCGGGCCTTCTTCGGCGGGTTGGAACAACAACACCACCGCGCCGTGCAGGCGCGAGCGCTCGGCCTGCAGCACGCGCGCCGCACCGAGCAGCATCGCCGTGTGCGCGTCGTGTCCGCAGGCGTGCATCTTTCCCGGCAGCTCGGAAGCGAACGGCTCGCCCGACTGCTCGAGCACGGGAAGCGCGTCCATGTCGGCGCGCAAGCCCGCGACCTTGCCCGGCAGCTCGCCTCGGACGATCCCGACCACGCCGGTTTTTGCGAGCCTGCGATGTTCGATGCCCAGATCGGTGAGCTCACGCTCGACGATGCCCGCCGTGCGCTCTTCCTCAAAGCCCAGCTCCGGAAAGCGATGAATCTCGCGCCGGATTGCAATCGCGCGTTGCACTACGTCGACCTCGGTAATCATCGAAGACGGCTACGCGGCGCGGGTTGCGAGGGCCTTTGGCCGTCCGTGCGTCGTTGCGCCCGTGCCGACGGGAAGGCCCGCCAACGCGGGCGGGCCGTTCCCATTCGCGGCGGACGCTTGGCCGGGCTAGCCGTTTTCTAGCCTCGATAGCGTAAGAATGCAGGCACCTCGATGTCGTCCATATTGACGGGCGTAACTTTCTCGAATTCACCGCCCGCGAAGTTGAGCGCGCCGTGAGCCCCGTTTCCGTTGCGCCGGGCGCCGAAGCCGGCGGCCAGCACGGTAATGCGCACCTTCGAACCCATCGACGGATCGATCGAAGCTCCAAAGATGATTTGTGCCTCGGGGTCGACGGCACGTGCGATCATTTCGGCCGCTTCGTTGACTTCGTACATGGCCAAATCCGAGCCGCCGGTGACGTTGAAAATGACGCCGCGCGCGCCCTCGATCGTCGTCTCGAGCAGCGGCGACGCGATCGCTTTTTGGGCCGCATCGGCGGCACGATGCTCGCCGGTGCCTTCCCCAATTCCCATCATCGCACTGCCGGCGTCGGTCATGATCGTCTTGACGTCGGCGAAGTCCAAGTTGATCAAGCCCGGTTGCGTGATCAGGTCGGAGATGCCCGCGATGCCTTGGCGCAGCACGTCGTCGGCGTAGGTGAACGCTTCTTGGAGCGGCGTGCGCTTCTCGATGATCTGGAGGATGCGCTCGTTGGGAATCGTGATCAGCGTGTCGACCTTCGCTTCGAGGTCCGCGATGCCGCGCTCGGCCAGCAGCATGCGCTTGCGGCCTTCAAACGAGAACGGCTTGGTGACCACCGCGACGGTNNCCCATGCCGGCGGTAATGAAGACCAAATCCGCATTATCGAGCAGCATCGCGAGATCCTCGCGCGACTCTTCGGCGGCCTCGCGCCCGACGTCGGGGTTAGCGCCCGCGCCCAGGCCACGCGTCACGCCGTTGCCGATCTGCACCGTGTTTTCGGTCATGCAGCCGCGCAGCGCCTGAACGTCTGTGTTGACGGCGAAAAACTCGACGTTCTGCAGGCCTGCGTCGATCATGCGATTGATGGCGTTGCAGCCACCGCCGCCGATGCCGATCANNCCGCCTCGCCGGTTTCGGGCTCGGTTCGGGCACGAGCTCCGGGGTCGGTTCGTGAGCGAGTTCCGGGATCAGTTCCATAGATCACCAAACCATGTGGCGACGCGTGCGAAGGGGCTCGGGCGCAAGCCGTTATTCCAGATTGCGCCGTCGCCTTTCGGTCCGAAGAGCACTAGGCCGACGGCGGTTGAGTATTCGGGCTTACGGACGGCGTCGGTGAGACCGCCGA
>PMHO01000043.1 GCA_003156715.1 Candidatus Tityobacter terrigena
CGTGCAGCGTGAAGGCAAGCGACCCGTCCGGTGTTCGGTCGAAGGTGCGCGAAACCGTCGACTGCGCGAGGTGCTGGATCCAGAGCAGTCGCATTCCGCTCCAACCGTCGCTCGTATACTGGATGCCGGCGCCCGCAGTGCGCGGATCGGCTGATGCAAACCACTGGCCCTGCTTAGCGTAACTCCAGCGCCACTCCCAGGTCTCGATGACGTTCGGAAACGTTGAAGACGCCGGCTGCGGCGTGAGTTCGAATTCGTAGGCGCCGGGCTTCACGGTAAACAGCAGCATCGTTGCTTTGAGGACAGCCCCGTCGCGAGCGTTGCCGCTGCACGCCCAGCGGCCTTGCAAGCGCGTTGCAAATGCGAGTTGCACGGCCGCGTCGCGCGCGAGCCCGTCGATGTCGGCTTGCGTTATCGCCGGCGAGGGCGCGACGACGCCGAAAAAAGCGCCAACGGTTAGCGCGGCCGCCGGGACGAGCCAGCAGCAGCCTCGCTTGAGCGCGCGTGCGCGAAGTGACATCGCCTCTCACTCTGCTCGCTGCAAGCCGCTCACGCCTCTACGAGCGCTCGCCTGCGCCGATCGTGCACCATGCATCGAGGACGGTCGCGACGCTCCACGCTTGGGCGATGGCGCCGCGCGAAGAGAACGGCGCGTTGCCGTCAGCGATCTCGCCGAGCATTCCGAGCGCCGCATCGGTGAGCGTTCCGGCGCACTCGGCGAGCAACGCCGCAGCGACCGCCGGGTCGGCATAAACGCGCAGGTGGGCAAGCGCAAAGGGCCCGGCCAGCCACGTCCACACGGTCCCCTGGTGGTACGCTGCGTCCCGTTGCGCGGGCGTCCCACCGTAGCGCCCGACGAAGCGCGCATCGGCCGGGTCGAGGCTGCGCAATCCAACCGGAGTCCAGAGCCGCGATGCGCAGACCTCGAGGATGGCCCGGCGTCGGGCGGCATCGAGCACCTCGATCGGCAGCGCCACGGCGAAGAGTTGGTTCGGGCGCAGCGATGCGTCGTCACCGGAGGGGCCATCGATGACGTCGTAGCAGCACCCGCCGCGCTCGTTCCAAAAACGCTCGAAGCTCCCTTCGGCGCGTTGCGCGGCTGTCGCAAAGCGAGTGCCGTCGAGGCCGAGCTTGCCCGCCAAAGCTGCGCACGCGCGCAGCGCGTTGACCCAAAGCGCGTTGACTTCAACCGCTTTGCCGATACGCGGCGTAACGACCCAATCGCCGACCTTCGCATCCATCCAGGTGAGCGCAACGCCCGGCTCACCGGCCTGCAACAGGCCGTCTGCAGGATCGACGCCGATCCCGTAACGCGTTCCGGCCGTATAGCCGTCGACGATCGCCGCGACCGCATCGTAGAGTCGCGGCAGCGTCGCGCCGTCGCCGGTCGCTTCGATGTAACGGCGCACCGCCTCGACGTACCAGAGTGCGGCATCGACGGTGTTGTACTCCGCCGGCTCTCCGCTATCAGGGAAGAAGTTGGGGAGCATGCCGCGATCGATGTAGCTCGCGAACGTCAAGAGAATGGAGCGCGCGACCCCGGGCCGGCCCGTTGCGAGGGCAATTCCGGGAAGGGCGATGGCCGTATCCCGGCCCCAGTCGCCGAACCAATGGTAGCCTGCGACGATCGAGAGCGCATACGGATCGCTCGGCAGCGGGCGGCGCACGACGAACTGGTCGGCCCCCAGCACGAGCTGCCGCGCCCAGGGCGGCAGCGTGGCCGTTTGCGCATCGCCGCCGGTCGCTGCGCCGAGCAGCAACCGTTCGCGCTCGCGCTCGCGCAGCGCCGCGGCGTCGCTCTCGACGGGCGCAAGATCGTGATCGGCGACGGCGACGGTCAGGCTTTCGCCTGGCAGGAGAGTCGCATCCAAAGACGCGGCGAGCAGATGGTCCTCGCGATCGTCGAGCCCGCGATCGCGCTCGGCCGTATACATGAAGTCGCGGTACCAGACGTGCTCGGCCGCGAACGCGCCGCGGTCGGCTCGAAAGAAAATCGTCGCCGCACCATCGTACGGGACGACCCGCACGCCCTCCGGCGTGGTGCGCACGTCCATGTGCCAGTCGCCCGCCTTCGTCGTCGCGTGAAGGTCGCGATGGTTTGCGAATGCTCGCAGCCGGATCGCGACTTCGCTGCGCGCCTGCACGATCCGATAACAGACGTAGGTCCGGTTCGCGTTGTGCTCCATCCAGACGCGCCGTTCGATGATCGCGTCGCCGCACGCGTAGGTCCATACGGGCACGGTGCCGTCGAGCACGAAACCGTTGACGTACACGTATCCCTCGGGCGCGACGGTGCCGCTTCCCCAGCGGTCGGTTGCTAGCGCGTAGCTTCGTCCGTCGTAGCCAAGCGCGGCATCGATCTTGGGGCACAGCAGGGTGCGGCTGACCGGCGGGCGGCGTGCGGCAAAGAGCAGTCCGTGATACCGCCGGGTCAGCGTTCCCGCGATCGTCCCCGAAGCGAATCCGCCCAAACCGTTGGCGACGATCCACTCGCGCGATTCGGCGGTCGCTAGGTTTGCGCACGTTGCCCGATCGATGACGATCACGTTCGGTGCACCCGCTCCGGCGTGCGGCGTAAAGGGACTAGCCCGGAGCCGTCGCGGGTCCCGTCAGCTCGGGGAGGCGGTAGTCTTTCAAGCGATCCCGCAACTGCAGCTTGGAGATCTTGCCGGTTGCCGTGTGGGGCAGCTCGTCGACGAACAGCACGTCGTCGGGCATCCACCACTTCGCAACCTTGCCGTTCAGGTAGGCCAGAATGCCGGCGCGATCGGGCCGGCTTCCCGCTTTGGGCACGATGACCAAGACCGGCCGCTCCGCCCACGTCGGGTGCGGCACGCCGATCGCGGCGGCTTCGGCGACGTCGGGATGGTTGAGGACGACGGCCTCGAGGTCGATCGAGCTGATCCACTCGCCCCCCGACTTGATCACGTCTTTCGAGCGGTCGCGAATGAAGATATAACCATCTTGGTCGAGCGAGGCGATGTCCCCGGTGCGGAACCAACCGTCGCGCGTGATGGCGCGCGCCGTCGCTTCGGGATCCTCGTGGTAGCCGCTCACGACCCATGGGCCGCGCACGAGCAAGTCGCCCTGCGCCACGCCGTCACGCGGTAACTCGTTGCCCTCGTCGTCGACGATCTTCAGCTGAACGCCGAAGGCGGGACGGCCCATGCGCATCTTATAGTCGAGGCGGTTGGGAAGCGTGTCATGTTTCTGTTTCGGTATGCCAACCGTTGCGACCGGGCTCGTCTCGGTCATGCCCCATCCGTGGAAGACCGTTACCCCGAACTCGTTCTCGAACGCCTCGATCATCGGGCGCGGCGCGGCCGATCCGCCGACGCCGAGCATCTGCAGGGTCGAAAAACGCAGACCGCGCTCGCGCATGTACGCGATGAGCCACAGCCACACCGTCGGCACGCCCGCGGTCATCGTGACCCGCTCGTTTTCGAAGAGCTCGTAGAGGCTCGCCGGATCGAGATGCGGCCCGGGAAAGACCAGCTTGGCTCCTGCCATCGGCGCCGTGTATGCAATCGCCCACGCGTTGGCATGGAACATCGGAACGATCGGCAGAACCGTCGAGTACGAGTGGGTCCCCGTGCGCATGCCGCACACCGCCGAATAGGCGTGAAGCAAGGTCGACCGGTGGCTGTAGAGCGCGCCTTTCGGATTCCCCGTCGTGCCGGAGGTGTAGCAGAGCGACGAGGCCGCGCGCTCGTCGAACTGCGGCCATTCGATGTCGTCGGGCCGGCCCCGCAATAGCGTCTCGTAGCAGATCGCGTTCGGCAAACTGGTTGCCGGCATTCCCGCCTCGTCCGATAGAATAACGTAGCCTTCGACGGTTGGCAAACGTGATGCGAGCGGCTCGATCACCCGGACGAGGTCGGGATCGAGAAAGATGTAGCGATCCCGCGCGTGGTTGACGATGTACTCCAGTTGATCGGCAAACAGCCGCGGATTGAGGGTGTGCAGCACCGCACCGATCCCCGAGATGGCATAGTAGCACTCGAAGTGGCGATACGAGTTCCAGGCCAGCGTTGCGACCCGGTCCCCCATCTGTATCCCGAGAGCGCGCAAGGCATGCGCTAGCTGCGCGCTGCGCGCGCGCGCCGCGGCGTAGTCGTAGCGATGAATCGATTTGTCGGCGTTGCGCGTAACGATTTCCGAGTCGCCGTTCCAGCGCGCGGCGTGATCGATAATCGAGCTGACGAGCAGCGGCATGTCCATCATGAGCCCGACCAGCGGCGTCTCGCTGCGAGCCGAAATCTCCGAAGCGTCGGCCGGATGTTCGATGGTGAGCGTTGCGTCGTTCAAGGCGATCCCCAATTCTGTCGATGCCGCTTGCAGTCGCACCGCGCGCGAGTCGAATGCGCTCGGGCGATAGGCGCGTCGAGAGGGCTCATCCTTCGCTTTTGGGGGGCGCCGCCCCGTCATTTCCGCTGGCATCCTTACCGCTCTGCCGAGCTTGCCGTCTGCCAGGCAGGGTTTGCGCGGCCCAATCGATGAGACGGCAACCTTCGTGGAGGTGAACCTTTGAGCGTCAAGAGCGAACGGCGAGACGGTATCGTCGTTCTCACGTTGGACTACCCGCCGGTCAATGCCCTGGGGGTCGAAGTGCTGACCGACCTCGCGGCGGCGATCGAAGCGGGGTCCCGCGACGACGGCGTCCACGCGTTCGTGCTGACCGGCGCAAACGGCGCCTTTTCAGGCGGCGCCGACATTCGCCGCTTCGGAAAGCCGTGGCCGCCGACCGCCCCGATGCTGCCCGAAGTGATCGAGAGCATCGAGCGTTCCGAGAAGCCCTTTTACGCCGCGATCGACGGCGTCGCGCTGGGCGGCGGTTGCGAGCTCGCGCTTGTCTGCGACGCCCGTTATGCGAGCCCGCGCTCGAGGGTGGGTCTTCCGGAAGTTCATCTTGGCTTGTTGCCCGGAGCCGGCGGTACGCAGCGCCTCCCGCGCCTCGTTGGCGCGAAGGCGGCGCTCGACATCATCGTAAGCGGTATGCCGGTCGGGGCCGCGCGGGCCGCGGAGCTCGGGATCGTCGACGAAATCGTCGCGGGCAACCTGCTCGACCACGTTTGCCGTGTTGCTCAAGAGGCTCCCGCGGGAACGCGTCGCCGGGTCAGCGCGCGCAGAAGCGAGGCGCAGCCCGGCGTTTTCGCCGCCGTGCGCGCGAAGCTCGACCCGGTCGAACGCGGCGGTCTCGCCGCGCACCGCTGCACCGATGCCGTCGAAGCGTCGACCTGGCTGCCTTTCGAGCAGGGGTTGCACCGCGAGCGCGAGCTGTTCACCGAACTGCTCCATTCGGATCAGTCGCGAGCTCGCATCCACGTCTTTTTCGCCGAGCGTGAAGCGGTCAAAATACCCGACGTTCCGGCTTCCACCCCGGTCGCTCGGATCGACCGCGCGTGCGTCGTCGGTGCCGGCACGATGGGCGGCGGCATCGCGATGTCGCTCGCCAACGGCGGCATTCCGGCCGACGTGGTCGAAGCCGAGCCCGAAGCCCTCGCTCGCGGTAAAGCGACGATCGAGCGCAACTATGCGGCGAGCGCGCGCAAAGGCCGCATTTCACAAGCCGACGTCGAAGCGCGCCTAGGACGCATCGCATACGGAACGTCCCTCTCAGCCGCCGCCGGCGGCGCAGATCTGGTCATCGAGGCGGTCTTCGAAGAGTTGGACGTCAAGCTGTCGGTCTTCGCCGAGCTCGATCGGGCCTGCAAGCCGGGCGCCGTGCTCGCCTCGAACACGTCGACGCTCGACATCGATGCGATCGCCGGCGCGACCGCGCGGCCCGAGGACGTCATCGGCACGCACTTCTTCAGCCCCGCCAACGTCATGCGTCTGCTCGAGATCGTGCGCGGCGCCAAGACGTCGGCGCGCAGCATCGCAACGGCCCTTGCGCTGGCAAAGCGCATCGGCAAGATCGGCGTGGTCGCGCGAACCTGCGATGGTTTCATCGGGAACCGCATGTTGGCCCACTACGCGCGCGAGGCGGCCTACTTGGTTGAGGAAGGGGCCCTTCCCCAGGACGTCGACCGCGTGATCGAGGCCTTCGGTTTTCCGATGGGTCCGTTTGCGATGGGCGATCTCGCCGGTCTGGACGTCGGCTGGCGCATTCGCAAGCGGCGCAGCGCGCAAGGCATGACGGGGCCTCGCGTTCCCGAAATCGCCGACCGCGTTTGCGAGCGAGGCCGCTTCGGGCAGAAGACCGGCGCCGGCTACTACCGTTATGCTGACGGCGATCGAACCCCCCATCCGGATCCTGAGGTCGAGAGCTTGATCTTTGCCGAGTCGGCGCGGCTGGGTATCGCGCGCCGCACGATCGACGACGCCGAGATCCTCGAGCGCTGCATGTTGCCGCTCGTCAACGAGGGCGCCAACATCTTGCTCGACGGGACCGCCATTCGGCCGGGCGACATCGATGTCGTCTGGGTGTACGGCTACGGATTTCCGGCCTTCCGAGGCGGCCCGATGCACTATGCCGATATGCTCGGCCTCATGCGCGTGTTCGAATCGTTGCGTGCCCTTGAAGCCAGGTTAGGACCGCATTGGCATCCTTCGCCGCTGATCGAAGAGCTCGTCGCTTCGAAGCGGCGCTTCGCCGATCTCGCTGCCGACGAAGCAGCCCGTCTCACGATGGAGGTCTCATGAATCTCGCGTTCAGTCCAGAAGACCACGCTTTTCGGGCCGAGGTGCGCTCGTTCATCAAGCGCGAGCTGCCGGCCGAGATCGCGCGCAAAACGCGCGACGGCGACGAGCTGACCAAGGACGATTACGTGAACTGGCAGCGACGTTTGGCGGCGCGCGGCTGGATGGCCCCGAATTGGCCGGTTGCGCACGGCGGCACCGGTTGGAACGTCGTGCAGAAGCACATCTTCGACGAGGAGCTGGCCTTCGGCTATGCGCCGCGCCAGATTCCTTTCGGCGTCGTCATGGTCGCGCCGATCATCATCGAGTTCGGCAACGACGCGCAGAAGGCGTATTATCTGCCGCGCATCTTGAGTAGCGACGACTGGTGGTGCCAAGGCTATTCCGAACCCGGTTCGGGCTCCGACCTCGCGTCGCTGCAGACGCGCGCCGTGCGCGACGGCGACCATTACGTCGTCAACGGAACTAAGACGTGGATCACCTACGCACAGTACGCAAACTTGATCTTTTGCCTGGTGCGTACCGATCCGGCAGCGCAGAAGCAGCGGGGTATTTCGTTCCTGCTGATCGACATGACCTCGCCCGGCGTGAGCGTGCGGCCCATCGTCACGATCGACGGAGGGCACGAAATCAACGAAGTCCATTTCGACGCCGTGCGCGTTCCGGTCGAGAACCTCGTCGGGGCCGAAGGCCAGGGCTGGACCTACGCCAAGTTTTTGTTGGAGCACGAGCGGAACTCGACGGCCGGCGTGGCTGCGTCGTTCCGCCTGCTCGGTCATCTCAAGGAACTCGCGGCGCAGCAGCGCGTCAACGGGAAGACGTTGATCGACGACGAGCGCTTCGCCGAGAAGATCGCAAGCGTCGAGATCGAGTTGACCGCGTTGTCTTATGCGCAGTTGCGCTCGCTCGCATCGGAGCACGCCGGTAAAACGCCCGGGGCCGAATCGTCGTTCGTCAAGATCAAGGGAACGGAGATTCAGCAAGCCATCACCGAGCTGATGATGGAAGCCGACGGTTACGGCGCGCTCGACCCCGCCACGCGCAGCGCGCTTTGGTACTTCAACTTTCGCAAGACCTCGATCTACGCCGGTTCCAACGAAATCCAACACAACATCATCGCCAAGCGCATCCTGGGACTGTAGGCTCACGATGGACTTCTCGCTTTCGTCCGACCAATTGCTCATCAAAGAAAGCGTCGACCGCTTCGTCGGCGACGCGTACGGGGCCGAGCGGCGCCGCGCCATCGTTGCCGGCAACGAGGGTTTCAGCCGCGACCACTGGCGCACGTTCGCAAGCCTCGGCTGGCTCGGCATCGCGCTTCCCGAGTCGCAGGGCGGATTCGGCGGAAGTCCGGTGGAGTCGATGATTCTGATGGAGGCGTTCGGCCGAGGTCTCGTGGTCGAGCCGTACTTGCCGACCGTCGTGCTGGGCGGCAACGCGCTCGCCTTCGGCGGCGCACACGGCGACTTGCTCGAGCAGATGATCGAGGGCGAGCTGTTGCTTTCGCTGGCCTATGCCGAAGACGGATCTCGCTACGACGAAGGCCTGGTCGAAACGCGTGCCCGGCGTGACGGAGACGACCTGGTGATCGACGGTAAGAAGCGCGGCGTGCTCTTCGGGGCAGTGGCCGACAAGCTGGTCGTTTCAGTTCGCACGCGGGGCCTATCGCAGGATCGGCACGGAATCACGCTCGTGCTCGTGGACGGGGATGCACCCGGCGTACGGCGCCGCGACTACCGGACGGTCGACGGAGGGCGCGCCTCGGATGTGGTTTTCTCGGGCGTGCGGGTGGGGCCGCAAGCGATCGTCGGGGAGCTCGACGGCGGCCTTGCGATTCTGGAGCGAACGCTCGACTACGGCATCGCGGCGCTGGCCGCCGAGGCGGTCGGAATCATGTCGGTCATGCACGCAACCACGGTCGACTATCTCAAGGCGCGCACGCAGTTCGGCGTGCCGATCGGCAGCTTTCAAGTACTGCAGCACCGCGCCGTCGACATGTTGATGAGCCTCGAGATGGCCCGCTCGATGTGCTACTACGGGACGATGGCGCTTTCGTCGAGCGAGTCCGACCCCCAACGCCGGCGGGCGCTCTCGGCGACGAAGGTTCAGATCGCGCGCTCGGGCCGCTACGTCGGTCAGCAAGCGATCCAACTCCACGGCGCGATCGGCATGACCGAGGAGTATCACGTCGGACACTACTTCAAGCGGATGTCGATGATCGAGCTAGCGTTGGGCGACGTCGACCATCATCTCCGGCGCTACGTTGCACTCGGCCGCATCGAAGATCGTGCGGAGCGGCCGCCCGACGTCGCGCCGCCGGTCGCGGCCGAGTCGTTCGCGTAAACGGCGTCGCATGGACGACGCGATCGTGACGCTGCGGGGCAGGCTGGTGCGCGCAACCTCGCGCGACCGGCGACGGTTAGCGCGCGCGGCATAGCATGCGCATCGGTTCTCTGTTCGGCATCAGGATCGACGTCAACGCCAGCTGGATATTCGTCTTCGCGCTGGTCGCGTGGATGCTGGCGAATCCGCGCGGCCCTTTGCAGCTCGAAGGGGTTGGAACCGCCGAACGCGTTGCGCTCGGCATCGCCGGATCGCTGTTATTCTTTGCTAGCGTGCTCATCCACGAACTAGCGCATTCCTTGCTGGCGCGCGCGCGAGGGATTCCGGTGCGGGGCATCACGCTGTTCATTTTCGGCGGAGTTTCGCAGTTCGAAGGCGAGGCCCAGGATGCGCCGGGCGAGGCCTGGATCTCGGGGATCGGACCGCTGACCAGCCTCCTGCTGGGCGTCGTATTCTACGGTCTCGCGCTTGCGAGCGGAACTCACAATCACGCCGGGCTGATGTTCGAATACCTGAGCGCTGCCAACATCATCCTGGCGGTTTTCAACATCTTGCCGGCGTACCCGCTCGACGGAGGGCGCGTGCTGCACGCAGTCGTCTGGCGCATAACGGGGAGCCGAAGACGAGCGACGCTCGTCACCGTGACGGCCGGGCGCGCGATCGCCGCCCTTATGATCGCCTTTGGTATCGTCGAAACGCTCACGTTCGATGCCTTCGGCGGTCTGTGGATCACCTTCATCGGGTGGTTTTTGCTGCAGGCGGGAAGTGCCGAGCAGTCGAGCGTTTTCATCGCCGGCGCACTCAAAGGTCACGTGGCAGGCGAGCTGGCGGCGCCGCCGCAGCAACGGCTTCCGGCCGACGCGACGGCGGTGCGCGCGTTGAGCTTGATGCAAGCCGATCACGTGCGCGCGCTGCCGGTTTTCCTCGGCGACGAATTCTCCGGCGTCGTCACCTACGACGATCTGGCAAGACTCTCGGAGGACGAGCGCGCCCGCACCTACGTAACGGCCGTGATGACCCGCCCCGACGGAGTCCTCACGGCCGCAGCAGGCGCGCCGGCAAACGACGTGCTGGCGCAACTCGCACGGAGCAGCGCCGCTGGGATCGCTTTGACGGCGCAGAATGGTGCGGTTCAGTCGCTTCTCACGCGCGAATCCGTGATGCATTGGCTGGCCGGAATGAAGGCAGTCGCGGGGCGCGACGATTAGCGCGGATGTGCGAGCGAACGACGAGTCGCGTCCATGCGATGCCTCGATTTACCTTACGAGGCGAACAGGCGGGGACTGCAGGTCAAAAGGGGAAGGTCCGACGGCCAGGAAATAGCAGCGCGCTTATGCCGGCTCGCGGGCGGGCGAGAGGGGTCTTTTACGACGGTGAAACGGTTTATTTCCTTACGCAGCATATCGGCTGCCGCTTTGCTGGCATGGGCGGCCGGCTGCTCGCCCGCATCGCACTCCGTTTCGCCCGGCGGCGGTGCGCAAGCGATTCCAATGGCCCAGCAGGCCGAGAGCCGGCCGGCCCCGCGCGCGGGCTCGCAAGGCACGAAGATTCAGCACGTCGTCATCATCGTGCAGGAAAACCGTAGTTTCGATAACTTGTTTCAGGGCTTTCCGAAGGCCGATACGGTCTCGAGCGGCCTGGACTCGAGCGGGAACTCGATCGCGCTGACGCCGGTCAGTCTGGCGACGCAGTACGTCATCGATCATTCCTTGACCGCATATCTTGCAGCCTGCGATGGGAGCGGTTCTCTTCCGGGTACCAACTGCAAGAACGATGGGTTCAATAACGAAGTGAGTTTCGACGGGCCCACCAAGAATCCGCAGTACGTCTACGTGCCGCACAACGAGTCAAAGCCGTACTTCGACATGGCCCACGAGTGGGTGCTTGCCGACGAAATGCATCAATCGCATCTCGACGAGAGCTTCGTCGCGCATCAGTACATCATCGCAGCGCAAGCCCAGTCCGCGGTCAATCTTCCGAGCAGCTATATTTGGGGCTGCCGCCCGAAGGGCATTACCGTCCAGATGATCACCCAAGAGCGTGAGCTGGGAAACACCGAGGCCGCCTGCTTCGACTCGGAAACGATCGGCGACGAGCTCGATGCGGCCGGCCTCACGTGGCATTTTTATACCAGCGTCGTGAAAGGCGACGGCGGCGAGTGGTCGGGCTATCAAGCGATTAGCCACATCCGTAACGGGCCCGATTGGGCGGCCGACGTCATCACTCCGCAAACGAAATTCTTGACCGACGTCTCGAAGGGGCTGCTCGAAAACGTCACCTGGATCACGCCCATCTGCGCCAACTCCGATCACGTGAACTGCGGCGGCGGCTTCGGTCCGTCGTGGGTGACCTCACTCGTCAACGCCGTGGGCGAGAGCCCGTTTTGGGATTCGACCGTGATCTTCGTCGTGTGGGACGATTGGGGCGGCCTGTACGACCACGTACCGCCGGTGTTCGAGGACTACGATGGAACCGGTTTCCGCGTTCCGCTGCTGGTCATCTCCCCGTACGCCAAGCAAGACCACGTGTCGCACGTGATGTACGAGACGGGCAGCATCCTGCACTTCGTCGAGGACACCTTTGGCTTGGCTCCGCTCACGACCGACGGCAGCGACGCTCGCTCGAATTCGCCGGCGAAAGACTGCTTCGACTTCAATAAACCGCCGCGTGCCTTCGTCCCCATCAAGGCACCTAAGGATACCGACTTTTTCATGCACCAATTCGATGACGGACGGCCTCCCGATGACGGTTAGATCTAACCTCGCCATCAGCGCGCGATTCATCCTCTGCGCGCTACTGCTNNGTGATCATCATCCAGGAGAACCGCAGCTTCGACAACCTTTTCCAAGGCTTCCCGAACGCCAATACGGCCTCGAGCGGGCAAAATTCGAAGGGCGAGACCATCAAGCTCAAGCCGGTCAGCCTCGGGACGCAATACGTCATCGATCACTCGGTCGCGGCGTTTCTTGCGGCGTGCAACGGAACCGGTTCGTACCCCGGTACGGACTGCCAAATGAACGGCTTCGATAAGGAAGAGAGTTTTGGGGGCCCATCCAACCCGGAGTACGTTTACGTTCCCCACGACGAGTCGAAGCCGTACTTCGACATGGCCCATGAGTGGGTGCTGGCCGACAATAACTTTCAGTCCCACCTCGACGAAAGTTTCGTCGGGCACCAATACCTCATCGCCGCACAGGCCAGCGGTTCGGTCGACCTTCCCTACGACGTGCCGTGGGGCTGCGCGGTCAAGGACAACCAGGTCCCGACGCTGACGCAGAAACGAACGATCGGGCCGAACATTGCGCCGTGTTACGATAACAATACGATCGGCCAAGAGCTCGATGCCGCCGGGCTCACGTGGCACTTCTATAGCAGCGTGATCGACAGCGGCGACGGCGTGTGGTCTGCCTACCAGACGATCAACAAGGTTTACAACGGTCCGGACTGGGCGAAAGACGTGATCACGCCGCAGACCAGGTTCTTCACCGATCTGCAAGCCGGTCTGCTTTCAAACGTCACTTGGATAACCCCGATTTGCGAGAACTCCGATCACGTGAACTGCGGTGGAGGGTATGGCCCTTCGTGGGTGACGGCGCTGGTGGACGCGATCGGGGGGAGCCCGTTCTGGGATTCGACAGCGATTTTCGTCGTGTGGGACGACTGGGGCGGCCTGTACGATCACGTCCCTCCCCAGATGCTCGATTACGACGGCTTGGGGTTCCGCGTGCCGATCTTGATGATTTCACCCTACGCCAAGCATAACCACGTCTCGCACGTTCAGTATGAGTCGGCCAGCATCCTCAAGTTTACCGAGGATCAGTTCGGCCTGCCGCGTCTCACGAACGGCGGTGCCGACGATCGCTCGACGTCGCCCGCCGCCGACTGTTTCGACTTCACGCAGGCGCCGCGACCGTTCGTACCGATCAAGGCGCCCGGGGCCGCGGTGCGAACGACCCAAGACTTGATTCACTTCTTTATGATGCAGCCCCACGACGGCCGTTCACCCGACGACGAATGAGCTCGACCAAGCCCATCATCTCTCGATAAAAGCGCGGGCGGGCGCGGAATCGCCTGCCGGCGGCGCGAATCCCTGCCGGGAATGGACGTCCTCGATCGGCTCGAGACAACGCTGCGCGTGCGCGGCAGCCACCGCCTTTCCGGCTCGGTCGAGACCCACGGCGCGAAAAATGCAGCCCTTCCGATCATGGCCGCCGCCCTGCTCGCGAAGACGCCCGTCACGCTGCACCGCGTGCCGCGCATCACCGATGTCTCGGTCATGTGGTCGCTGCTCGAATCCCTTGGCTCCCGGCAGCGCTCCGAGGGCAAAGGCACGATCGTGATCGACCCTTCGAATATCGCGACCCATCGCGCTCCGTACACGCTCGTTCGCAAACTCGCCGCCTCGTTCGACCTGGTGGGACCGCTGCTGGGGCGCTTCGGCCGAGCCGAAGTTCCCCTTCCCGGTGGATGCATTTTGGGGACGCGTGCGACCGATATGCACGAGCAGGCCTTTCGCGCGCTCGGCGCCGAGGTGTCCAACGCTCACGGATACTTGATCGCCGAGGCCAAGGGATCGCGACTCGTCGGAGCCGACATCGAATTCCGCCAGCCGAGCGTCGGCGCGACCAAGAACGCGATGCTGGCTGCGGTCCTGGCGGTCGGTACGACGACGTTGCGCAACGTCGCGATGGAACCCGAAGTCGTAGACCTCGCGAACTTTCTGGTCGCGATGGGAGCGCGGATTGCAGGACAAGGGACCGACACAATCGCCATCGAGGGCGTCCGCGAGCTGCNNCCCGAGGTCGTCGACCTCGCCGGCTTCCTTGTCAGAATGGGAGCGAAGATCGCGGGCCACGGAACCGAAACGATCGTGATCGACGGCGTCCGCGAGCTGCATGGCGTCGAGTACGAAATCATTCCCGACCGCATCGTGACCGGCACGTTGCTGCTGGCGGGGTGCGCGACGCGCGGTGACATCACGGTGACGCGTTGCGCGCCGGCGCACCTGGCCGCGCTGACGAGCAAGCTCTCGGAATGCGGCGTTAAAGTCAGCGCCGGCACCGACTGGGTTCGCATCCAGGCCGAGCGGATTACGGGCGGAACCGGCGTGCTGACCGCTCCCTATCCCGGCTTCCCGACCGACCTGCAGCCACCGATGCTGAGTTTCCTGTGCACGTGCCCGGGCACGAGCGTGATCGAAGAGACCGTCTTCAACGCACGTTTCTCCTACGTGAACGAACTGGTGCGCATGGGCGCCGACGTGC
>PMHO01000010.1:0-27675 GCA_003156715.1 Candidatus Tityobacter terrigena
CCCGGAGATCGGCACGTCCTCGATCGATTACCAGCGGCGTGCTCGACAAAACGTTCAACTTGCCTTCCGGAGGTGCTGATGGCGTCGCCGTAACGCCGGCTCTTATTCCGTAGAGGAGCCGTGCCCGCGAACACTCCAGCCTCGCAACAGTAAGATCTGTTGCGTCACCTTTCCCGACGGCTCGCGGTTAGCGTCCGCCCGTGCCGTCGTAAGGTCCGCGCTTGCATACGCCAAAGGCTTTGGTCACGTCTCCCGAGCCTTAACGCGGGCTCGCGCCTTCGACGCGGCGCTGGCGCTAAGAACTCCCGGCGGAAAGTGATTCCGAGCCAGGACGGCGTCGCAGTCGCTGGTGACGATCGCCGGGCGGGAGGCCATCGAGGACGATGCATCCACGGACTAGCAGCTCCGGTCACCTTGGCATACCGCGCGCAGCGAGGCGCATCAGCTCGGGCCTCGAATGCTTGGGCTGTCATGAATGAGAGAGACGGGCGAGCTCCATTGACCGAACAAGAAGCCGAAGTGGCCGGCCTCATCAAGGGCAAGGCAGTCTACGGAGACTCCACGGCCGAGCCCGACGAGGACGACCATGCGGATGCCGAACGCGCCGACGAGGGTGAGCATTTCTAAGGGCCGCTGTCCAATTAAAATTACACCTCCGAGAAGTTCGAGCGATGGTAGCGCTTGCCTACAGTTGGTCCGCTTGGGCAGCTTTACGAAACGAGTTCCCTACTCGAACGAAAATGCGAAGTCCCCTCACCGCGGGCAACGGCGATAGTCTTGGTGACCTTTTCGCCGTTGGAGTCAATCAAAACGGCCAAGTCGCGGTCCTCGATACCGATCACGATACCTCTACACGTAAAAACCACCCAAGCACGGTTCCTTCGGCAATCCTATCTATACGACCACCCGTCTCGATGGTGCTGTCGACTCCGAATTTACCGCTCGGGTCGTGTCAGATTGAGAAAGTCCCAATCGAAAAGGTCGCGTCGCGGACGTTGGGCTATGCGTAATCGGTTGGCAAATCCGGCCACGTGTGGCGCTGCAATACCGGTGCCCGAGCGGCCAGAATGCAAGTGCTCGCTCGTAAGGACGGTGACAATCGTGGTCGTGTTCAACGACGTCAGTGCGCCGTCGGTCGTATTGTTGTAATTCCGAGTGACGGTAACCGAGATCGAGCAAACCAGCCCCATCGTCGGACTGTCGTAAGAGTCGGTCGTTCGGGTTTGGTAGTAGCCCTGCACCGGGTTGAGGTCGTAATACTTCTCATGAACGTCATACGCCGTCGTTCCCGCCATCGAATCACAGGTTTTCGGCGCCTTCATGGAGGCCGCGATTCTGTCGCTGCTGTTTGACAGCGGGGAAAGCGGCGCGCCTCCGCCCGGATACCAATCCGGCACCTCGACTGTACCCGGCGTGTAGCCATTGTCCGTGCAGTCTCCGGAACAGGTCACCGGAATCGCATAAGACGAACCGCTCGCGACCGGCAAACCAAAAGCGACCGTAGTGAACGACGAGGACGAAGAAGAGTTTTCAGACCAGATCCTACCGAGACCGTTGCTCTTCAGTGAGTCGGAGCTTCTGCTGCAGGTGGACGTTCCACAAAAGGAATACGTCAATCTGTAGGCGCCGCTTGCTCGCGATGCCATAAGGACTTCGAGTCCGCAGCAGCTGCTAAAGAGGTCTAGCTCTTCCCCTTGGTATTCGAAGTTGTTCGCCCAAGAGAGGCCTACAGATTCCGGGTACTCTGCCACGATGTCGAATGGCGTATGATTGACTTGCTTGTAGGAAAACGAACGACCGGCGTCGTCACTCCCGAAGAAGCCATAGTTCACTATGGCGTATACGGACCCTTCGCTAACGAAGCCGAGGTAGCTCTCTGGAGAGTAGCTAGGATCGTCGCTGTACGTGTCAGTCACAGCGTAAGTGTTCATCCTGGTGCCAAAGCTAACCGGATGCGTCACCGTCTCATCGTCCGTCACGGTCGTCGTGTTGCTTGACGAGCCGGTCTGCGACGTCGTCGTGATGGTGTATTGGAAGCTGTCGCGGTTTCGAAGCGGAGGCGGCTTCGTGATAGTGGCCGGCGTTTCCAGCGCCGGCAGCCAGGCACGCACGCCGGCGGTAGGTAGTGCCGATGTGAGCCTACCGGTAATCAAGAGCAGGCCGCAAACAGTCAAAGCGCTCAGTGCACACGCGGTCTTGAACTGCGCGGCACGTGCGGATTCAAGAGGCATACGTAACTCCTTGGGATCGCCGTAAAGAGGCGCTTCCACGCTGACGTACTGCTTCGGGCCGCTAGAGGATCCCGACCTGCACGCATTTCGCCTATCTGTTTGATCTCGGTCGCGCTGATATCCGCGAAGCCGATTGTTCTTACCCGCTCCGAGTATGCTTCCAAAGTCTGCACACCGCGTGTCCTCCCCCGCCGGTCGCTCGTCGGGGTTCCCGCTGCTTTCACACTCGGCATGCCGGGAGGCCGTCGAGTCATAAACGTACGCGCGAAGGGCGCGATCTTGAACTCAATCGTATCAGGGCTGGGAGCAACCCGTGTTCGCCTGGATACTTACCGCTGCCGCATTCTAAGGGCAGCTTTCGAACGGCCTTCGCGCGCGCGTTACGGCTCACCGTCGGTCCCGGCCGATGCCCGCGAGCGGCCTTGAAAGGTGATTGGTGACTCCGAGCGTTAGATCGTACAGGGTGGAAGACATAAATGGCGTTCGAGTGCGAGATGCTAAGCGGGGTTGGGTCGGGTTCGTTACCTATGGGCGCTTGTGGGACCCAGTCGATCCCAGCAACGAGCTACGGGTGATCTCAGCGCATTTTTCAACATTTGGAATCGAGGCGCTCGAGGTTCAACTATTCGACTCTCTACAGGAGTTGGCTTCCGCACCATATTTCTATGAAGCCCTCATAAGCTTCGCATGGAATCCAGTGCCTCTTGGATCGGGCTATGAAGCGTGGAAGCCGAGATGCGATCAAACATCGAGAATGGGAAGCGCATCTACTTCGTCGGCGAGATTCAAAAGACCGCAATCGGATAGTCGAACCCCATCCCAGATTAGCAAGGCCGCGTGTGCAGAAACCGCGGAGTCACTCAAGATGTTCGTACCGATGAAATGCTGCCGTTTCTGGTCATAAGAATGCGACGTAGTGCCCGTCGACGCGCTAAATTTCGCTCACGGACTCGGCGCTTCGAAGCCATCGTCGGGGCGCCGTAGGAGCGAGGCACCATGCTATCTGCGAGTTTCGCGCGGGCGCGGCAATATGTCGCCGAAGCCGGGAGACTTCTCGAGGAGGTCTACCGGAACATCGGGTATGTCGCCGAGAGCCTTACAAACGACCCGAAGCCGGCCGCGCAAGCGCAGCGTGAAGAGGCCGAGGCGTTCCTCGAACAGGTCGAACGCGCGATGGAAGCGTGCGCGCGGGCACAAGAAATCCTGACCGACGACTGAATTGACGGGGCGACCGCCCATGCCGGCGGTTTGGAAATCAAGAAGCCCCGCGAGCAGGCGGGGCTTCTTTATATTTGGTGGAGCTGTCGGGGAACTGCCCCCCGAGTCCGTAGTGCCGGACCAACGCTTTCTCCAGGCTCAGTTTCGATTTTGTCTTAGGCCGTCGGGCGTCTCGAGACCGGACTTCCGACGGTCGCAGCTCCTAAGTTTTCGGACGGTTCGCGGAACCGACTTCCCGTCCTGAGCCGAACTTGTTGACGGTCCGGCAGCGGCTTCGGCAACCCCCGCTCGGACCGTGACTAACCTAGTTTAGGCAGCCAGTGCGTAGTTGTTGTTCGCGTGTATAACGCTTGCGATCGTTTTAGGAGTGCTCGCAACTCCGCCTGCTGACGTTGACCGCGGATCGCCACGTCGAAGCTGCTCAGCCCCGCGGACCGAACGAGCCGGCCATAGCCGGCAACGTTCTGGTTCCTATAACCGGGCCGGCAGCCCAAATGGTTCCGGGGGGCACCGAACCAAACCAAGCGAGCAAGCACAGGGCGAGCCCAGGCCGGTAGCGATTAGCCAAGGTTCTCCTCGAGTGAAGGCGGCGAAGCCACCCCCTAAGGCTGGGTTTGCCCCGAGTCGGCCAAGCGTAGGGCGGCGAGAATCGAGAACGTAAAAATCGTGAAAATTGCGACGAGAGCGGCGGTTTCGCGAATGTCGTGCAGCATCCACACGTGGCCGGTGGCATCCAGTACTCGGGTGTTTGCGGAAGGCACGAAGTACGTCAAGAAATTGCGCACGCCGAGGAGGGCATACATGACGATCGATTGAGCCCAAAAGCCTCGTGAGAAGGGGTTCGCTGCCGAGGCATCGGTAAGGCGGCGCGACGCCACGTACCCTGAGAATATCGCAAAGAAAACGAAGACGGTCAGCAGCCAGCCAAGGTAGTTCTGAAACGGAACGCCGAAAAAACCACCACCGTTCTGCCAGATCCACTCGTGGTCGACGGTCGATGCCGAGGGGTCCAACATGAAATCCCAGCTCGCCATCAGGAACGATGCAACCGTCGGAAGCGCCCATCGGCCGAACGTGTCGATCGGTTTATTGGTTCTGCCGAGCAGTATCAGCGAGACGGTCCACGACAGGTATCCTGCGCCGAAGTAGGCACCGCCGATCGTCATCGGTACAAGGAACAACTTTGTGCCGAGAACCTCCGAGTAGTGATAGTGTCCGAACGGAAAACCGGTAACGATGCTCAGGTTTTCGAAAATATTGCTCACGACCAGGCAGACGACGACGAATATGGCGATTCCCTTATTGCCGTATCGTTCAGACCCGTGAAGCAAGGCAAACGCCACGAGCAATACCGTTGTGATGATGCCGTTAGGTCCGGGCGAGATGAGCGAAGGGAATAGGCTCGTAAGAACCGTGAACGCGGCAAATGCAGCCGCGATCGACCACAGCACGACCGTTCGGCCTCGCGATTGCGCCACAGCACGGCTTCTTCTTTTACCCGAACTCGAAGACTTCTTCGGCCGGGTCCGGCAGAGCACCGTCGTGCCGTCGCAAGGAAGGGGGTGGGGGCATCTGGCATCCCACGGACGTGCGAAAAATCAACTCCAACGCCGTTGCCGAGTTTGCGTGGTCGTCTCCGGGGGGCAGATTCTCGGGCGCCGGCAAAGAGCTATCTGAAGAACTCGGGCGCAAACCGCAGTCGATGGACTTGACCGAGCGTCATCCCTTCGACGTCGAGATCCTGCGCATCGTGCCCGGAGCGACGCCCTACCCCTATCACTCGCACAGTGCGCAGTGGGAGTTCTACCACGTCATCTCCGGAGCCGGAACCGTCAGGCACGATGGCGGCAAGACGCCGATCGAACCCGGCGACGCCTTCATCTTCAAACCCGGCGAGGCGCATCAACTCATTAACGACGGGCCGGAAGATCTCGTGCTCTATGTCGTCGCAGACAATCCGATCGGCGAATCGTGCTACTTTCCCGATAGCAAGAAGTGGGCTGTGAAATCGCCGGAATACCGGCTCGTTCGCTCCGAGCCGATCGATTATTTCGACGGCGAGGAGTAGCGCGCTGAGCGTGGGATAACAGCGGCGCTCGATGCATGAATCGCTGCTCCTTCTCCTATCACTCGGCGCCATTGTTGGTTGCGCGGTCGTGGCCAACCGGCTGCGACTGCCCTACCCGATCGTTTTCGTCATCGGCGGCGCGCTGCTCGCGCTCATCCCCAACCTGCCGGACGTGCATCTCGACCCGAACTGGGTCTTCCTAATCTTCCTTCCGCCGCTGCTCTACTCGGGCGGCTGGCTGACCGACTGGACGATGTTCAAGGAAAACCTGCGTCCGATCGGGCTTCTGGCGGTCGGACTCGTTGTCTTCACGACGGGGATCGTCGGGGTGGCGGCGCACCATCTTCTCCCGCAGATCGGCTGGCCGGCGGCCTTCGCGCTAGGAGCGATCGTGTCGCCGCCGGACGCGGTCGCTGCCTCGGCCGTTTTCGAGCGCTTCCCGGTACCGCGTCGCGTGATCGCTATCCTCGACGGCGAAGGGCTCATGAACGACGCGACGGCTCTGGTGATCTACCGGTTTGCCGTGGTGGCCGCGTTGACCGGCGTCTTCTCGCCGGTGCAAGCTTCGCTCGCATTCGTGTTTGTTTCGATCGGCGGCGTTGCGGTCGGGCTGATCATGGCCTTCGGTTTCATCCGCCTGCAACAGTTGCTCGATAAGCTGGAGCTTTCCGACGACGAGCTTTCGGTCGTGTTGTCGCTGGTGGTGCCATACGCGATCTATCTCGCAGGCGACGCCCTGCATGTCTCCGGTGTCTTGGCGACGGTCTCCGCCGGTATCTATGTAAGCCGCAAATCGAGCCAACTGTTCACGCCCGATGCGCGGTTGGTCGCGTACTCGGTCTGGAACCTGCTGATCTTCCTCCTCAACGGACTGGTGTTCTTGTTGATCGGGCTGCAGGTTCGCGATATCGTCCACGACCCGTCGTTTGCGTTGCGGATGATTTGGATCGGAATTGAAATCAGCGCGATCGTTATCGTCGTGCGGCTCGTCTGGGTGTACGTGGTGACGTACGGTACGCGGGTAGTCTTCCCGGTCATCGCACGGCGCGAGGGGTGGCCGCCGGCGACGTCGGTGTTCGTGATCGCGTGGTCAGGCATGCGTGGGATCATCACGCTGGCCGGGGCGCTCGCGTTGCCGTTGCGCGACCGGTACGGGCATCCGTTCCCGGGTCGCGACGCGATCATCTTTATCAGCCTGTGCGTCGTTTTCGCTACCCTCGTGCTTCAGGGGCTTTCGCTGATACCGATCTTGAAGTTCCTCAAGATCGACTCGGGTGAGGATCTCCAGCAGCGCGAGATCGAAGTCCGCGTAGCGGCACTAAAGGCCGGCATCGCGCGGTTGCGTCAGCTAGAACCCGGTTTCGATTCGACCACCGAGTGGGAAATTGAGGGGCGCATTCTCCACGAATACGAGTACCGGATCGACCACCTGCTCGGCCACGCGCAAGCCGGCGAGCAGGTGGAGCTCAATCTCGACCACCGTCTTCAAACCGCGGCCCTCGAGGCCGAGCGCGCCGAGATCCTCCGCATGCGCGCCGCCGGAGAGATTCCCGACGAAATCTATCGCCACGTCGAGTACGATCTCGATTTAGCCACGGCGCGGCTGACGTGAGGGGGGTTCGTCGCTGAAGGATTGGGACCGCATCGGCGCCCGAGGCTAGGCGGCGCGCCGGTTGGGCGAGGCGACCGAGCGCAAGCAATTGAAGCGCACTCAAGACAGTCGGTCCGCCGTTCGTGCCATCTTGTGAAATTGAAAGTAGGCTTATGCGCATTGCGTGTGTGATCGCTTGTAGCATCCTTCTTGCGGGATGCTCGAAAAACGGCAACTCGTCGCTTCCCCTGTCCGCGGATTCAGCGACCAGCATAGCGGCGGCTCCGAGTACGGCGGCGCTTTCGATGTCGTTCGCCTCGCCCGATGAACGCGACTATAAGAACCTCTTCAGCTTCGACGGTGAACCAGACGGCTCGCTTCCGGCGGGCGGACTTACTCTTGTAGGCGACATTTTTTATGGTGCCACCATTCTCGGCGGGGACTCAGGGATCAGCGGAGATGGGGATGGAGTCATTTTTGAAATGACTACGGCCGGCGCTTTCACGCTGCTTCACACGTTCGGTAACTCGCCGGACGGATCACGCCCAAACGGCAATTTGGTGCTCGTGAACGGCACACTGTACGGAACAACACAGGAGGGCGGGACAGCAACAAGTTCCGAGGGGAGCTACCTGCCCTACGGGACGATCTTCGCGATGAGCCCCTCCGGTAGCTTGAGCATTCTCTACAGCTTCAAGGGCGGAAGGGGCGGCGCCCACCCGTGGCATCTCACTGCGCTAAACGGGACGCTCTATGGAACTACATTCGGCGGCGACGATTTAGTCGACAAAGGAACGGTGTTCGCGGTAAGCGGGTCCGAACAAGTCACCGTACTGCACCGATTTACCGGCAGCGACGGCGCACATCCTGGAGCGGGCCTGACCGTGCTCAATGGAACGTTGTATGGTACCACGAGCACAGGCGGTGCCAACAATTCCGGAACAATATTTGCGATGGAGCCATCCGGTAGCGTGCAGGTATTGCACGACTTCGGAACCGGGAACGCAGGGACGTCGCAGGCCGACTTGACGGCCTTCAACGACAAACTTTATGGCACGACGTACGACGACGGCAACGGGGACTGCTTGCGTGCAAGCGCGCCTGGAACGGCCTTTGAGCTGAGCCCGTCGGGTCACTTTCGCGTGCTTTATACGTTCCAGGGTTCGCCGGACGGATATGCGCCATTCGGCCCGCTTTTGGTCGTGAACGGTAGATTGTACGGCACCACGCTATTCGGCGGCAAACATAGCCGGGTGAATCAGTGCGGGGGCGGGACGGTCTACCAGCTCAAGCGCTCGGGTGACGAACGCGTCCTGTATAGCTTCAAAGGCGGCGCGGACGGAGCCGGGCCATACGGCGCTTGACCTTCGACAATAATCTGCTTTACGGCACCACGCGATGGGGCGGCGGTCACGGCGGCGGGCGAGGAGCCGGAACATTCCATCAGTTATCGCCATAACGCTTTTGACTAAGGTCTAAGTTCTTGCATCATTTCACTCGCCCATCGGTATCGCCACGCCGAAAGGGAACCGCAGCGTTCGCGTTTAGCATAGCAATGGCCACGTTCGCCCCTTTGCCGGCCTCGGCCGTCTTCTGCCCACTCCCAGGAGCGTTTGAAGAAGGTCGCATCGGGGGCTATTGGGTCGGCATCTTACTCGACTTCGACGGTACGCCTCATGGTCCGCATGATGCGACGGTGTATGAGACGACGCTGAGCCCCGGACCGGCCGGCGGCATAGCGCTCACCACCCTCGCAAGGGTCCAAGCGTTAGGTGAAGGTGCAGCGGAACTGCGAGCGATGTTTATCGATGACAAGCTCTACGTCGTCAACAGTCGATACGCGCCTGGCTCGAGCGACAAGCAGTATGAATACTTCGCGATCCAGCGCTTCGGCATTCTACACGGCAAGCTCGTTTCGGAGGCCGAAGGCATCCTCGATCTCTCGCGTTTACCCGACCAAGGCCGCCGCTCGCTTGCCGTCGATTGCAGTGAGCCCTCGGGCTTCGATAAAGCGCTGCGAAAGGTGATCGAATCGGGAAAGCTGGATCAGATTTGGACTCCGCTCCCACGATCTGCAGCGCCATGAGACTCATAACGTCAATGCGCGTTGAATTCTAGGAACCGGGGGCAACGTGGGAAACCGAACGTTCTCGCCGGCGCGATGGGTGTGGGTCTTAGCAATCCATCTTGCATCGTGATAAATTCTCGGTTTCCAAGGCCCGTGGGCGTTTGAAGGAAATCGCCCAAGAACGGGCGCGGTTCAGCACCCTGCACTAGCCCGCGGGCGCGGTGCGGCGGCGCGCTCGGAGGACCGCGTCGTGAATCGTGATGGTGCGGCCGGCGGGGTCGGTTGTGGTGCGCTCGCGGGATGTCTCGACGATGATGTCCCAGTTGTTCGGTTCGAGTAAAGCCGCAACGTCGGCTGCGGTGAAGAGGAGCTCGGGCAGCGGTGGACGCTTGGCCGTCGTTTGCAGGTCAGAGGGGTGGTGTCCGACGACGAGGAGCGTGCCGTGTGGTTTAACGGCAGCGGCGAGGCGGCGGAACAACGTTTCGCGTGGGGCCGTTGGCGGGTGCATGAATTGGGCGGAGACCAGGTCGTAGGATTCGGCGGGGGGCGACCAGTTCAGCAGATCTGCATGGAGCCAGTCGATGCGCCGCGCGACGTCGTCGCTCACGTTGCTTGCGAAGGCGCGGGCGCGCTCTAGCGCTACCGGCGAGATGTCGGCTGCAGTGACGTGCCAGCCCCGTTCGGCTAGCCAAATCGCGTCGGCGCCTTCGCCGCAACCGGCGTCGAGTGCAGTGCCGGGCGTGAGATCGGAGATCTCGGCGACCAATTGCGGATTAGGATCACCCGACCAGACCGCGCTGAGGGAGCGGTAGAGCTCATCCCAAAATGCTCGCTCGAACATCGGTTCAGCGTTTTTCGGCGTTCGTATTTGCAGCGATGAGGAAATGGTCGAAAACGAGGCCGGCTAGCGGTTCGGCTTGGTTCATTCGCTCGGGATGCCACTGCACGGCGAGCAGGAACGGTTTGCCTGCGGGATCGGCCCATTCGAACGCTTCCACGGTACCGTCGTCGGCGCGCGCTGTTATTGCGAACGGTTTCGCGAGCTTGTCCACGGCTTGGTGGTGCGAGCTATTTACCTCAGCGCGTTCGGCTGCGGCCAGTCGCGCGATCAGCGTGCCCGGCTGCGTAACTACAGCGTGACGTGCATCTTCGCCGGCGGCTGTGCGGGCGTGTGTGCGCGGGGCGGGGATTTGTGTGAGGAGGTCGCCACCGTAGGCGACGTTGGTTAGTTGAGCGCCGCGGCAGATGCCAAGCACCGGAAGACGGCGCCCACGTGCCGTTTCCCAAACGCCGAATTCGTGATCGTCCCGCTCCGGGTTTACGTCCTTGCAGAGCCCGATCTGGTCGCCTTTACCGAACCTTTCCGGCGCAATGTCGCCGCCGCCGGTGAAGACGATGCCGTCGATCGTTTGTGCGGCGGCGGCGTTCTCCCAAAGGTCGAACGCCTCAATTTCAAGGCCTAGGCGTGCGGCAGCCTCGCGCACCGCCTGCCCGTAGCGAAGGTACTTGCCTTCGGGCGGAGCGTAGCTGAAACCGATTTGAAGCGGCATTTTTGGCGAGGTTCGCGATGATAGAGCCGACGCCTCGGAGAGGGTCACGGTCCGTCTAAGTCCCGTTGCCGTTGCTTACCGGACGCTACTCCGTGATAATGTTCTCCAACCGGAGTCGAGTGGTTTCCAAGTCAGGCCCGTTAGTGTGGTCGTTGCGCCGGCCGCTAGCGGGCAGTGGCCGAAGGACCTTCCACTTCCTTGACAAGCCACGAAAGCAGCATCGATACGATCGAGAGTACGAGCGCGCCGATGAAGGCTGCTCCGAATCCGTTGACTACCAGCCCGAGGTGCATGTGTCCGACGAGGTAGAACGTAAACGCATTGATCACGAACGTGAAGAGGCCGAGCGTGAGCAGGACGACGGGTAGCGTTAGAATGAGCAGAATCGGCCGCAGCACGGCGTTCACGATGCCGAGAATGAAGGCCGCAATGAGTGCGCCCGTATACGAGGTGACGTGCACCCCGGGTACGATGTAAGCGACCGCGAGCAGAGCGATCGCGTTGACGACGAGGCGTATCAGGAAACCGATCATGATGTCCTCCTTGGTGGCAGGCCCGTTCGGGGGCTTGCCATCGAGCTGCTTTGTGGGATGTTCTGAGGGGAGGGTCTTACTCTATGTTCAGAACTGCATGCGCAAGCCGATGTTGAGGCCGCTGGGATCGATGCCGTCAAATGACGGACGTTGCTGGTAGGTCGCTTGCAGCGAAAGCGACGAGCCGCCGGGTATCGTCAAGAGCCGCTCGCCGATAAAGAAGTTCGTGCCGACGCCGGTCGCGCTGGCGCTCGTCGTTCCCGTTACGCCGGGCTGCAGGGGGAACGTGAGGCAACACAGTGTCGCGTTTTCGAAGTAGACGCCGATGCCGGCCCCGGCATAGAGCGGCGTCGTCAGACGCCCCGCAACGCCGAAGCCGTAGGCGCCGAGGCGGGCGTTTCCGTTCGCGCCGCCGGAGTAGTCGAACGTCGCCGACGCGCGAAACGGCACGATGGGCAGGCGCGGACCGATGTCATAGTTGACGCCCGCGCCGACCTGAGTTGTTCCCCCCGTGTTGCGAGCGTCTTGTTCGAAAATCAGCGTCGGGCCGATCTGGACTGAGAGTGGGGTATCGGCGTACGCCGGCGCGGCGGATGCAAAAGCGGTAAGCAGGGTCGCGGCCGCCGCGGCGCGGCTTACAAGGTTGACCGAACAGATCATGTGCACGTGGCTTCGCAGCGCCGCGAGCGAAGCCTTCGCGTGCGCCGGCGGCGTCCTATCCGCCGGCCGGCGCGCTCAGCGCGGATTTGACTTCGGCTGCAAGTTCCGCCGACATNNCCTTTGATTGCGGCGATCTCTTCGATGCTTGCTTTCTTCAGCGCAGCGACGGAGCCGAACGCCCCAAGCAGGCGCTTGCGGCGCGTCGGCCCCACGCCGGAAAGCGCGTCGAGCACGGAACGCGTCATCGCTTTGCCGCGCCGCTTCCGATGGTATTCGACCGCGAAGCGATGCGCTTCGTCGCGGATGCGCATCACGAGATGCAATGCGGGCGAACCCGGCGGCAGCACGATAGGCTCGCTCTGCCCGGGGACGTACAACCACTCGTGCTCTTTTGCAAGCCCGGCAACCGGAATGCCCCACAGATCGAGTTCTTCGAGCACCTCGACGACGGCGTTGAGTTGTCCCTTGCCGCCGTCGATCAACAGCAGGTCTGGCCGGTGATGGAACTTCTCCTTGCGCCGCAGATGCTCTTGAAGCGAGCGATCGCGCTCCTCAATGCTGCGCGGGTCGTCCTCGCCGGGCGCGTTCGTGTCGGCGCGCAGGTAACGCAGCCTGCGGCGCAGCGTCTCCTGCATCATCGCGAAGTCGTTCGAACCGGCGTCGTAGCGAATCTTGAAGCGGCGGTATTCCGTCTTTTTCGCGCGGCCCTCAACGAAGACGACCATCGACGACACGGGATTGGTTCCCTGAATGTTCGAGATGTCGTAGCATTCGATGCGATGCGGCGGTTCGGGCAGATCGAGCGCCGTCGCAAGTTCCACGAGCGAACGCGACGACGCGGTTTCCTGCAGTTCCTGGTTGGCTAAGAACGCCTTGAGGTTCTGCTCCGCGTTCTGGTGCACCAGGCGCATGTATTCCGCTCGCGGGCCGCGTTGCGCGCGCAGCACGCGCACGCGTTGCCCCTTGAGTTCCGAGAGCCATGCCTCGATGATTCCGAGGTCGTTTGGAAGCGTTTCGACTAAGACTTCCTTGGGAATGGTCGCACGCGATGCCGGGCGGCGCGCGCGGGCTTTGAGCGCAACCGGGACCTCGTTGTCGCGCGCCTCTCTTAGGGCGAGCGGAGAGACGCCGTCGGTTATTCCGGTCGTGATCTGAGCGGCCCGCGCCGTGTAAAATTGCGTGAAGAACTCGCCGAAGAGAACTTCATCGCCCTGCTCGGCGATCCCTTCCAGGATGAAGTGTTCCTGACCGATCAGCTTCCCGCCGCGCACCATGAAAACTTGCATGCACGCTTGTCCCTGGGCCTTGGCGCACGCAATCAAGTCCATGTCGATGCGCGAGCGCCACACGACCTTCTGCCCCTCCGTGACGCGTCGTACGGCGACGAGGCGGTCGCGCAAACGGGCCGCCGCCTCGTAGTTCATGCGCTCCGCCGCCTGCTCCATCTCCGCGTGCAGGCGCGAAAGCAGCCGGCCCTGTTGTCCTTCCAAGAAGAGGACGACTTCGTCGACGAGCTCGTCGTACTCGGCCTCGCTCTGATAGCCGACGCACGGCGCCATGCAACGCTTGATGTGATACTGGAGGCACGGACGCTTGCGTTTTCCGTCGATCGGCTCGCGGCAAGTTCGTAGCGGAAAGACCACGCGCACGAGGTTGATGAGCTCTCGCAAGCCGTGCGCATTGGTGTACGGCCCGAAATAACGCGCGCCGTCGTCGCGCACGACTCGCGTGAACATCACGCGAGGGAACGGCTCGTTCGTGACCTTCAGATAGGGATAGCGCTTGTCGTCGCGCAGCCTCACGTTGAACGGGGGCTGGTGCCGCTTGATCAGGTTCGCTTCGAGGATAAGCGCTTCGATTTCGTTGTTGACGGCAATCCAGCGCACGTCGACGACGCGTTCCACCATCCGCGAGGTGCGGTGCACGTGCGCCGCCGAGTCCTGAAAGTACGAGCGAACGCGATTGCGCAGCGAGTAGGCCTTCCCGATGTACAGGATCCGCTCGCCCTCGCCCAGCATCAAGTAGACACCGGGTGCGTCGGGGACTTGGCTTAGCGTGCGCTCGAGATCGCGTCGCGGTTGAGGCGGCATGCCCTTCTAGGACACGGGGCGCGGCCTGAAAAGCTGCAGCGCAATGGCGGCTACGATCGCGACCAGCACGACCGCCACCGCGACGCGCACGTACGTATGGATTTGCAGCATGATCGTGTCGATGTGCCGCGCGAACAAGCTTCCCAAATATGCCAGGCCGACGCAAAAGACGGCCGAGCCGATCGCAGTGTAGAGGAGGAACCAGCGCTTGGGCATGCGCGAGACGCCGGCGGGCAGACCGGCGATTCCGCGCACGAAGGGCACGAAGCGGCAGATGAGCACGATCACGTTCCCGTAGCGCTCGTAAAAAGCGTCGAAGCGATCCAGCTTTCCCGCGTCGAGCTTGAGGTACTTTCCATAGCGCGCGACGAACGGGCGGCCGCCGTAGTAGCCAAGCGCGTAGAGTGCGGACCCGCCGACGAGTTCCCCGACGGTGGCGATCCCGGCGGCCAGCCACAGGCTGGAGAGGTGGCCAGTCGCCACGAGCGCACCGGCGGCCGGCATGACGAGCTCGGCGCCAACCGGGATGCCGAGGTTGGCTAAAACCATGACGACAAAGAGTCCTGCGTAGCCGAACTGGTCGACGAAGTTCAGGAAGAAATGTGAGAGGTGCTCCACGCAGCCCGCTACCCGGCGACCGGGTGCGAGTCTGCGGCGTTGCCGGCGGCGCCCGCGGCGTCGAGGATTTCCCGGGCCAGGCTGCCGCCTTCTTCCCAGATAGCGTCGAAGAGGTCGACCGGCTCGACCAGCGCGCTAGGCTGGACGGCTGACTCGGCTAGACGAACAACCGAGCGAACGCGGGGGGTCACCAGGATGCCGTCCCAAAGGCGGTCGTCGCCCGTGCCGAGCGCGCGCCGGAGCGCTTCCTGGGCCCGGTCGCATGCCACACCGTGCGCGCGCAGGCGTTCGTCGACGGCAGGGTCGTGTTCCTCGAGCAAAGCCAAGAGCACGTGCTCGACGCCGACGTAGTAATGGTTGTGGTTACGGCTGGCTTGCTCGGCGGCGCGGAGGATCCGTTTGGCCGCGGGGCTGAAACGACTGAACAACGTGCAGGAAGCCTTCATCGTCGGTTAGCGAGCGAGCGCCGGGTCCCCCGCGATGGCCGGCACGGGCCACCGAACCAATCGGGGCGGCAGGATTTGAACCTGTGACCTCTGCGTCCCGAACGCAGCGCTCTACCAAGCTGAGCTACGCCCCGAATCCCGGCCAAGACCTCGCACGGTTGCGCAGCGGGTGGGCCCGGTCCTCCTCCTTACCCGGATGCGAATGCCGCAGCGTGGGAAAACGCTCGTCATGGCCGAACAAGCTACGCCCGGTTATGAAAAAATTCTCCTCTTGAAATACATCATCGTTGGGTGCGGCCGCGTCGGAGCGGCCCTCGCCAAGCTCCTGACCGCCGAGGGGCACGACGTGACCGTCGTTGACGAAAACCCCGCGGCATTCAAGCGTCTCGGCGTGCGTTTCTCGGGACGGGTGGAAGTCGGGACCGGCATTGACGCCGACGTCCTCAAGCGTGCGGGCGCCGACGAGGCGGACGGGTTCGTGGCCGTCACGGACGGCGACAACCGCAACGTGATGGCCGCTCTGATCGCCCAGCGCATGTTTGGGATCAAGAAAATCGTCGCACGCATCTACGATCCGCCGCGCGGCCAGCTCTACCGTGAGCTTGGCATCGAAACGGTCTGCCCCACGACGACCGGCGCGAAGATCGTGCGCGACAAGCTGATGCACATGCCGTACGAATCTGTCCCTTCCTTCGATTTTGGAAAGGTATCGTCGCTGACGGTATCGGTACCGGCGAAGCTCGTCAACGTGCGCGTGGGCGACGTCGAGATGCAAAATCTCGTCAAGGTCGCCGCGATCCGGCGCGGAGGGCAGGTCCTCATCCCGTCGGCCTACGACGCACTCGCCGCAGGCGACGAAATCAACGCAATCGTGGCGCCTGAGGCGCTATCCGAGTTCGTGGCCCGCTTTGCTGCCGAAGCCGTCAAGCTCTCCGCTTAGGACGGCGGGGAAGTTGTTCGTTCTGATCGTCGGCGGGGGAAAGGTGGGGACCTACCTGGCCCGCGCGCTGCTCGCTCAGGATCACGAAGTGGTCGTCATCGAGAAGGTCGCCGCGAAGGCCCAACGGATGGCGAACCTGCTCGAAAGCGACGTCACCATGGTGGGCGACGGCTGCGACCCGCTGGTCCTNNGACAACCTGGTCGTCTGCCTGATCGCGAAAAAGCACTCGCAAGGGCGCTGCATCGCGCGGGTTAACAACCCGCGTAACAAATTGATCTTCGAATCGATCGACCGCGAGAAGCCGATCATCTTGATTTCCTCGACGGAAATCATCCTCGATATCATCAACGACTACGTCAATGCCCGCGACTACTCGATCATCACCAAGCTCAAGGACGGCGATCTCGAGCTCCTGCGGCTCGATGTTCGGCCGGACGCGCCCGCCGTCGGCAAACGCATCGTCGACATCGGTCTGCCGCGCTCGAGCATCGTCGTTGCCGTCGACCGTAAGGGCGAGGACGTCTTGATCCCCAACGGAGACACGCAAATACGGGCGGGGGACATGGTCATCGTGATGGTCAAGCGCAGTCACCGCGACGACGTCCGCGCGAGCCTCGTTGGCGTAAAGGCCCCCGCCTAGGCCGAGTCGGCAGCGAAAGATGTCGGGCGCGGGGCGGCGGGACCGGCGGACCGTGGTCAGAAACGGACGACACTTCCTCGTGTGCGGGCTGCGCAAGCGCAGCGCGCAGGCGACCCGGGCGAGGAGCCTTCCGAACGCGTGGCTTCCAAGCATCACGCTTCTGCTGGTCTTGATCGTCTCGGCGATCGCCCTCGAGCGACCGCCGAGATATCCCGACGACCCGCAGCGCCGCCTGCCTATCGTATCGGTTGCGCGCTTTACCGTCGAAGATTTCGTGGCAGCGCACCAGTAGCGGAAGTTCGCGCTTAGAGACGGCGGGTGATCGTTGCCATCAGCGCCGTTCCCTGCAGGGCGTAGGCGTCGGTCGTTATCGGCGCACCGATCGCTCCGTAGAGCAAGCCTCCGTTCGTCGTCGTAAAGCGCTGATCGTAGACGTTGGTGAGGTTCGTACCGTTGAGGCTGACCTCCCAATCTTTGAGCCGATAACCGATGTGCGCGTTAAACGTGATGAACTGAGGTTGATCCAGTTCGTTGTAAAGGCCTTCGTAGACGGTACCGACGCCAAATTCGAAACCAATCGGTGGACGGCGATCGAGTGACAATGTGGCCTTGTGCAGCGGCAAGCCCAGGTCTTGCTCTCCGAGCACGAGCGTGCCGTCCTGAATGTTCGGCGGGATGGCTGACAGATACGCACTGCGCACCGCGTAGCCCAGGTTCAGCGTCGTCCACTGCGCGACCGGATGTTCGGCTCGCAATTCGATTCCCTGATAGACGCCGTCGCCCGCGTTCACGGGATAACTGACCGGGCACGACGACGCCGCGTCTTGGTAGCGCTCGAAGCCGCTAGCCGATGCTGGATTGCAGTCCGGGTTCGAAGACGGCTGAACGACTAGCGTCGAAGCCGGCGTACGAAGGTTAACGCGGTACAGATCGAGGGAGACGCGCGTCTGCTGACCTTGAGGGCCGATCAGCTGTTCGAATCCGAGGCCGTACTCGGTTGCGCGGTCCGGCTGCAGGTTCGGATTGCCGGTCGAGATGATACCGCCGACCGGTGGTGTGTTCGGAAGGACGAGCAGTTCGGGCAATTGCGGCGTCTGATAAGTCGTGCCGAGCGAAAAACGAACGAGCGATTGGGCGGTCGGAGTCCACACGAAGCCGAATCGCGGATCGATGCTGGAGCCGAAGGCCGAGAACCGGCTATAGTAGGTCGCAAAGCTGTAGTGAAGTTTCGCGGTTGGGTCCACCGTATAGCGTAGCACCGCCGAACGTTGGGTTTGCCCGATTCCAACGCTCGAAACGTCCGATGCCGACCCGGAATCGTCGTCGAGCGGCACCCGCAGCGCTTGCTCGCCGAAGAGACTGCGGCCAACCGACTCCGTGTTCTCACCGCCAGGCACGTAATCGGCGACGAGCTGCTCGTTGCGCACCTCGTATTGGAAGGTAAGCGTGCCGCGCGGCAGTTGATGGTCGAGCTCGAGGATTTCGTCATCGATCGGGTCGTGATAGTTGTCCAGGTAGGGCGAGCTGTCCGTCCCCGGGCCGAACACCGATGAGGAAACGATCGAACTCAGGTGGCGAAACTGCACCGTTGTATGTGCTACGCCGGTGGAATCGGCGGGTCCGAGCGGCGTTTGAACGTCGAAGCCGTAGGAAGCGTTGTGAGACTGCTGGGTCGTGCCCTCGAGGCCGTCGAGCTGCAGAAGCCCGTCGGGATTGTAGGTACTAAAACCGCTGCCGGGGCCCGGGAAGGACGAGAGCGCGGCGGACAAGTCACGGAACGTCGTCTGGTCGTGGAACGTGAAATCTACGAACGAATCCCCGCGACCAAACGAGTAGCGCAATTTACCGAGCGCGGTCGAACTGTCGATGCCGCTCCCGACGCTTGCGATGGTCGACGGGGACGTACTGACGTCGACAATCGATTGGTTGACCTCGCCGGCGGTAGTGGTGCGATGGAGCGAAAGCGCGTAGCCCAGGTGGCCGTCAGTGCCGGTTGCCTCCAACGTCTCCGCGTAAGAATCAAACGAGCCGAACGAAAAGCGGAGGGTTTCATGCGGATCCTGGGTCGGCTCCAGCGTGCGGATATTGATCGCGCCATCGATCGTCGTTGGGCCGACCAGCGACGACGGCGAGATTCCTTCAACGAGCTCTGCTACCGTGAAGTCGTTCGGATCGATGAGCGAGAGATCGAAGTCGCCGGTATTGCCGTTATTGACCTGATGGCCGTCGATATCGACCAGCGTTTCGGTCGGGTCGGGACCGCGGAGCGCAACCGACGTGGGCAAGCCCGGACTGCCTCCCAGCGGACGAACCAAGGTGGTCGCGATGTCGTTCTGCAGAACCTCGGCCATGTTCGTATAACCCAGCGCCGCGTAGGCCTGTGAGTCGATGGTGGTCGTCGGGGTCGAGGAAATGGAAAGCGCCTGCGCTCCATTGCTTTGTACCTGACCGATCGTCGTCAGCGAGGAGGCGCTGCGCGCCATTGTCAGCTGCAGCGTCGAAGTTTCCCCGCTGGTCACGTTGATCGTGCGGCCCGTCAGCAGGTCGTAGCTCTTCGCGATCACGCGAATACCGTACGTACCTGCTGGGACAGTCGTAAACGTGAACGCGCCGTCGGGTTCGGTACGGACGGAACGGTCCGACCCGTTGCCGGTGAGCACGACCGTGGCGCCCGGGATGGGAACGCCGTCGTTGCTGGTGACCCGGCCGACGATGGTGCCGCTCGCACCCTGCGCGCCGGCGCAAATCGGAGCGACCATCGCAAAAATGAGGGCAAACGGAATGATGAGCTTTGCGCATGCTTGGCGTGCGCACACGACCGGGATTCTCACTACACATCTCCTTCGAAACGGCGGGACGGCATGTTTGCCATCGCGCGCGGCGTGAATCGAGTCGCTCGAAGCGACGGGTTCTACGCGAGAAGGAGCGGAGGGGCTCGCTTGCCGGCGCGGCGCGCGGCACCCGAACCCGCGAACGACCCGCCGGGGGAGGCGAGAGTGACACGCCGCGTGCGGCTAGGTTGAGCAGGCTTTCCGACGCCACGCAGCCACGAATCGAGTAGCCGCGCGATCGCAACGTCAGAGCTCGCAACAAATGCGAGCAGCCGGCGAAAGCACAAAGCGACGATGAGGGCGACCGCAAGTGAAATTCCGCAGCCAAGGGGTACCGAACCGCCAAAAAGCGATGCCACGTCCCAGTCGGGGTCGCCCGCCGCGACGGTGTCGGCCAACTCCATCATCGCCGTTGCCGCCAGCGTCGCACAGGCCACGCAGAATCCGAAAATCCAAGGCTCGCGACCGACGAGTGCTAGCACCGCCCGTCGCAGCGCTACGTGCCGGGCTTCGTTCGTACCACACGCGAGCAGCAACAGGCGAGTTGCCAAAACCAGTCCAAGCAGGAAAGCAATGCCGCTCGCCAGCGGCCGCGACCCGTGAGCGATGTCATCGTATGGGTCGTGAGGCAAAATGAAGTCGCCGGCGAGATCGATCAGGAAGTGCGCGATCGCGGCCGCCAGCACGGCGGCGCAAGCGACCGCCAGCACCTTCAGCGCGAAGAGGCGCAAGCCGAACTCGACCGATGTCGCACGAACCGGCGCTGCGGGTGTCCTGCGGTCAACCTGCATCGGCGACCCCCATTCGCGTCACCTGCGGAAACGGCCCTGCCTCTTGGGCTCGAATCATCTCGAATCGTAAAGAAGCCGCTAGTTTGTCGGCGCCGCTGCAACCGCTGCGCCTTCATCCAGCAGGTCCACGATCTCGCCCGCATCGAGACCGGCCTCGCTCAGAACCTCGCGCGTGTGCTCGCCCAGACGCGGCGCAGGGGACGGCACCGAGCCTTCCCACGCACTCCAACGCGCCGGTGCGCGGAGGGTGAGTAGCATCCCTTCGCTTGGATGCTGCTCGATTCCAAAGAAGCTTGTGGCCCGCAGGTGTGGATCGTCGAGCAGATCTGCGACGTCGTTGACCGGCATGATCGGTATATCGGCGTTGCCGAGCAGGTCGAGCCACGCGGCGCTCGAGCGTGTTGCGAGGATGTCGGCGACGATGCCGTAAGCGGCGCCGTAGTTGGCGCGCCGAGTCATTGGGTCATGCAGCCGTGGATCGGCCCGATGGGTCTCGGGTTCGCCGACGACATCGAAGAAACGCTCCCAGTGCCGATCGGTGTAGAGCAGGATAGCAACGTATCCGTCCAGGGTGCGAAACGGCCGGCGATTCGGCGTGAGGATGCGATTATATCCAACCTCGCCGGCGGGCGGCTCGAAGGCCAGACCGCCGAGATGATCGCTCAGAATAAACTCGACCATCGTCTCGAACATGGGGACCTCGATCTCTTGACCGGTGCCGCGGCGTTCGCGATGGAAGAGCGCGGCAAGCACCGCGTGAGCCGCGTACATGCCGGTAACGCGGTCGGCGAGGAGCAGCGGCACGTAGCGTGGCTCGCCGCCGTCGACCAGACGGAAGGACGCGGCGAGGCCCGACGCGCCTTGAATGATTTCGTCGTAAGCCGGCTTCGCCGCATACGGGCCGTCTTGTGCATACCCCACGAGGTTGACGTAGATGATTTTCGGGTTAACGGCAGCGACGTCGTCATAACCGAGCGCAAGGCGGCGCATGGCGGCCGGCCGGATGTTGTGGATCACGACATCGGCCCGAGCGCACAAGCGCAGGAGCGCGTCGCGCGCTCGCGGCCTCTTGAGATCGAGGACGATGCCGCGCTTTCCGCGATTGATGTGCAAGAAGAGCGAACCCATTCCCCAATTCCGGTAGGCTCCGGCGGCACGCAAGATATCGCCCTCGGGCGGTTCGACTTTGATGACGCTCGCCCCGTAACCGGCCAGAATCGCCGTCGTCCAGGGACCCATGACGACCGTCGTTAGGTCGACGACACGAACTCCGCTCAGCGGACCTCCGGCCGGTTCGCCGGTTTCGTGCACCCCTAAATCAGACCGCGGCGCAAGGCAACGACCGCCGCCTGGGTTCGATCGGCGGCGGCCAATTTCTCGAGGATGTCGCGGATGTGCCCTTTCACCGTGCCCAAGCCGATGTACAGCCCGCTTGCGATTTCGTTGTTGCCGTGGCCATCGGCGATCATGCGCAGGATCTCGGTTTCGCGCTCGGTCAAGGGCGATTCGACCGGGGCGGCGCGCCGCGTCCCGAAGTGGCGCATGACGATGCCTGCGATCTGCGGATCGAAGTAGGCGCCGCCGCTCGCCGCCGCGCGAACCGCCGTCAAAATTTGTTCCGCGCTCGAGGTTTTCACGCTGTATGCATCGGCGCCTGCGGCAAGCGCCGCGAGCACCTCGCTCTCGAGGTCGTGGACGGTGAGAATCGCGATCCGCGTTAGCGGCGAAGCCGTGCGCACGCGCCGCGTCAGCTCGATGCCGTCGATTCCAGGAAGCCCGATATCGATGACCGCAACGTTGGGCTGAAGGCGCGCGATCGTTTCGAATCCGGCAAGGCCGTCCTGCGCTTCACCGACGACTCGCAGATCTCCCGAAGCGTCGAGCGCCGTCCGCAAACCGGCACGCGTCAAAGCGTGGTCCTCGACGAGGACCACGGTGCGTACCTCGCTCATTGCACAGCGACGCCGGCGAGCTGCGGCAGCATCAAGGTGAAGACGCTGCCCTGGCCGGCCCGGGGCGCGTACTCGATGCTGCCGCCATGACTTTCGACCACGCGGCGAGCGAGATACAGGCCGAGACCGGAGCCTGCCCCGTGGCGGCTGGGAGCTTCCCGCACGCGTTCGAAAAGCCGCGCCCGCTCGCTCTCCGGAACGCCGAAACCGTCATCCTCGACTTGGAGCGCCGCACGCCCGTCGATCGCAACGACGTGCACCGCGATGTGCCCGTGCGAGGGCGTGAACGTGACCGCATTGGCTACCACATTGATCAATGCGCGCCGAAGCTCCCCTGGATCCGCCATGACCTCCAGGTTGCGGTCTCCGTCAACGACGACTTCGAGCTCCTTTCCGCGCCACAGCGGCGCCAGCTCGACGACGACGCTTTCTGCCAGCGCTCTCACTGCAAGGTGCTCGCGCACGCGTGAATTCTCGCCGGACTCGTAGCGCGAGACGAGCAGGAGCGTTTCGGCGAGCCGCTGCAGCTCGTCGTTGGATTCGAGCGAACGCCGCAAGATCTCGCGGTAGGCTTCGGGCAGCGGGCCGTACGCCCCCGACAGCGCCTGCCGCATCGTCATGCCGGCTGCCGTCAGCGGCGTGCGGAGGTCGTGCGAGAGCGCGTAGACGATGTCGCGAATGATGTCGTTTCGCTCGCGCAGCGCTTCGTTGGCGCGCGCGAGGCCCGCGTTCCCGTCGGCAAGCTGAACGAACAATCCGGCTTGTGCGAGGGCGATCGCAGCCTGTTCGACGTACAAGGCAAACCCTTCGCGAAACTGGGGCTCGAAATCGGACTCGCGCCGCAACACGACCAAGACACCGAAGAGCACGTCGTGCTCGACGAGCGGGCCCGCAATCGCATAGTGCGCGCCGAGCGTGTCGATCAGCAGCCGCCCGAAGGCATCCGTTTCGCGGACGATCTCGATGCTTCGCGCGTCGGCGACTCGCTGTACGAAGGAAAGGATCTCAGGCGACGGGCGCCCGGCGGACACGTTGACCTCGCCGCCCGTCCACGAAAAGGTCGTCGTCCGGTCGAGACCCGCTTCGAGGAGATACAGATGTGCGGCATCGACCGACAGCGCCCGGCCTGCTTCGCCCACGACCGCACGTTCGATCAGCTCCCGGTTGACGCTGCTGCGTATGATCTCGACGGCGCGGCGAATTCCGCGCTCGCGCGCGGCGCGATCCTGCCGTTCGGCGAGTTCTCCCGCTTGGCGCGCCAAGTGCTGCGCCTCGATGCTGAGCAATCCCACCAAGAAAAAGGACAACCCGACGATGACCCGGTCGCCGACCGCGATCGCGACGAGGTGGCTATCCCTCACCGCGTTCGCGTAGCCGGCGACCGCATCGGCGATGAGCGCAAGGATCACGAGAAGGCGCGTGAAGCGGGAGTCGAGGGCAAGGCTCGACAGCGCGATCGGAACGTTGAGCAGGATCGCGGCAACGAACAGTTGCGGCGTCACCATGTCCAAAGCCCATGCCGCGACAAGCAGGGCGATGCAGGATGGACGAATCCAGCGTTCCGCCACGATTGGCCGTTTCGCTGCGCTGACGCAGCGCCCCCGGCGGACCGGCCCTGCGCCAGCGAGAAGCATCCGCGCCGTGATCGATCGTCCCGAGCGGCCCACCGCCGAAGCCATCCTCAAGGATCTGGGCCGTGGGCCGCGCCTCACCGTCTATCTGGCTAGTGCCCCAGGCGCTGGTAAAACACGGCGCTTACTCGAGGATGCGCTGCGCCTCCAAGAAGCGGGAACCCGCGTCGTGCTGGGTTGGGTCGAAACGAAGGGACGCCCGGAACTTGACGAGCTCGCTTCCCGCCTTCCGCGCGTTCCTCCGCGCGTGGTTGAAATCGGCACGACGCGTTTCGAGGATTTCGACTTTGCAGCGACGCTCGAGTTCAAACCCCATGTCGTCATTCTCGACGAGCTGGCGCACACCAACCTCGAAGGCGGGGCACATGCGAAACGCTGGCAGGATGCGCTCGCGTTGCGCGACGGGGGCATCAGCGTCGAAGGAGCGTTCAATATCCAGCATCTCGAGAGCGCCGCTGCGACGGCCGAAAGTCTGATCGGCTTCCCCGTTCGCGAGATCGTGCCGCTCTCGTTTTTACGCGCGGCAGATCAGGTTGTCGCGCTCGACGTGTCGCCCGAGCAGCTCGAAGCCCGCCTGGCGGCGGGCGCCTTGATCCATCCCGAGGACGTCGAGCGAGCCCGGCTCGGCATCTTCCGGCCGCAGACGCTGCGCTACTTACGCGAAATGATGCTCCGCACGATCGACGATCTGACGGAACCAAACGTGATGCCGCGCCGTGCGTCGACGCTGCTTGCGCTCGCAACGGGTGACGGCGACGTCGGGGTCTTCCTGCAAAAAGCCGCCAGCGTGGCGGGCGCCTTGGACCTAGCGCTCGACGTTGCACTGGTGGGCGAGCGCCGCATCGACACCGTCGCCGATCTCTCCAAGGAACTCGACGCCCACGTCGTGCCGCTACAGGAGTTCGACCCGAACCGGCCGACGCTCGGTGCTCTCAAGGCCACGCTCGTGGCCTTACCGCGTGGGCCGCTCGCAGCGCGTCTCGCGGCGCGCGCCTTGGAGCGCGACATCCTGATCGTCGATCCGACGCTGACGCCGCCCATCGACCGCGAGATCAGCTTCTCGCGCTACGCGCAAACCGCGGGCGACCGTCTGCGCATCGGCTACGGCCGGTTGACCATTTACCTGGGCGGAGCCGCCGGTTCCGGCAAGACCTACGCCATGCTCGATCGCGCCCACCAGCTGGTTGCCGAGGGCATCGACGTCATCGGCGGGTTCGTCGAAACCCACGGCCGAGCCGACACCGAGCGCCTCTTGAAAGGCTTGGAGATCTTGCCGCGGCGCGAAGTAACCTGCGACGGCGTTCGCTACAGTGAACTCGATACCGAGGCGCTGCTCCGGCGCCGTCCCGCCATCGCGTTGATCGACGAGCTCGCGCACACCAATGCCCCTTGCGACGAGCGCCCCAAGCGCTACGACGACGTCCTCACCGTGCTGCGCTCGGGCATTTCGGTGATGACCACGCTCAACATCCAGCATCTCGAAGGTCTCAACGATGCCGTCAACCGGCTGACCGGTCAGAAGGTCCGCGAAACGGTGCCCGATGAGATACTGACGCTGGCCGACGACGTGATCCTCATCGACACGACCCCCGAGACGTTGCGCGAGCGTCTGCGGGCCGGGAAGATCTACCGCGCCGAAAAGATCGAGGACGCGCTATCGCATTTCTTCCGCGCCGAGAACTTAGCGGCGCTGCGCGAGCTTGCGCTGCGCGAGGTGCTCCACGCGCGCGCGGGGACGCGTCGCCCCCCGCCGTTCGCGCTCATCGCGCTCGGGGTCAAGGCGCGCGAACGCGATCTTGAGCTCATCGAGCGCTGCGCGCGCATCGCGCTGCGCTTGGAGGTCGAGCTGTTGGTGTTTCACGTCGCGCGCTCACCGGAAGCCGCGCAGTCGCGGGTCATCTCTTCGCTCGAAGAGGCGACCCGGCGCGTTCGCGGCAAGTGGCACGTGGTCGTCGGAAACGATACGGCGCTGGCGCTCGTCGGCGCCGTCCAGCGCGAAGGCGGCGTAACGATAGCGGTGGAGGGTGCGCGCCACAACCCACGCTGGCCGCGCGGCGTTGCCTTCGCGCGACGGCTGCTCGAAGCCGGCGCGCGCCAACTGATCATCCTAGCCGCCCCGCCGTAGCGGCAGCCGCTAACCGAGAATATTGACCGCGCGCGATGCGACGATCGCGATCGTCGCTAGCGAGGTGGCTGCCTGGCCGAGCATCAAGAACTTGGCCCATTGCGTCAACGGCATCGTGTCGGTCGGGCTGAAGGCCGTTGCATTGGTGAACGCCACGTAGACATAGTCGAAGAACCTTGGACTCCAGGAGGGCTCGGTGCAGTCCGGCGTCACCATCTGCGGGAAAAGAAAATCCGGCGCGCGGTGCTCTGGTTTGAGCCTTTCGTCGGGGCCGCCACGGTCGAGTTCCCAGTACCACAAAGAGAAAACCAGGACGTTCGTGGCCCAAATGTCGACCGACGAATACAGGAGCTGAACGCCGTTGATGCTCTTGGAATTGTAAATGAGCGCATGAATAAGCAAGATCAGCGATGCGACGTTGGCGACGTTGGCGACCGCGATCAGCACCACCGCGGCCGTCTGATTCGGCCTCGTCTCGTTCATGACGCGGCGCGGCGCAACGATCGTCAAGGGCACCACGATTGCGAGCTCGATGACGGCCACGAGCCACGGAGGACCGAGCGTGAACGCGCCCGGCAGAACGAAGTTGAGCGCCGCAGCGATCACGACCGCGAGAGAACCAGGCCAGCGAGGTTCAGACTTAGCGGCGGCGCCCCACGCCGAGCGCCCCGTTCGCGACGGCCTTTCCCTGCTCACGCCGGACTAGGTTCGGACTGCCGGGCGCAGCTTACCTCTGCGCGTCGAGCGCCAGGTTTAGCTCGAGGACGTTGACGTGCGGCTCGCCGAGAAACCCGAGTTCCCGCGGATGGATATGGCGCGCGATCAAGGCCCGGATGACCGCCGCATCGGCGTGACGCGCTTGCGCAACGCGCGGCGCCTGGTAGTAGGCGCCTTCCGGGCTGATGTCCGGATCGATTCCACTTCCACTCGAGGTGACGAGGTCCATGGGAACGGGTCCGGCCGCGTTCGGATTGGCTTTGCGCAGCGCGACGATCGCGGCGCGCGTGCTGTCGATCAGCTTCTTGGAGGTCGGCCCGAGATTCGTTCCCCCGGTGTTGGTGGGGTCGTAGCCGTTCTTGCCGGCCGCGGAGGGACGCCCCTGGAAGTATTGCGGCTTGGTCCAAAGCTGTCCGATGATGTCTGAGCCAACGATCTTTCCGCTGCGGTCGTAGACGTACGAACCCGCGGCCTGGGCTGGGAAGATCAGTTGCGCGATACCGGTCATGACCAGTGGGTACACGAGGCCGAGAAAGACGACCGAGATGACGGTGTAGATCGCGGACGTGCCGAGGTGCTGCAGAGTGCCGTCCCTGCTTGCGCCGGCCCTGCCGCTCGTATCGCTCGGAAGTCTGGTCGTGGCTTTCATAGTCGCGTCCTTAGGTAAGGTGCAGAGCGGCGAGGATCAAGTCGATGAACTTGATTCCGATGAACGGAACGATGATGCCGCCCAGGCCGTAGATCAAGACGTTGTCACGCAAGACCGCGTTTGCGCCGCGCGGCCGGTAGGCGATGCCGCGCAAGGCTAGCGGTATCAAGGCGATGATGATCAGCGCGTTGAAGATGACCGCCGACAGAATCGCGCTCTGCGGCGTGGAAAGCCGCATGACGTTGAGCGCTTCCATCGCGGGATATGCCGTGGCGAACATCGCGGGCAGAATCGCGAAGTACTTCGCCACGTCGTTGGCGATCGA
>PMHO01000010.1:27708-76989 GCA_003156715.1 Candidatus Tityobacter terrigena
GGCGCATCGTTGGTGCCGTCGCCTGTCATCGCCACGAGCCGGCCCGTCGCTTGCTCGCGCTTGATCAGCGACATCTTGGTCTCAGGCGTCGCCTCTGCCAAGAAATCGTCGACCCCCGCCTCGCGCGCGATGGCGCTAGCGGTGAGCGGATTGTCGCCCGTGATCATGATCGTGCGAATCCCCATCGCACGCATCCGGTCGAAGCGCTCGTGCATGTTCGGCTTGAGGATGTCTTTGAGGTAAATAACGCCGAGGATCCGTTTTTCTTGCGCGAGGAGCAGCGGCGTTCCCCCGGCGCGAGCGATTCGTTCGACGTCGGCAACGAGCGTCGTCGCGCCGTCGCCGCCGTGGTCGCGCACCCACGCTCGCACTGCGTCGGGGGCGCCTTTGCGCACCGCGACTCCGCCGGGAACGTCGATCCCGCTCATGCGCGTGTACGCGGAAAACGGGATGAACTGGGCGCCCGCGGGCAGTGCGCCGTCGCCGAGAGCGACATCTTCGCGTTGCGCGAGCGCAACGATCGAACGGCCTTCCGGCGTTTCGTCGGGAAGCGACGAAAGGTAGCCGGCCCGCAGGGCCTCGGCCAGGCTGACGCCTTCGGCCGGCAAGATCTCCGTGGCTTGCCGGTTGCCCAGGGTGATCGTTCCCGTCTTGTCGAGCAGAAGCGTGTCGACGTCGCCGGCCGCTTCGACCGCGCGCCCGCTCATCGCCAGCACGTTTCGCTGCAACACGCGATCCATGCCCGCGATTCCGATGGCCGAAAGCAGTCCGCCGATCGTCGTCGGGATCAAGCAGACCAGCAGCGCGATCAGCACCGTCACGCTCGCCGCCCTTCCCGCGTAGAGCGAAAACGGGCCGAGCGTTACCACGGCGAACACGAAGATCAGCGTCAAACCCGCAAGCAAAATCGACAGCGCGATTTCGTTCGGCGTCTTCTGGCGCTGGGCACCCTCGACGAGCGAGATCATGCGGTCCAGAAACGTCTCGCCCGGATTCGAGCTGATCCGCACCAGAATCTGGTCCGATAGGACGCGCGTTCCGCCGGTGACGGCGCTGCGATCCCCGCCGGACTCGCGTATGACCGGGGCCGACTCGCCGGTGATTGCCGATTCGTCGACCGAAGCCGCTCCGGAGACGACGTCGCCGTCGCCCGGGATCAGTTCGCCCGCGTCGATGCGGACGACGTCACCTTTGCGTAACTGCGAGGCGGGCACGGAGAGCACCGCGTCGCCGACGACCTTCTTCGCCTGCGTTTCGGTTTTCGAACGGCGCAGGAACTCAGCTTGGGCCTTGCCGCGGCCCTCGGCCACCGCCTCGGCAAAATTCGCAAACAGCACCGTGAACCACAGCCACGCCGAGATCGCAAAGTCGAAGCCCGCGTTGTTTCCTCCCGCCGCGAGCAGATCGCGAAGAAAGAACAGGGTCGTGGCCAGCGCACCGACTTCGACGATGAACATGACCGGATTGCGCGCCTGCAGGCGCGGGTCGAGCTTGCGGAAGGAATCCGTGATGGCTCGCGTGATGATCGCTCGATCGAGCAGCGACCGGGCCTGCGGACGGCGCTCCAGGCGACGAGCCGGAATCATGGGTGTGACACCTAGTACGTTTTCCCTTGCAGCATGAGGAGGTGCTCGACGATCGGTCCCAGCGCGTCGGCTGGGAAGAACGTCAGCGCGCCGACGATGACGATCACGCCGAGCAATAGGACGACGAAGACCGGCGAATAGGTCGTGAACGTTCCAACCGTTTCGGGAACGCTTTTCTTGCCCGCGAGCGAGCCGGCCAGGGCGAGCGCCGGGATGATAAATAGATATCGCCCGCAGAGCATGACGACGCCCGTCAAGAGGTCGTAGTACGTGTTACCGCTCAGGCCCGCGAAGGCGCTGCCGTTGTTCTCGGTCGTCGAGGTAAACCCGTAGAGGATCTCGGAAAAACCGTGCGGACCGGCGTTGCCTAGAGCGCCCAATCCGGCCGGCACCAGCAGCGACACGGCGGTCGGAACCAGGGCGAAAACGGGCAGCACGAGGATACCGAGAATCGCCAGCTGGACCTCGCGCCGTTCGATCTTCTTGCCCAGGTATTCAGGAGTTCGGCCGACCATCAGGCCGGCGATGAAGACGGTCAGCACGACGTAGATGATCATGCCGTAAAGGCCGGTCCCGACGCCGCCGAAAACGACCTCGCCGATCTGCAGGTTGGCGAGCGGAACCAGACCCCCGAGCGGCGTGAACGAGTCGTGCATCGCATTGACGGCGCCGCACGACGTGTCGGTCGTGACGGTCGCGAAGAGCGACGAAGCGCCGACGCCGAAACGACACTCCTTGCCTTCCATGTTCGGACCGCTCGCACCGAGTTGGTGGATCAATGGATTACCGGCGGATTCAAAAGCGTACGCGGTAACGAATCCGCCCACGAAAAGCACGCTCATAGCAGCGAAGAGCGCCCAGCCCTGCCGCTGATCTTTGACGTAGCGTCCATAGGTGTACGTCAACCCGGCCGAGACCAAGAAGATCGCCAGCATCTCTAGCAGGTTCGAGAAAGCCGTCGGGTTTTCGTTGGGCGATGCCGAGTTCGCGTTGACGAAACCGCCGCCGTTGGTGCCGAGCTCTTTGATGATCTCCTGCGAGGCCATCGGGCCGCCGGTGATCGTCTGCTTGAACCCCTCGAGCGACGTGATGTCGTGGTACGAAGCAAAATTCTGCGGTATGCCCTGAGCGACGAGCAGGAGGCAGCCCACAAAGCTGATGGGAAGCAGCACGTAGAGCAACGCGCGGGTGAGGTCGGCCCAGAAGTTTCCAACGGTCTTGCGATCGGTGCGCGAGACCCCGCGCACCACGGCGATCGCGACCGCAATTCCGGTCGCCGCCGAAACGAAGTTATGCCACGCGAGGCCGGCCATCTGCGAGAAATAACTCATCGTGTTCTCGCCGCTGTAGAACTGCCAGTTGGTGTTGGTCAAGAAGCTGACCGCCGTGTTCCAGGCCAGGTCGACCGGAAGATTGTCGAAGCCCTGCGGGTTAAAGGGCAGCCATTTCTGGGTGCGCAGCAAGACGTAGAGGTAGACGAGTCCCACCGCGCTGAACGCGAGCACCGCGAAGAGATAGCCGGTTGCGCTCATCTCGCGGCGCGGATCGATGCGGCACAGCCCGTAGAAGGCACGCTCGACCGGTACCAGCACTGGGCTAAGCGGGGTGCGCTCGCCTTCGAAGACGCGAGCCAGGTAGAGCCCAAGGGGCTTGGTCAGCGCGACGACGAGCGCAAAGAACAGCGCCGCTTGCAGCCAGCCGTAGACGCTCACGAAACCTCAGAATCTTTCGGGGCGCAGCATGGCGTAAAAGAGATACGCGACCGCAATGACGGTGAGTGCGAGCCCGATCACGTTGTCGAGCATCGAGCGCTATAGCCGGTCGCACGCCCGCGCGTACGCATCGAATGCGTAGAACGCGAGAGCGGAAAGCGCGATCACCGAAAGCTCTAGAATCATTTGCACACCGTGGATGGTAGCAAGCTATCGATGCATCCCGCATCCGCCGTCCGGATGATCCGTTGGGATTTACGCGGCGCGAGGCCTCTCCTCGAGGATGAGCCGTCGTAGGACGGGCTCGAGAATCCAACCTTGCACGACGACGGTCAGAAACACCACCGCAAAAACGGCATCGAGAATCGATGCCCGCCCCGGAAAGTCCGCCGGCAGCCCGAGTGCAAGCGCGAGCGACAGGCCGCCGCGGACGCCGGCGAGAGCGATCGCCCCGCGCCAGCCCGCCCGAGCGGCCGCCGGAACCTTCAGGGGCACGAGCACGAACGCCAAGAAAGCGCGCGAGGCGACTACGGCCAGGACGATGGCGGCCAGCAACAAGGGCTCGTGAAAAATGCGCTCGAGCCGCAAGCTCAAACCCGTCAACAAGAACACCAGGGCGTTGGCGGCGATGGCGACGCGGTCCCAGAAGCGTTCGACGTCGCGGGCGCCGTCACCGAGTGCAATCGCCGGCAATGCAACGCCTGCGGCGGCGCTCGCCAGGATGCCGGATGCTCCAAAGAACGCCGCGAGCGCATAGGCGCCGTACGCAACCCCGAGCGTCACGACGATCCGTAAGAACGAAAAACGCGTTGCCCGTAAGACCGGCGTTGCCGCCAATGCAACCCCGACACCGGCGGCGATACCTCCGATCGACATCATCAGCATGCGCAAGAATACGGCACCGGCGCCGGCGGTCGACCACCACGTCGCCGCCAGCGGCACGAGCGCGATCACCAAGACCGCGGCGACGCCGTCGTTGGCGATCGACTCGCCTTCAACGATGGTGAACAGCTCGGGCGGAATGCGCAAACGCCGGAAGAGCGCCAGAACCGCAACCGGATCGGTAGCCGACAGGATCGCCCCGAGAACGAAGGCCGGCCCGGCCTGCAAGCCTCCGACGGTCGCGGCGGCGGCGATCGCCATTGCCGTCAGCAGCGTTCCGGGGAGCGCCAGTACGGCAATTGCGCCGGCAACCCGCCGCAGCACCCGCGCATCGATGTCCCACGCGGCCTCGAAGATCAACGCCGGCAGAAACACGGCCAAAACGCCGGGGCGCAACTCGATCGTCAGGGCATGCGGCAGGATGCCGCCCGCCGAGATCCCTACGAGCATGATCGCTCCGGCCGGCGGCAGGCCGGCTTCGGCGGCTAAACGCGCAAACAGCGCCGCGACGCCGAGCAGGATGACGATCGTGGCCAGCGTTCCCAGAGAGATCATCGGCGCGATCCTTCCGCCCGCGCGCCGCCGTACCGTTCAAATCGCGCCGTGCAGCGCGGCACGACGCTAGTCCGGCGTTACCGGCTCAACTGCTCTAGCCCGTAGGGGCGCGATCGCTCTGCGGTGCGTGAAGTTGCCCAGGCGCGCCCCCGTGGCGGCCAATCGCTGCAGTGCGGTCCGCATGCCCAAGGGTTCGCGCGGCCTGCCGACGAGTGCAAAGTAGCGCTCCGGGTCGATGTTGAGGGCGCGGGTCTGAATCATTTCGACCCGCACCCCGCTCAAGAACGACTCGGCAGCCTCGATCTCCAAGCGCTCGTCGCTGACGCCGGGGTGCGTTAGGTAGTTGAGCGAAACCCTCAGCCCGGCTTGCGCCGCCGAGCGCGCGCTCTCGAGCACCTCGTCGAGCCCGTAACCGGACGGACGGTAATACGCCGCGTACGGCTGCGTTCGAAACGAGTTGAGGCTGATCCGAACGGCGTCCAAACCCGCGTCGATCAGGCTGCGCAGCGACGCCGGTAAGCTCCCATTCGTGTTGAGGTTGAGGGTGCCGCGCGACGTCGACGCGCGAATGCGCTCGATCGTGCGAGCGATCGTCGTCGTGCGCAACAGCGGTTCGCCTTCGCAGCCCTGTCCGAACGAAACGATCCCGTCGCGCACCCGCGCGAGGTGAAAGAGCGCGATCCGCGCCAACTCGTCCGGCGTCGCCTCGTATCCGATGCGCACTTGCGGCGACGGGATACCTGCCTCCGGCTCGAGCTCGGAGATGCACGCGACGCAGCGCGCGTTGCATTTGGGCGAAACGGGAAGCGCCGCTTCGCCGCGCATCAGGAAAACGTTTTGCGCGGTGAAGCAGCCGTACTCGCGCGAGCAGAGCTCGAGTTGGTCGAGGACTCGATTCTGGCGGTCGGTCGCGCGGCGCGCCTCGATGATGCGCTCTAGTTCGCCCGACGCGAAGGTGCGTGGTTTCCAGTCTTCCGAGCGATCGGTGCGCAGCGCCGCAACGTGCAGCGCGCCGTCGACCGCGCATACGAAGGTGTAGCCGAAGAGCCCGAGCGCGGGCGCTTCGGGCCCGCTGCGGTACGCCGGCAACAGCAGGCGCGTGTAGCCCGCCGGCAACAGCGCCGCAAGGGCGGTACGGCGCACCGCGACCTTTTTGCCCGCGACGAACGGAGCGCGCGAAGGAAGCTGCGCCAGAACCGTCGCGGGCGGCGCAGGGATCAGCTCGCCTGCGAGAGGCGCGCGCAGGATTCCGCCGTCGGCCAAAGGCTCGCGATGCGCATCGAAGTAGACGCGGCCGCGCGCGTCGCTGTACGCGAGGGCGGTCGTCATAGGGCGATCGTGCGCTCGAAGACGGGCTCTGCCGGTCCGCTCAAAACGAACGCGCCGCCCGGCTGCAGCTCGACGCCGAGGCGTCCGCCCGGCACGTCGACACGGGCCGGCGTGCGAGCACCGCGCCGAATCGCAGCCGCGACGCACGCCGCCGCGCCGCTGCCGCACGATTGCGTTCGTCCGACGCCGCGCTCGTAGTGGCGCACCTGCAAGTGATCCGGCGAGACGAGCTTCGCGAGGTGCACGTTCGTACCGCCCGCGAAGCGCGGGTCGCTTGCGATCGAGGCTCCGACGCGCTCGAGATCGACCGCTGCAACGTCGTCGACGAAAATCACGACGTGCGGGTTTCCGAGTGAGACCGCAACGTAGGTCCATGAAGACCCGCACGCGTCGATCGTCTCAGCGCGGCCGTCGCTGGGAAATGTCGCGCGGCCCATGCCGACGGCGGCTTCAAACGGATCCTTCGACCTCACGGAGGCGGCAACGAGCCCGCTTGCGGTCGCCAGCGTAAAGGTTTCACGTCCGTCGCGTTCGCTCAAGTAGCGCGCGATGCAGCGCAGGCCATTGCCGCACGTTTCGGCCTCGCTGCCGTCGGCGTTAAAGATACGCATCGCGGCGTCGGCTTGCGGATGCTCGAGCACGACCAAGAGCCCGTCCGCATCGACCCCATGTGCCGGATCGCAGAGCCGGCGAGCAAGCTCTGCATACCCTTGGAAACGCGGCGGCCGTTCGTCGATCAACGCAAACGTATTGCCGGTCGCCTGCATTTTGGCGACCGTGATGTCGCGCGAGAGCGCTTTCATTGCGGACGCGGCGCGCCGCCCGGCGGCTGCTCGAAATCGAGCGCCGGCGCGAGCGGGCCGAGCGGCGAAATCGTCGAAACGGCGTGCTTGTAGATCAAGTGATGGCGATGTTCGTACTCGAGCACGATCGTGAACGCGTCGAATCCCTTCACCGTTCCGCGCAATTGAAAGCCGTTGACCAGGTAGACGGTGACGGGAACGCCTTGGCGCTTGACCTCGGCGAGGTACGCGTCTTGGAGCGGCGCGGGCTTGGCACCCGGCCCAATGCTTTCTCTCACCGACATACGAACGGCGTTCGAGCAGGCGTTCACCGAATCCCGGGTTACGACCACGCGAGCCGCTCGCGCGCCGCGCTCGCAATCGCGCCGAATGCAGCGTTTGAGGGAACGTGCCACGCCCCCGGCTCGGCTCGGTACCAGGTAAGCTGACGCTTCGCGTAGCGCCGCGTCGCGCGAATCATCAAGGACCGTAGTTCATCGAGCGTCGTCTGACCCGCTAGATAGGCGAGGGCAAACGGGTAGCCGACCGCATCGGCCGCGACCGCGGCCGCGCCGATCCTTTCGGCTTCCTCGATAAAGCCGGCCGTCAGCATGGCCTTCGTGCGCGCCTCGATGCGCGCATCGAGTTCGGCCGGATCCGGCTGCAACGCGACTTTAAGGTAAGCAAGCTTAACACTTCGCAGCGAAGCGGGCACGCAATCTTGCGCAGGGCGCGGGCCGAGCGCGATCTCGAGCGCGCGCAGGATGCGGTAGGGGTCGCTCGGCGCTATTGCGGCGGCGCGGCGCGGGTCGCGTGCTTCTAGCCACGCGTGCAGAACCGCGGTCGGATGCAGCTGCGCTTCGCGCGCGAGGCGCGCCCGCAGCGATGGATCGTATGCGGCCGACGTCGCGACGTCGCCGCACAGGGCGCGAACGTAGAAGCCCGTTCCGCCGGCGACGAGCGCGCGCTTGCCGCGCGCGTGAATTGCGACGATCGCCGCCAGCGCGTCGGCGGCAAAGCGCGCCGCGCTGTAGCGCTCCGTGGGATCCAAAAAGCCGACCAAGTGGTGCGGGACGCGCGCTTGCTGCCGCGCGCTCGGCGCCGCGGTGCCGATCGGCATCCCACGGTAGATCTGTCGCGAGTCGGCGCTGACGATCTCGGCCCCAAAGCGCTCGGCAAGATCGAGCGCAAGCTCCGTCTTTCCCGAGCACGTCGGCCCGGCGACGATCAATACCCCCGGTCCCTGGGCTTTCGGCGGCGTCGTGGTTTGCGCCACCTCTAGCGTTTGAACATGCGGGCGATCTCCGCGGCTTCGACCCGCACCGTGGTCGGCCGCCCGTGCGGGCAGTGCATCGGATTGCGACACTGCGCCAGGCGCGCGAGCAGCGCCGACATCTCGGCCACGTCGAGCCGTTCGCCTGCCCGTACGACCGAATGGCATGCAAGCGATGCCCACACGCGCTGGCGCGCGTCGAGGCCGGGTGGCTGATCGGTGAGATCGTCAAGATAGCCGCGCACGTCGAACGATCGCGCACCGTACCCGGCCGGCGTTGCAACGATACGATAGGCGCGCTCGCCAAACGGCTCGGCCTCGAGGCCGGCGCGTGCCAGCTCCGCGCGCGAGGCCTCAAAACGTCCCGCTTCGGGCGGATCGAGCTCGATCGTATACGGTATCAAGAGCGGTTCGTCGGCGCCGCCGGAGCGTGCGCGGCGCTCGATCGCTTCGTAGGCGATGCGCTCGTGGGCTGCATGCTGGTCGACCAGCACCAGCGCATCGCCGTCGGTCGCGAGAATAAACGTATTGTCGAGCTGCGCGAGGACGCGAAGTCCACCGCCGCGTGCGCCGTCCGGCGGTGCTTCGAAATCGAACGACGGTGACGTTCCCGATTGCTGCGCAGCATTAACCGGCGGCGCAAACGACAGCGACGCGTGCAGTCGCGTCCCGGCGTCGGCCGCGAGCGTTTCCGCAATCGCGTGCCGCACCGCCGCAGCGACCGCGCTTGGATTGCGCAGGCGAACGTCGCTTTTCGTCGGGTGCACGTTGGGATCGACCTGATCCGGCGCGATCTCGAGGAACAACACGCCGTAGGGCTGCCGGTGCGCAAGCGCGTAGCCGGCGTACCCGGCATTCCACGCCCCGGCCATCAGCGTCGTGCGCAGCAGCCGCCGGTTGACGAAGAGAAATTGCAGGCGGCGGTCGGGCCGGTCCGAGCCCGGTGGGCTGATGTAGCCGGCGACCGTACTCGCGTCGCCGGGCAGCCCGCTCGCAATGCCAAGCATGCTGCGCGCCGGCAAACCGCCGAAAACGTGCGCCAAACGCTGCTCGAGGCCGCGCGCCGCAGGAAAGACGAAGGTCGGACGGCCGTCGTGCTCGAGCGCGAACGTAACCTCCGGATAGCCGAGCGCCAGCGTCGCCAAGAAACCCGAGATGCGGGCGAACTCGGCCGAGGGCGAGCGCAGGTACTCGCGCCGCACCGGAACGTTGGCAAAGAGCTCGCGCACGACGACGCGTGTCCCAAGCGGCGCGGCAGTTGGTTCCGGCTCGCTCGCGGCGTTTTCGAAGGCCTCGACCGCGTAGCCGAAGTCGCTCGCGAGCGTGCGCGAGATCATGCTTACCCGCGCGACTGCCGCGATGCTCGCGAGGCCCTCGCCCCGAAAACCGAGCGTGGCGACGTGCGTCAGGCCGAGCGCATCGCGCAGTTTGCTCGTAGCGTGGCGCGCGAATGCCAGCCGCAGTTCGTCGCGGGGGATGCCCGCGCCGTCGTCGGTAACCTCGATCGAGCCCAAACCGCCGCCGCAGACGGCGACCGCAATGCGCGTTGCGCCGGCGTCGAGGGCGTTCTCGACCAGTTCCTTGACGACCGATATGGGACGTTCGACGACTTCGCCCGCGGCGATCTGTCCGACCGTGGTTTCGTCGAGAAGCCGGATCACGCCGGCTCCTTTCCTCGGCGATAGATGCTGAACTCCTTCGCCGCAAAGACCCGCCGGTAATCGAGGGCGAGCCGCGTTCTAATCGCTCGCACGCGGGCGGGGTCGTAACGGTAATCGTCGAGATTCGAGACGACCACCGTTTGCGGATGCAAATCGAAGAGCCGGCGCAACTCGGCCCCTCCGTCGATGCCGGCCATGATCGAGAGCCGCGGATCGAGCAGCAGGTCGCTGTACGGAAAGCGCGTCGGCGAATCGATGCCGAGCAAATCATACACGAACGGGCTTTGACCGATCAGCAGGATCGAACGCTCGCCCGGAACGATTCGCCGCAGCGCGGCGATCGCGGCTGAAGACTCGTCGGCGCGCCAAGCAGCGTCGCGCAGGACCAAGCGATGGAAGGCGAACGTGGCGCCTTGCACCGTCTCGAAATAGTCGTGCAGACCGAAGGTCAAGGCAAAGACGCCGATGCTTACCGCGCGGCGAAGCGCTCGTGCGTGGACGTACGTGCGCAGCAGCTCGCAGAAGCCGAGCGCTCCCAGCAGCGCCACGGGCGCCGTTATGAGGACGAACTGACGCTGATACAGCTCCCCTTCGAGCACGATGGAAAGCAATGCCACGAGAAACCAGCCCCACGACGCGAGCGCAGCGACGGGGAACGCGGGACGCGCAAACGCTGCAAGCTCGATCTGCGGAGCTAAGATCGCGAACTGCCCGAAGAGCCACCGCGCGTTCACTCGGTAGTAGTTGAAATCGACGCCGCGCGTTCGGAGCAGCGTCGCATCGAAGGTTGCAAAGAGCAAGAGCGGCAGCGCACCCGCCCGCGCGTAGACGGCCGCTTCGAGGGCCATGGGCGCCGCGAAGGCGCCTAGGAAAACTGCGAAGCGGCGCACCTTCTGCGCCGTCCCGACATCGCGCATGACGAGGATGGCGGCCGGCAGCAGCACGAGCGGCAGGGCGGAGAGTTTGCACTGAAGTGCCAAGCCCGCGAGGAGACCGCTCCACAATGCTGCCACGACGCCTTTGTCCCGGGCGCGCATCGCAAACCATAGCGACCACGCGATGAAGGCCGATATCTCGACCTCCGCCGCGCCCCAGATGCCGTCGTTCTCAGGAGCCAACAGAACGAAGAACGCTGCCGCGCACCACGCCGCGCTCGCTGTGGCGCGTGGCGCGCATTCGCGGGCGAGCAGTCCCACGCCAAGCGCCGTCACGGCGAAGGCCAGCGACGTGAGCACGTTCCACGCAAGCCACGGAGCGAAAGGTGCGAGCGCCGCCGCGTAGATGGCGAAGAGGCCCGGCGGGCGGTAATCCCAAGCGGTCGTGTAGGGCAGATGGCCGCGCAGCAGTGCCAGCCCCACGTGCAGGTACAAGCCGATCGTCGGGTCGCCGTATGCCAGAAACCACGCCCGGCCGCGAAAGGCGACGATGGCCAACGCGAACGCCGCGAGCAGGATCGTGGCGCGGCGCCGCTGCGCAGCGAGGTCTGGCACCACGTCATGGCGAGTCATTGGGGCAGGCCTATCTCAATCGGTCGAGTGGGCGGCCCCTTCCGTTTTTGAAACCTGCGCCGTCTTGCGCGGCTTAGACGGCGATCGCGCCGGCTTGTTCGGAGCTTGCCAGCGGAATGTGAATCGCGAAGCGACAGCCTTGGCCGACGACGCTATGGAGCGCGATGCGCCCTCCGGCGCGCTCGACGGCGCGCTTTACGATCGCAAGCCCAAGGCCGAAACCTTCCGAGCCGGCGCCGTTCTCGCCACGGTAAAAACGATCGAAGATATGCTCTTGCTCGTGTGGGCTGACGCCCGGTCCGTGGTCGACAACCTCGATCAGTGCCTCACTCCCCTCGCGCCGGACGCCGACCTCGACCGCGGAGAGCGGTGCGTACTTGAGCGCGTTGTCGACCAAATTGGAGATCGCTTCGTAGATTTCGGCCTCGTCGCCGCGCACGATCGTACCGGGCTCGCCGCGCAGGGCCACGCGCGCCTTGCTCGCGAGCGCCTGCTGCGCCGTGACGATCCGGCCGGCAACGTCGGCGAGGTCGACCGCTTCGGGGCGCGAAACGGCCGGATTCTCGAGGCGCGCGAGCACGATCAGTTTGTCGATCAGCGCCCGCATGCGGCGGCTCTCGAAGAGCATCGTGTCGTAGATCTTCGTCGAAATGCCCGAATCGTGGCTGGCCCGGCGGCGCAGGACGTCGATGAAACCCATGATGACCGTCAGCGGCGTACGCAGCTCGTGGCCCGCGTCGGCGATGAACTGTCGCATCTGCAGCTCGACGCTGCGGCGCTCTTCGAAAGCTGCGCTGACCTGAGCGACCGCTCCGTTGTAGGCGCTCACCAGCTCGCCGATCTCGCTGCGATCGCTCGTGACGATCGAGCGCGGGGTGAAATCGCCGCCGGCAAAGCGGTTGAGCGCAGCCGTCGTTTCGACCAGCGGCCGGAGCGCTTGGCCCGTGATGTAGCGCCCTAGAAACCACGCGGCGACGACGACGAACAGTCCGATCGGCAGCATGGCGAACCAGAAGGCGTCAATCGCGTGGGAGAGCGGCCGCGGATCGGGCATGACGGTGACCTCACCGCCGTCGACGGCCACCTTGCGCGGCTCGATATGCATGAACGCATTGAGGCCGAAGGGGAACGGTTTGTCATGAAAGTAGGGGCCGCCGCCGGGCGCGTTCGGGTCGCGCAGAGCCCCAGCCGGACCCCCGCCGAACGAGCCGGGTGGTCTTAGATCGTCCGGCGGCGGTCGCCCGGCGGGCTCCGCTCCGCCACCAGGCGGCGGCGGCGGCACCACAGATAGGGCGGCGGCCGAGTGCCCGAGCGGATACGACCGCACGAAGGGCCGGCCTTCGTCATCGATTCCGCCGATGACGAGCACGCGCGCCTCGCGGCCGCGGTCCGCCAGCACGCCGATTCTGACCCCGGGCCGCGCTAAATGGCCGATCATTTCGCCGGCCGCCGCGGCCAGGGAGCGGTAACGGCCGATCTGGATGCGCGCCTCCTCCGGGGCCTCGCGCGCGACGGCCTCCATCGTTTCCTTGGTACCAATGGCAAACATCGAAAGCGAAAAAGCCGTCACCGCGACGGCAACGATGAACACCAGGACGATCGCGGCGAAGACGTACGACGCGATCAGCCGCGTGGCCAGCGTGCGGAACATCCGCAACTCTTACTCGCGCAACGAGTAGCCGGCGCCGCGGTGGGTGTGGATGAGACGCTTCGGAAAGCCGTTGTCGACTTTGGCACGCAGATACGAAATGTACGTTTCAACCGCGCCGGGCCCCACGAAGCGTTCGGTGCCCCAAACTTGATCGAGCAGTTGATCGCGCGAAAAGACGCGATTGGGACTGCGCAGCAGCGCAACGAGCAGATCGTACTCGCGGGCCGAAAGCGCGATGCGTTTCGCGCCCCGCAGCGCTTCGCGCGTCTCGAGGTTCACCTCAAGATCTGCAAAGCGCAGCGTTTGGGGCTGGGCCAGCCGCGGGCGCCGCAGGGCCGTCTCGAGACGCGCGATCAGCTCGGGCATTTCGAAAGGTTTCGCAAGGTAATCGTCCGCTCCGCGGCTGAGGCCGGCCACCTTGTCGCCGACTTCGCCTTTGGCCGAAAGCATGAGGATCGGTGCTTCCGTCAATTTGCGAAACATCGGCAACAGCGCGATGCCGTCGATCTTGGGCAGCATCACGTCGAGCACGATCGCGTCGGGACGCCAGTCGCGCGCGATCTGTAAAGCGAGCTGGCCGTCGGGTGCGGAACGCACGGCGTATCCCTCGTCGCCGAGTCCGATCTCTAGCAACTCGCGAATATGGCGTTCGTCATCGACGACGAGAATGCGAGCGGAAGGATGACCCATCGTGGCTCCAATGCTACGCAAGCTTTCTTGGAACAGCCTGGGAGCGAGCGCTCCGACCCAATTCTCATGGCTTTCTCAGCACAATCTCAGTGGTCGCGACGATACTCCCAACATGATACAGCCTGTTGCCGTACCACTGCCCACCCGGCACGCCGTCGTGATCGATCTCATTGGCGACCTCGACTTTACGCTGGGCGACATCTTCGCGCAAACCCTCGACCGCCTTGCGTTCGACGGAGCGAACGACGTCGTCGTCAACTTCAACCACGTATCGGTCGTCCACAGCGACGGCCTCGCGCGCGTCACGAGCGCCATCGCCCAATCGAGAATGGACGGATGCACGATCTCTTCGCTTGCGAAGAACCGGCGCATTCGCACCCTGCTCTCGGGCGCTCGCGTTCCACGCGAGGAACGCGAGGTCGGCTTCGGGGGTCATCGTCACGTGATGATCGCGCGCCATGCCGAGGCCTGACGCATAACCCCAAGCTCGCTTTAAGGGAGTCGCTTCCTCCGGCGACGGAAAGTGGCGGATGGCCCGCACGTACCGCTACAGCGTCGTCGACGTGTTCACCGAGATCCCTTTCGCGGGGAATCCGCTAGCCGTCTTCCTCGAGCCGGACGGGCTCTCCGGCGACGAGATGCAGATGCTCGCGCGCGAGCTGAACCTCTCGGAGACGACCTTCGTCTTGCCGCCGGAGAGGGCCGGCAGCCTCGCGCGGGTACGCATCTTTACGCCGGGCAAGGAACTTCCATTCGCCGGCCACCCCACGATCGGTACGGCATTCGCGCTCGTTCGCAGCGGCCGGGTGCCGGCCGGCCTGGCCGGTTTCGCACTGCAAGAAGGCATCGGCGAGGTGCCCATTCGGCTGGAGCGGCGCGATCCGTTCCTCGCCTGGCTGCGTACGCCGCCGATCCGCTTCGGCGCGCAGCTCGACCGGGCGCGCTCGGCCCGCTTCCTCGGCCTGGGCGTCGAGGATCTTTTGCGGGACGTGCCCGCGCAGGTCGTCAGTGCGGGCAACCCCTTTCTGTTCGTCGCCCTGCGCGCGCCTGAAGCCGTCGACCGCGCCGTGCTCGACTCGAGCGAGATGCAGCGCGCGGCGAGCGATGCGAGCAACGGGGTCTTCCTGTTCGCCCCGGTCCCGGGCGGCGTTTACGCACGCATGCTCGCCGCCGAAGGCACCGGCATCGCGGAGGACCCCGCGACCGGAAGCGCGACCGGCCCGCTAGGCGCATACTTGGCGGAATACGGCCTCTTGGAAGGGCGGGACGGCGTCCGCTTCGTCAACGAGCAAGGCGTCAAGATGAAGCGGCGCAGTCTCATCCAAGGCATCTTACGCTACCGCGACGGCGTTCTCGAAACGGTCGAAGTGGGCGGCAGCGCCGTCGGCGTCATCGAAGCCACCGTCGCGCTGTAGCCCAGCAGGCCACGCCCCGATCACTGCGTCGACTTGAGGCTCCCGCCGCCTTGCGGCAAGGTCGGCGGCCGCACGTACACGAGCCCGACGCCAGGCACGTAGAGCAACCCGGCCCGACGCCCTTCAACGACGATGCCTTTGGCCTTGGCATCGGCCGTTGCGAGCGCGGTGACGTACGTGCACGACGAGAATGCGCGGAAGGCTTTGAACTCGGGCGAGTTCTGGAAGGCTTGCCGCTGTTGGAGCATCGCGGCAGTGGGGGGCGCGGCGTTGCCGACTACCCCGCCGGGTCCGGGCGGCCCCACGCCCGAACCCGGCGGGCCCTCGCCGGGCTCGCTGCCGCCTTGAGCGGAGCGCGAGCCGCCGAGACCTCCCGCACCCGCGCCGGAACGCGGGCCGCCGGCACCGCCTTGCCCCAGCTTCGGGCGCAATTCAAGAAAGTACGGTACTTGACCATCCGCGCCGCTCGCCACATGCGGCGTGATCGTGAAGAGCGCGACCTCGGGCAACGGGCCCTTTGCCTCGTAAGCAGTCACGTAGGCGCGCAGCGCCGCGAGCACGGGCTGTGCCGCCGCCTGCGCTTGTGCATCGCACGCCGGACGCGCCGTCGCAAGCGACAGCGGATCGGTGCCGGGCGGCGGCGGAACGGCTTCCAAACGGCCGGCCAATCCGCCGCCGCGGCTCGCGCCGGGCGAGGCTGCCGGCGTGGGCTGGGCCTGCGCAACCGTCTGCGCGCCGCGTGCGCCGCCGCTGCCGCGAACCGGATTGAGCGACGGCGGCGGGGGCGGCCCCCCGATGTTGACCGCGTACGTCGCAAAGATGCTTCGCGGCGTCAGCGGGAGCCCCGCGCTGCGCAACGAGCCGCCGCTCGAAAGCGGAAGCGGTACGGCGTTCGCATCCGTGGCAAATGCACCAGCGTACGTGTCGAACATGTTGGTCTCGAACAGCGTCACGGTACCGGGTCCGAGCCGGTGCGCGATTCCGGCGCTGACAACGACGTAGTTGCCGATGTGCTGGTTATTGTTGCTGCCGGTGTACTGCGCGTTGGCGAGCAGCTCCGTTTGGCTCGCCGGCAGCAAGCCGTCGAGCGTAATTCCCCCGCGGTGCATCGGGCGACCGGGTAGCTGAGCGCCGACGATCGTGGTCGAAGGCCCGTCGTCGAGGCGCGGTCCGGCTGCGGTCAATTCGGCGATGCTAAGCGAATACACCGGCAGCACGACGACGTAGCGGCCGAGCCCGAAACGCCCGGTGAGATCGAAGCCTTGGTAGATGCGGCGCGTTCCGCCGACCGGTTCGTTGACGAAGATCTGCGGCGCCTGATCGATCGGTCCGCCGCACACGGTCGTCGCGTGGTACTGCTGATTGACGAGCGCCGTGTAACCGAACGGAAAATAACCTGCCGACTCCTCGATCTGCGCGTTGATCAACTGGCCGGTCTGGACTTGCGTGTAGCCGTCGAGCGAGACCGAGGCCCCCGAGCGGAACTGGTGCGTCCAAGCGCTATCGAGGTCGAAGGCGGACTGCGCTCCGCCCCCCGTATCGCCGGGGCCGCTCACCACGGCGCTATCCGCAGCGCAATTGAACTGCGCCGACTGCGGATCGCTGAACGAGCGATTGACGCTCGTCGCCGGCTGAGAGCTGCCGGCATTCACCGACGTCGTAAGCGCGTCGCTCGCATCGGGCTGATACGTCACGCCGGCGCCCCAAAGGAAACCCAAGCCCACGCCCGTCGCATCGGCGAGGGATAACCGCCCGGAGAGCGTCACTTTGTCGCTCGCCTTGTACGAATCGCCGAACTGGTTTGCGGCCGCAGAAACGTCGTCGGAATAGGCAGTCTCGTAGATGGACCCGATCTTCGGGATCGAGCTCGTGAGTGAGGCATAGGTGTTGCCCGAAAGCGTAAAGGTGTGCCGGCCCTGCGAGATCGATGCGCTGTACGCGACGCCGCGCGTGTTCGTGAGCGTCGTCGAGAGCGCGGGATCCAAAGTCGGCACGTAGTCCCCCGCGGAGGGGTCGAGCGGGTTGGCCGGCTCGAGCAAGTAGCGGTCGGTCAAGTCGTGGTTTTGTACGTTCGCGCTCGAGTAAGCGGTGAAGCTCGTGGCCACCGTACCAACCAGCGATTGCACGGTTCCGTAGGCGAACGCGTAGCGGTTGAAACTCGAGTTTCCAGGACCATAGCCGCACGGGTAGAGCGTGACGTACTGCGTGCACAGCGACTGGGTGTCGGTATTGCTCGTCAGCGCCGTCGCGCTGACCACCGTGCGCTCGTCGCCGAGCGTGTAGCGCAACTTGAAGAAGTCGCCGAGCTGCGTGCGCTCGCCCTCGTGCGGATACGTCAGCCCGCTCTGATCTTCGAAATCTTGGAAGGTCAGCGGATTGTTCGAGCCGCGCCACGTATGCTGCACGGCGATTCCCAGATCCCCGGCGCTGCCGGTGGCCGCAATCGAATAGTTGGCTCGGTCGAACGTCCCGTCCGTTCCGGTCAGATGCTCGAGCAGCGCTTGGGTCGGCTGCAAGGTCCGGAAGTTGACCGTTCCGCCCAGTGCGCCCGCCGACGGCGCGAAGCTAACGCTCGATCCCGTGAAGAGATCGCTCGAAATCTGCGAGAGATCCGCCGCCGAGCCGGGAGCCGACAGCGGGACACCGTCGAGCGTTACGCCGGTCTGCGACTCGTCGTGATTGTGCAGCGAAATCGTCACTGCCGCGTCGGGATCGCTCGAAGCCGAGTTGATGCTGACGCCGGCTAGCTTGTCGAGCGCGTCGGTCAGCGAATCGGAAAGGCGCCGAATGGCACTGTTAGCGTCGATATCCTCGGAGCTGATCGAAACTTTTGACGTTGCGGTGACCCTGCCGATCACCTTGAGACCGCCCGTCTGTAGGGCTAGCGACACGCGCACGTCGACGGCGCGGCCGCTGAGCACGTCGAACTCGGTCGAGACTCCCGAGCGGAAGCCGGACTTGAGCACGCGCACGCGATAGATGCCGATCGGCACGTCGGTGTATTTAATAGAGCCGGCGTTGGTCGTCAATGAGCTCGCGGTCTGCGGACCGACCAGGATCACGCGCGCATTACCGATCGGCTTCGAGGTTTGCGCATCGATGACGGACACGTCGATTTCGCCGGTATCGGTCTGGGCGGCCGCCGGCATTGACGAAACGGCGCCCGTCGCGAGCGACAGCCCGACGACGTAAAGCAAATGACGCAACCGGCCCATCCGGCGCGATTCTCTCAAGCCAAGCTCAGATGAGGCTGAGAAGCTACAAGCCGAGCGGCAGTTGCGTTTCTTCTTGGCGGTCGGGGCCGGCCAACCGGGTGCGCAGCGGCGCCTGCGTCTCGACCGTCGGACGGCGGTCGAGCGCCGCCGCGATCTCGCGGGCGCGCTCGATAACGCCCGCCGGCAAGCCGGCCATTCGCGCGACCTCGACGCCGAAGGAGCGCGAGGTGCTGCCCGGCAGAACGCGGTGCGAAAAGACCGGAGCTCCCGAACGAGCCGTGCTCTCGACCGCGGTCACGTGGAAGTTGGCCACCAGCGGCCACCGCTCCGCGAGCGCGACCAACTCGTGAAAGTGCGTTGCGAAGAGCACCATCGGCGCTTGGCTCTCGAGCCCAAGCAGATACTCGCAAGTCGCCTGCGCGATTGCCAGCCCGTCGATGGTCCCGGTGCCGCGCCCGATCTCGTCGACGAGCAACAGACTGCGCCGAGTCGAGCGCCGCAGGATGTTCGAAGCCTCCGACATCTCGACGAAAAACGTCGATTGGCCCGAGGCCAGATCGTCGCCTGCTCCGATGCGCGTAAAGATGCGATCGATGATGCCGAGCGACATGGAGCGGGCCGGGACGAACGATCCGATCTGCGCCAGGATCGCAAGCAACGCAGTCTGGCGCAAGAAGGTCGACTTACCGCCCATGTTCGGCCCGGTGAGCAGCATGAAACGCGAGCTGCTTTCGCCCAGATGAACGTCGTTAGGGACGAAGTTGGTGTTGGGGAGCGCCTCCATGACGGGATGGCGGCCGTCAACGACGTCAAGCGTCGCAGTCTCGACGAACGACGGCCGCACGTAACCACGCTCGGAGGCGACTTGCGCTAGGCCGCAAGCGACGTCGAGCTCCGCCAAAGCATCGGCCGTCTCCAAGAGCGCGTCGACCGATTCGGCAATAGATTCAACGAGGTCAAGGTAGAGCGCCTCCTCCATGCGCAACTGGCGCGATTGCGCGCTCGAGATCGCGATCTCGAGTTCCTTGAGCTCGGGAATCACGAACCGTTCGCCGCTCGTCAGCGTCTGCTTGCGAACGTAGTCAGCCGGCACCGCCGCCAGGCTCGACTTGGAGATCTCGATGCCGTACCCGAACGGATTGGTGAACTTGACCTTCAACGACTTGATGCCGGTGCGGCGCCGCTCGCGCTCTTCCAGGTCGCCGATGCGCTCGCGTGCACGGCAACGTTCGGTCACGCACGCACCGACCTCGGGCGATGCATCGGGACGGATGACGCCGCCGTCGGCTAGCGTCGCCGGAGGATCGTCGACCAGCGTTCGCTCCAGGAGAGCGCGTAATGCCGCGTGATCTCCCAAACGGGTCGCATAGCCCGACAAAACGCCCGGCAATGCGGCCTCGATCGGGTCGAGCAGCGCGAGCGTCCGGCGGAGTGAAGCCAAATCGCGCGGGCCGGCGCGGCGGAAACGAACCTTCTGCGCGATGCGCTCCAAATCGAAGGCGTGCCCGAGCTGTTCCTGCAGCGCGGAGCGCGCCGGAAAATCTGCGAGCAAGCCCTCGACGCGGTCGGCCCGGTGCTCGATCTGCAGCCGCTCGACGAGCGGCGCCAAGATCTGGCGCGAAAGCAGGCGCGAGCCCATTGCGGTCTTGCAACGGTCGATCGTCGCGAGCAGCGTCGCGGCGGGGTTTTGGCCTTGCGCTTTGACCAGATCGAGATGCTTGCGGGCATTGGCATCGAGTCCCAGGAACGATCGCGCGCGGTACAGCAGCGGCTCGCGCAGCAGGCCGCTAGGCACGTTGAAACCGGCCCGTCGCACGAAAGCGGCGAGCGCGTTGAGAGCGCGCTGCACCGCGAGCGATTCGTCCAACGAAAAATCTCCCAGAGGAACCGGATCGCGCGCTTCGACCAGCGCTAAGGGCGGCGTGCTGACGCGCACCGACGGCAGCGCGGCGCCGATCGCGCGCCGCACTTCCCCCGAAACCTCCGCGACGATCTCGGCCGGAGCAAGACGCGCTAACTCCGCTAACATCTCGTCGAGGGCACCGTCGCCCGAGTAGGCCGTAGCGGCCGCACGCCCGGTCGAAATATCGGCGTGCGCGATGCCGACGGCGTCGCCCGCGACGGTAAGCGCAACGAGCTGGTTTTCGCTCGAACGATCGAGCAGATTGTCCTCGATCAGCGTCCCCGGCGTGACGAGCCGCATCACTTCACGCCGTACGAGCCGATTGGGGACCGGCGCTTCGAGCTGTTCGGCAAGCGCGACGATGCGTTGCTGCGCAACGAGTTTGGCCAGATACGAATCCAGCGCGTGGTGCGGAACGCCCGCCATCGCGATCCGCCGGCCGCTGCCGGCCTCCTTCGAGGTCAACGCGATTTGCAAGGCTTGCGCGATCGTTTTGGCGTCGTCGCCGTAGGCCTCGTAGAAGTCGCCGACGCGCGAGAGCAGGATCGCGTCGGGATAACGGCCCTTCATTTCGAAGTATTGCTCGAGCAGCGGCGAGTAGCGCGCTCCGTCCATCAAACGCCGCTCGAGCGCAGCACCGAACGAACCCTCAGCTGCGTACCAAGCTCACGATGTCGAATAGCGGGCTGACTGCGAACGGAATCGCCGGTCCGTCGTATCGCTCGGCGCCGCCGGCGACCGTTCCGCTGCAGCCCCATACGTGCGCCTGGCTAACGCTCACGTCGAGCCACGGGCGCTCGGCCAGGGCTGTCTCGGAGCAAATCGGCGCCGGCGCGACGACCGTAACGTTGTCGCTCGTCTTAAGCGCGAGTTTGCTCGCGTCTTTACGCGAGGGCCCCTTCACCAGCGCCCGAACCGTCGTGCCGACCTTGCGGTCGTGCCAGCCACGTACGCTGCGGTCGACGACGGTTGCGAGGCGGCGCAGGCGTTCGCCGCCTACGTCGCTTGGAATCTGCTCCCAGCGCGCCGCCGGCGTTCCGCGGCGCGGCGAGTAAACGAACATGAAAGCTTGCGCGAAGCCGACGCGCTCGCACAGCTCGAGCGTCGCCTCGAAGTCGGCTTCCGACTCGCCGGGAAAGCCCACGATCAAATCGGTCGAGAGCGCCCACGAAGGGCAATAGGAACGGAATGCGGCGACTTTCTCGAGGTATTCCTCGATCGTGTACTTGCGGTTCATTCGGCGCAAAACCGCGTTCGAACCGCTCTGCACCGGTAAATGGAACCGCGGATTGAGGCGTGCGAGAGCGCCCAGCGTCCGCACGAGTTTCTCCGTGAAATCCTTGGGGTGCGAGGTCAGAAAGCCGAGCCGGTCGAGCCCCTCGAGCGCCGCGACGCGCTCGAGCAGATCCGCGAAGTCGGCGCCACGCGCCGGCTCGCGGTAGGCGTTGACCGTCTGCCCGACCAGCGTGATCTCGCGCGCGCCGAGGCTGACCTTCGCCCGCACGTCGGTGAGGACGTCGGCGAGGCTGCGATGGTCGAAGCGGCCGCGCACGTGCGGCACGATGCAATAGGTGCAATAGTACGAGCAGCCGCGCTGGACCGTAACGAACGCGCGGAGGTGGCTGAAGGCCCCCGCGATGCAGTCCGCTTCGCCGCCCAGCCTGAGCAGGGCGCGCGCTTCGCTCGCTTCGCTGAAATCTTCGAACCCAGGCCGCCACGCGGCGAGCTGCTCGCCGAGCCGGGCAACGTCGCTCGTGCCGAACACGCCGTCGAGGTACGGCGCGCGAAGGCGCATCCGGTCGCGATCTTGTTCGGCCAGACATCCGCAGACGATCAGCTTGACGCGTGAGTCGCCGGTTTTGAGCGCGCGCAGATGTGCCATCCGACCATACGCGCGCCGCTCGGCGCTGTCACGCACCGTGCAGGTGTTGAGGACGACGACGCTCGCCGCACTGGGATCCGAGGTCACTTCGTAGCCCGCCGCGCTCGCGCGATCGATGATCTCCTGCGAATCGGCCTCGTTCATTTGGCAGCCGAAGGTTTCGATGTAGATGCACGCCATGGACTATTTCTTATTCGACGGGTCAGCCGTCAACTTTTCCAGCAGCCCGAGCGGCAGGTACAGCTTACCGCCGATTGCCTCGGGAGCGGCCGGGTAGGTTTCGACCGAACCGTCGTAGTGCAGCGCCGCATCGCCCAGGTTCGCGACCACGTGGTGGCCTGCGTAATGCACCACGATGCGTTTGCCGTCGACCGAGAACGCGCTTGCGGGAAGGTAGTCTTCTGCCGGCGCGACGACTCCCGATCGTTCCTCGCCGCCGGTAGGCGGTTCACGCAGCACGACTTGGGTCGTCGTATCCGGGTAGACGGTAAAGGCTTGCGTCATGCGCCCGCGCGCCGTCGCGAATGCCAAGCGGTGCGTGCCGGCCGCGAGCTTGATCGGTTGGCGCGGGTCGCCGTTCCACGCCGCGTCGTCGAGCCAGAGCGGGCCGCTTGGGGTTCCGCGTACGATGACGGTGCCGTTCGCCGTCCCGGCCATCGCTCGGGGGCCGGGCACCAGACGCGTACTCGACATCGTGACGGCGCTTGGGCTTATGTTGACGTCGACCTCCTGAACGTTCCAGCCGGCTTTCGCCAGAGTTATGGCGTGGTGCCCGCTCAAGAGCGCATCGACCAGCACGGGGGAATGGCCGACGTACGTGCCGTCGATCCAAATGTCTGCGCCGCCCGGCAAGGTCGTTACGTAGACGCCGCCCGAAGGCAGCTCGGCCCGGGCCGGCGCGAGCGGCCAAAGCAGCAGGGCGCTCGCGAGCAACACCGCCGAACCGAGACGACTTATCATACGGCGGCCTCCTTCGTGGGGCGGACTCACGCCTCCGGCGAAGCCGGGCAGCATGGCAACGGAGCTCTCGCCCAAGGTGCGCCCAGCGACGGTCGCGATCGTGGGACGCCCCAACGTCGGCAAGAGCGCGCTTTTCAACCGGATCGTCGGGCAGCGCCTCGCGATCGTCGACGAAACGCCCGGCGTCACGCGCGACCGTCTGTATGCGCTGGCAGAGTGGCGCAACCGCACCTTCAACGTGATCGACACGGCGGGCATCGAAGCCGGCGCCGCCGAGGACGACATCGCCCGCCAGACGCGCGCCCAAGCTGAGATCGCGGCGCGCGAGGCTGACGTGCTGATCCTGGTCGTCGACGCTTCGGCCGGCCTTTCGCCACTCGACGACGACGTCGTGCGCATCGTGCGCAAGATGCGCCGCCCGGTCGTCTTCGTGGCGAACAAAGCCGAATCGAGCCGCGTTCGGGCCGAGCTTTACGGCGAGTTCGCTCGCTTGGGATTCGGCGAACCGATCGTCGTTTCGGCCCTGCACGGCGAAGGCACGGGCGACCTTTTAGACGCGATCGTCGAGCGCTTACCGCCCGAGGATGCCGCGCAACCGGACCCGGGGGAGCTGGCGCTGGCGATCGTGGGGCGTCCCAACGTTGGCAAGTCCTCCTTGCTCAACGCCCTGATCGGCGAGGAGCGCTCGATCGTCTCGGCGCGCCCGGGCACGACGCGCGACGCCGTCGATACGGAGTTTGCGTTCGGGGGCCACAACATCCGTTTGATCGACACCGCCGGAGTCTGGAAGAAGCCCAAGCACCATGGGTCGCTCGAGTATTATTCGTCGCTGCGCGCACTGCGTGCCGTCGCTCGCTGCGACCTCGCGGTCTTAGTCATCGACGCGACGCAAGGCGTTCTCGAGCAGGACCGGCGCATGGCCGGGATCGTGCTCGAGGAGCGTAAGGGGCTCGTGATCGTCGCCAACAAGTGGGATATTGCGCTCGAGCAAGAGGGCGAATTCAGCCAGGCGGAACTGGCCGGCGTCATTCATGAAGCCCTGCCGTTTGCGGCGTTCGCGCCGATTACGTTCCTCTCGGCACTCACCAAGCGGCGGCTCGGAAGTTTGATGCCGCTCGTCATGCGAGTCGCCGAGAACCTCGACCGGCGCGTGCCGACGCCGGCGCTCAACGACGTCATACGCGCGGCGGTCTACGCGCATCCCGCGCCGGCGCAAGGCGGCCGGCCGTTGCGCGTTTACTACTGCGCTCAGGTGGCGACGCACCCGCCGCGCTTCTTATTTCACTGCAACGATCCCGATCTGGCGGGCGCCTCGTACCGCCGCTTTCTCGAAAATACGCTGCGTGCCAACTACGACTTCGAGGGCGTGCCGCTCGAACTCGAGTTCAGGGCTCGCCCGCAGAACGACGAAAAGCGGTAAATGCAGAACCAGTGGCCGGCGGTCCTCGCACTGCTAGCCGGCGCTTTCGCGTGCGGATCGATTCCCTTTGGTCTCGTCGTCGGCCGCGCGTTCTTCGGTAGCGACATTCGCGCCGCCGGATCCGGAAATATCGGCGCGGCCAATGCCTTGCGTGCATACGGGAAGGCCGGCGGCGCGGCGGTCCTGGTTCTCGACGCCCTCAAAGGATTCGTGCCGGCGGCCTTTGCGCGCGCCTACTTCGACGCCCACCTTGCCGCAGCGTGGGGGCTTTCGCAGGACTCTGCAGCATCGTACGATTTGGCCGGCGCGGCGGCGCTGGCCGCGGTGCTGGGCCACTGCTACTCGCCTGTGTTGAAATTCAAAGGTGGAAAGGGCGTCGCAACGTTGCTCGGCACGCTCTTCGCTCTCTCGTGGCCGGCAGCGCTGGCGTTCGTTCTGATCTGGCTCGCGGTCGTGCTGCCCAGCCGGTATTCGTCGCTCGGCTCGCTGTCGGCGACCGCGCTTTCGCCCTGGCTCGTGGCGCGGTTCAGCGGTCAGCGCGGGGCGGGAATCGGCGTTGCGCTGGCGGCACTGGTGATCTTTTGGAAACACCGCGAGAACATTGCGCGCTTGCGCGCCGGGCGCGAAAACCGAATCGGATTCTCACGGTGATCCCCGCCGCATTTCTGACGACCGGCTACGAAGCCGGGGCCGAGCGGCGCGCCGCGCAGGCCTTCGAGGTTCGCGCAATCGCGGCCGTCAGCAGCGTGCTCGCCTTGCAGCTGGCCGCTTTCGGGCTCGCGTGGGACATCGTGTGGCACACCTACGTCGGGCGCGATCGCTTCCTCACCGTACCCCACGTGCTGCTCTATTTCGGAATCGGCCTGGCCGGGATCGTGATGTTGGCTGCGGTCCTCTACGAGACGGTGCACTTCCACGCCGGCGCACCGACGCCGGGCACGACGCAGTTTCTCGGGGTCTTTCACGCTTCGCGCGGCCTTTACGTTACCGGCTTCGGGCTGCTCGCAACGGCGCTTGCTGCGCCGCTCGACAACTACTGGCACGAACTCTACGGCATCGACGTTACGATCTGGGCCCCGTTCCACGTGATGGGGCTGTCCGGATCGGCGATTACCGTCGTGGGTTTGCTCTACGTGCTGGCGGCGCTGGCCAATGTTGCTCGCCCCCGGGCGCGGACCGTTCTCGGCTACAACCTGTACGAGTGGCTCGCATTTCTCGTCCTGGCGGGCGGCTGCGCGCTCACGTACGTCCTTTCCGAGCCGGGTATGCGGCAGGTTCCGCGGGTTGGCAGCGGTCTGCTCGGTTTTCTGCCGACGCCGGTCATTTGCGCGTTCGGCATGACGCTGTGCGTCGTGACCGCCATCGCCTTCATCGGACGCGCCGAGGCCGGCGCCGTCGTCATCGGCGTCTATCTCGTGCGCCAGGCGGTTTTCAATGTGCTTGCCCCCGCGCTGACGCGGCAAAGCGTCGCCGCGCATGCAATCGGTTATCGCATCAGCGGCTTCGAGCCGCACGTCGACGGCTTGGTCGTCGTCATCACGCTGACGCTCATCCCGGCAGCCCTCTTCTTCGCAGTAGCACGCGAGCGCGCGGCGTCGCTATGGGCGGGCGCAATCGGAGGAGCTTTGTTCGGCCTCGGAACGTATCTTTGGGTAGCCGCGGCCCAAGGGCAGCAGGTGCCGCTTCCCGGCGTCGCCGCGCCGCTCGACGCCGTCGCGCTGCGCACGGCGTTCCTGCCCACACTGGCCCTAGCGGCCGCAGCCGGCGCCCTGGCCGCGTACCTCGGAGGCGGTTTCGGGCGCCTTTTAAAAGCAGAATGATCCCACTGCTCGCGGTCGTCGCCCTGCTGACGACGCGCTCCTACGACATTCGCGTCAACGTCCCAACGACCGCGCTGGTGGTCGACCGGCAGGCACAGGTATTCGTGTCGGTCGGCGCACGCCGCCCCCTTCGCTCGCTTCACGCATTCGCGGTTCCGGGACTGGACGTCGACGCGGCCACGATCGACGTCACGCTGCGCCCGGCCGGCCGCGACCGTTTCCAAGGCCGCTTTTCGTTGCCGGTGCGCGGTCCGTGGTATCTTGCGGTCGAGGCTCGCGATCCACCCGCAATCACGAGCATCACATTGAATGTGAGCGCACCCGGAGCGCTGCCGGCGCCATTTGCGTGGGCCATTGCATGCTTGCCGCTAGCGCTGTTCGCAATCTTTGCCGCAAGCGAGCTCCGGCGCGCTCGCAACGCCGCACAGGATGTGCCTTGGAACCGGCCAAAGACGCTGCCCATATGATTTCATCGAACGACTTTCGCAACGGAGTTACGATCGTCATCGACGGTCAGTTGTGGACCGTCATCGAGTTTCTCCACGTGAAGCCGGGGAAGGGTTCTGCCTTCGTGCGGACCCGCCTGAAGAATGTGAAAACGGGCGCGACCGTCGAGCGCACCTTTCGCGCGGGCGAGAAGCTCGAGCGGGCGACGGTCGACAATCGCGAGATGCAGATGCTCTACAACGACGACGAGGGCTACCACTTTATGGACAACGAGTCGTTCGAGAACGTCACCTTGCAGCGCGAGCTCATCGGCGACCCGGCCGATTTCCTCAAAGACGGTATGAAAATCGACGTGCAGTTCCACGACGGTTTGCCGATCGGGGCGGCCCTGCCGGCGCACGTCGAGCTCCAGGTGGTCGAGACCGATCCCGGATTCAAGGGCGACACGGCAACCGGGGCGTCGAAACCGGCCAAGCTCGAGACGGGCGCTAACGTCCAAGTACCGCTCTTCGTAAACCCCGGCGACGTCATTCGCATCGATACGCGCGATCGTCGCTACATCGGCCGGGTCAGCTAGCAAAGCGCGCGATGCCGCCTGCCGACGCGGCTCGAGTCGTCGAATTTTTCTGCCTCGGAACCATCGCGAGCATCCTCGGCACGCTCGTAGGACTGGGCGGCGGTTTCATCGTGATTCCCGTTCTGCGCCTCGTGTACGGGATCGCGCCCGCCGTAACGGCCGGCGTTTCGCTTTTTATGGTGCTGGCTAACGCGGTCAGCGGCACGATTGCCTACCAGCGGCAAGGCCGGGCCGACGGGCAAGCCGCGTTCCTGGTTGCGGCCACCGGCATCCCGTTCAGCATCCTGGGCGCCTACCTCGTCCAGCGCGTCCCGCCCTTGGGTTTCGATCTTCCCTACGCCGCGCTGCTCGTCTATTTCGCGATCGACATCCTAGGGCGCCGCAACCGTTCGCTCGAGCCGGGTGCGTCGCATCCGGCGTATTTGCGCGAGCGCGTGCTGACCGACCGTTACGGCGAGACCTTCCGATACTTCTCGAACGTCCCGCTCACGCTCGTATGCGGCGCGTTCCTCGGCTTCTTTGGCGCGTTTTTCGGAGTCGGCGGCGGCCTCGTGTTCTTGCCCTTCTTCATCGTGCTCTTTCGAATGCCGGCGCATGTCGCGACCGCGAGCTCGACCCTGGCAATTTTGTTGACCTCGCCCGTCGGCGTCGCGGTCCACGCGCTTCACGGCGACGTCGACTGGATACTCGCGCTGCCGCTCGCGGCCGGCGGCCTCGCCGGCGGCCAAATCGGACCGCCGCTCGCGCGACGGCTCAGTTCTCCGCGTCTGCTGACCGTGCTTTCGCTCGTGCTACTCGCCGCCGCCATCGCGCTGATCGGCAAGCACGTCTTTTAGGATGCTTCTCGCACGACCGGCAGCCGTCCGGCCATTCCTCCAAACCGAACTCGCCGAAGGTGTCAGTTACGGCAAGATCCTCGTCATGTTCGCGGCCCTCGTTTCGCTTTTCGTCGATCAGTCCTTCGGCGGCGTCTACCAATCGATCCAAAGCTACGCGGGGGGGTCGCTGGGTGCGAGCGCGGATGAATTGCCCTGGACATCGATCGGCTACAACACCTTTTACTACGTCTTCATTCTGCTCACGCCGTGGCTCGTCAATCGCTTCGGGCGAAAGGGAGTCTTCGGCGTCGGTCACCTGACGTTCGGAGGCTTGTCACTTTACCTCGCGACCACGACCTCGCTGCACGGGTTCATGCTCGGGCGCTGCTTCCAAGGGCTCGCTCAAGGAACGTTCTTCGTCTGTTCCGTGGTCACCGTGCTCACGCTCTTTCCGGCAAAGCTGCGCGGCATCGCATTCTCGATTTTTTCCGTGATCTCGCTCTCGGGCGCAGCCTCGGGCACCTTCATCGGCGGATGGTTTATCGATCACGCGTACTGGCGAGGAGCCTTCGTTTTGTACGCATTGTTCGCCACGTTCGCAGGCCTCGTCATCGCGACGCTGCTCGAAGCGCCCGGTGCCAAGAAAACCGCGCGCTTCGACGTCCCCGGCATCATGTTTGCATTCGCCGCCTTCTTCGGCTTCCACTATGTCTTGTCGTTCGGGGAACGGCGGGACTGGTTTTGGAGCCCGGATATCATGGCTTTCAGTCTCGTTTCGGCGGCCGGCTTCGCCGGTTTCATCTGGCGCGAGCTATGCGAAGATCGATGCGGCTTCATTCAACTGCGCTTATTCCACATTCGCAATCTCGCCGTCGCGAGCGTGCTCGGCTTCGGCTTGGGCGTGCCGCTTTTCGGCGCCAATCTTTTCGTGCAATACACGCAAACGATACTCGGCTTCCCGCCCTCGGCCGCCGGCGCCTTGCTGACGCTGCGCATCCTAGCGATCGCGTTCGTAGCGCCGGCTGCCGTTCTGCTCGTGAACGCGGACAAGATCGACGGGAGGGTTCCGGTTGCAATCGGTTTCGTACTGGTACCGATATCGTATGCAATGCTCGCGTTGCAAACCACGCCCGAATCCGATTTCACGACGTTCGCCCTCGCGATCGTGATCTCGGGCGCCGGTTTCGCGTGCCTTTTTTCGCCGATCGCGAACGTGATGGTCCGCTCCCTACCCGAAGACGTTCGGGCGGAAGGCGTGGCGATTTTCAAGCTCGTGTTATTGCTCGGCGGATCGGTCGCAACGACCGCTCTTTCCGTCGTGTACGATCATAGCTTCGCTTTTTTCCAGTCGCTGCTCGCAGGGCAGGCCACCCTGCGCCACTTCGCGCACCTCGGCATCATGCGCCCGAGTGCATCGCTATTGGCCGTCGTCGCACAGCAGGCGCAGGTGCTCGCTTATGCGGACAGTTCCAAAGTGGTCGCGCTCGCCACCCTGATCAATTTGCCGCTCGTCGCCCTGCTCCGAAAGCCCACGCCGACGGCGACGCCCGCCGCCCGCGCGCAACCAACCTCGCGTACGGTGTCAGCCCGGTCGTGACGCCGTGATTTAGCGCGCCCTGCTTCTCACGCTCGTCAAGCTCTGCGACGTTCGCGCCAAGCGGCCAGCACCTCGCTTTCACGCTCGGGTGCGATTCCCGCCTTCCACTCGTGGCCCGGCTCGCGCGCGCCGGCCCATTGCAGCGTGTCGAAAGCCGTTTCGGTAAGCGGGCGACACACGAGCCCGGCCTGCTTGGCGCGCGACGCTTCGACGTTGAGCAGGCCGGGTGCGCCGGCACTTGGCGGGAGCCACAGAGGCAGGCCCATCCACGGCTCGATGCCGGCCGATTCCAAGAATGCATCCTCGACCCATACCAAGCGCGCATCGCTCTGGGCGGCGGCGCGACAGGCGCGCAACACGTCGTCGAACGTCCACGCGCCGCGTGGCGCGCACGCGTCGAACGTTCCGGCCGCGGGCCGCTCGAGCAAAGACACCATCCACGTCGCAAGGTCGCGCACGTCGACGAACTGCACCGGGTTGTCGGGACGTCCGGGCGCAAGGACGTCGCCGCCGCGCGCGAGGCGGCAGGGCCAATACGTGAAGCGATCGGTGGGATCGTGCGGGCCGACGATCAGTCCCGGGCGCACCACGATCGTGCGATCGCTTCCGAACGCGGTGCGCGCCGCTTCCTCGCACAGCGCCTTTAGCGCGCCGTACTGCTCGATCGCGAACTCGTCGCTGGAAACTCCTGCGGGTAAGGCGGCAAGCTCCGACTCCTCGTTCGGCGACGCCACGTGCGCAGAATAGACGGACACCGAGCTGACGAACACGTAGCGCTCGGCGCGGCCGGCCAGATACGCGGCGGCGTCGCGCACGGGTGCGGGCAGAAACCCGCTCGTATCGACGACGGCGTCGAAGCGCCGCGCCCCGATGCGCTCGAGATCGGTCGTACGATCGCCGGTGATGCGTTCGCACTCCGGAAAGAGGTCCGGATTGCGCCGGCCTCGCGTGAAGAGCATGGGCTCGTGGCCTCGCGCCAGCAACGCTTCGACGACGTGCCGCCCGAGGAAGACCGTACCGCCCAACATCAGAACCCGCACGGCGCTCTCAGCAGGCGGTCCGGTACGGTCTCAGCGCGGGAGCCGTTGGGCCGCGCGCCCTTCGGCAAGCTCGCGCGTTTCGACAACCTCGAGAACGCGTAAAGGATAGCGCGCGTCGAAGCGGCGCGGGCTGCAGCGGCCGCACGAGACCTTCGCGGGCGGCCGGCGCTTGCGCAGCAGTTCCATCGTGCACCGGTCGCAGCGCAGTATGAACCGGCGCGGGCTTTCCTTGCGCGGCACGACGCTGCCTAAGTCGTGGTAGACGGAGCGCAACCCGAGCTCGCGCATCTTTCGCTTGAACGCGGCACCGTGGCCCGCGTTCTCGCCGCGCGCGTGGAGCCAGGCGTGAATCATTTCGTGGAGCAGCGTCTCGCGCAGGGCATCGGGATGCTTTTCAAAATGTTTGCGCGACAGCTCGATCAAGGGCGGCTTATACACGATGCGGCCCGCCAGATTCGAAAACCGGCCGTTGTAGGCGATGCGATGGGCCGGAATCTCGCCGCCGAAATGCTGGTTGTTGAGCAGGGCGAAGAGGAGTTGGAGCTCGGAGACGTCGGGCAGCACTTGAGATCCGAGGCTTTGCACGCGGGCGCGAGAACATCCCTGCTCGTGAACCGTGGTCCCGCAAGCGGCCTTCCGCCGCGCATCTACCTGCCGATCCTTTGCCTCACCATGGCGGTCGTGCTTGGCGTCATCGCCTACCTTCTCAAGATCGGACTCGGGGTGACCGGCGCCGCGCTCGGCCCGGAGGCGCAGTCTGATGCCGGCCAAGGTTCGGCCTCGAGCTCGCTCCAGGGAGCCGCCTCGCAGGGCGGCGGCGCGCCGAACGGGGTCGGAGGCGGGACCTCGGTGCAAGCTGGGGCGGGCGCTCCGCCCGCGCCGATCCAGCGTATCCTTACGGACTTGCGCGGGCGCGTGGCCCGTAACCCGCGCGACGCGGCAGCGCTGGAAGGCCTAGCGGGCTTGTATTTTGATGCGGGCAAATTCGCGCAGGCGATCGCCTACGACCGGCGCGCACTGGCCGTCGACCCGAAGAACCTCGGAGTCCGCACCGACTATGCGGTCGCGCTGCACGACCTCGGTGACGACGCTGCCGCCCAGGCGCAATTGCGTGTCGTCCTAGCCAGCTGGCCGGAGTTTCCATCGGCGCTGCTGGCGGAAGGCGTCGTAGCGAACGCGACCGGCCGGCGCGCCGAAGCGATCGCCGCCTACCAAAAATTCCTCAAGGTTGCTCCGAAGGATCAGCGCGCGGACGATGCACGCGCCGCGCTGCACAACCTCGGCGCGTCGTGAACGTCTACATCTCCGCCGACATGGAGGGCACGGCCGCCGTCAGTTCCTGGACCCAGGTCGATCCGAAAAATACGACCGAATATCCGTATTACCGGCGTTTGATGTCGCTCGAAGTGCGGGCGGCAATCGACGGCGCGCGCGAGGCGGGGGCGAAGGGCGTACTCGTCAACGACTCGCACTCGGCGATGCGCAACGTCCTCTGGGACGAGCTGCCGGACGACGTGCGCATGATCTACGGCAACCGCAAACCTTTTTCGATGACCGAGGGCGTCTCGCCGGAGTTCGCGCTTGCCTTCTTCACCGGCTACCACGCGGGAATCGGTTCGCTCGACGGAACGCTCGACCACACCTACACCCCGGACACGATCTACGACGTCCGCATTAACGGCGTGCGCTGCAATGAGGCCGTTATGAACGCCGCGCTGCTCGGCGTGTACGGCGTCCCGGTCGCGCTCGTCAGCGGCGACCGCACGACCATCGAGCAAACGCGCTCGCAGCTGCCCTGGATCGTCGGCATCACGACCAAGGAGTCGATCGGGCGCTTCGCGGTCAACTCGCTTTCGCCGCACCAGGCGCAGCGGTGCATTCGGGAGGGCGCGGGCGAGGCCGTGCGGCGCGCGGCCGAGATGCGCCCCTACGCCTTCGTCGCGCCGATCGTGCTGGAGATCGATTTTGCAGGAACGCAGAACGCGGACTTCGTGGAATTGATGCCCGGTTTCGAGCGTGTCGGAGGCCGCACGACGCGCTTCGTGCACGACGACTATCGCATCGTCTTCCGCGCGTTCGTTGCCGCGTTCCGGCTGGGAGCCGCCGCCAACGCCGCCGTCTAGCGGCGCCATGCTGGTCGCTTATCAAGGCGAGCCGGGGGCATTCAGCGACGACGCGGCGCGCCGGCTCGTGCCGAACGCGCGAACGCGCGGCTACCGCACCTTTGACGACGCGGCCGCTGCTCTGGCGACGGGAGAAGTTGAGGCCGCCCTGTTGCCGGTGGAGAACTCGATTTCCGGCTCCGTGCCCCGGGTGTACGATTTGCTATGGTCCGACGCTCGCCTGGGGATCGTCGATGAAATCGTCTATCGCGTCGTGCAGAACCTGATCGGAACGCCGGATTCGTCCCTCGACCGCGTGCGCGAAGTTCGCTCGCACCCCGTCGCGCTCGAACAGTGCCGCCGCTTCCTCGCCGCGCATCCGGCGATGGCGAGCGTCATCGTGGCCGATACCGCCGGAGCCGTCGCGGAAATCGCCCGGCTCGGCGATCCGGCATTTGCGGCGATCGCCTCGCAGGCGGCGGCATCGCGATACGGAGCAAAGCTCTTGGCCGAGTCGATTCAAGACGTCGACGACAACTTCACTCGCTTCTTTCTGGTGCAAAAAGACCCCCCGCGGCGCGCGACCGCGACCCGTGCTTGCGTGGCGCTTTGCCTGGCCCACCGGCCTGGGTCGCTGCGCGATGCGCTGGCGGCCTTTGCCGATCTTGGGCTCAACCTGCGCACGCTGGTGTCGCGGCCGTCGCTCGAGGAGCCTTTTACCTACCGCTTCTATTGCGAGATCGTCGGAGTCGATGCCGGCGCGCTAGAGCGCGCCGTTTCGCGCATCGACGGCACGACGCGGACGATGGGGCTGTACTAACTGTTCGGTTGCTGGGTCTGGGACGCGCGCGACTGTTTCATCATGGATTTAAGCTGTGCGCGCTGATCGGGGGTGAGGACCCCCATGACGGCCTCGTGGAAGCTCTTGCGGTTCGCGCGGCGTTGATTCTTGTCGGCGATACCCTTTTGTTGCGCCTTGAACTGCTGATGAAGCTGATCGATACGGGCTTGCTGATCGGATGAAAGCGAGAGCGAGTGCACGGCGGTGGCAAAACGGTGCGCTCCAGTGTGTGCGCGCGGTGCCGATTGCGCCGCAGGAGCTGGCATGTCTTGGGCGACGGCCAGGACCGTGGTCGATAGGGCGAGAGCCGCAGCCACGGCCGCGACGCGAAACGGATTTGTCACGAGTTGTATTTTCTCCGAGGTTCGAGCTTGTGAGGGGCGGCGCGACTCTTTCGCGCGCTACCTTCTCCACTACGGTGGGTCCGCTTACAATATCGTTAATCGCGTATGAGAATCAAGCGTGCGGGTCCGAATAGCTGCTCGAGCAGAGAGGAAGCCCAAGCAAGCATGTTAGCTGAATCGTTCGACCGGCCCCCTGCCAGGCGGCATTTCGCGAGCGACAACAACGCCGGCATCCATCCGCTCGTTCTTGCAGCTATCGCGGCCGCAAACGACGGTCACGTTGCCGGTTACGGCGACGACCCCTACACGCAGCGGGCCGAAGCGGCTTTTCGCGCATTACTCGGCGCGCAAGCGCGCGTGTTCTTCACTTTCAATGGCACAGGTGCCAACGTCGTCGCGCTGGCCGCCGCGATGCGGCCCTACGAGGCGGTCATCTGCCCGGCCGGCGCTCACCTCAACGTCGACGAGTGCGGCGCCTTCGAGCGCTTCGCCGGTGCAAAACTGATCGACGTTGCGGTCGAAGACGGCAAGCTGACCCCGCAGCACGTCGAAGCCGCGCTTACCGGTCTAGGCGATCCGCACCACGTGCAGCCCGCTGCGATTTCCATTTCGCAGGCAACGGAGGTCGGCACCGTCTACACGCTCGGCGAACTGAGGTCGCTCGGCGAGGCGGCGCACCGCCACGGCCTGCTCTTTCACGTCGACGGTGCGCGGCTGGCGAATGCCGCAGCCGCACTCGGTGTGGAGTTGCGCACCCTCTTGGTGGAGAGCGGCATCGACGTCGCGACGTTCGGTGGAACCAAGAATGGGCTTGCCTTTGGCGAAGCGATCGTTTTGCCACGCCCCCATGCGCTTTGCGAAGCGCTGCCGTTCGTGCGCAAGCAAGGCGCGCAACTAGCTTCCAAAATGCGTTTTATCGCGGCTCAGTTCGAGGCGTTGCTCCACCAGGATCTATGGCTGCAGAACGCGCAGCATGCCAACGCGATGGCGCAGTTGTTGGCGAGCCGAACGGCCGCGCTCGGCGTGCCGTTGGCGTATCCGGTGCAAAGCAACGCCGTCTTCGCGATCCTGCCGCGCGAGGCGATCGAGCCGCTCCAGCGCGAGCGCTGGTTCTACGAGTGGGACGCCAAGCGCTGCATCGTGCGCTGGATGACCGCTTTCGATACGACCGAAGACGACGTGCACGCCTTCGCGGACGCGGTCGCCAAGGTCGTTCGAACTACGCCTCCTCTTCCGGAGCAGCGCGCACCGGCTTGAGACCCGCCTCGAGGAGCGAATGCAGACGCGCCGATTCCGTGTAGACGCGAAGCTCGGAGATGTCGCGCGGGAAGAGGAGGCCGAGCGTCCAGTCGAGCGCCACTCGCACGCGGCGGTCGAGGCCCGGCAAGCGCAGCAGATAGTACGTGCGCCACAGCATCCACGCCAAGAAACCGGTGAGCAAGAAGCGGCCGCGCAGTCCGGCAACGCCGCGCCGTCCGCCGAGCGACGCCATCATTCCGAGCGCGTCGTAGCGGAACGTCTTGGTCGCCGAGCCGCGCAGCGTTGCGGCGATGTTATGCGCCAGCCACGGCCCCTCGCGCAAAGCGTGTTGCGCCGTGGGCGGATAGGTACCGCCGGCGGGAGCCGGTATGGAAGCGCAGTCGCCCAGCGCCCAAAGGCCCGGGTAGCCGGGCACCGACATGTCGGCGCTCGTGGGAATCGACCGGCCGCGTCCCGATGCGATCGAAAGCGCCGCGATCGACGGCGACGGTCGCACGCCGGCGCTCCACACGAGCGTCGCGGTCGAAAGGTGGCGCCCGCCCTTCAACGTCAGGCCATCGTGGTCGGCTTCGGCGACCATCGACTCGAGCAAGACCCTTACGCCGCGTCTGCCGAGCGCGCGGGCACTGTACTCGCCCATGCCCGCTTGCAGCTCGGGCAAAAGCTTCTTGCCGCCCTCGACGAGATAGATCTCAACCTCGTGCGGTGCGATCGAACGATAGAAACGGAGCGTGCTTCGAAAGAGATCGACCATTTCGCCCGCGGCTTCAACGCCCGTAAAGCCCCCGCCGACGAAAACGAACCTCAGAAGCCGTTGGCGTTGCGCGGGATCGGCCGTGACGTCGGCCAGCTCGAGCATGGCGATCACGTGGTTCCTCAGACGGTCGGCATCGTCGAGCGTTTTGAGCGGCAAAGCGTGCTCGGCGACGCCGGGAAGATCGAAGGTCGACGTGACGGCGCCCAGCGCCAGAACCAATTGATCGTACTCGTAGGTGCGGCGCGTACCGAGGATCACGTGCCGGACGGCGACCCGCTTCTGCTCGAGGTCGATGGCGTCGACCTCTCCCAGGACGAACTGCGTGCGCCGCAGTTGCGCGCGCACCGGCGTAACGATGTGCCGCGACTCGAGGTTACCGGAACTAACCTCGGGCAGCATTGGGGTAAAGACCGAGAAGTTCTCGCGGCTAACGAGCGTCAGCTCGGCCTCGCTCGGGCGAAGGAGGCGCTCGAGCTCGCGCGCCGTGGCGAGACCGGCGAAGCCCCCGCCGAGGATCACTATCCGCGCAGGCATGCGGCTACTCTTGCATCACGAGATGCGCGCAACGGAACGTTTCCATGGGGCGCGGCACCTTTGGGGAGTCGTACGCGCCGAAGGCGAAGGTCCGAGTCGTGCAAGAGCAGCCAGCGACTCCGCCCGTCTACGAAGGCCAATACATCCCGCCACCGCAGCGCGCGCCCGGCAGCGGCTGGCAAAAGGGAGCCGGCGGCGCAGCCGTGGGTCTGGCGCTCTTGCTCGCGAAATTCAAGACGCTCGCCTTCTCCCTCTTGTACTTCAAATCGTTCTTTTTCAGCGCCCTTTCGCTGCTGGTTTCGGTCTGGTTTTACGCGCTGTTTTGGGGTTGGCGCTTTGCGCTCGTTTTCGTTTTGCTCATCCTGGTGCACGAATTGGGTCACGCGCTCTTCATGCGCATGCTCGGCATCCCCGCCTCCATGCCGTACTTCATTCCCGGCATGGGTGCGCTGATCGCGCTCAAGGGGCGCCCCGCGTCCGCGCTCGACGAAGCGTACATTGCACTAGGCGGCCCGTTGATGGGGACGGTCGGGGCGCTGGGATGTTTTCTGTACGGTCAAGCGACGGGCTCGAACTTCTGGATAGCGTGCGCTTACACGGGCTTTTTCCTCAACCTCTTCAACTTGTTTCCGACGCTCCCGCTCGACGGGGGCCGCATCGCGGGGGCCATCTCGCCGCGCATTTGGATCTTCGGGCTGATCGCGATCGTGGTCGCGGCCATTGCCTTCCACTGGTGGAATCCGCTGATCCTCATCCTGATCGTGCTGAGCTTCCCGCAAGCGATCGCGGCCTGGCGCGGCAAGATCGACACGCGCTACTATGCGCTCACGGCGGCGCAACGCGGCGGCGTCGCCTTCTCGTACTTCGCGCTGGCCGCGTTCCTCTTCGCATTCATGCTGGAGTCGCACGTCGGCGTTCCGAGGCCCGCGATCTCCTAAATGCGCTCGTTGGCGCTCGCGGGCGCACTCGTGGCGCTCGGGATCGCATTCTTTGCCGTCCGCCCCGCGCGGACGCCGGGGCCGGTCATGCGAGACTTCGAGGCATACTACGCGGCCGGCTCGTCACGCTTGGCGGGCGACGACCCCTATTCGCGCGAGATCTGGCGCGCCGAGCGCCGGGTGCCGGGGGTCATCGCTTCGCGCGACGAGCTGCTGCCCTTCGCCGGTCCGCCCTTTGGCTTGCCGCTCTGGGAAATGCTTGCCCAGCTCGACTACGCCCACGCGACGCTGGTTTGGGGCGTGGTCCTAGCGCTCGGATTCGTGACACTTGGCCTCGGGAGTCTCGCTATCGCAAGCGGTCCGATTCCGCCGCGAGAGTGGCTCGCGGTGCTCGTTCTCGGCGGCGCATTCGGCCCGCTTACGAGCGGTATGGCGCTCGGGCAGGTAGCCGTCGTGGCCAGCGCCGCGACGGTCGGAACGCTGCTCCTCCTGCGCCTGCGCAACCTTCTGCCCGCGGCTTTTTGCGCGTCGCTGGCGGCCCTGCAGCCCAACATCGGCATCACCCTCGCCGCCGCCCTCCGCGATCGGCGCACGGCCATCGCGCTTGGGTTCGCCGCGACGATCGCCGTGGGCGGCTCGGCCCTGGAGCTCGGTGGATTCGCGCCGCTGCTGCGCTACCTCGCGCTCCTTGGCGAACATGCCGGCGCCGAGCGCTTCATCGCAATTCAGACGACGCCGAGTGCGGTCGCGCGCGCCCTCGGAGCGGATGAACGGGTCGCACAGACGATCGCGATCGCCCTCGCCGTCGCGGTGCTCGTCGCGCTCGTCGCCCAGTGTCTCTCGCGGCGCTACGACCAAGCCGGGTGTGTCGCACTTGCCTGCGCCGCCGTACCGCTGGCCTTGCCGTTCGCGCACGAACACGACTTCACGATTGCGTTTTTGCCCGCCGTCGTTTGTTTGCGGCGCGCCTCCGGCGCGTGGCGCGTGTGGTCCGTGGCGGCCACGCTAGCCGTTGCAGTCGACTGGCTTGGTCTCGCACAACGGCCGAGCGGCTTGCCTGCGACCCTTTGGCTCGCGCTCGCGGCGGCCCTCGCCGCCTTCGCGCTGATTCCATGGAATCCACGGCCGCTGCACCTGCTCGCGCTGCTGGCTGCGCCGGGAGCCGTGGCGCTGGCGGACGCGCTCGCCGTCGCGCATCCCCTAGCAGTCTGGCCCGATGCCCTGCCGCGTGTCTTTCACGCGGCGTTGACCCTCGCGCCGGCCGAGGTCTGGCGTCAAGAACAACTTGCGAGCGGCATTGCGCGTCTCGACCCCGTCTGGGGCGCGTTACGGCTCGTGCCGCTCGCCGGATGTGCCGTTTTGTGGTCGATCGCGAGCTTTAGCCTTCGGCCCCGTCCCGCGAATGTGCCGCCGGCCGCGCGCGCGTCGGGACCGCGTTAAGGGCTCGCCGCCGTTGCTGCGCTCGGAATCTTCTTCCATTCGGCGTCGACCTGCGGGTCGAGCTTGTCCATTCGCTTGAGAAACATGGCGAGCTTCCAGATGTCCGCGTCGGAGAGCGTCGCGCCGAACGACGGCATCGCGGTGTAGCGAATACCGTGCTTCACCTTCCAGAACGTCTCGCTTTCCGGATCGTCTTCCACGCCATCCTTCGCTAGCGCGGGGGAGCGGATGTAGAAGCCCTTTGCGGGATTCGATTGCTTGGCGTCGGCCGCTCCGTGGCAGACCGCGCAGTTCGCGCCGTACAGGTGCACGCCTGCGATCAGGTTGTCGTCACTCGCTTGGAGGGGATTCTGCAAATCCTTGCTGCCGCGCGCGATCGCCGCTTCCAGCGAGGCGTGCGCGAGCCATCGTTCGATGCGATTCGGCTTGGAGTCGGCGTTGGCAGGTACGAGGCCGCTCTGGACGGCACCGAACGCTAGACCGATCAACAGCGCGAGCGCGAAGATGCATCCGTTGACGAAACCGCCGAAGCCTCGCACCGCTAGCGGGACACGCTAGATATCGACCTGCATGACGTCATCGAACGGCGCCACGGGGTTGGGGTGAAAGTTCTTGAGGTCGTCGTTGAAGGCATAGATCTGCCGGCGCGCATCGAGAACCACCGTCGGCGCGTCTTGTGCGATCTGGCGCTGAATGAACGCCAGATCTTTTGCGCGCGCGACGGGGTCGTAGCTAAGCCGGGTTCGATCGATCGCGGCCGTGACGGCGCGGTTGCAGTAGCGCAAGTCGTTCTGTCCGTTGGGCGGAAAGCGCGCGCAGGAGTAGAGGTTGGCGAGGTCTTGATTTGGATCGCCGCCCCACGCGAAGTTGGTTACGTCGAACTTGCCGCCGAGCACGATGCCTCCGCTCGGCGCGGGTGCGAAGAAGATTGCGGCCAAATAGTGTCTGACCGACAGCTCGACGCCAAGCTGTTGCCACCAGCTTCGGATGAGCTCGATCTGAAGGTCCGTGTCCGGCAGCCCGACGCCGGTCGCGAAATCGAGGCTTAAACGCACGCCGTCCTTTTGGCGGATTCCGCCGGGACCCGGTCCCCGCTTCCAGCCGGCCGCGTCGAGCATCGCGTTGGCGCGCTGTAAGTCGAAGGGCGCGAGCGGTACGTCGACGTGATACTGGCTGGCCGGCGGGACCACCGACTCTTGAACGATGTAGATGCCGAAACGAACCTTCTGGTCGATCACGTTGCGGTCGATGCCCATGCGCAAGGCTTGGCGAACCAGCGGATCGCGCAGCGCCGGGTGCGCCGTGTTAAAGTCGAGGTGATCGTAGAAAAAACTCGGCGTCATAAAGATCTTCGTACTTGGAATCTGCCGGAGCTCGCTCACGTAATGCGGCGAGACCGGAACCCACAGATCGAGCTCGTGCGTTTTCATCTGCTCGAGCACCGTGTCGCGGCTCGGGATGATCTTGAAAATGACGCGTTGGAGCTTCGGCGTGCCGCGCCAATAAAGCGGGTTGGGGACCAGCGTGACGACGTCACCCCGCTTCCAACTCTCGTACTTGAAGGGACCGATACCGACCGGCAGCGCGTTGTAGGGCACGTCGTTGAGGTTCTTGTAACCCTGCAAGAGATGCTTGGGGAGGATCGCCGGATTGGCCCCGGCGGTCGAGAAAAAGGTAACCGCAAAAGACGAATAGGGTCGCGACAAGTGATAGACGACCGTGTACTTGTCGGGCTCGCCGATCTTGGAAATCAACTCCCAGCCGTCCCGGCTGACGACGTTGTTCTGCGGATTGAGAACCTGTTGCGTCGAGAAAACGACGTCGTCGGCGGTGAACGGGACGCCGTCGGCCCACTTGACGCCGCGCCGCAGGTGCCACGTGATCGTCTTACCGTCTTTCCCGATTCCGCCGTTCGCCAGGCTGGGCACCTCGGTGCAAAGCTCGGGGACCGTCGGTGCGGAGCGTGCGTCCGTGCGGATCAGCCAGGCCATCGTCAACTGGGAAAGATCGGCAACGACGGCCTGCGTTCCGATCAGCGGGTTGAGCCCGAAGATGTCCTCGGCCTCCGCGAAACGCAGCACGTGCGGCTGCGTGAACGCGTGACGTTCGGAGGTGCCTCCGCCCGTGCCGACCTTGGTGCAAGCCGGCGAGGCCATGCACAGCGCCAGCAGCAGCAGCCACGCGCGAGGGCGCATTCGTCCCTTCCCGTTATCCACGTTAGGGCGCTTCGGCGTCAACGAACTTCACGCGCGCAGTTCCTCCGGATCGACGCCGCGCAACCGGTAAAACTCGGCAAAAGCCAAGGGTGAGATCTCCGAGGGCTTAATTTCGCTGCGGCCGCCCCAGAAGACGTTGGTGTAGCCGATCTCGATTCCCGCCTCGCTCAGATGCTGGTCGATGGCGGCTTTGTGCGCGAGCAGCAGTGCTTTGTCGAGCCCATGGGCGACGCCCATCACATTGACCGAGCGAAACTCGGGACCGCCCTCGCGCCAGTACGCGTGCGTCATGATGTGATGACGGCCGACCTCGCGCCCGGCGGCGATCTCGCGGCCAGGCGCGACCTGCCAGTGGAAAAGGGCGTTGTAGCGCGTGACGGGCTGGTTTCCGGCCGTTGCCTTGACGTGCTCGAGAAAGGTCGAGAAGCGCCCGATCACGCCGCGTGCGTGCAACGATTCGGCCACGGCATAGAAGCGCTCGAGGGAAACGTTCGCCTCGGCGGCGCGCCGGCGCCACAGATCGCGCTCGAGCTCGTCGACGGCGAACTCGCGTTTGAGCGCTGCCAGAACGTGCCATTCGGCCGCGGAAAGTTCGACTATCCGCGTATCGAGAACGTCGGCGAGTTGTTCGGAGCGGCTGCCGGGCTCGAGCGCACGGCGCCGGACGTGCCCGACGCCGAGCGCAAAGAGGCGCTTTGCGGGCATCAGTTGGAAGCGTTCGGCTCCGACTGCGGCGCGCAGGTGTTCGGCATGTTTCTCGAGCGAATATCCTTGCGGGACCTTCAGCGTGGTCCAGAGGCGGTAGCGCGAACCCGGTGTTGCCGGGTCGGCCGTGCGTACGACGACGTGACCCGAGAAGGGATCCTCGCGGAACATGAAATCGAACGCCGCATCCAATCGCTCGGGCGCAATTTGCCATGCGACGAGCGCGCCGTGGGCGAGGTTGGTGGCGAGCAGCGTCTGGCGAACGCGCCGGATCGTCCCAGCCTTCAACATCGCTTTGATGCGGCCCATCACGGTCTCGACGTCGACCCCCGAAGCGAGCGCAATTGCACCGAACGGATCGCGTACGAAGCCGCTGACGCGATCCTCCGACACGCGCAGTATCGCGGCGTTGAGCGGGTCGTCGACCCCGACCGGAACCTCGGCTACGTCCACCGGGCGAAGCTTTGGTGCCGTACTGGGGAAACCTCCGCGGGCAACTAGATGGGCGACTGGTAGTTGCTGCCGACGGCGTAGAGATACTGCTGCTCGGCAAGCCGTAGCGTATAGACCGCCGAAACCCGGTCCGTCAGCGCTTGCGTGATTCCAACTTGAGCATCGAGCAGCAGCGGGAGCGTCGTGACGCCCGCTCGGTACTGGGCTTGCGTCGCCTGTAAGTTGGCGACCGCGGTCGTATATTCGACTTGAGTCTGATCGATTGCGGCTAGCGCGCTGACGAGGTTGGTCAAGGCCTGTTTGATGCTCAGTTGAAGACCGAGCAGCGTATTCTGCAGGTTCGCATTCGCAATCGTGAGGTTGCCTTGCGCCTGTAGGGTGTTTGCAGCGGTCATTCCCTGGTCGTAAATCGGTATCGAGAGCGTGAGCGCAACCGTCTCAGAATTGCGGAACGCGCCGCCATTTCCATCGGTCGAGCCCTCGTTGTATCCGCCGCTTCCGGAAAGCGTCGGGAAGGTCCCTAGGCGCGCCGCCTTGAGGTTGTATTGCGCTTGAACGACCTGCTGCGCGGCCGAATCGTAGTCGGGGCGCAGCGCGACGGCGCGCTTGATCGCGGTATCGTAGGGCGGGATCGGAATGGTCGATAGCGGCGCCTTCGTGAAGATCGGCGCATCGTCGATCGGCTGGACGTCGAGATTTGCGTCGAGTCCCATTGCGTTGGCGAAGGCCGCCTCGGCCCCATACGCCGCGCCCTGCGCCTTGACGACCGCAAGGCGAGCCTGGGCAAGGGGCAACTCGGTCGTCTCGATGTCGACCTGCGGTGCGGTTCCGGCCCGGACTTGAGCGCGCACCAAATCGAGCTGAACGCTATCCTCGCGAACGATCTCGAGATCGACCTGGACCGTGCGTTCGGCCGCCAAATAGTTGTAGTAGGCCGTCGCGACGTTGTAGGCGACCGTTTGCAAATCGCGTTCGTACGTGTCGACCGTGGCTCGCTCGCCGCTTACGGTCGCGCGAACCGAATCGGCCAGCCGGCCACCGTCGTAGATCAGTTGCGAAAGTTGAAGCGACAACGTGTTGGTGAAGAAATTGGTCTTCGTAACGGGGGCCACCGGCGCCGCGGTGGGGGCCGACGCGGCGAGCGGAAAGATCCCGAGCGATGAACCCGTCGTCCCGGTCGTCCCGGTCGAACCGGTTCCGCTCGTCGGCGAACTCGAACTCGAGACCGATCCACCGGGCTGAACGTGCGCGAACGAAGGAACGACCGAAGCGCTGAACGAGGGAAGCAGCCCGGCGCGTTCGAGGCGCACCCCGGCTTGAGCCACGGCGACGCTGCCCCGCTCGGTCGCCAGGGTCGGCGACTTGGCAAAGCCGATCATGATCGCTTGCTGTAACGAGACCGTCGGCGGCACGCCCGGGGCGGTCGTCCCGACGACGTTCGGAGCGGGCGTCCCATACTCCGGATACGGCAGCGCCGGGACCTGTTGGACCGGCCCGAGCGTGTTCAGCGGGTAGGGCGTCGGCTGTCCCGGCGGATTGGGGGGTATCGTCGGCGACGCGGCCGCGACCCGAGTGGGGTTCGGCTGCGCCGCTCCAGGGCGCAGGCCCATCGAAACGCCGACCACGATCAGCGCGCCGGCCAGCAAGCCGGCGCGCCGCCGGTATCTATTCGTCATCCTCGAGTCCCCTCGGTAATCGTTCAGTGCGTCGTTCTGGGCCCCACGGTTCCCTCAGCGGGCGGGGCATTGGCCACTGCGACGACGCTTCCATCCTGTAGCGCATCGGGGCGCGTTGTGATCACGATCGTCCCCGATGAAAGGCCGTTCACCTCGGCCAGCGTGTCGGTCTCGAGCCCCAAATGCACCGGCACCAACTTTGCCTTACCGTCGACCACCGTGTAAACGCCGGCACCCTGATAGGTTTGAAAGATGGCGGTGCGCGGGACGACGACCGCGTTACGGCGCGCTTCTTTCTGCACGGTGACGGTGGCTAGCATGCCCCCGCGCAACTCGAAGCCCGGATTGGCTTGCCGAAGGCGCGCGCGATACGAAAGCGTGCCCGTGGTCGGCACGGCGTTGACGTCGAAGATCGTTCCGTGAAGCGTTTTGCCGGGTAAACTTGCCGAGACGAACGTCGCGGCCGTTCCGGGACGAACGTAGCCAAGGTCTTCGTCCGGCACGTTCGCGTTGACGTAGACATGATCGATTTCGGCAACCTGCACGATCGGTTGGCTCGGTCCGGCGAAGGCCCCGGGATCGAGCAGCCGCGCCGTGACCACGCCGTCAAACGGGGCATAGATCGAGGATTGCGCGATCTGCGTCTGTAGCAGCTGGACGTTGGCGCGTGCCTGATCGAGTGCCGCGCTGTTCTGCTCGATCGTCGCGCGATCGACCTGCGTTTGCTGTACGTTGGTTCGGGCCGTCTGCAGGGCGGCCTGGGCCGGAGCGAGTCCTTGGCGTGCGTTATGGAGCTCTTGCTCGGCTGCGATATAGGCGGCGCGCGACTGCTCGAGCGTCGTCTGCGCGACGTAGCCTTGGCCGGCGAGCTGCTCGTTGCTTCGGTACACGAGCTCTGCGTTCTTGAGCGCGGCCACGTCGGTCTCGACGCGGTTCTGCGCCTGCTCGAGATTCTGCGCCGCCTGCGATACCGAAGCCGAGTACTGTTGCGACGAGATAGGAGCCTGAATCTGCGAACTGCTCAGCTTGGCCCGCGATTGCCCAACGAGGGCTTCGTTCGCGGCCAGCTGGGCGCGAAGCTGGGAGTCGTCGAGACGCGCTAGTAACTCGCCTTGATGCACCCGGTCGCCCTCGTTGACCAGCACCTCTGCAACGGTCCCCGACTGGGTCGAGCTCAGGGTCGACTGCTGCAAGGGCGTGATTTGGCCGTCGAGGGTGATGTAGGTCGCGATGTCGTGCCGCGTTGCGCGGGTGACGTCGACCGCGAGCGGCGGCGGACCTTGGTGCTTCTGCCCGCCTCCCGAGCAGCCGGTCAACACGAGCGCCGCCGCGAGCGCGAACCGCGCGGGTGCCCAAAACTTCATGGATCTCCTTCAGCACGGCCCGACGAATGACCGGGCCGACGACGCAATGTACGCGGCAGGGCGGGCATTTGATTCATCGCTCCGTCCCCAAGAAACGGTCCTGGGCGATCCTCCTTCGCTTGCGCCCGAGCCGGCCGCGCTCCGGCGGGAGCGCGCGCCTTGCCGGAGTATCTCACGCGCATGGGCGCCAAAGTCGACGTGGGTCGTTCGTACCAGAGTCAAACTCGCGTCGAGGAATGGATGACCGCCGAGAAGGCCGGTAATAAAGGCGTCGACGTGCTGTCCACCCCGATGCTGCTCCAATTGATCGAAGAGGCAGCCGTGCAGTGCCTCGTTCCGATGCTCGCTCCCGACGAGATCTCGCTGGGCGTCTACATCGATTTGACCCACCTCGCGCCGACCCCGGTCGGATTCATCGTGCGGACCGAGGTCGAGATCATTGGGGTGGATGGGCGGCGGGTCAATTTCGCGGTCGCAGCCTTCGACGAGCGCGAGAAGATCGCCGAGGGTACCCACGAGCGCTATATCAGCGACCGCGCGCGCTTTCTCGCAAACCTCGAAGAGAAGGTAAGCTGAGAGCACAACCGAACGTTTGCGAAGCCAGGCTTCCGCTCGGTTAGCCAGGTCGGTTGCCCGGTGAAGGAGCGCAAGTTTTCTTCATCCAGCATGAATGCTCGTGCGTGGAATAATCTTTCGGTCCGCTCCCGCAACTCAGGATGCTGCTCGGACGTTCCGTTCACGGGCTCAAGCGAGTTGCACGGCCAGGCAGATGTCCCCAGAACAGCCTGCCGACACTCGCGAAGAGCGTCAATATCGCTTGGGTGGTGGGCCGCCGCTCGAAGTTTCGTCGCTTTTTAAGACGGGTAAGGCGCTTTCAAGCCCCCTGTACAGGCCCCAGCATACAATAGACATAGGGAGGTCATTCAGTGATTCGACTCGCATCGCGGTTGCTCGCCGGCGTGGCGACGGTTGCGTTCGGGATCGTGGCGTTTGCAACGGCCGGCAGCGCGCCGGTATTCGCCCAAACGCCGAGTTTCGGCTCGCCGCCATCCGGCGAAGTCCCGATCCTTTATAACGATCAGCACGTCTACACGAGGCCCGACCGGTTGAAGAGAGGACGCGTCCTGGCCGCTCTGGTGCGCGGGAACACGGTCCTCATTCCGCTGCGTTCGATGTTCGAGCAGATGGGAGCAACGGTCAGCTACGACCCGAGCACCAAGACGGTCGATGTTTCGAAGGCGGGGGCCGACGTCCAAGTGACGGTCGGCAAGCCCGAGGTGGTCATCAACGGCGAAAGCCGCCCGCTCGACGTTCCGCCCGAAGTATACAAAGGCTCGGTCGTCGTTCCGGTTCGCGTCATCTCGGAAGGCATGGGTGCCTACGTACAGTGGGTTCCCGACCGGCGTCTAGTCGTCGTTCGTTACTTGCCGCCACCGACTCCGCCACCGGCTCCGCCGCCGACCACAGCGCCAACTGCGCCACCAACGGCTGCACCGCCGCCACCGCCACCGCCACCGCCGCCGCCACCGCCGCCAGGCAAGAAGATCTCGGCATGGATCGTCGGTGACGCCATATTCGCACCGCAAGTCTACAACGAGTTCAGCCCCGGCAACATCGGCGCCGACATGATCGGCGGCCGCGTCGGATTCGAAATCCCGATCCCGCACGATGTCGGCCTCCTGGTCGCCGGCGACAGCGAACAGTACCGCTACCCGCATCGCACCGGACCGTTCGGGGCGGGTACCTCGTGCTCGCCGGGTGTTTTCGGCAATGCAGCCGGCGATGAGGGATGCGTTAACACCATTGGCGGGCAGGGTCAGACCTTCGTCCCGTCGTTCGACGCGATCGAGCGTCAGTGGGACGGAGAAGCCGGTGTCGGCATCTTCGACTCGCACCTCTACATCGTCGGTGCCTACACGTGGCAGTACTCCAACTACGGGTACCCGCTCATGCAAGGTCTCGGCGGGGGCCTCATGAAGACGCCCGACTTCAAAGCTCCGCTCTCGTTCTACGGAAGTATTCTTTACTTCCCGCAGATCCAGGGGAACTACACGAGCTTGGCCGGGGCTCAGTACCAACTCGAATACCGGTTGCTCAAGTACAACGCCGGGTTTGACATCCGCGTACCCAAATCGCCGTTCTTCTTGGACGCCGGCGTGATCGGGGACGACGGAACGAACAAACAGAATGCGCCAACCGATTACACGCACCGCGCGTTTTACGGCGGGCTAGGCCTGCACTTCTAGCCGGCAGGGAAGAAGCATCGCGTGAGAACCCGTTTTGAATGTCGGGTTAGCGCGCGGTGCCGTTTCCACTTTGGGAAGAGCCGTCCCCGCATCGCATCGCGCGACGCGTTCGGGCGGCTCTTCTCGCACGTACGTCGTGCGCGATAGGCCACAGCAACAAAGCCGTCGTAACGCTCGATCCGGCAGAAATCTTGGCTCTTCGATTCAGAGCGGCGCACAGGCGGGGAGGACGATCTTGAAAGCCTTGAGTTCCGGAGTTTTCGCCGCATATTTGGTTGCGAGCCTAGGGCTGATGACACCCCTAGCCGTATCGGCTCAGAACGCCGCGGGGAGCCCGCCGGGCGCCGATTTCGGGACGCCGCCGTCGGGCGAGATTCCGATCCTCTTCAACGACCACCACGTGTATTCGCGGCCCGACCGGCTCAAGCAAAACCGCGTGCTCGCGGCGCTCGTACGAAATGGAACGATCCTCGTCCCGCTGCGATCGATGTTCGAGCAGATGGGCGCAACCGTTTCGTACGACGCCGGCACCAAGACCGTCGACGTCTCAAAAGCCGGCTCCGACGTTCAAGTGACCGTCGGAAAGCCGTTGGTCGTCATCAACGGCGAGCAGCGTCCGCTCGATGTGCCGCCTGAAATCTACAAGGGCTCGGTCGTCGTACCCGTACGCGTCATCTCCGAAGGCATGGGCGGTTACGTGCAGTGGGTTCCCGACAAACGGCTTGTCGTCGTGCGCTACGTGATGGCGCCGCCGCCGACTCCCCCGCCGCCGACTCCGTCCCCGCCGCCACCGCCGCCGACGGCAGCGCCCCCTCCGCCCACGCCGGCGCCGACCATCACGCCTCGGGCCTCCAAGCCGGTATACGAGCACTTCATCGTGGGCGACTACATGTTCGCCCCCAAGGTCTATAACGAGCTGAGCCCGGGCAACACGGGAACGAGCTCCTACCGCGTCGCCGGCGCCATTGAGTTTCCGCTATTCAACGTGCCTTGGATGCTGGCCGCCGACTACCGCCAATTCAACTATCCGCACAATCAAGGCATTCCGACGCCCGCGATCGCAAACGGCCCCGGATCGCCATGTACGATCGCATCGCAGCCGACCGTCGAAGGATGCGTTGCGCAGATCGGCAACGCAGGCTACGTTTTCGTACCCTCATTCCAGGCCCGCACGTCGGATATCGATGGCCGCTTCGGGCTCAAGATCGCCGACCCGCGCATCTACGTCGGCGTCGGCTACATGTACCGCTACACGAACTACGGGTACCCCGTCCAGCACGGCGCCGGGTTCGGCGCTGAAAAGCTCCCCGATCTCGACCAGCCGTTCTCGGTCTACGGCTCCGCGTACTACTTCCCGTCCGTCGGCGCAAACTTCACCGACGGGCCCGCCAACCAGTTCCAGTTCCAGTACCGCGTGCTCAAGTACGCGGTCGGCGGAACCTTTAACATCAAGCGAACCCCCGTCTTCCTCGACTTTGGATTCTTGGGCGAACGAGGCGACAACAAGCAGAACGCGCCGTCGGACTTTTCGGAGTCCGGCCCCTACGCCGGTCTAGGCATCCACTTTTAGGGAAGGCCTGGTTTAACCCGTGCCGTCGTTGCGGGCGGCCTTCCATGAGAGGGCCGGGATTGTCAAGACCCTTTGGACGATTCGGGGTTCACAGCTAATCAGCAGTTGGTGG
>PMHO01000066.1 GCA_003156715.1 Candidatus Tityobacter terrigena
TTCGCCGCTGCGGCGCATCCTGCGCCTTGCGGCTGCGCCGCGCCGCGCTCCCGCCATCCGTGGCTCCGCATGGCGCGGAAGCCGCTCGACGGCCGCTCCGGCGACACCCCGCCCCGGCATCCCCAGGGTACGGCAAGTCGCTGCTCCTCACTGCCTAGCACCGCTGCGGGAGCGGACGGCGTTTCTCTTTGAAAGGCGATAGTTGGCTGTGAAATTGATGGAGTATCAGGGGAAGGAGCTGTTTCGCGGCGTGGGGATACCGACGCCGCGCGGCGTGTTCGTTCGCAGTCCTGACGATGTTGCGGCGTTCATCGCCGAAAATCCGGGCGCGTGGGTTCTCAAGAGCCAAGTGCTGATGGGCGGGCGCGGCAAGGCGGGCGGCATCAAGTTTGCATCGTCGCCGGATGAGGGGCGCGAGCTCGCGCGTGAACTGATCGGAAAGGTGCTGCGCAACGAGCAGAATCCCGACGGTGAGGAAGTGAAGTCGTTGCTCGTCGAGGAGAAGGTCGCGATCGCAAGCGAAGCCTACGTCTCCATAACGATCGATCGCGCCGCGAAGAAACCGGTCGTCATCGTGACGGCGCAGGGCGGCATGGACGTGGAGGAAGTGGCCGCCCACGATCCCGACGCGATCTCCAAATACTGGATCGATGCGGCGATCGGCTTCGAACCGTTCATCGCGCGCCGCCTTGCGTTTGCGGCGAAACTTCCGACCGGTTTTCAGCGCGCGTTTCCGTCGATCTTGGGCGGTCTCTACGCGATGTTCATGGAGTACGGGGCAAACCTGGTCGAGATCAATCCGCTCGTCCTGAGCGAGGATGGCCGCGTCATCGCCTCCGACGCAAAGGTCGACCTCGACGACAATGGGCTGTACAAGCATCCCGAACTCAAAGCCTGGAAGAACGAAGCGCCGGCCGACGAGGACCAGGCTGCCGCGCTCGCCACGGGTCTAGGCATCTCGAACTATGCCAAGCTCGACGGCAACATCGGGATCATCGCCAACGGCGCGGGCCTCGGAATGGGAACGATGGATGCGGTGCGCAACGCAGGCGGCGCGGCAGCCAACTTTCTCGACATCGGCGGCGGCGCGCAGGCCGAGTTGGTAAAGAAAAGCTACAATCTTGTGGTCGGCGATCCCAAGGTGAAGGCCATGTTCATCAACATTTTCGGCGGAATTACGCGCGGCGACCAAGTTGCGAAAGGGATCGTCGAAGCGCTTGCCGGCGACGACGTGCGCAAGGTCCCGCTGGTCGTGCGACTGACCGGCACAAACGAAAAGGAAGGCCGCGAAATCCTCGCCGGCGCGGGAATGAATCCGGTCGAAACGATGGACGAGGGCGCGCGGCGCGCGGTCGAACTGGCCCGCGGCTAGCCAGGAGGACGAGACGTGGCGATCTATCTCGACAAGAACTCGAAGGTTCTGGTGCAGGGCATCACCGGGCGCGAAGGCCTGTTCCACACCCAGCGCATGATCGCGTACGGAACGCAGATCGTGGGCGGGGTGACGCCCGGCAAGGGCGGAACGCGAATCGATACGGGAAACCCGGTGTTCGACACGGTCAAAGATTGCGTCGATGCAACCGGTGCGACGCATACGATCATCTTCGTTCCGCCGCCGTACGCGGCGGATGCCCTTTTCGAAGCGTACGATGCCGGGATTTCACTCGCGGTCTGCATCACCGAAGGCATTCCCGCGCACGACATGCTCAAGGTCGTGGCAACGACCCACGGCATGCGCATCATCGGGCCGAACTGTCCGGGCTTAGTCTCGCCCGGCAAATCGCTCGTCGGCATCATGCCGGGCCACGTCTTCCGGCCGGGCCGCATCGGGCTGATCTCGCGCTCGGGAACGCTCACCTACGAAATCGTCGATTTGCTTAGCAAGGCGGGTCTGGGTCAGTCGACCTGCGTCGGCATCGGCGGCGACCCGATCATCGGCACGACCTTCGTCGACTGCCTGCGGAGTTTTGCGACCGATTCCGAAACCGATGCAGTCGTGGTGTGCGGCGAGATCGGCGGCTCGGATGAAGAAGACGCCGCGGCCTTCATCGCCGAGCACCTTCCGAACAAGCCCGTCGTTGCATTCATCGGCGGCCGATCGGCGCCGAGCGGCAAGCGGCTCGGTCACGCGGGGGCAATCATCTCCGGCAACACCGGTACGCCGCAGAGTAAGGTCAAGGCCTTCGAAGCAGCCGGCGTGCCGGTCGCCGAGCGACCCTCGCAGATTCCGATGCTGGTCAAAGAGCGTCTGGCGGTTCCCGCGTAGGGCCATCGCACGCTCGGCCGATGGGTGATGCAGCTCGCCAAAGGCGGGCACTTACCTCGCCGGAGGGATGCGGATGCGGCTTGCGCCGGGTCAACGGGGATTCACCATGCTCGAGGCGATCGTCACGATCGCGCTCGTGGGAGGTGTGGCCGTCGCGGCACTCGGCGTGGCCGCTTACGCGGGGCACGAGGCGGACGCCGGGGAGAGCGCTTCGCTCGACGCGTTCGCGCTGCACAACGCGCGCGCGCAAATCGAGGCGCTCGTTCGCTACGACCGAAACGCACTGACGTCGCTGGGTCCGGCAACGTGGACCGTCTTGCCGCCGCGCAAGCCGGCGCGCCTCCAGCGCTGGCTTCCTGAGGATCGCGTTACGTTAACGTTGCAGGCGAGCGCGATCGCAGTGAGCGGCAGCGGCGCGACGTTGACCTTGACGCTGCAGGACCCGCTCCACGGGACGCTCGTGCAAACGACATCGGTCGCGGCGGATCTGCCGAAGGATTGCGATCCGCCGCTGCAGCGTGTGGTCTGCTAGTGTATCTCTTCGGCCTCGCCGTCTCGTTCTCGCTCGCGTTGATTGCCTTCGCCGAGCTCGAAGCGTTTATCGTCGGGGCGCAAGGCTCGCGCGCCGATGCGCTCGGGCGCGCGATGCGCTACGCATGGCCGGCCGCCGAGCGAATCGTGCAAAGCGAGTTGGCTCGACAAGTTGCAAGCAATCCATCGGCGAGCGCGTTCGTCTTTACCGGTCGAACGCTTCCAGCATGTCCCGAGACGACGCCGGGATCGCCCGCGTGTGTGCTCGCCGCTCGCTTCGATGCGCACCAAGCCGGGACGACGGCGCAAACGTCCCCTGGCCCTGCGCCGGGCTCCGCTGACGAGCTTTCGTACAACGTCAACGCGCATGCGCAGGAGCAGCGCGTCGCCGTCGAGCTGGCGGTGCGGATCGGGCCGCCGGGAGAGGACGGAGCTCCCCGCAGCGGTGCTCTGTCGGCGTCGGTTGTCGAGAAACTGACGTACCGCACCTTCGCGTTCGCACCGTTTTCTTCGTTGATCGCGCAGGGCGCCGGAACGGCCGGCGTCGTCGACGCGGGTGACGCAGTCGGCTGCGGCGGCGGGAGTACGTGCGGCGACGCAACGCTGCTCCACGCCTATGAGATCTGCACGCCGCCGAGCGGTGCGACCGGTGAGGTTCTCGCGGCAGCGCTTGCGTGGTGCCGGACCTCCGCGGGTGGAACGTACGCGGGAATGACGCCGGCCGGCGGCGTCATTTTGCTGATCGACGACGACCGCAACGTTCACTGGCCCAACGCCGATGGTGCGGGCAACTCCTGGACGCCGTAGTTGCGAAGGCGGCTATGCTTTGCTCGAGGTGCTNNCGCCGCGCTGGCCGAGCAGGTCGCCCTGCAGGCGCCCACCTTGACCGGCGCGGCATCGACGATCGGCAGCGGCGCAACGCTCTCGCTCGCCCCCTCCGAGGCCGGAGGCTGGACGCTTGCGCTCTATGCGGCGCGACCAATCACGGCCACGCTTCCAAGCGCGAATGCCGGCCGGCCGCGAGCGCCGCTCGTCGAGCGTGTCGCCATCGCAGGGCAGATGACCAGTGACATCGGCGGCGATGCGCCGTTTTCTCTCTTCTTTTCATCCTCGGGCACCGTTGCCGCCGCAGCCTGGCAACCCGGCGATCCGCCGCCCGCGGCGGAGCCGCGCTGCAGCCGGGTGTTGCTGAGCGTCGTGGACGGCCCCGCGCGTCAGACCTACACGATCGATTGCGCGACCGGGGCGCTCTCCCGCATGCCGCCGTAGCGAGGGCGGTCAGACCGAAAGGCGCCGTCCTCTTTGAGGTGTACCTACCCCGGACGGTGACGTACGGCTACCACTGCGAAGAGTGCGAAGACGCGATCTGGCTCCCGACGACGCGCGCGGAGCTGCAATGGCTCAAGGACCGCGAGCACGTTGCGCGCGAGGTAGCGCGCCACGTTCAGTCCGGGCTCGACACCTGGATTAACGAGGGTCTTGATTTCCTCGACAAGCACCACGGGCACAGCGTGATGCTCACGAAAAGGCCGTAGTTAGCGCGGGATGCGCAGGCGCTCTCCGGGATACACGGCGGCGCTCTCAAGGTGGTTGGCGGCCATGATACGATCGACCGTCTCTTGCACGTTGCCGTCGACGGTGGTGCCCTCTTCGGCGAGCGTCCACAGCGTTTGGCCGCGCTCGATGACGACGGACTTGAAATGCTCGGGGCTCGCGGCATGGAGACGCGGCGAGGACAACAAAGGCATGGCGACAATTGCGCCTAGCGCGGCCAGGGCTACGGCCGGCATCAGGGTGGTGCGCTTCCGTCTCACGTACATTGGCCGTCTCCCCCGCCCATATGTTGGGCCAAACGCCTGTTCGTCCCCCACATTTTACCAATCGCCTGTGGATAAGTCAAGGCGTTTTCGAACGTATGTTTGCATTCCCCCTCAGACGTATGCTAAGCTGTCTGCCAATCGCGGCCGAATCATCGGTCGCTGCAGCGAGGGAGTCCATACGTGGCAGATCGAGCTCCGACGGAGCGCCAGGCGCGCATCCTCGAGGTCATTCATCGATTTACGGACGAACGCGGCTACCCGCCGTCGGTTCGCGAGATCGGCGAGCGAGTCGGTCTTTCGTCGTCGTCGACGGTTCAGTCGCATCTCAAAGCGCTGGAGAAGCGCGGTCTGATCCATCGCGATCCCACCAAGCCGCGCGCGCTTGCTACGGGAAGGCTCGGGGAGCGCCGCTCGGCCGAATACGGCGTCATTCCCATCATCGGCAAAGTCGCCGCGGGGACGCCGATCACGGCCACCGAGAACGTCGAGGGCGAGTTCGTCGTGCCGGCCGACTTGGCACGCAGGCCCGATACCTTCATGCTGCGCGTGCAGGGCGACTCGATGATCGAGGCAGCCATCCTCGACGGCGACCTGATCGTCGTTTCCCCGCAACCCGACGCGCGCAACGGTGAGGTCGTGGTAGCCATGGTCGATGGCGACGCGACCGTCAAACGCTTCTATCGCGAAGCGGGCCGCGTCCGCCTCCAGCCGGAGAACCGTACCATGGCCCCCATCTATGCCGACGACGTTACGGTCATCGGCCGGGTCGAGGCGGTCGTCCGCCGGCTCTAAGTTTCGGGTCCCGCGGTCCGTCCGCATCTGGACGCAAGCCCGGGTGATGGAGGCCGGTGAGCGAATAAGCGTGCGCCGTGAACGCAAGCTGGCGAGGCCGCCTGGGCACGACTTTGGTATCGCGCGTGCGCGCCTTCTCGGAGGTGCCCGAGATGCAGGCCATCCAGGCCGCCCTGCCGCCGAGTTTCGCAGGCCTGTTGCTTGGCCTCGCCACGTTCATGCTTATCGAGCCGAACGAGAGCCTTCAAATACGGTTTTCACATTCGTTTGCGCCGGGTCTGGGGGTCATGTCGGCGCTGCTCTGCGTCCTGCTCACGCTACAACTCGCCAAGCGCCGGGATGTGCCCCGGCTGCCGGCGCTAGCGCTCGCGGAGCCCGTCTTCCTATTGTCGCTGCCCTACCAACATGCATCGTCCTTCGCGTCGCTCGCGCGGGCGCTCGGCAGCAGCGGCCTGTTCTTGGCGATGGGGGTCGCGCTTGTCACCGTCACCGTCTTGCGCCTGGCGCGGGCCAAGTTCGGCCCCCTGGGCGGCTCGCTGCTGGCAGGCGCCGCGGTCGTGGGCGGCGCCGTGCTGCTGCTCGCCACCGGCGTCTCGCTGACAAACATCCTCGACCGCATGATCGCGCCGCTCGGGGACCTTGGCGATAGCCTGACGGCGCTCTTGATCATCACTCTGGTCGAGACGTTGCTGTGGGCGATCGGCATCCATGGGCCAGCCCTGCTCGCCGCCGTCGTTTTCCCCGTCTACTTGTCGCTGCAGACGCAGAACGCCGAAGCGCTCGCGCACGGCCGGCCGCTTCCGCATATCGTTACCGTCTCGCTGTTCCTCTTCGTTTTCCCGGGGGGTGCCGGGGCGACGCTTCCGCTCGTTTTGCTGCTCTTGCGCAGCCGGATTGCGCGGCTGCACCGCGTCGCACTGGCAACGCTCGTACCGGCTCTTTTCAATGTCAACGAGCCGTTGATGTTCGGCCTGCCGCTGGTGGTCAATCCGCTGCTTGGCGTACCGTTCGTACTCGCTCCGCTGGCGCTGTGCGTGATCACCTTCTTGGCAGTCAACTTCGGGTGGGTCGCCCGTCCCGCTTTTTACATGCCCTCGATGCTCCCGCTGCCGGTGAGCGTTTTCCTCGCTACGAAAGACTGGCGCGCCGTCGTGCTGGCACTAATCAACGTTGCCGTCGCCGCCGCGATCTATGCGCCCTTCGTCGCGCTCTACGAGCGACAGGAGAAAGCGCGCGAGCACGAACGAGCGGCGGCGTGATCGATGCGCTGTTCGCTGGTGCCGGCCTCGCTCAGAGCGTTCGCGAGGCGGCGCACCAAGCCGCCCGCTTTCTCTACGATGAGAGCACCCCGAGTGCGCTCGCAAACGGACGCGTTCGCGCTGCGGTGCTGCGCGCGTTCGTAGCCGAAGGCATAATTGAAAGCGATCTTGCCGAGAGCCTCGGTTACGGTTACGACGACCCGGCACGGGCGCGTTACGAATCGATTCTGTGCCGCCTTTTCGGCACCGAACGTTGCCTCGCTCGTCTTTCGCTCGTCAGCGGCACACATGCCATCGTTACCGCGCTCGCGGCCTGCGCGGGGCCGCGAGGCCGCATCGTCGCTGCCACCGGACGGCCGTACGACACCCTGCGCAACGCACTCGTCGAGGCCCCGGGGTCGTTGTGCGAGCAGGGCATCGGCTACGAGGAGCTCGACTTGCGCGCCGACGGGGCGATCGACTACGACGGGCTGGCCGAGGCGTGCGCGCGCGGCGCCGATGTCGTCTTTATCCAGCGTTCGCGGGGTTATGCGCCGCGTCGCTCGCTGACTGCGCAAGAATGCGGGGCGGCGGCCCGGGTCGCCAAGAACTCTGCCCCCGGTGTGGTGACGATCGCCGACAACTGCTACGGCGAACTGGTCGAACCGAGCGAACCGGTTCACCACGGAGTCGACGTCATCGCGGGTTCGCTGCTCAAGAACCTCGGCGGCGGCATCGCGCCGGGAGGCGGCTACGTCGCCGGTCCGGCCGATGCGATCGAGCGCGTCGCGAGCCGTCATTTCGCGCCCGGCCTGGGGAGCGCCGTCGGTCCAACCCTTGGGCACGGACGCGCGCTGCTGCAGGGACTCTTCTATGCGCCGCTCGTCGTCGGCGAAGCGCTGCGCGGGCTCGACGCCGCGGCTGCCCTGTTCGCTGCGCTGGGCTACGCTGTCGATCCCGCCGCAGGTAGCCGCCGAGCCGACGTGGTTCAGGCGATCCGGCTCGGCAGCCGCGGGCGGTTGGCGGCCTTCGCCCGCGGCCTGCAGCGGACGATGCCGGTCAATGCCGGTTTCGCGCCGCAGCCCGGCCGCGTGCCGGGTTACCGGGAGCCGGTCGTGATGTCGAGCGGTGCGTTCGTCAGCGGTTCCACCATCGACCTTTCCTGCGACGCGCCGCTGCGGGATCCGTTCGAGGTCTACCTGCAGGGCGGCATCGTTCGCGAGCACGTGTTATTGGGAGCCGCGTTCGCGGCCGATGAGTTGCTAAAAGAAGCCAAATGAATCGTGTCAGCGAACGATGTGGGCAATGAGGTGGGGAGGGCCGCTGTGAGCGAAAAGACCGAACCCTATTCAGTCGTCGGCGAGGGACCGTATTTACGGCGCTACGTTCGGGTCGCGGTTTCGTTTCCGGTCACCTACACGCAAAATGGCGACGACGAGGAGAAGGACGGTCACGCGAGCGATCTTGGCGGGGGCGGCGTGCGCCTCTCCACCCCCGAAGATCTGCCGCTCGGGGCCGTCCTGCTGCTGCGTTTCCCCGTGCCGAATGTCGGCCGCGAGATGATGGTTCGTGGCCGCATCGTCCTCTCGTTCTACGATGCGAAGAGCAAGCGATTCTTCCACGGCGTCGCCTTCACGCAGATCGATCCGCGTGACCGCGAGGAGATCATCGGTTTCGTGGCCGCCGAAGTGGCCCGGCTGGCCGCGGTTGCCGACGCAGCTTCGGAATAAGCCGGTTACTTCGGGCCGGCCATGAATCCGAAGAAAAAGTAACGGTTCCCGTCGGTCGTCTCGATCACGATGCGCGTTTCTTCGATCGAAGCGCCCCGGATCGTCTTGCCCTCGAGGGTGTCAAGGATCGACTGTATTTGCTCGAATTCGGCCTCGCGCAGCGCGTCCGAATCGACGTCCATCAGGTCGGTGAGAAGATCTTCCAACCCGGCGTCCATACGCTGCGGCTCTCCCTCACCCTCTTGGGGCGCGCGAGGTTCGACGTAGGCTACGCGGTCGTGAGGGTCTTGGGTTTCCGGGGGGATGTCGGGCATCGGCGCGTACGCATTCCTGCGGGCGGTTTGCCGCCCGACTCGAATTTAGGTTTCCGGCGGCAGCGTTCGACTGCGCGGCACGGGGTTTTCTGGGTATCTGGGTTAAAGCTTCGGCTAAAAGATGTATATCCTCGAAGTGCTGAGCGGCCCTCTCGACGGCAAGACCTGGTCGTTCGAAATGGAGATCACGATCGGGCGTGACGATGCCCTGGCCGGCGCCTGCCTTACGCTCGACCGCTACGTTTCGCGACGCCACGCGCAACTCCGCGAGGACAGCGGAAGTTTAGTGCTCACAGATTTGGCAAGCCGTAATGGGACCAAGCTCGACGGACGCGTCGTCACGGACGATACCCCAATTGCACCGGGGGCTCGCTTTACCGTGGGCCGTACGCTGTTGCGGGTGAAGCGGGCCTAGGCAGAGAGCTGGCACGAAATGCAGGTCGTTCGCACCCCGGGGTCGGCCCGGGCCATTGCGCGGACCCTTCCGCGCCCGGTGGGATTCGTCCCGACGATGGGCGCGCTGCACGAAGGGCACCTCGCGCTCGTCGACCGCGCCAAGGCCGAAAACGCCTCGACGGTCGCCTCGATCTTCGTCAATCCGCTCCAGTTCGGCGTGGGCGAGGATTTTGCGCGCTACCCACGAGGGTTCGAGCGTGATGCCGAGTTGCTGAGTTCGCACGGGGTCGATCTGCTCTATGCACCTGCGCCCGAGCGCATGTATCCGCCCGGCTTTGCCAGCGCTCTCGATGTTGGGTCGCTCGGGGCCAGAATCGAAGGGGAGCGCCGGCCAGGCCACTTTGCCGGCGTGGCCACCGTCGTCGTCAAGTTGCTGCACGCGATCGAGCCGACGTCGCTCTATCTGGGCCAGAAGGACGCGCAGCAAACGGCGGTCATTCGGGCCGCGACGCGCGATCTGGACATGGCGACCAACATCGTGGTGGCGCCGACGGTACGCGAGGCCGACGGCCTCGCGCTCTCGAGCCGTAACGGCTACCTCGGGACCGAGGAGCGTGCCGCGGCTCCGTCACTGTATCGCGCGGTGCGCGCGGTGGCCGATGCCGTTTTGGGCGGCGAGCGCGACCCGCGGAAGGCCCGCAGCGCGGGCCTCGATCTACTCGAGCCGCCGCTGCGCTGGGACTATCTGGAGATCGTCGATCCGCTCGCGTTTGCGCCGCTGGATCCGCTGACGCGCCCGGCGGTCGTCGTCGCGGTCGCGTTCGCCGGCTCGACGCGACTGCTCGACAACGTGACGATACCGGGCGCCGACGGCATCGATCCGATTCTGACGCCGCTGCGTCTACGCCCGCTCGCGGCCGCGGTGCTGCCCGCTCGACCGTGACCCGGCGCATCCTGCTCGGCGTTTGCGGTGGCATTGCGGCCTATAAAGCCGCGGACCTGACCAGCTTTCTCGTGCAGCGCGGCGACGAGGTGACCGTGATCATGACGGCGGAGGCCGAGCAGTTCGTCGGTGCGCTGACCTTTGCAGCTCTCACGCGCCGGCACGTGTACGCCTCGCTGTGGGACGCACCGGAGTCGATCCCGCATATTTCGCTCGTGCGGGAGGCCGACGTATTGGCCGTCGTTCCGGCGACGGCCAATGTCATCGCTAAGTTCGCGCAAGGCATCGCTGACGATCTGTTGACCAACGCTGCGCTCGCGGCGCGCATTCCAATGGTGGTTGCTCCGGCCATGAACGAGGCGATGTACGAGCATCCGGCGACCCGCGAAAACATCCGGCTCATCGAATCGCGCGGGGTGACGATCGTCGAGCCGGAGATTGGTTTCTTAGCGGAACGCGAGTTCGGCGTCGGACGACTGGCCGCTCAGCCGGCGCTCGTGGCCGCAATCGACGCCGTCTTCGAGCGCAAGCGCGATCTCGAGGGCGAGCGCGTGCTCATCACCGCTGGGCCGACTCGCGAGGCGATCGATCCCGTGCGCTTCCTCTCGAACGCTTCGACGGGAACGATGGGCATCGAGCTGGCGCGGGAGGCGCTTCTGCGCGGCGGTGAGGTCGATTTGATCTTGGGGCCGACGACCGTCGCGCCGCCGCGCGGCGCGCGGGTCGTGCGCGTGACATCGGCTCAAGAGATGTACGAGGCTGCCATGGCGCGCTTCGTCGGCGCCGACGTCGCGATCGCAAGCGCGGCCGTAGCTGACTGGCGCCCCAACAAAAGCTCTCTGCAGAAGGTCAAGAAAGGCGATGGACCGTCGCTGCTGGCGCTCGAGCGCACGCCCGACATCCTGGCCTCGCTCGGAGAGCGGCGCAGCGGCGCGTTCTTGGTCGGCTTCGCCGCCGAAACCGAAAAGTTTGAAGAGTACGCGCGCGAGAAACTGCGCAGCAAACACTTGGATGCGATTGCGGTCAATGACGTGCGCAATGCGGGCATCGGTTTTGGGACGGGCGATAACGACGTCGTGATGCTTTGGGGGGAGGCGGGGCGGCGCGAGCTCGGGCGCGCATCCAAGCGCACGCTGGCGCGCCGGCTCTGGGATACGCTGCTCGAGATCCGTCGGTCGCGCGCTTGATTCGCGCCTGAGCGATGCTGCTCGCGATCGACGTCGGTAACAGCGATACGAAGCTCGGCTTCTTCGCGCGCGGTGAAGACGCCGGCCTAAAGCTCACCAAGACGTGGCGCATCACGACCGCGCGACGGCGCACGTCGGATGAGTACGGCACCGCGCTAGCCGCGCTCTTCGGCCGAGCGGGAATCGCAGTCGAGTCGGTGCGCGCGGTTGCGATCTCGAGCGTGGTCCCGCAGCACGACCGCGCGCTCGTCGAAGCGGCGCTGACCTACTTCGGCTGCGATCCGCTCTTCTTCGGCGCGGCCGGCCAGAACGTCATCGAGGTGTCGACCGAACGCCCCAAGGAACTCGGCTCCGATCTGATCGCGGCGGCCATCGCCGCCCGCCATCTGTACGGGTCGCCGCTCGTCGTGATCGGATTCGGCACGGCGACAACTTTCAGCGCCGTCTCGCGCGAGGGCGAGTATCTCGGGGCCGCGATCGCGCCGGGCATCCAGATCTCAATCGACGCGCTGGTCGAGCGCACCGCCAAGCTGCCGCAGGTAGCGCTGGAGGCTCCGAACGGCCCCATCGGGCGCGACACGGTCTCTGCTTTGCAGGCCGGCATCATCTACGGTTTCGTCGGCCAGACCGAGGCGATCGTCGGGCGCATGAAGCACGCCATCGGCGAAGACGCCCGCGTGGTCGCGACGGGCGGCCTGGCCGACGTCGTCGCCAGGCACGCCAAGGGCATCGACGCGGTCGAACCCCACTTGGTCCTGCTCGGGCTGCGGCTGCTTTACGAAGCATCGGTCGCCGCGCATGGCTTCCCGGGCGCTGTGGTATAGTAGCCGTCATGCCCGACCTGAGCCCGGCGCTGCGAATTGGAGCGCTTGCCATCTGGCCGCCCGTCGTCCTGGCGCCGATGTCGGGGGTGACGAACCGTACCCTGCGCGCGCTCTACAAGCCCTTCGGGTTCGGTTTGACCGTTACCGAGTTCGTCTCGTCGAACGCTTTGCAATACGGCTCCAAGCGCAGCATGGAGATGATCGACCAGCACGGCGTCGAGAAGCCGGTCTCGACCCAGTTATGGGGCAACGATCCGAAGATCATGGCCTACGCGGCGCAGGTCGTGCGCGAGTGCGGCGCGGACATCGTCGATATCAACTTCGGCTGTCCCGCCCCAAAGGTGACGAAGACCGAAGGCGGCAGCGCCTGCTTGCGCGACGTCGAGCGCTGCGAAGCGATCATGCGCGCCGTCGTCGGCGCGGTCGATTGTCCCGTTACCGTCAAGATGCGCTTGGGCTGGAACGAGAACACGCACGTTTATCTCGAGGTCGCCAAGCGCGCCGAAGCCGCCGGCGTCCGCGCGCTCACGCTGCACGCGCGAACCGCCAAGCAGTTCTATAAGGGCGAAGCCGATTGGTCTCACATCGCTGCGCTCAAGGCCGCGGTCGGCATCCCGGTCATCGGCAACGGAGATCTCGGCGATGCGCGTGACGCACTCGTTCGCATGCGACGTAGCGGCGTGGACGGCATCATGCTCGGCCGCGCCGTGCTCGGCAATCCGTGGCTAGCGAGCGGCATTCGCTCGCTGCTCGAAGGCACGGAGCCTGCGCCCGTGCCAGGCCCTGCGGATCGGCTACGCTTCGCACTGCATCACTACCGCGTCATGGTCGAAGAGTGGGGTGAGGCTCACGCCGTGCCGCAGATGCGCAAGCACCTCGGCCACTACCTCAAAGGCTTCGCGGGGGCGGCCGAATTACGCGAACGCGTGATGCGAACGCTGACCGCGGAAGCGACCCGGCGCGAGGTGGAGGGGACGATCGCGCGTCTCGAGGCGAATGCAATGGTGGCAGCATGATCGAGGAGCGCACCGGCGCCGGCCGCGACGGCGCGCTTTCGCCGCAGGCGCTCTACGACGAGACGTACGAGAACTACAAGCGTTTCATCAACCCGCCGCTGGCACGTCTGATGAAGCTCTCCGGAAGCCCGGTCGAGGTGCGGGCCTCCGGCACCACGATTTTCGATCACGATGGAAAGGCATACCTAGATTTCGCCGGCGGATACGGCGTCTTCACGCTCGGGCACGCGCATCCGCGCGTCGTCGCTGCGGTGAAGTCCCAACTCGACGCGATGGCCCTTTCCGGCAAGACGATGTTCGACCCGTTGGTCGGGCGGCTGGCTCGCAAGCTGGCCGAACTGACGCCCGGGGATTTGAGCATCTCGTTTTTCGCCAACAGCGGAACGGAAGCGGTCGAAGGTGCGCTCAAACTCGCTCGCGCGGCGACCGGCCGCGCGAAGATCGTCGCGGCCCACGACGGCTTCCACGGAAAGACGCTCGGGGCGCTTTCGGCGAGCGGCTCGCCGGAATATCGGCTTCCCTTCGCGCCGCTTGTCGCGCCCGTCGAGCACGTTCCCTATGGCGACACAAGCGCGCTAGCCGTCGCCTTGGTGGACGCGGCGGCCTTCATCGTCGAGCCGGTTCAAGGCGAAGGGGGCGTCAACGTTCCCGCACCGGGCTATCTCGCGCAAGCGCGCGCGCTCTGCGATGCGGCCGGAGCGCTGTTGATTGCCGATGAGGTGCAGACCGGCCTGGGGCGCTGCGGCTATTGGTTCGCCTGCGAGCGTGACGGCGTCGTTCCGGACATTCTCGTGCTCGCCAAGGGACTCTCCGGCGGCGTGATGCCGATCGGTGCATACATTGCGCGCCCGGAGCTTTGGGATGCGGCGTATGGCCGCTCGCCCCTGCTGCACACTTCGACGTTTGGAGGCAGCCCGCTCGCGGCCGCCGCGGCTCTCGCCGCCCTCGAGGTTCTGCACGATGAAGATTTGATCGCGAACGCGCGCGCGCGAGGAGCACAGCTCCTGCGGGGAGCGCAACGCGTGGCGCAGGCATTCCCGAGCGTCGTTCGCGAGGTTCGCGGCCTGGGACTCCTCGTCGGCGTCGAACTGCGTGCGGAAGGCTACGCCGGCACCATCGTTCCCGAAATGCTCAAACGGGGCGTGACCGCGGCCTGGACGCTGAACCGCCGGCGCGTGATCCGTTTGGAGCCGCCGCTGACCGTGCGCGCGTCGGAGGTCGAGCGCGCGCTCGATGCGCTCCAGGCCGCTCTCGGCGCGGCGTACGACAAGCTCGGCTTCCTTGGCGATTAGACCGCCACATTCTTGATGCCGTATGTCGAATGCACGATCGTCGTGGATGCGCCGGCCCGCGACGTCTACGAACTTGCCAAGGATCAGGAGCGTTTTCCGGAGTTCATGCCCGACGTCGAGTCGGTGACGGTTCTAGAGCGTCACGCCGACCGGGTGATCACCCGCTGGAAGACCCTGGTCGAGGAAGCGCCGATCGAATGGACCGAGGAGGATCGCTACGATGACGACGCGCTGTGCGTGTCATACCGGCTTCTCGAAGGGGACCTCGATAAGTTCGAAGGCGCGTGGCGCTTCGAAGACGGCGACGGGCGCACGCGGGTCGTGCTCGGCGTCGAGTACGACTTCGGCGTTCCGACGCTGGCCGAGCTGATCGGACCGACGCTGCACAAAAAAGTCCAGGAGAATAGCCAGATGATGCTCGACGCCCTCAAGCGCGAGGCTGAGGCTGCGTGCCGCGAGCGCCGATAGCGAAGCCGGCTGCCAGCGCGAGTGCCGGGACCACGCCGCTGAAACGGTAGTTCCAGCCGACGATGGCGCCCCCGACGGCGGGCGCGAAGATCAAAGCGAAGTTGCCGAGCGCATCGGAGAAGCCCAAGACGAGCCCCCGCTCTTCCTCCGGCGCGAAGCGCGCGAGCAACGCATTGAGGGTGGGGCGCAGGACGGCTCCGCTCGCGGCCCACGCGAACAGAACAGGAACGAGCTCGATGATGTTGCGCACCGCGCCCAGCGCCGCGTAAGCGAGTGCCCCGGCAGCGAACGCCGCCGCAATGAGGCGCTCGAGGCCGAACCGCGAGACGAGCCGGTCCACCCCGAAGATCGTGACGAGCGCGCCGACCAATCCCGCGAAAGCCAGCACGATGCTCGACTGTTCGGGCCCGGCGTTGTCGAGATGCGAGAGGTACAGAGAGAGCGTCGTGAAGAGATACGTGTACGCGAAGATATAAAGAAACGTGCGCAGCATCAAGCTGCCCAGCATTGGGTCTTTGAGCATCGTCGTCAACTGCCCAACGTTCGTCGCCGTCTGCTTCTGATGCGATTCCGGTAAGAGGGTCAGCGTCAGCACCACGTTAAGCGCTTGCAGTCCGGCTGCAAAAAAGAAGCACACGGGAAGCCCAAAGTGCGCCAAACCGCCGCCCAAAATCGGACCGACGATGAAACCGCCGCCGAAAGCAGCCGCACCATAGGCGAAAGCCAGCGGCCGCTGTTCTTCGCTCGTGACGTCGGCGACGTACGATTGGGCGATGCCGAGGTTCCCGCCGCCGAACCCTTCGATCGCACGCGACACGAAGATCAGCGTCAGATTTCCGGAGAGCGCGAGCAGAAGGTAGCCCGCGAAGGAGCAGATCTGCGAGCCCAACAGCGCGCGCTTTCGACCGAACCGGTCGCTCAGCAACCCCCACAGCGGCGATGAAAGCGTCGCGCACACCGCAGTCGTCGTCAACAAGGTCCCCACGACAGCGTCGGACGCGCCGTACCGTTTAGCCAGGTACGGCAGCAGCGGAATCAGAATCGTGAACCCGAGAATCCCGACGAACGTGATCCCGAAGATCGGAATCAGCGCCTTCGGAAGCTTACGCATCACGCCGTTGCCTTCCGCAGGCTCCCGTAAGGTCCGATTCGATGCGCGGGCATTTCGGTCTCGGCTCCTGCACGCGCGCGGCCTCGCTTCGCCGCTGCGGCGCATCCAGCGCCTACGCGACTGCTCCCGCGACGCTCCCGCCCTCCGGGCT
>PMHO01000045.1 GCA_003156715.1 Candidatus Tityobacter terrigena
TGTTCGGCGAGCAGGCGGTGCTCTGCGGGGGAATGACGCGCCTGGTTACCGCCGGTTTCGAGACGCTGGTCGAGGCCGGTTACGCTCCCGAGATGGCCTACTTCGAGTGCATGCACGAGATGAAGCTGATCGTCGACCTCATGTACGAGCGCGGCATCGAAGGCATGCGCGACGCCATCAGCAACACCGCCAAGTACGGTGACTACACGCGCGGCGACCGCATCGTCGACGAGCGCACGAAGGACGCCATGCGGGCCGTACTCGCGCAGATTCAAAACGGCGCGTTCGCACAGGAGTGGGTCGCCGAGCAAGCCGCGGGAAAACCACGTTTCACGGGCTTCCGCCGGGCATGGTCGGGCCATCCGATCGAAGCCGTGGGGCGCAAGCTGCGCGGCCTGATGCCGTGGATGGGCGCGCCTGCTAAACCCGAGCCGGTCGAAGCCAGCGGCCCCGCTTCCCACGGTTTCCGCATGATGTGAGCTTTAGGCTTCGAAGGCGACGATTTCGTGGCGTTCGCGGTGGTTGGTCCAGAACGTTTGGCCGTCCCATGCGAGCGAGCGCGCTTTGAGCGGCACGCGGGCGACGTCCTCGAAGCTCGGTTGCGCGCGGTCGAACCGCACCCGCATCAAGAAGTACTCGTCGGTCTCTTCGTCCTCGGTCGTCATGAGGAACAGATCGCCGTCGACGAACGTGCACCCGCAAAGCTGGCGCGGCGCCGCGATGTCGCGCTGCACGTTGCCGTCGGCATCGAGCGCTAGGACCCGCTGGCGGTACCACTGCGTGACGAAGAGCGTCGTGCCGTCCCAAGCCAGGTACGACCCGGTCAATTCCGGACACGGGATGCGATCGCTCTCGAAGCCCGCTCCGGTGACGAAACGGCGCACGTAACGGTCGTCCTCCGCGCCCTCACCGCAGAGTACCCGTAGCGCGCGACCATCATACGTTATTCCGTAGGGCGTGCCTGGGGCGCGATGCGTTTCCTGCGCCGAAGCGGCGGCGGCATCGAAGCGGTACACGTCGTGGGTGACGCGCGAACTGAGCCACAGCGCGTTTCCGTCCCAGGCCAGGGCCTGTGGTTCGGGTAGCGGCGCGCGAAGGCGGCGAACTTCGCGGGCCGAGGGCAGCCTCACGGCCGGTCGAGCGCGCGAACGATGGCGGCACAAGGCGCGCACAGCGTGGGGTGGATCGGATCGCTTCCGAGCGGCAAATACTTCCAGCAGCGCGCGCATTTGTCGCCGGATGCAGGCCTCAGCTCGACGTGCGCTTCGGCCCTGTCCGGATCGACGCTCAGCTCTAGCGCGGACACGACGAGCGCTTCGCGCAGGTTGTCGCCGAGCTCACGCAGTCGCGGCTCCAGCGCCGGCGGCGCGTGCACGTGCGCCGCAAGCTGGAAGTCGCGCATCCCTTCGCTCGCCGCAACGGCGGCCCGCAGCCGGCGCAAGATGTCCCACAACTCAAGATCCGCCGCTTCGCGCAAGCCGCGCTCGCTGCCGGCCGGAAACTCGAGATCGAACACCGAATCGGCCGCGCCCCGCAGCCGCTCCGGCACCGACTGCCACGCCTCCTCTGCCGTAAAAGAAAGAATCGGCGCGACCAGGACCAGCAGCGTTTCGAGGATTGCGTACAGCGCCGACTGCGCGCTCCGGCGGCGCGCCGACGAACGTGCGCCTGAATACATCGGATCCTTCAAGACATCGATGTAGAAGCCCGAAAGCTCTTCGTCGAAGGCGACCAGGGTCAGGTACACCTCGTGCAGGCGATACGCGCGGTACGCTTTGCCGGCCGCGTTCGCCAAATCGTCGAGCCGGCTCAGCGCGAGGCGATCGATCGGTGCGAGCTTCTCACGAGCCACGCGCTCGCCGGGCTCGAGGTCGTCGATCAAACCGAGCAGCATTCGCAGGCGGTAGCGCAGATTGCGATAGACCCCTCCGACCGACTCCAGCAGCTTTTCGCCCAGGCGCATGTCGGCCGTAAACTCGACCGAAGCGACCCACAAGCGCAGCACGTCGGCGCCATACTTGTCCATCGCCTCCAGCGCGTCGATGTAGTTTCCGGTCGACTTGTGCATGGCGCGACCCTCGGCGTCGACGACCCATCCGGTCGAAACGACCTCCCGATAAGGCGGGGCGCCCGCGGTTGCAACCGCCGTGATCAAGTTCGAGCGAAACCAGCCTCGATATTGATCGCTGCCTTCCAAATAGAGGTCGGCCGGCCACGGCATGCCGCGCTGTCTGAGAACGGCGCGATGCGTAACGCCCGACTCGAACCAGATGTCGACGATGTTCATCTCTTTCGAAAATGTCTGGCCGGCGCACTTTGGGCACACAAAATGTTCGGGCAAGAACGTCTCCAGCGGCTCCGACCACCAGAGGTCGGAAGCGTTGCCGTCGGCGGTGCCGCGCTCGCGAAAAAGAGCGGCGACGGTGCGCGCGAGGACCGGATCGAGTATCGCCTCGTCGCAGGTATCGCAAACGATCGACGGAATCGGCGTCCCCCACGTTCGCTGCCGCGAGATGCACCACTCGGGGTGGTTCTCGATCATCTGCAGCATCCGCATCTCGCCCCACGCCGGGTGCCACTTGACGTGGGGAACCTTGTCGATGATCCGCTTACGCAACCGGTTGACGTCCATCGCGATGAACCATTGCGCGGTCGCGCGAAAAATGACCGGCTGCTTGCAGCGCCAGCAGTGCGGATAGCTGTGCTCGTATTCTTCGCGTGCGAAAAGCGCCCCGCGCGCTTCGAGGTCCTCGACGATGCGTTCGTTGGCATCGAAAATCTGAAGGCCCGCGTACGGTCCCGCTTCGGCGGTAAAGTACCCGCTGCCGTCGACCGGGTTGACGATCGGCAAACCGAAGCGCATGCCGGTGTCGAAGTCTTCCGCACCGTGGCCGGGCGCGGTGTGAACGGCGCCGGTGCCGCTATCCAGTTCGACGTACTCGGCGCTCACGATCAGCGCGTCCCGGTCGAGGAACGGGTGACGTACGCGCGCGCCGACGAGCTCGCTGCCCCGCGCACCCCCGAGCCGTTCGGCGACGGGACCAGGCGCGCGCGCGAACGTCTTTTCGGCCAGGACGTCGGCCAGTAAGAGCAGCTCGTGCCCGCGCCGGTAGACGCCATACGACGCCTCCGGCTTGAGCGCGATCGCAGCGTTCCCGGGCAACGTCCACGGGGTCGTCGTCCAGATCACGATCGAGAGCGGACCGGCCTCGCTCGAATCGATGCCCGTGCGCCCGAAAAGGTCGCCACGCTGCGCCTCGCTTGCGAAGAAGCGCACGTAGACCGAAGGCGAACGCCGCTCCTTGTATTCGATCTCGGCCTCGGCGAGCGCCGTCTCGTCCCGGATGCACCACAGCGTGGCGCGCAAGCCTTTATAGAGCTGCCCCGCCTCGGCCAAGTCGGCCAACGTCTCGACGATCGTGGCCTCAAACTCTTTGTCGATCGTTCGGTACGGCGCTTCGTACTCACCGAAAAGCCCCATGCGTAAAAAAGCCGAGCGCTGAACGCCGAGCCAGTAGATAGCCCGCTCGCGGCATCGCGCGCGCAACTCGAGCGGATCGATCTCGCGGAAGTTCAGGCCCAAGTGCTGCAAGGTTTCGAACTCGATCGGCAGGCCGTGCATGTCCCAGCCCGGCACGAACTTTGCAAAGCGTCCGTCGAGCAGGTGAAGCTTAACGAAGATATCTTTCGCGACGCGGTTGAGGAAGTGGCCCATGTGAATGCCGCCGTTTGCATACGGCGGCCCGTCGTGCAGGATCCACGGATGACCCTTCGCGTTGCGTGCGAGACGGCGTTCGTAGGTGCGGCGCTCGCTCCACCATGCGACCCGCGCCGGCTCGCGCTTCGGCAACTCGGCCCGCATCGGAAAGGCCGTCTTGGGCAAGTTGAGCGTCGCGCGGTAGTCGGTGCTGATCGTTTGATCGGGCATTGAGCCGTCCCGTTCGTCGGCCCACTCCGGCCAACCTCGGCCCGGCCGGGCGAGAACGCCGGCAACGCGCTCTACAACCGCAAGACCCATCCGCGCGCAACGGATGGCGCATCTTCACGGAGAGCATCGATGCTCGGCAAATGGAAGAATACGAAGCGATAAGGGCATCATGAAAAAGAACACTTTCGCACGTTGCGTAACACTCTTGCGCCGCGCGGGCCGCAACAGTTCGCGTGACGGCTCCCACGCCGAGCAATCCAACGTTCGAGCGCGTCCGTTACGTGAACGCCGACGATCCTAACGATCGCTCAAGAGAGCGACGCCTATGAGGCGCCGCACTATCGACTACAATACTTCCATCATTCTAGGAGATCCTCGACTCGTGAAAAAACCTTCACCGTTCCTTGCAGCCGCCATGCTGACAGCGCTCCTTGCCCCTGCCGGCGCCGTTGCCGCCTCTGCCTCTACAACCGGTCCGATCAACCTAGGGGAGTGCACGGTCAACGGGCTCGCCGATAGCGTGCTCGCTCTTTCGTATGCTTCTTCGTTCACGACCGTCGACGGCTTAAGCATCTCGTTCATCAACGGCGGAACCGCACCGGCCACGAGCATCGATTTCTTGGTTCGCTACGGCGGCCGGTCCTACGATCTCATTGCCAACGGTTCGTTCGCTTCGCAAACCCCTGTGACGCAGAGCTTCGACGGCGTCGACCGCGCCGCGTTCACCCAAGATGCGGCGCAATGCTCGGTGCGTTCGGCAACCTTTGCCGACGGCACGGCTTGGCACGCGGAAATAATCTAAAGGGCCGCGCTCCGAGCGAGCTGGCAGACGATGGGCCGCCGTTGCCTCTTTAGGCACGGGGGCACGACGTTTTGGGTAGCGCTGCCGCAATGGTCGTTATACCAGGTCGTGGTCGGCGAAGGCCGCAGCCGCCTCACGGTGAAGCTCGACCGTGCGATAACCGAGCACGTGAAGCAACTGGTCGTCTGGTACTTTCAGCGGGCCGGGCTTGTCGGCGGTGCCGGGCGCGGGTTGCGGATACGCAGTCGAAGCCGCCGTCGCGAAGCGGATGTTGCCTTCGGTGTGCTGGACGACCTGATGGATGTGCCCGTTCAAGACCGTAACCGCATCGAAACGGCTCAGGAACGACAAGACTTTCGAACCGTCCTCGGTGGTCCAGCCCCACTGCGGATACAGCGCGTAGAGCGGCACGTGCCCGAACACGACGATCGGCGTCGACGCTTTTTGTGCGGCAAGATCCTTCTCGACCCAGTCGACTTGCTCGGGGCCTAGTTTGCCGTCGATCTCGAAGTTGAAAACGTTGACCAACGAAACGAAGTGAACTCCGCCCTGGTCGAATGAGAACCAACCCTTGGGCGCATCTTTGCGCGCGAATGCCGCAAGAAAGTTATCGGCGCTGCCGATAACGTCGTGCTCGCCCGGCAGGACGATCAACGGCGCCTTCAGCGTGCTCAGGATCGAACGCGCCGCATCGAACTGATCGGCTTTCGAGAGATGGGTGACGTCGCCCGTGTGCACGACGAAGGCCGGCCGCTGCGGCAGCGCGTTGATCGCATCGACCGTCTTTTTCAGCGTGCCGGCGACGTCGGGATTTTCCGGCCGGGCGAAGCCGATGTGGCTGTCGCTGATCTGCACGAACGAAACGCCGCCTTGCATCGCAGCGTCGGCCTCGGCAGTGAAGAGCCCCGTTGAGGAGAGCGTCCAGGCGATGCCGGCGCCCGTCCAGCTAACGTGCTCGATAAAATCGCGGCGTTTCACTTCCAGTTGTCCTCCTTAGGAGTCGCGGGAAGGACGACGATCGTCGCCTTCATGTACGGGTGAAGCTCGCAGAAGTATGCGTACGTTCCGGGCTTCGTGAAGACGTGCTGCCATGTGTTGCCGGTATCGAGGCCCTCGGAATCAAAGCTCTTGTCATCGGCCGTGACCGTGTGCGCCTCGTCGTCGTCGTTGATAAACGTCACGCGGTCGCCCACGTGAATCGTGGCCGGGGTCGGATTGTACTTGAAGTCCTTGACGTGCACCGTCAGGACCGCGGGCAAGAGTGACGGCGCTGCGGCGGGTTGCGCCGCCGAGGCGGCGCCGGCCAAGCAGAGGGCGAGCGTTGCGGCGCTTAGGCCGCGCGATAGAGTGGTGTGCATTTGGTACCCCTACGCCGCCGCTCGGACCAGCGGATGAGTCCAGCCTTACGTTTCGCGCAAAGATCGAAGCCGCAGCGGTGCACGACTTCCAGCAGCGCCGTTCAGAGTATTTTCAGAGTTGCCTGGCACCCTTGCGGAAAACGGAGAGAAACATGAGCGTCCAGGTCACGGTCCGCCGAAAAGAAGACATCGAAATGCTACTGGCACGCGGCCTCGCGCCGATTACCGATAATCGCGATGCATTGCTCGAGCTCGGCTTCGAGCGCTGCTATCCACAGGTTTCAAGGGGTCACGAGTCCACCGTTTGGGAACGATCGATCGATCGCGGCTACCGCAGCACCTCGCGTGGTCTGCGCCGCGTGCTGGCCCGGCAGCGCGCCTTCCTCCGAACGTAGCTGTCCAAGCTTCATCACTTGTTCTCTGCGATGTAAACCTTCGGGTCGACGTCTTGCGCGCGAACGCCGCTGATGTGACTGGCTTCAAAGGCGATGAAGGCCGCGGCAAGGTCATGTCGCAGCTCGAGCGAGGCGTGGAGCCGAAAGTCGGTGAGCCCTTGCCGTTCCTCCTCGCCCATGTGATCGCTATTTACTTCGTTGGCGTGGGCAACGGCGGCGTACCAACCGTTCGTTCCGACCGTGTGGCCCGCGACGGCAGCGACCGCGTCGCGGATCTCGTTGTGGTCCCCGATTGCGTCCTCCGTTTCGTCCTCGGACGTCGCCTTGCCGCCGGCGCCCTGGCCCGTGCGCAGGAGCTCCGGGTAGAAAAAATCCTCTTCCGCTTTGGCATGCACCTCGAGGAAGGCGGCGAGATGGCTCCAAACCGCCGTCAGCTTTTCTTCATCCTCCCGGTCGATCTGCTCGAGGATGGCAAAGAGCCGCCGCTGCTCGTGATGGTCGTCGAGGATCAACTGGGTGATGTCCATGGCGTCCCCTTCTCGCTTCACCCTGCGCGCCTTGCAATCGCGTGCGTCGCCTGCGACCGCCGTCGTTCGGCCCGAGGCTCGCCGGCGGGCCGGCGGGCCGGCGCCGAAGGAGATATCTCGCCGGTCAGGGGCGCGTCGCGCCACCCGGCCTCCTTACCGAGCGGTCTATCGTCGCGCCACATATGACCTTACCGGTGCGTTTTTGAAGTCTTGGTCTCGCTTGAGGGCCCGGGATGTGAATGAACCTAGGAGGAGACGACCCTTTCGTGGGGAGGGCCAGGGGCTTGTTGGCAGGCCGAAAACCTCCGCTACCTTTCGCTCGATGGACGCGATCAGAGCGAGCGGATCGAGGCTCTTGCGGTGCGCGAGCAGCGCGGTTGCGGTCTGATCGTCGACGAGTTGTCGCGCGATGAGTCGGTCCAGTGGTGTCATGGGGCGGTCGTATCGTCCGACGATGCGACTTCCGACGCGGAGCTTTTCGACGAGTTTGACCCTGGCTTGAAAATAGTTGAGCAGAAGCCGCAAAGCGTTGGCATAGAATGCATTCATGGCCGCGACCGCCTCATGCGAATCAAAGCGCCTCCAGCCGAAGATCTTGCGCACGTGGGTCCAGTTCTTTTGCTCGACGTGGGCGTTATCGTTCTTGTGATGGGGCGACTCCGCGTGAAGTCTAGCCGCCGTTCCCGACACCAATAGATGCAGTGGCGATGATGAATTCCGCTCCCGAATCGGAGTCGATGCCGCGCATTGGGAAGGGCAGGCTCTGCCGAATTTCCTCCAAAGCCGCAACCACGTGGCGGCGGCCTTTCCCAAGCACGGCGCGAGTTTCCGTCCAGGTCGAGGCAACGTCGGTGAGATTGACCGAGCTCACGAAATCGCCGTCGCTGCTCCCGCCGCAGTGAGCCACCGTGTCAACCTCGACCAGCCCGCTTCGCGCACGTCCCAGCGCTCCGATCGGATCGGCACTTGATGTTTGAGCAGGGTCCCTGGCTTGGTGCGACCGTAAAGGCGACGCCGTAAGGCAACACGATGCGGCCGAAGCAGCCGATCCATCGAACGCGCACTCATGCTAAGCAGCAGCTCTTCGACCGGCGTGCTAATGGCTAAGACCTCGCGCGACGTCGGCAACCATAAGGGCAGCATAGCCTGCGAGCGCCGCGACCACGGATACCATCGCTCGCCGCAAACCGAGCAGCGCATTGACCACTTCGGGGCCGAACCGCGAGGGCCGGCCACGACGCCTAACGGCCTTTGCGCGCTTGCGGCCCAACAGCTCGATAGCGTACTTACGATGCAGGCCCGTGACGGCCACAAACTCGTCTAGCAGCCTGCTGCGTTCGGCTCGGTCGGCCCGGCGGTACCGGCGAGCCATCTTGGCCGCATATTCGCGGCGTGTCTGAGGTCCATCGGGCCCCCTTCGCGGCCCGGGCCCTCCGCCGGTAGATTTTATCTGGCGCGACGATAGCGCCCCCGGTACGATTTTCAGCGGCGCGATTCGAGGGGTTGATGGGACGCCTCATACGCGGTATTGTGTTGGCACGTCCGTTGAGCTGCGGCGTTGTTTTTTGTCCCAAGAAGTCCGATGGAGAGAGGGGGTGACCACCCAAGCATGGACGACGGCAGTACTCGTGTTGGCCAACCTCCGCCCGCACGCGGGCGTCCGCACCAGCGTCGTCTCGGCACGGCGCTCGCCTGAAGGAGAACTCCGATGAACAAAGTCCTTGCGCGGCCTCGCGTCGCGCAGCTGCTCGAACTTCTCAAAACGCGCGGCCGGCAGCCCGCCCAAAGCGCGGCACGCGATGCCGTTCTCAAACCGCAACCTTTCGAAACGGCTGCTACGCTTCGAGCAGGCGGATACGAGGAACCCCGCGTCTTTCGCCCGTGGGGGTCGCTCGTTCACTGGTAGCCGCACAGCGCAACAAACCTGCCGGCACGCCGTGTTCACGCTCGGCCGATCGTTTCGGCTAGGGTCGTGAAGTTATGCTCGGCAAGCGTTCGCATCGCCGCAACGGGCTCGGCGAGCGCGGCGGAGAGTTCTGCGCGGCGCGTCCAGGCGTCATCGACCGCGTCTTCCACGCTTTGCGCGCAGGGCTGCGGTCCGGGGGTCCACAGCGGCGCGAGCGGGTACGCGAGGTCTTCCGCCAAGCCGGCGACTTTCGGATCGTAAGCGACAGCGAGAAACGGCGTTCCGAAACGCGCGGCGAGAATCAACGCGTGCAAGCGAACTCCGATGACCAAGCTGGCGCGCCGAATGGCACCGGCGACGCGAGCCAGACCGCCCAGGTCGAAGAGGACCGGCTTGGAGCGGCACTTGCGGATGACTTGCGTCGCCGCTTCGGCATCGGGCTGACCGGCGAACGGAACGAAGGCAACGTGCGCGCCCCAGCGCTCGGCCAGGCGGTCTACCGCGGCCGCGAGCACCCCGATCCCCTCGTTGAAGCGCGCCGTCTTGCGCACCGCAACGATCACGAGCGGTTCGCTGTCGGGCCCCAGACCTTCGCTCGCCAAATCGACTTCGTCGTCGAGCTCGTAGAGGAACACGGGATCGGCTGTGCGCCGGATCTCGATTCCGGCGACGAGCGGCGCGAGCAGGTCCATCGAACGCCGATCGCGCACGGTGGCGGCCGCGAGACCGCGGCAGCATTCACGCACGGTTTGTTTCCCGATAAAATCCAGCGGCCCGATCGACTGCGCGAAGACCATCGTTGGTTTGCCCGCGTGAACCGCGCGGCGAATGATCTCCGCGTAGTACAGCAGGCTTTTTAGGCTGGTCGCGTTCTGCAGCAGGCCGCCCCCGCCCGACAGAACGACGTCGGCGCGCGTGGTCGCGTTGCGAACCGCGGCGCGGTCCCAACGCGACGTCGCTTCGACGCCGTGGTCGTGAGCCGTCTCCTCGGGCCGCGCCGACAAAACGTCGATCGTGCCTAGCGGCCAGTGCCGGCGCAGCCCCGCCACGATCATGCGCAGGATCGCTTCGTCGCCGAGATTGCCGAAGCCGTAGTAGCCGCTGATCAGGAAACGAGGAGCGAGACGCCTCACGCGCGGAAGGTCATACGCCCCAGCGCGCGCGCCACGGGAGGATAGAGCGCGATCAGGATCGCGCCGACGATCGCCCCGATCACCGCGCCGTTGAACACGCGGATCAACGAGACGGCGAGCGGCGTATGGATGTGCGAAAACGTGTCGACGACGTCGGCGGTCCCAACCGTGATGCCGACCGCGAACAGCCAGCCCAACGCGCGGCGGTGAGCGACGCTCAGCGTGGGAAGCAGCATCAAGAGCGGAAAACCGATGAGGAACTCCTTGAAGCGCGGCCGCACGCCTAGAACGGCCGTCAGGTTCGAGCGCAGCGCGACCTCGAAGGACGACGGTGCGATGTCGCTTTGATTCCCGCTGCGCAAGACATAGACGGCGCCGGCAGCGGCAAGCGCGAGCAGGAGGAGAACTTGGTAGACGCGCACCGGCGCCATGAAACTTTCGCGCGCCGTGGGCGGCTCGTTTCCGAAGCGGCGCGTAAAGATGTAGAGCAGGAAGCCCAAGAACGGCGGTACGACGAGCACCGCTTTGACGCCGGTGAATCGGTCGATCTCTTCCATCAACAGCGGCACGCTGATGAGACCGACGACCACCAGCGCCCCGGCGAGTGCGAAGGCGGTCGCTACGGCAATCGTGCGCAGCCCGGCGAGCAGCCGTTTGGCATACCCCTCCGGCGGCGGCGACGTAAACGCGCGCGGAATCGCGACCAGCGACATCGTCGGAAAGGCAATCGCGCCCGCTAGCGCAATCAGCTTGCGCGCCAGCAGATCGTGATGCACGAGATACCCGAGCGCCAAGAAGAGCACGTCCGCCGCAAAGACGCCGTACGCGAGTCGCGAGCGCCGGATGCCGAACGCCTCGAGCAAGAGCATGAAGATCGCGGGTACCGCAAGCGAGACGAGTACGACTACCAGGGGATTGAAAGCGAACCCGGGCACGGGCGTCGCGCGACCCAGCCTGAAGCCGCGCGCGATCAATCCGTCGCGGATGCGCCGGACCATCTCGAGGTTGGTCGCCTCCAGCGACAGGTCGCCCTGGCTATGCAAAAAGGGCCGTACGTAGACCACGCGCACGTTCCGCTCGCGAACCCCGAGCAGATAGCGCGCGACGACCGTTTCGAAGTCGAGCTTGTCGAGCTCGAGCTTGCTAATCGCCTCGACTCGCGTCGTTCGATCGATGGCGCGCTCTGCGAGGCCGTCGTTCCCTTTCTGGATCTGGTTTCGATCGTACACCTCGACCGATCCGAAATTGATGCCCGTCCGCTCGAGCGCGGCGGCGGTGTCGTCGAGGTGATCGGGATAGCCGAGCACCTCGTTGCGCGCACCGAAGAAGACGACCGTCGTCGGGCGCTCGTGCTGCTTGAACGAGGCAAAGATGCGGTCGATGTCCGAACGGTCGAAGCGCTCGTCGTTTTGGACGCGGGGAACCAGAAAGAGCTCGAGTTTGCGGGCGAGCGCGAGCGGCCGCTCCGGCAAACCCAGGCCGAGCGCGTTGAAGTAATCGATCTGCGAACGTACGGCCAAAATACTGGGCTCGGCCGCGCGCACCGTGCGCACTGCATGGGGACCGAGGTGCATGGCGATGTTGGCGCGGTAACGCGGCAGTGCGTCGCGATCGTAGACGATCAAGTACAGGGCGCGAACATCCACCTGATGCCGCCGCGCGAGTTCGGCCAGCGTCGGATCGGCCAAGGCGGAGAGGCGCGCTTGGTCGACGAGCTGTTGCCCCGGGAGCAGCACTGCCCCGGTGCCGCTGTTGATGCTGCCGCCCAGCTCCTCGGCGACCGCGAGCGACGTCAAGCCGGCCCGGCGCAGCTCGACCAAAAACTGCTCTTCATTATAACCGTACGACTGCGCGAGTGCCGAGAAGTCCTGATAGTCCATTGCGATCTCGACGCGGCGTGCCTGGCCCTCCTTGCGCACGCGCACGGTCGCAACGTAGGCAGCGGCCAGGAGCGCAACGGCTAGTATCAGCGAGAGCGCGAGGCGATACCGGCGCGGGGCGCTCATCGACGCCGCCCGACGTTGCGCGCGGCGAGCGGCAGGGGCCGGCGGTCTTGACGCACCGCGCGGGGTTCGTTATAGTGGGCCCACTTCACTGCCCAAAAATTAGGTGGAAACGCTTGTCGCTCACTCACCCAGCGCTCGCGGATCGCACCGATGTCGCCCGTGACGTTCGCCTCGCCCTGCTTGGCTGTGGAACCGTCGGAGGCGGCGTGGCGCGACTGCTCGTGAACCCAACCTCGACGGTCGCTGCCCGCGGTGGAATCGATTACTGGCTTACGGGCATTGCCGTACGTTCGCTTTCGAAACCGCGGCCGCAGGAAATTCCACCGGCCCTCTTCACGGAGGACGCGCGTCGCTTGGTCGAAGACGCGAACATCGACGTCGTCATCGAATGCATCGGTGGGACCGGCGTCGCGGCCGAGCTGGTTGAAGAGGCGCTGCGTCGCGGGAAGCACGTCGTCACCGCCAATAAAGACCTGCTTGCCACTCGCGGCCCCGAGCTGCGAGCCCTCGCGGCGAAGCACGGGGTCACGATCGCCTACGAGGCAGCCGTCGGAGGCGCGATTCCGATCGTTCGCACGATTCGAGAATCGCTCGCGGGCGAAGAGATCCTCGAGGTCGGCGGCGTGCTTAACGGCACGACGAACTTCATTCTCTCTCAGATGTCGGCCGGGGCGACGTATCGAGCGGCCCTCGCGCAAGCGCAGCGTTTGGGATTCGCCGAAGCGGATCCGGCCAGCGACGTCGAGGGCATCGACGCGGCTCATAAGCTCGCGATCTTAGCGCAGCTCGCCTTTCGGCGGGCCTTGGTCACGCATCAGATTCCGCGCGCCGGCATCACGCAGCTGACGCCGGACGATCTCTCGCTCGCCAAGCGGCTTGGGTACACCCTCAAGCTCGTAGCGTGCGCGCGTGCCGACGCCTCGATCGTGACGCCCGCCTACGTACGTTCGGAACATCCCTTCGCGCAGCCCGTCGGCCCGCAGAACTGTATTCGCGTGACGGGACGCGCCTCCGGCTCGCTGACCTTCGCCGGCACGGGCGCGGGCAGCGCGCCGACGGCGTCGGCGGTCATCGGCGACGTGGTGGCCGTGCTGCGTACGATCGAAGTACGGCGAATCGTCGGCGCGCGGCCGGATGTGGCCTTGAAGCCGGAGGCCGCCGGCGCCGAACGGCCCATCCCGTTGCACTTGGTCGTGCGCCTCGTATCGTTCCGCGACGCGCGTCCCGCGCGTGAGGAGTTGAACCGCGCCGGCGTCGAGACGCGGCTCCTCGACGGCGTCCCAGCGCTCGTGACGGCCCAGCGCCTTGACGGCTCGAGCGCGATCGCAGAGATGCTGCGCGTGCTCTCGGTGGCCGGTATCGCACCCGAGAGCATCATTCCGCTGTGGGAAGACCTGCCCCACGATTCCGATCTCACCCGGAGCTCCCCCGCTTCACGCGACGACACCCTCGCCGCGACGCTTCCACGATAGAGGAGATTATGTCCGAGGACTTCCGTTTCGACACGGCCGCAATTCACGGCGGCCATGGCGGCGACCCCGTCACCAAAGCACGCGCCGTCCCGATCTACCAAACGACCTCGTATACCTTCAACGACGCCGACCACGCGGCGCGCCTGTTCGCCTTGCAAGAGTTCGGCAACATCTACACGCGCATCATGAATCCGACGAGCGACGTCTTGGAGCAGCGCATCACGCAGCTCGAGGGCGGCGTCGGGGCGCTCGCTCTCGCAAGCGGACAGGCTGCGATGATCTATTCGATCCTCAACGTCGCCCGAAGCGGCGATCATATCGTGAGCTCGTCTTCACTCTACGGTGGAACCTACAGCGCGTTCACGCACACCGTTCCCAAGTTCGGCATCGACATCACCCTGGTCGATCCGGTGCGGGCCGACAACTTCGCTCGCGCCGTGCGCCCGAACACCAAAGCGATCTTTGCCGAGTCGATCGGCAACCCGAAGGTCGACGTGCTCGACGTCGAGGCGGTCGCGAAGGTCGCGAGCGAAGCCAAGGTCCCCCTGATCGTCGACAACACGCTGACGACGCCCTACCTGCTGCGCCCCTTTGAGTACGGCGCCAACATCATCGTCCATTCGGCGACGAAGTTCATCGGCGGCCACGGCACGTCGATCGGCGGTCTCCTGGTCGACGGCGGGAACTTCGACTGGGCGGCCTCGGGCAAGTTTCCCGAGTTCACCGAACCCGATCCCTCGTACCACGGCGTCCGCTACGTCGCGGCTTTCGGCAACCTTGCCTACATTCTTAAGGCGCGCGTTCAGCTGCTGCGCGACATCGGTGCGGCGCTCTCGCCGTTTAACGCCTGGCTCTTCCTGCAAGGGCTCGAGACGCTGTCGCTGCNNTCACCTTCGGCATCAAGGGCGGCGCGAGCGCGGCGAAGACCTTCATCGATTCGCTCAAGCTCTTCTCACTGTTGGCCAACGTCGGCGACGCGAAGTCGCTGGTCATTCATCCCGCGACGACCACGCACTCGCAACTGAACGTGGTGCAGCAGATCGATGCCGGGGTGACGGAGGACATGATCCGCCTTTCGGTCGGTATCGAGGACGTTCGCGACATCATCGCCGACCTCGAGCAAGCTCTCGCGGCGGCTCAAGAGAAGGCCTTTCCGGACGGTGCGACCCTGGCTGGAACCGCGCGCGGATGAGCGAGCCCACCTTCGAGCGCGACGTCCCCATCNNCGCTCGATTGTGGGGCCACGCTCGAAGACGTCGTTCAGCGCGTCTCCGTTTACGGCGAACCGCGCGCCGATGGTGCTAACGTCGTCCTGGTCAACCACGCACTGACCGGGTCGAGCCGCGTCCTCGACTGGTGGGGCGGTCTGGCCGGCCCCGAAAAGCTGCTCGGCACGCGCCTTCTCGCCGTCGTCGGCATCAACGCGCTCGGAAGCTGCTACGGTTCGACGGGTCCGCTTTCGCCTGGACCGCATGGAATTGCGTGGGGCGAACGCTTTCCGCTGATCAGCGTCGGCGACATGGTGCGCGCCCAACGCGCGGCGCTAGCGTCGCTCGGTATCGAACGCTTGGCTCTCGTGGTCGGCGGCTCGCTCGGCGGAATGCAGGCGCTCGAGTGGGGTTTGCAGGCGCCGGGCTCGGTCGAGCGCGTACTCTCGATCGGGGCCTACGACTGGTTCTCGGCCATGGGCATCGCTCTCAATGCGGTCGCGCGCGAAGCGATCGCTTCGGCAGCAACGCCGCGCGCCGGCATCGAACTGGCACGCAAGATCGCCATGCTGACGTACAAGAGTGAAGCGCTTCTTGCGCGCCGGCACGGCCGCAAGTTCGACCGCAAGGGCGCCAACCCAGCGCGCAACAAGGAGGACCGCTTCGACGTGGAGGGCTATCTCGACCATCAAGGCGCGATCTTCTCGGCGCGCATGGATCCGCAAGCGTACCTGACGCTGACGCGTGCGATGGACCTCTTCGATACGCGCGACCGCGCGCCCGCCGATCCTGGGCCGGCGTTCACGTTCGTGGGCATCTCGAGCGATTGGCTCTTCTTACCCCAGTACGTGCGCGAAGCGGCCGCCCGTTTCGCGGCGGCTGGTGCCGACAGCGTCTATTTGGAGCTTGCCTCCGATCACGGGCACGACGCCTTTCTGGCCGAGCCCGAGCGCCTCCAGGCGTTGGTCGCGCCCCGCCTCGCCTCGCTTTACGCTGCCGCCGGCGGAGCCCTCACGCCCAGCTAACGCCGCTATGGCGCGGCTACGCGCCCCTCCCGAAGCGTTTGTGCCCGTCCGCCGCGTCGCGCGATAACCGTAACGGCGAGCGCAGCGCCGACCGCCAGCACGTTTGCGACGAGCGTAAAGCGATCCGACAGGGCAGTCATCGATTCCATCGTCGCGCCGCCGAGCGGACCGCCGATGAGCGCGTCCATCAGCGCGCCCGCGAGCAGCGCCCCGGCTACGAACGATCCGAGGAACGCCCAGACGACCTTGGGCGGAAACGACTTGCGGTAGATGCCGATGAGCGGCGGGACCAGGAGGTCGCCGTAAATGAACGTGGTGTTCGCGCCCAGCGGAATGCCCGCCAACGCTAAATAGCGGGCGATCGGGACGTTTCCCATCGAGCACACGAACGTTATTATGGCGAGACCAAGACCGGTAAGGAGCAACAGCGGGTAGCCGAGTATCGGCACCGCTCCCACCGCGTGCAGCGCGCCCGATAACCACGCGCTCGGCACGAGCGCCGCCGCGAATCCCGCGACGACGAACCCGATAAGGAGGTCGTTGCGCAGCATGGCGACGTCGCCAAGGGCGACCTCGAGGACGCCGCGCCAAGTTGCTGATTTGCGCAAGTCGGCCGCTCCCGGCTCTTCCCCTGCATCGGCTTCATTCAACACCGCTGCCGGATCGGCCCGAAACGCATCCTCGTGGTGCGCGCTGCAGAAAAGATACGTTTTCCCTTGGTACGCAATCGCGCGCTGCGGATCGCCCGTCATGCCGCACTGCGGGCACCCATCGGAAGGCTCTGAGCCGTAAAGTCGAGCGGACGCCGCCAGTGCTGCCAACTCGCCCGGTCGAAACAGCAGGCCGATGCCGGCCGAGACGACCGCGATGATGATGATCCCGCCAAAGAATTCGGCGAAGGCGAACCTCCAGCCGAGCAACGCCCAAAACATGATGAGGATCGCGACGTTCATGTTCGTCGACGAGATCAAGAAGGCGAAGACGGCACGCAGATCGGCGCCCTTGCGAAACAGTCCGCGCGCCGCGGCAGCCGCCCCGTACGAACAAGCCGACGCGATGATGCCGAACGCCGCGCCGGTCAGGATGCCGCGCAGGTTCGGACCGAGCGCGCGCTCGAGCGCGCGGCGCGAGAACGCGACCTGCGCGACGGCCGAAATCAGAAAGCCGAAAATCAAACCGTACAGGCTGTCCCAGAGAAACTCGAGCGTCATGCGGACGCCCGAAAAGAGATCGCCCGCTAGTGCTTCCACTTCGGCGCGCGGCGCTCCAGAAAAGCGCCGATCCCCTCTTGCGCATCGTCCTCGAGGGCGTTGGCGGTCATGACGTTTTTGGCGTAGGCGTAGGCCCCGGCTTGATCGAGGTCGATCTGCGCGTAGAACGTGCGCTTGCCGGTCGCAACGGTCGCGCCGCTCGCGCGCGCAATCGTGCGCGCCAACGCCTCAACCTCGGCGCCCAACCGCTCGGCGGGCACCGCGCGGTTGATCAGACCCCACTCCGCAGCGGTGGCGGCGTCGATGAACTCGCCGGTCAGCAACAGTTCCATCGCGCGCTTACGCCCGACCGCCCGGGTCACGGCAACCATCGGCGTCGAGCAAAAGAGTCCGGTCTTGACGCCGGGGGTCGCAAACTTTGCATCGAGCGAGGCGATCGCAAGATCGCATGCGGCGACCAACTGGCAACCGGCGGCGGTCGCGATCCCGGCGACCTCGGCGATGACCGGTTGCGGGATCGACTGCAGCTCCGTCATCAGGGCGACGCAGACGTCGAAGATCTCCTCGACCCGGGTTGCTTCTTCATCGGTGATGCCGGTTGCGCAATGCAGCTCGCGCAGATCGTGCCCGGAACTGAAGACCGGGCCGAGCGCCCGCAGGATGGCAACCTTCACCGAGCGATCGGTGCCGATCTCTTGCAGCGCCGCGATCAGCTCGCGCATGGTTTCGAGCGAGAGCGCGTTGCGCTTCTCCGGATTGGCTAGGACGATGGCGGCGATGCCGTCTCCGCGCTCGAGCGCGATGCGGCGAAACGTACTCGTGTCGATCATCGGTCTTCTTCCTTTTACCGGCTCCCCTAGTGGCCAGACCCGTCAACGCCCCGGCGGGTTGCTAACTACCGCGAAGCTGCGTGAAAACCTCGCTCCGGCGGGCGCGCGAAATCGACAATTACAGCTAGCGGTCGGACTACGGCTCGCGGAGCCCGAGAGCCAGAGCGGTTTCAGGGGCAAGGGCGGCACCTTCGTCAAGGAAGCCGGCGAGCGGGTCGGCGAGAGCCTTTGCTTCCCCGATGCGCCTTCGCACCGCAGGATCGGTTGCTGGCATAAACGTGACCGTCGAGACGCTAGAGTTCGCGCCATGCGCAAAGAGCCGCGAGACTCGCCCTGGATGGTGCATGGCCAAGTCGAGGCCCACGATTGCGCCATCGCTGAACCCTACGAAGGCGGCACATCGCAAATTCAGCCGGTCCATCACGCCGACGACGTCTTGGGCGAAGCGATGATACCCGAGCGGCTGCGGCGAGCATGTACTTCGCCCCTGACAGCGTGTGTCGATGACGATAGCTCGGTATCCATTTTTAATGAGGCCGGGGACGAGAAAGCCCCAATCGTCCGCCGAGTCTTTCCCACCTTCCAAAAGGACGATGGGAACACCAGATCCATATGAGCCGTACCAGATTCTGACGCCGTTTACTGGAACGATGCCGGCGGCCGCCGGTGGCCCGAGAATGGGCGGAACCGGCAAGTGCGCCGTCAATAAGGCGAGAACGATCGCTATCGGCAAGTGCATATCAGAAGCTTTTCATTCTAATAGCTTCCGCTCGGTGGTTGTCAGGCGCGAACAAACTCCATTATCCAGTTCGTCTCCCACGTGCGTGCGTCATCGTCAGAGAAGGCCTGCTCCCAACGGCAGTGTTCGTGATCTTGCTGCGTCCAAGTGAATCGCACGACGATCCTGCGTCCTTAGTACTCCTCGTGATCGAAAAAATATCCGATTCGATTTCTGAACCTTCCAGTCGTTGGAATTCCGAACGCTCCGCTACCCACCGTGCTCCAGTATATGCTCCATTCGTGCGACTTGACATCGTACAATCTCAGGGCTAGGGCATGGATTGACCGCCCGTCCACGATCGGTGCATCGTATTGCTCGAGATTGGCGAAACCGGCGAGTAGCGGCATCTCGGTGGATGTTGATGAGAACTCGTACCATTCGGTCGATCCGGTAAGCGGATGGCGAAGGCGACTATTGGGTATGTTCCACCGCCCAAACAGAAAGTCAAAATCATGTCGACCGTCTGTGACGCAAATTCCAGTAGATGTTTGAGACAAGCCGGCTCCTTGAGAGGGACAGAGGTTATGATCAGCGTGGCGCTCGGTCTGTTACGTATCGATCTGCATTATTCTGCGAAGCGGGCGTTCTTTCGATAAAAGGTGGCAGCACATAGGCCGGGATCGGAATGTCGCTGTCCAACCGTGGGTCGGTCAGCGCGCGGCCGCGCTCGATCCGTAGTGGAAGTTCGCCCGCCCAAACGCGCAAATCCATATCGCCCGGCGCGTCGATCGGCGGACCGTTCCGCACCTTCGCGGACGCCGTTTCGATCGATATGCGCATCACGAGCGTCGCTTGCAACTCGCGCTCTGAAAGGGGGACGGACGTCGTCCCAGCGACCCGCGCACGCGTGTTCGGAGATGGCACGGAGTGCCTGCAGTTTTTCGCCGGCATCCGCAACGGTGACCGCTCGGCCGAGCACGACGACGGAGCGAAAATTCATGGAGTGTGCGAAAGCGGAGCGCGCGAGGACGATACCGTCCGCGATCGTCACGCTAACGCACACATCGCGCTCGCTCGCCCCCTTTAGCCAATGCGCGAGTACCGAGCCGTGAATGTATAAGGCTCGATCGATGCGCCCATGTAGTGTCGGCAACACGATCGGTCCGCGACTGTCGGCCAAGCCGACGTGACAAAAGATGCTTTCATCGAGAATGCTTGCAATCGTTGCAAAATCATATCGTCCACGCTCAGGGTAGCGTCCCAGCCGAATCATCGAAGAGGCGGGTCAGCGGAGAAGCGAGCGCGCAGTCGGCTCGAGCCGAAGCGTTGTAATCGGGCCGAGCCTTGGTCCCGAAAATGAGTCGAGGCCGCGTTGCCAAGAGCCTTCCCGGCGTAAGCAGTCGAGATATCGATCGTACGCAGCCGCATCCGCGAAGTTCGCGAGCCACACGAAGGCATTTTCGTTCTCCCGAACGGGTAGGGCGGGATATGTGTTGCGGCTTCGTTCGGTCGCCAACCGCGCGACGATGTTGCCACCATAGCGTGCGACGAGGGGAGCGAGCACTGTGTCGAAATGGAGAGCGAACTTCGCTTCAACCGCCGCCTCGAATGTGTGCACGCTCGCGACGTACAGTCGTGGGCGCTCGCCCGACGCTGCGCCGGTTCGCCCGCGTCGTACCGCGAAGCCGGCATTGGGGTGCGCCGGGTGCAGGAGCAAAACGTCGTCGGAATCGATCATCGTTGCATTCGCCGCCGCCTTGTGCGCCTGCCAGGCAGGACCCCCGTAAAAAGTAGCGAGCGCATTGGCGCGTGTGCTCATGTCAGGGAACCCGCGCATCCAGACGAATCGGTCATCATCGTCGAGGGAGCGAAATTGCCCGAGGATCCTCATTCCGGCGTGTTCCTGCGGCTCGATAAATTCACGTTCGAATAATTGAATCAGCTCGTCCCGCCGGCATGGATGCAACCTATACTGCCGGAGCTCGACGATGGCATTCTTTCCGCTCACACCGGTAAAGTAGCATGTATCGTGGTTCCAGGAAAGGACCGGCAAGGATCATAATGAGGGAGCCACCATGAAACCGGGTGGCATCTCGATCGATCGCCGTTCAAGCGTGCCGCTGCATCGTCAGCTCGAACGCGCTTTTCGCGACGCCATCCTAGGGGGGCGCCTCCAGCCCGGAGACCGTATCCTCTCGAGCCGTGAGCTGTGCGTGCATCTCGGCCTCGCGCGCAACACCATCCTCGATGCGCTCGGCCAATTGGAGGCCGAAGGGTATTTGGTGACTACGCGCGGCGTCGGTACGTTTGTCGCCGAGTCGATTCATCGCGTCGCGGGTCCGCGCGGATCGTCGAAAACTGATCGCGATATCGCCCCGTCGACGGCGGCAGTCGACCTCCTCAATGCGAGCGCGCTCGCGGCAAAGCCGGGGGACGCCCTTCCCTTCCGGCCGGGCGTCCCGGATCTCGAAAGCTTCCCGCTTGCCTTCGTGCGGCGCTGCTTTAATGGGCAGCGCCTGCGTCCCCAGCTTCTCGACTATTCCGATATTTCCGGCGACGAACATTTGCGCGAAGCAATCGCCGAGCGGTTGCAGCAAACGCGCGGAATCGCCTGCACGCCGGACGAGGTGCTCATCACGAGCGGAGCCCAAGCTGCGTTCTCGCTCATCGCGCGAGTCTTGCTAGGACGGCGCGACGCGGTCGCGGTCGAGGATCCAGGATATCCCAATGCGCGCGCCGCGTTCTCGCCGGCGGCGCGCGAATCGTTGCGGTGCCCGTCGACGATTCCGGTATCGTCGTTTCCGCCTTCATCAAGCGGGCCGCGCGTTGCGCAGTCGTCACGCCGTCGCATCAGTATCCTACCGGCGCCGTGCTATCACTGGAGCGCCGGTTCGCGATTCTCGATTGGGCGCTCGCACACGGCGCATGGATCGTGGAGGACGACTACGACAGCGAGTTCAACTACACGGGCCGGCCGCAACCGGCTCTCGCGAGCCTGGATGGAGGCCGGCGAGTACTCTACGTCGGAACCTTTAGCAAAGTACTCGCACCGGCGTTGCGTATCGGGTATATGGTCGTGCCGCGAACGCTTCGCGCCGCCTTTGCCGCAGCGCAGCGAGTGACAGGGGAGGGTCCGAGCCCGCTGTTGCAGCGGGCACTTGCAGCGTTCGTGCGGGGCGGCGGATTCGCGCGCCACATTACGAAGATGCGCACCCTTTATGATGGCCGGCGTCGCTTTACGAGCGCTGAATTCGCCCACGCCTTCACAGGTTTCGCATGCGTACGGGACACTCGCGCGGGCTTACACTTCGTGCTCGCGCTTCCGGCGACGATCCGGGACGCCAGCGTGTCTGCCGCTGCCGCGCAAGCCGGCATCGTCGTGCCGGCGCTTTCGACCTATTTCCATGGGGTGCCCCGTGCCAACGGCCTCGTCGTGGGATTCGCGTCGACGCCGCCCCTTGAAGCAAAGCGTGCGATCGCGGAGCTGCGAGCGGCGGTCACGCGGATGAACGGCTAGATCTTCTGGTCCGGCCGCGTCGAATTCATACTAACCGTAGTCTCGCGAGCGGACAGGCGTTCTAACGTGTGGCTCCGGGCGAATTCAGGAATGTGGCTCTTACCTCGGGACCCGAGATTTTTTACAATGACGCGGATGACGTCACTAAGGATGACCTGCTTCGCACTTATGCTTCTTGCACAGATAGCGGCAAGTTCTTTCGTTGCAACGCCAGCGACGCAGCAAACACTTGAGCGTCGAGACGGTCAGCATGATTTCGACTTTCTTCTAGGAAACTGGAAACTGGAGAATCGCCGTGTCGACTATCCGCTTCCCGATTCTCATCGCTGGACCGCGTTCGGCGGAACCTCGAGCGCGCATGCGCTCTGGAACGGCCGGGCGGTACTTGAAGTAGTGCGCTTCGACGAGCCGGGACATCCGATCGACGGGCTTTCGCTGCACTTTTACGACGGCCGTAGCCGCCTTTGGAGCCAGTATTGGGCGACTGCTAGAAGCGGCTTGTCGCCGGTTCCAAACGTTGGCGCGCTTGACGCAGCAGGAACCGGCGTGCTCGTCGACCGGGAAAATTACGAGGGAAAGCCGGTCATGAGCCGTTATCGTTGGACACATACACGCAATACGGCGCATTGGGAGCAAGCATTCTCAAGCGATGGCGGCAGGACTTGGGAAACCAACTGGACCACCGACTATACGCGCGAGTAGCAATCGGCCGAACGGGCCATACTATCGGCACTTCTCGTACACCGGTTCGGAGGTGAAACGCGATGCTTGATCTCAGTCTAGCAATCGGTCACCATCTCATTATTTTCGCCCTATTTGGGATACTGGCCGTTGAACTCGCCTTGCTTCGAGATGGGATCACCTTAGATACGGTTCGCCGGATCGGTCGCATCGATATATGGTACGGGATTTTGGCCGGCGCGATCCTTGCGATCGGGTTTTCACGCGCCATCTTCGCCGCTAAGGGATGGCCGTATTATTCCCACAACGGCTTTTTCTGGGCGAAGATCGCGACGTTCGCAACGATCGCCCTCTTATCGCTTCCACCAACGTTTCGGTTTATTCGGTGGGGCCGCGCAAGTGCTCCACCTTCCTCAGAGGACATACGCCGCGCGAAGGTTTTTCTATACACTGAGCTCGTGCTATTCGCGCCGCTTTTGGCATTTGCTGCAGCCATGGCGCGCGGCTACGGGGAAATGCGATGAAGGCTCTCGGGTTGCAGATGCAGTTCTCGCTAATCGCCTCGAGCGACGGACGTCTAGGGGACGGCATCGACGCCTCGCTGTACAACATTTCGGCTGGGATTTCGGCACGGCCGCCAAACGCCGCATACACGGCGGTGTTACACCTCAGCGCTCCGGTCGAAGGAAGCTGCCGCTGCGACGACCGGTTTGTCGAGCGCGTCATTAAGCCCGGTGACATCGACTTTATCCCACTTGGGCACGCTGCGACCTGGCACGACAAGGGACCGGGACGGGTTGCGCGGATAAGCTTGAGTTCAGCTTTCATTCATCAGACGGCGAACGATATCGGGGCTAGAAAAATCGGCGAGCTTTCTTTTCCGTCGCTGCTAAGCCTTCGCGACCCCGTTCTGCAGCATTTGATGCTCGCGATCGTCGCTGAGCTCGAGAGCGGCGGAGAGGATCGGCTCTTGGCGGCAAGTTTGGGGACGGCCATGGCGACGCGGCTCCTGCGTCGCTACGCGCGTGTGGGTACGGACCCGCATAAGGATGGCCTATCGCGGCGACAGATTTCGCGAATTACCGAGTATATCGAGGCAAATTTTGCAGAGAATCTTTCGCATGCGGATATAGCTGCCCTGGCCGGGATTAGTCCTTCGAGGCTCAAAGCATTGTTCAAAGACTCATTCGGCATGCCCGTCCACCAGTACGTCATCCGAAAGCGTGTCGAGTACGCAGCGCGTCTCCTCTCAGAACGCGGCGCGCGCATTTGCGATATCGCGCAACAAGCCGGATTCTCTGATCAGAGCCATATGGCGCGATTCATGCGCCGGGTCATTGGTACGACGCCGGCGGCGCTACTGCGAGAGTTTCATCGCTGACGCCGTCATGTCGAGCAGCGGAGTAATGAGCGCGGCGTCGGCCTCAGCAGATCGACTTCAGGGGGAATGTACATTCGGGCTAACGCAAAATCGTCCTCGACCGCCAGCCACCGCGGGTCATTCGAGAGCGAAATCGTGTAGCGAACGTAGGTCGCTTTGTCGGGGAAGCACGCAAACCAAACGAATAGGTTGACGTCGCCGCGGACGGGCAATGTTGGAAAGTTGTTTGGGCTATGGTCGGTGACGAACGACGCGAGAATGAGCGCGCCGTGGGCATTTACCACTCGGCGGATCGTGTTTTCGAAAGTCCGGTTGAACTGCTCTTCTGGCGTCGAGCCGAGGTAGTAGATGGTGGCGACGACTAAACCCTTCGGTTCCGCCGTGCTGCCGATCGGCGGTCGCGGTTTCGAAACCGGAAAACCTGAACCGCCGTGCGCCGGTCGCAACAAAAGTACGTTGCCGCTCTCAAGAAGCAGCGAATTCACTTCTTGTCGATGCGTCTTCCACACTTTTCCGCCGTAGAACGACTCGAAGTCCGCTTTACGGGTCGACATACTCGTAAAACCCTGCAGCCAGTCAAAACGGTTTGGAAAGCCCGCGACTCGAAACTGACCTGGAAGCGAAATGCCCGCCGCCTCCTGGCCTTCGATAAACGAACGTTCATAAAGCCGAACGAGAGCGTCGCGCTTTCCTGGCAGAGTGGTGTACTGGCGCAGTTCGACCACGGGGCAACACGACGCGCTTGGACGCAGGTCGTTCGCTCTTGAATCGGTTCCGACCGCGCCTTCAAGGGCCACGGCCAAGCAGAAAAGGATTAGCCTTGTAGTCGGCATTAGCGTATTGCGCCGTAATAGGGAGACGCCTGGCCGTATGCGTATTTCCATTGGCCGTCCAGCTTAACCCAGACATCGCCATAGCGAACTCGGGCATCGTAGATTTTGCCTGACGACGTGTAGCGCACATGCAGAATTGCCGTTACGATCGCGCAATCTCGATTATAGTGGCGAACCGAAACGTTCTCCGGCTCATTGATCAGGTACCTAGCGGACCGATCCGCGGCGTCGGCTAAAAAGCTGCGACGATTGTACACCTTTCCTCTGGCCGACACGAGTTCATAGTCGTCGGTGGTGAGATTTCCGAGCGCCCTTACATCGTAATTCTTTGTCGCGGTCTGAAGCGTCGCGTTGAGTTGCGTAAGCTGCTTGACGGTGGAGTCTTGCGGCTCAGCCAGTGCAAGCGCGCTAGCTATGGCCAGCGCGGAGCTCCACGCCGCGATTCTTAGAAATACCTTCATGAGATGAGGATATCCGGCAGTCACCTCCTCGCGTTAGTACAATCCGGCAGCGTCCAGTACAAAATGGCGAGGGGAAAATCCACCTGCGCAGAGCCCCAGACTAGTCGTGCCGGCCTTATGGCAAGGCCGCGAAACCTTCAAAAGTTGACCGCCGAAGATGTGACCGGCTGCATGAAATCTCGCTCCGGCAGGCGGCTCGGGCGGTCGACGCATTTTGTCCGCGCTGCTTTTGGCGCGCAGGCTGCTTGAGTGCGAGAGCCACGGCCACTTCAGGGGAAAGGGCGGCCCGTCGCTTTAGTGCTGTCTAGGGCAAATTCGGAAGTACTGGAAAACGACGCAGCAACCAGTCGAAGAAGGTCTCGTGCCACAATGTGCTCGCGCCCTCTTGGCAGTGCTCGGCGCCGCCTGACGCGCGGTCATAGACAACTTTCTCGACGGAACGTGCGCCGGTGAGGGCGTCGACGTACGCCGCCGCCTGTGCGACCGGTATAAACTCATCTTCCGCTCCGACGAGAATGAGTACGTCGCCGGAAATCCGATGGGCGACGTCTGCCAAGCGGTAAGCCGAAGAGCGATCGAGAATTTCTTCCAGCGTTTGCACGCCGAACGTCCAGCGCACGCTATCGATGAGTCCGGACACGCCCGAGCTCCCCGATGTCGCCGGAGCCCGTGCCAGCGCGGCGTAGTGGCGCGCGATATCGAGAAAGTCGTAGCAAACATCGAACGATACGACGCCCTCAATCCGCGGCTCGAACGCAGCCGCACGCGGCGCGAAGTACCCACCCATGCTCATTCCGACGAGCACGATCGAAGGCGGCTTCGAGTGCGTGTTGAGGTAGGCATCGAGTACCGCCGCATTCGGCTTCTCCCATTCCGGCGTAAAGAATAGTCCATACTCGCGCAGGGCTGCACCCTGCCCGGGCCCCTCGTAGGTGAGCACTCCGTAGCCGCGCCGATAAGCCGCCGGCACGAGCGCGAAGTAGAGCTCTTCCAGGGTCGAATCTTCGCCGCCGACGAACACGATGAGCGGCTTGGTTTCCCATCCGGCCGGACCCGGGTAGAAAATCGCACGCAGGGCACCTTTCTCGTAGGCCACGCTGGTACGCTCGTGAGCGATGCCAAGCGCCTGCAGGCCACGATCGAAGGCTTCGGTCTGCGAGGTCCAGGCCAATGGGCGCCGGATATCCTCCGGCTTTAAGAGGAACTCAGCGGTCCGCCAATAGTTATGTGCGCGTAGGTACGCGAGTCCCTTGCTGACCTGGTCGCGCGTTCCTTCCGCGCGAGCGACGTTGCGCTTGGCCGTCGCAGCCCAGGCGTCGTACCAGCCGCTTGCGTCGCCCCCGTGAATCAAACCGATCGTTTCGAGGATCTCGGTTACGTCCGCGCCGCCGTTTGCCACTTCATTGAGCACACGAAGTGCCTGGAAGTGGTATTCCGGATCGGCGAAGAGGCGCCGATTCCCAGGGAGCCGGCGGAACCGTTCGCCGGCACATTTGCCGCATCTTCTTGGGTGGTCATCGTCAGCCTCGCTTCACGATCGTTTCACGACCCTCCAGACTCGATCGGCGCCTGAAAGCTCGGTTTCCATGCGACGCGGCCGTGCAAGTGCGAAACGAGTCGAGCGTAAACGACTTGGACTCTCAACAGAATTAGTCGGCTCGCTCCGTGGTAGGATCGATCGTCTTGCGAACTTCGGTGACCTTGGTGGCAGGAAAGCCGCTGACCTCGGCATGCTTGTGGATGATCGCCTCATCCTTGGCCAGATAGACGCAAAAGGTCTTGTCGCCCGCAACGTAACTCTCGACCCATTGAATGTCTGGACCAAGCTGCCGCAACGCTTCATTGGACTTTGCGGCGGCCCCGCGGAGCTGCTCGCGGTCAAGCGAACCGACTTGCGGGATATCTCTTTCAATAATGAACCTGTGCAGAGCCATCGTTACCTCCAACAAAAAAGGCGGCCAGAGAGCCGCCTCGATTGCGTCTTCCCCCAGGCGCACGGGCATCCTCTCTCGGGCGCCAACGGGCCGGCCGGTACCGGTCCCAATGCGCTCGTATCGCGGGAAGCATCTCGAAGGCGAGGTCGATCGCCCGCCGCGTCATACTAAGACGTCGCTACTAGCGAGCAGCTAAGGATGGGACCACATGGCGTTGGCGAGCATGCCCGCAAAGATGATGAGAGCGAAAAGTCCGATCGTCGCTTCCGCGCGCAACCCATCGCGTAGCGAGGCGGGCTGGACGGCGGCGGGCGCGACCTTTCCGGGCAGCGGAATGAGGCGCGGTACGGTCGCCCGATAGTGCGCGTACGCGTTGCCCAGCTTCGCAGCGAGAAAGGGCTCTTCGACGAAGATCAGCGCGTAGTTGAAGGCGGTGACGCTTAGGGTTACCAACAGCAGGACCGGCCATGGGCCGACCAAGCCGATGCCGATCGCCTGAAGGACGTTACCGAGGTAGAGCGGGTTGCGCGTGAAGCGATACGGGCCGCTGACGCGAAGCTGCGGCGACTGCGGATCCGCCTGCCACACGATCGACGACGATAGATAGCTTGATGCCCAGACCCTCAGCGCAAAACCGGCCACGACCGCGAGACCCGCGATCGATGCGCCGAGCACCGGACTGCCCAGCGAGCGATACACGGGCACCGGCGCAATCCCGGCGAGGCCGGCGATCAGAAATCCGAAGAAAAACGCGAGGCCGTATGTGAGCCCGAACACGGCGAAGCGCTTGCGGTAGAACCAGGGAGCGGTATCGGCCGGCGCGGCGTCGCTGCTGGGATTCACGCTACGCCGATACCGTGCCGAAGGGGCGTCTGTTTCAGCCCGCCTCTGTCGGAGGTGAAAGGGCGGCGCGATCTTTTGCTGTCCGCTGGTACGCTTTGTGCGCCGATTTCGCGCGTCGCAAAACACGGGCGAAAGGGGCGACGAGCCTAACGTGGGTTATCACGACGCGCTCGCCGCGCGCGAGCGCCTCCGAGGTTGCGGCGGACACGCTCGGAGCGTCGTCGTTCTCAGAGGGTCGCAGCAGCCAAGCGACAACCTTTTCAGCCTGTTCCTCGCTGTCGTAATCACCCGCCACCAATTCTGTGGCCGAGGACAAACGGCAAACGACTTGCCACAGCGGCTTCGGAACGCGAGGGGCTGACGCCGTGCTCACCGTACGCTGTGCTTGTGTGCTCTGAGAAGCCGGAACCTGGAGAGCCCATGCGACAAGCCGCCAGCGCTTCTGAGCCTGCGCAAAATGCGCGTGGTCGTTTTGGGCAGGCAGCGGAAGAGAACGCGTACAGACGGTTTCCACCCCGCACGCTTCACAACGATAGATGCCCGGGTAGTGGACCATGGCTCCCGGCTCGTGAAGCTCGTCGTAAACCCCGTCCTCGCTTTGTTCCAGGAGTTCGTTATACTTGTACTGTGGCACGGTCTCCCCGACGGTCCGGCGTTTGGGTCGCCTTCCCGGCGACGTCGCTTTCTTTCGGTATCGGGAGTCCGAGGCGGTTCCAGTAGGGCCGTGGCAGCAGAAGGTGGGCCAGTACGTTCTACGCGATGCGCAACGTGATGCGAAATATCGCAGCTGCCTTGGCGATCGCATCGTGGGGGCTGGTCGCGTGCTCGGGGAGCACGACTTCCGCGCCGAACGCCCCGAACGTGACGCCGTCCCCCACGAGGGGAACACCGGCCCCGACGCCGACGCCGGGTACGACGCTCCACGTACCAATCGCCGTCCCAAGCCCGATTGCGCAACAACCGCTCGGCGGCGGGAAGATTGCGCACGTCGTCATCATCATCCAGGAAAATCGCTCGTTCGATAACCTCTTCAACGGATTCCCCGGCGCAGACACCGTTCGAACCGCCGACGACATGGGAACGAGCGTGCCGCTGAAGGCAGCGAATCTCAATGCCTCGCTCGACCCGGCGCACGACCACGGCACGTGGTATCGCAGCTGGGACGGAGGCCGAATGGACGGCTTCGCTACCGCCGGAGGCCGCTCGTCAACCCCTCCGTTTTTCTACGTCCCCGAGTCCGACGCCCAATCGTACTGGAACATGGCGCAGAGTTACGGGATCGGCGACCGCATGTTTCAATCGAATACCGGCGGCAGCTTCCCGGCCCACCTTTATCTGATCGCCGGGCAAGCCGATCTCAGCGATATCATCACCGTCCCGATCGGCTCGAATGGCTGGGGTTGCGCGGATCCGCCCGGATCCCGGGTCTATCAGGTCCAACCCGACGAAGCCGACGAAGTCGCCGGACCGTTCCCATGCTTCAATCTGCCCTCGATCGGCCAAGAAATGGACGCCAGAGGCCTCCAGTGGCGCTATTATGCCCAGACGCCATACTCGATCTGGGACGAATATGAAGCCGTGCAGTACGTCTACGGCGGCCCCGATTGGACGGCCAAGATCGTGAGCCCGGAGACGCGCATCTTGACCGACCCCGGCGGTCCCTCGGGGACGCTGGCGACGGTGACCTGGGTCACGCCAAGCTGGGAAGACTCCGACCATCCCGGCGTCCCCACCGACGATGGGCCGCAGTGGGTGGCTAGCGTCGTCAATGCGATCGGCGAAAGCTCGTTTTGGAGCAGCACCGCGATCTTCATCACATGGGACGACTGGGGAGGTTGGTACGATCACGTCGCTCCCCCGCAGCTCGACAGCATGGGTTTGGGTTTCCGCGTACCGCTGATCGTCATTTCGCCATATGCGAACAGTCATTACGTTTCGCATGTCGTCCACGAGGACGGCAGCATCTTACACTTCATCGAGGAGGCGTTCGGACTTTCGACTCTTGCGGCCAGCGACGCGCGCGCGGACAACTTAAGCGACTTCTTTAATTTCGACCAAGCGCCGGCGCCTTTTTCGCCGTTCGCAACGTCGCTTCGCCGTCCCGAGGATTTCAAACGCCCGGGGGCAGTCGATCTGAGCCGTGCCGGCGACCTCGACGACCCGCCTCCTGCTTCGCTGCATACGACGGAAAAGCCAGCGCGCTAGGGCGCTGGATGATGCGCTACCGCCCCTTACCGTGGATCGCGGCGGCCCTGACGCTGATCTTTCACGCGTTCGGCAACGCGCATTACGGATTCTTTCGAGACGAACTGTACTTCATCGCTTGTGGACGCCATCCGGATGTCGGCTACGTCGACCAGCCTTCGCTCGCGCCGCTCATGAGCGCGGCCTCGCAGGTCTTCGGTCCTTCGCTGTTCCTGCTTCGCTTCGTGGCTGCCACGTGCGCCGCCGCCGCCGTATTCGTCACGTGCCTGCTCGTCGACGATCTCGGCGGGGGCGCGTTCGCGCAGGTGATTGCCGCGATCTGCGTCGCGCTCGCGCCCGTGCTTGCGTCGTTCGGCACGAAGGTCTCGACCGACATGCTCGCCCCCTCGCTCTGGCCGCTTGCAGCGCTCTGCACCTTTCGCGCCTTGAACCGAGACCCGCGCTGGTGGCTCGGCGTCGGCTTAGCGCTCGGCGTCGCGTTTAATTCGAAGTACAGCGCGATCTTTTTCGGCGCGGCGTTGGTCGCCGGAGCGATCGTATCGGGTCAAGGGCGCCGGCTCGTGAACCATTGGTTCGTGCTCGGTGCCTTGCTCGGCGTTGCGCTCGCGCTGCCGAACGCCGCGTGGCAACTCGTGCATGGTTTGCCGATGCTCGAGCTCCTGCGCAACGGTGCAGCGGGAAAGAACGTCGTCCTCTCGCCGCCGCAATTCGTCTTACAACAGATCCTGATTCTGAATCCGGTCCTCTCCCTCGTTTGGATCGCCGGCCTCGCGTGGAGTCTCATGCATCGAAGCCTGCGGTGGATCGGTGTAGCCTTTCTATTGCTCATCATATTGATGATCGCGCTTCACGCGAAAGACTACTATCCGGCCGCGTTCTACCCCATCCTTTTCGCCGCCGGCGGGTGCGCGATCGAAGCGTGGACGCTGCGTGCTCGCTGGACGCGCCCGCTCGTCGCGGGGGTGCTGGCCGTTTGCGGTCTGATCCTCCTCCCCTTTGCGATGCCGATTCTTCCCGTCGGAACGTTCATCGCCTATCAGAGTGCCTTCCATCTGAAACCTCATTCGAGAGAACATATGGAGCTCGGCGTGCTGCCGCAGGATTTCGGCGACATGTTCGGCTGGCCGGAAATGACCGGCGCCATCGCCGCGGCTTATTTTTCCATACCGCCGGACGAGCGCTCGCGCGTGCTGATCTATACCGCGAACTACGGCGAAGCGGCCGCGATCGATTTCTTCGGCGGCGGCCACCGCTTGCCGCCGGCGACGAGCCATCACAATCAGTACTACCTATGGGGAACGCGCGGCTATACGGCTCGCGATCCCATCGTGATCTCGATCAACGTGAGCCAATCCGATATGCGCAAATCCTTCAGATCGGTGCGGCTTGAGAACGAATATGCCGGCGCGCCGCTTGCGATCCCGCTCGAGCGCGACGATCCGATCCTCATTTCAACGGGTCTAAAGCGCCCGCTCGCACGGGCTTGGCCCTTCACGGTCAAGCTCTATTACTGAGCGCGAGGCGCCGCGACCGAACGCCGACGCTCGTGCCGACGCGCGACTTCAATGGTGGCGGATTAAGCTCGGGCGCAAGCCATCGTATCGACCTTATTGCATCTGCCATCCATCGCTGATACCATGACGAGTGCCCGGCGAGTCATCCGATCTTTGGTACGGCAGTATCGGCGTTCGGTCGCCGGCTCCCTTGAGCTTCCGTTAACCAATCGCTTTCGCGTGGGAGATGACTCCGATGACCATTTGCACCCTTAAGAATTCAATCGGACGGGCCGCGCACATCGCGTTTGCCCTATTGCTCGTTTCCTTGGGCTCGCAGAGTGCGCTCGCCCATACGAACGGGCTCGCCCCATCCTTTGGCCAGCCGGCCCGCTTTCCAGGCGCTCGCGGCTCCGACGGCTTCATGCGCGCCGTCAATTCGCGGACGAGCCTCCTCTATGTCTCGGATCGAACGAACAGCCTGATCGACGTGTTCGACCGCAGCACCGGTAACGTCGTCGGCGAGATACGGAGCGGCTTACGAGCGCCGGTTGGCCTCTTTGTCGATTCGAACCATAACCTGTGGGTCGCGAACGGTGCCGACAACGACATCCTCGAGTTTCCGCGCGGCGCGACGAAGCCGAGCGAGCGTCTCAAGGATCCGAACCAACCCAACGACGTTACGATGTGCCCGGACGGCACTCTCTATGTCGCCGATGCCTTCGGCCAGGGCGGAGTCGGCGTTTTCCCGCCAGGCAGCCAACGCGCGACGCGGCGTCTCGAAGCCGAAGTCAGCAACGCGGGCGGCTTCGAGGACTTCGTGACCTGCGATTCCAACGGCAACGTTTTTGCCTCCGGATTCGTCGGTGCGTCACCGGGTCCGGGCGTCACCGGTTGGATGGGCGGCACGCAATCGGGTTACCAATTCGTCACGTGGAACTCATCGGAAGACGGTATCAAGGCGACGCGTAAGAACACGCTCTTGATCGTCGACGGAGGCAACATCGTCGAGTACACCGAGAAAGGACATGCGACGGGAGTTTCAATCGGCACGTCCAGCCAGTGGGTGGACCTCGCGCTCGACAAAAGCAACAACGTCATCTTCGGCGCTGTTCCAAGCCTCTATGTCTGCCAGTCTCTTGAGTTCCCGAGCGGAACTCCGATCAGCGAATATTCAACCTCCAATTTCGCCGACCCTGAAGGCGTCGCAATCGATCCGGGCGGCTAACACCTTGTCGCTCTCGTGGGACAAGGGATAGAGCGAAATGGGCGATGCAGGGATCGAACCTGCGACCTTCACCTTGTAAGGTTTCAATTCGATCTGGGAAAGGGCCAACCTACACGAGAAGCCTTGTAAATCAAGGCTTCTCGTCATCGGTGGCCTTCCAAGAGATTCCGCGACATTCAGGTCCCCGTCTCCGCCGCCGAAAAGGCCCGATTCCTTGAGGGCTTTCGGCGTTCTTGTTATTGCGGCAAGACCAAGCAGGACGCGCTTATGGACGTTGGTCGGCACTTGCCAGGTCCGTCTGCAACTTGCGCATGGCCATCGAGATGCGGCTCCTGATCGTCCGAGCGGAACGCTCCTGCGTGATCTCGACGTGGGTCTTGTTTCCATAATACGCGAGCGTGAGCGCCGTCTGCTGTTCCTCGGGAAGCCTTCCGAGGACGGCTTGCAATCGTTGGTCTCGACGGGACCAAAGCGCGTACACTTGCTCGAGACCTGCGTTCGGCCCGACCCATCCGCCGATGCCCGTGGCGGCATATGCACTCACGTGAGCAGATTATTTGCGGGCTGGACTCCGAGGGTCCACACCGCCGGTACGTGGCAGCACGTCTTCACCACGCCCGGTACCTACCGCTATTTTTGCGAACTGCATCCATATATGAAGGCGACCACGTCGTCCTTCCGGCTGCACCGGCAAAGTATGGAGCTAACTATCAAACGCAGCGATTTCCTCAAGCACGTTGCTTGGACTGGACCGGCATCGCGTGCTCCTTGACGAGCAGCGGCCTCTTCAATGCGCAGAGAGCGCTAGCCACGGGTAGCGGAATTTCATTCGTGCAGATCGGCGATAGTCACATCGGCTTCGTACACCCGGAAAAACTGCAGCTTCCGCAAAGTTAGTACTCAGCGTGCTGGGCCATCGCAGCGTCGCATTCGCACGCAATGCTGCGACGATCACCGACCACTCAGCGCAATAGTAGCTTTACGCTTTCTTCATAACCCTACGCTATGTAATAAAATCAACACACCAACCTCGCTCGAAGGAGAATCACATGAAACCACCCTATCACATCGGGGCCGTCTGCGTAGCCATGGGACTCGCAGCGTGCTCTGGCGCGCAGACCGGCTCAACGGCGAGCGCCATTCCCGTGGGCGGCGCGCCGCAGACCACTTCCATCACCAGCGCAACGACGCCGGGCGCCAATAAAGGCCAAAATCTCGCCGGTGCCCACAAAGCAACGAGTGGACTCCTTCTCGTCCTCAACGAAGGCGGCGGCACGGGCGGCACGATCGGCGAATTTCCCGAAAGTGCGAACGGAAACGTCGCGCCGAGCTCGGTCATCTCGAGCGCGGTGGGTCAACCGTTCGCCATCGCCTTCACTTCGACAAACAATGGGCGCATCGGGATTGCGGACGGCAACCTCGACAACTCCGGTTTGGATGGTGTCGAAACGTTCGCACTTTCGACCGGCGATTTCAAGACGGGAATCTGTGGCTTCACAAAACCCAGTACGACGTATGCCGTGGCGTTCGACAGTAGCGGGAATATCTACGTTTCTGTCGAGAGCTCCGGAGGCAGCGTCGAGAGAGTCGACGTTTTCCCGTCTGGGCAAAACAACTGCAAGCCGCCGCTGCGCACCATCTCCGACAGGGGCCGGCTGGCCATCGACAGCAACAACGTGCTCTATGTGTCGAATAGTACCACGAACACCATCGATATCTTTCCGGCAGGATCGTCCACCATGGTGGCACAGATCGGCGGAAGCAACACCGGGCTAATAGCTCCCGGTACGGTGGCCCTTGACGCTTCAAATAACGTCTACGTCGTCTCTAACACGGGGACGATCAGCGAGTTCGCAGCCGGAGCGACCGGCAACGTCGCGCCGATTCGCACCATCGCCGGCTCAAACACCGGGCTGAACGGAGGGGGCATCGCAGTCGCAGTCAGCAAGGCGAGCGGTGAGATATTCGTCCTGAACAACGGCACGAACGCAGTCCTTGGCTTTGCAGCGACTGCAAGCGGCAACGTTGCGCCAATCCAAACGCTTGCGGGCAGTGCTACGCAGTTCTCGAATCCGATAGGCCTTGCGGTAACTGAGTAACTACGGCAAAGCCAGACTCCTGAAGACCACAACCCGAGGCCAACTGCCTCGCCACCCCGCACACGGCTTCGCAATCGCGAGGCCGTCGTTGCTTTGCTGCCTCGCTCGCATCACAGCTGCGGCCCCGCGCAGCACGGCGGCTACCTCACGTGGCTGGTCACGTCGACCTGTATGCGAGCGTCTTCGCGATCAAGCGAGAGGTCCGCTATGAAGACGCTCCTTAACATGGTCGTCTAGCTTTCGCCGGATTGCTCCTGTTGCTTCGCATGTAAGTGGGTCGGGGGTTCCAGCCCCCCACCCCCACCATTGAAATCACGCAGAAAGCTCGACGAATCGGCCCTTTCTCGAGTTCTTTGGCATCATCGTCCGGTCCGAGCACGTGGCGCGCCACCGCGTACAGCGTACTCCCGAAGCGGCGTAAGCCGTTGTGAGACCTTCCGGCCGCTTCGCTGCGAAAAGCCCGGCGGTGCGAGCATCCTCGGCACCGCCGTCATCGGTTCTTAAAGCAACTCGCCGGCGCCCTCAGACGCGGTTTGTGCAAGGTCCCCGTCGAGGAGAGCGTCCAAGCAATGCCGGCGCCGCTCCAGCTGACGTGCTCGATAAAATCGCGCTGTTTCATTTCGCGGTACCATCCTTTGGTGACGCAGGAAGGACGACGATCGTCGCCTTCATGTACGGGTGACGCTCGCAGAAGTAAGCGTATGTTCCAGGCTTGCTGAAAACGTGCTGCCAGGTGTTTCCGGGCTCGAGGCCCTCGGAGTCAAAGCTCTTATTGACGGCCGTGACGGTGTGCGCCTCGTCGTCGCCGTTGACGAACGTAACCCGGTCGCCAACGTGGATGGTGGCCGGAGTAGGATTGTATTTGAAGTCCTTAACGTGCACGCTCAAGACCGCCGGCAGCAGCGTTGGAGCGGCAGAGGATTGAGCAGCGGTGGCGCCGCCTAAGCTCAGTGCAAACGTTGCGGCGGCGAGGCAGCGCGATAGTGTTGCGTACATCCTGCCCCTCTACGCCGCCGCCCGGGCGCGCGGATGACTCGGAGTCGACTTTTTCGGCGGGCGACCCCGCAGTGCACTCGCCCCCGGGAAGTCCAGATTACTTTTCTTTCGCGAAGATCGAAGGCGCGACGGCCCGTTAAGCCGGTGGTGCGGATAAAGGAACCTCGCGGAGCCCTGGGCGCCGGTGCTCTCCCTTGCCGATGCTCGGGGAGCTAAGAAATAAGCGTGGCGCAGGCGCGCGCCGCACGAATCGCCGGCACGCGCCGAAACCGAAACAATGTGTTGGATTCCGAGTTGAGCTCGGCAATAACGCTGGTTAGAAACCTGACGGAATGTGGAACTGCTCGCGGAAGTAAGCGTCGTAGACTTGCTCTTCTTGACCGATCGTGATGGTGGCTGGGGAAGCCGGCGCCGGGTTCGCGGCGCTTATGGGCTGCTTGGGAGCCTTGCCGATCAGGTGCAGGGTGTTCAACTGACCGTCAACGGGCGCGAGCTGGGCGATCGTGACCCGTCCGGATTGCGCGTTGATGACCAACAGAGAATCGTTCGGGATGGCGGTGCCTCCCGGCCATGTTTGGGCTGAGGCGGCAAGGGGAGCCGCGAGTGTTGCGGCGAGCGTGAGGGCCAGGGTGAAATGTTTCATGGAAATTCCTTCGCGGCGACGATTTGTGGCAAGCTGCTTTGGGTTTGCTCTGCCCTTCATACGCCGCAGTGCGCCAGCACGGATGACAGACGCTTGACGAAGGCGGCCGCGCGCGTAATATCGTTTCGGTGGCGACAAGCGCATGCAGGCTACGCCCGAAATCTTCCTTTCAAGAATAAGACCCGAAACCGAATGGGTTCGTTTTGTTAGCCGACCGTCGTGAGTGATTTGCGCGGACGAGCGGCGTACCCACGGTCGTTGCGGATGACATCTGCGAGACGAAGGCGAAGCCGTCGGCACGCGATCAGCAGCGCTCGTTTCGTGACGGACTTCCAGACCTGAAGGCGGGTCGGAATTCCTATTCGCTGAAAACGCTCAGGGGATTAAGTGAAATGGGCGATGCAGGGATCGAACCTGCGACCTTCACCTTGTAAGGGTGCTGCTCTCCCGCTGAGCTAATCGCCCGCAACGGCCGGTCTTCTTCGCGAGCCACCTCGATTCGCCCGCCGTGCAGGCTTGCGATGAGCGGTGCCGGGGATCGAAAGCCCCTAGTAAGAATCGACCTTCATGCTGACGGTGCGCTCTTCGTGGCGGTCATTGACGAACGCTTCCGATGTTGTCGACGCCGTCGCCCTCGATCGAACGGAAATGAGCTAAGACAGTGCGTCGTACCGGGTCTCTCCTCTTTGCATTCGCGACCTTCGCGCTCGCGCCGGCCCTTGCGCGTCCGGCGCTCGCCTCAGAGGCCGGCCCGCGTTTGCAAGCGCTGGCGAAGGCGATGACCTTCGACTGGGCGGCCGCGCATCCGCTGACCGCCACGGCTCTCGGCTTGACGCGCTATGACGGCGAACTCGATCGCCCCTCGCGCGCACAGCGGAGCCGCGACCTGGGCGTCATTCGCGCTTGGGAGGCGCAGCTCGCCGCGGTTCCCCTGGGCAACGCAACCTTGGTGGAACGCGACGACGCGGCGTTGCTGCGCGCGCAGCTGATCGGCATGGAACGCGAATACACCGTCTACCATACCGCCGAGAAGGACTACTCGGCGCCGGCCAATGCCATCGTCAACACCCTCTTCTTACAATTTCAGTATCTGCCGATCGCCGGCCGCGACGGTGCGACCAAGAGCGACGTCGCCCTCGCCTGGGCGCATATCATCGCGCGCTTGCAAAACGCGCCGGCGTACATCGTCGCGGGCCAAGCGCTAGTCACGCATCCGGGACACCTCTCCGGCGTCATCGGCGCTTCGGAGCTAGCGGGCGCACCCGATTTTCTCGACGGTGCCCTAACCCAGGCGGCGAAGACCCAAACCGGCGGCGCGCAGCTGCAGGCCTTCCTGCGCGGGCGCGATGCAACGGACGCGACCCTGCGCCGAACGATTCGTTACCTACGAACGAACGTGAGCCGTTGGCCGGAAAATTATGCGATGGGTCGCGCGGCGTACGACGCGATGCTGCGCGACGAACAGCTTCTGCCGTTCGACGCGACCGACATCGTGCGCATGGGCGCGGGCGAACTGGCGCGCGGATGGGCCGAACAGATCTGGGTCGAGCACCTTGCGCACATCCGCGGTACGCCGATCGGCCCGGCGACCGGCGGCGGTCTCGCACCCGGCGGCACCGCGCTGATCGGCTATTACCGAGAACGTTTGGCGGAGCTGCGGCAGTGGGTGACGCAGCATCACGTCGTCGCCGTACCCACCTGGCTTGGCGACATACGCGTCGTCGAGACGCCGAAGTTCTTGCAGCCGGTCTCGCCCGGAGCCTCGATGCAATCGCCCCGCCTTTTCGCAAAGGAAACAACGGGCTTCTACTACATCACGCCGCCCGTCTCGCTCGCCGATGCCGCCAAGCACCTCGATCCCAACGAGGACTTCGATCGCGATCGCATCTGGTCGACCGGCGCCCACGAGGCGATGCCGGGCCACTTCCTGCAGATGTCGATCGCGCGCCGCAATCCTGACTTTGTGCGCCGCATCCAAGGGAGCGGCGTCTTCGCCGAGGGCTGGGCCTTCTACGGCGAGGAGATGTTCGTGCAGCTCGGCCTCTACGGCGACGACCTCGACGGGCGCTACTACGTCGCGCAGTGGGAGCGTGTACGCGGCGCGCGAGCGACGGTCGATCCGAAGCTCGCGAGCGGCGAATGGAGCTACGATCGAGCCGTCGACTTCTTCGCGCAACAAACCGGCTTCCCGAAGTCCCAGGCGCAGGCCGCAGTTGCCGGTATCGCGCTCAACCCTGGCTACGTCATCTCGTACACCGCGGGTCGTTTTCAACTGGAGAATCTGCTGGCCGCTTATTGGCAGCGCATGGGGGCGCGCGGCTCGCTCGAGGATTTCCACGACCGTCTGCTCTGCTACGGCACGACGCCGTTCGCGGTGGTGGCGCCCGAGCTTTTGGCGGATCTGGGCAAACCGCTCGCGCAAGTGCGCGCCGCCGCTCGCTACTGAGCGGCCGTTTACCGGCCGCTAGCCGAACGCCAGCGCGGCGATCCGCTGGTTCATCACATCGGCCGGGTCGATCAGCCGCGCGCAGATCGAGAAGTGGTTATCCTGCGGCGCGACTTCGACCGCCCCCTCGCACCCCAAGCGCCGCCACCCTTCGACGAACGTGCGCGATTGATCCGCAAAGCCGGGCGGGTCGCCGGCGCCGTAAATTGCGTCGACCGGCAGCGGGCGCGCGGGACGCAGCGCAAGCGGGCTGAGCGCGCGCGCTTCGGCTGCATCGAGCTGCAGCCATTCGTTGATGTAGGTCTCGCGCAACGGCTCCAAATCGAAAACACCGCTAAGCGAATAGAGCGCGTGGAGCGGCCCAGCGACCGCGCCCATCGCCGCCAAATGCGCGCCGGCCGAATGTCCGTAGGCGACAATGCGCTCGACATCGTAGCGATAGGTCGCGCCGTTGGCCCGCAACCAGCCCAGCGCCCGTCGCGCCTGGGCGACGATAGCGCGCAGCGGAACCTCCGGCGCGAGCCCGTAATTGACTACCGCAACTGCGACGCCGTGCGGAACGAGTCCGCGCGCAACGTACGAAAAATCGTCCTTGCCGAACTGCTTCCACCAGCCGCCATGAAAGAAGACCGCAAGCGGTCCGCCCGCGACCGGAAACAAATCGAGCCGCTCGTCGGGACCGGCTCCAAAGGCCAGGTCCCGAACGATCTCGAGCTCGGCCCGCGCCCCCACGCTTTCGCAAGCGTACCAATCGAAGAAGCGCTGATAATCTGGAACGAGCGCACGCGCGTTGTAGGCACGGTCGCGTGCCTGAGCTTCCATGCCGATCCGGTTTCCCAACGCGCGCCGGATCTCTTTCGTGAGATAGAAGGCGCCGAGGCCTTGCCGGAGTCCGTATCTTGCCGATAGCATATCGAACGGCCGCTTCCGCTGCGGTCCGCTTAATTTGATGGTTCGCTTCACTTGGTCCCCATTTTCATGTGCCGTCGCGGTCGCGCTCGCTGCGGCGTGGCCGCTTTGCACGACGGCGCAGCAGCCGGCGATCCCCGCGTGGCTGACGCTGCGCCCGGGGACCGTCGCGCGCGTCGACGTCGCGCCGTGGCCGAGCGATGACGGACCCGAGGCCGCGGTGGCGGCGAGCGCGCGATCGATCGAGCACTACGGCGGGGACGAACTGGTGCGACCCGACGATGTCGTCCACGAGCCGGTCGGGGTGCGCGTCGTCGTCGTCCGGCTCTTAGCCCGGCGGATTGCACTCGTGCGCGGCGTCGGAGGGCATTGGACTGCGTACACGCGCATCGAACGCCTCATCCCCGAGATCCCGGCTGGAACCCCGCTGCTCGTCGCGGGCGGCTTCGAAGGCTTCGCCGACTTTTTTCCCTCGCTCGACACCCCGTCGAGCGGCGCCGGGCGCATCGAAACCGGCGCGCGGCTGGTCGGCCTCAAGCTCGGGATCGCCCCGCTCGATCAGCAAAGTTCGGCCCTGGTCCGAGTGAAGGTGCTGGTTCGCTCGGGCAGCCGCTCGGGCCAGGTGGGATGGCTTCAAGTGGGCTACACGGGCTTGCCGCACCCACCGAGGCAACCGGCCTCGAATGCCGAGCGCGTGTGCCGCTGCCGCATCGTGCAGTTCGGGGACTCCGGCGAATAAGAAAACGGTTCACCCCTCGCGCCGCCGAGCCGATAACTCACTCTGTGAAGGTGTTTGAGGAGGTGGACGAGCCGCTCGCCCACCGCGTGGATATTGCCTCGAGCGATACCCACCGGGAACGTTTCGCGCACCTCTACGGTTTACGCGGCTTGGCGATCCTGGCGGTCGTCTTGGCCGAGGTCGTCCGCTACGCGCCTGGGCTGCCGTTCCGCTATCCGGCGGAACTGAGCGTAGCCCGGGCAGGCGTTCATGGACTCGACTTGTTCTTCGTGATCTCGGGCTTTGGGCTGGCCTACCCGGCACTCGCCGTCATGCGCCAGGACGGCAAAGCGTATCTGGATGTCGCGCGCTACGCCGTGAAGCGCATCTTTCGCATTATGCCGGCCTACTGGGTGGCGCTGGCCCTAACGGTTTTGGTTCCGCTGCTCGCCTCGTATTACGGCATCTTCAGCGTCGCCGGCTTCGGAACGCCCCATCCGCTCTCGAGCTTCTTGCATCAAGCCTTCTTCGCCGGCAACGACGCCGGCAACGACGGCTTCTGGACGCTCGGGGTTACCGCGCGTTGGTACTTGGTCTTTCCGCTCCTGCTCGGGCTCTGGGTCCGCGCGCCGCGCTGGTTCGCTATGCTGGCCGTCACGCTCACCGCCGCGGACCTGCTAACGCCGGCGCACTCGATCGGCGTCGGGGCGTTAGTCGCCTGCATGCTGGGTATCGTCGCCGCCGATCTTCGGGTTGCGAACCCCAGTTGGGCGCGTTTCGCCTTCATCTTCGCGATCGTGGCAGCCGGATGCGCCTCCCTCCTCGAGCAGGTCGTCGCCGCCCTACCCGGGCCGCTCGTCGCCGGAACCATCTATCCCTCCAATCCACTCTGGCAGGTAGCCGCAGGCGCTTGGCTCGTGGCCGTCGGGCGTTCCCGGCTGCTTGACCGAGCGTTTTCACTGCCGCTCCTGGGCGTGTGCGGCGCCGCGTCGTTTAGCATATCGCTCGTCGTTGCGCCGCTCGTCGTCTTCATTTTTCACCAGGCTAGCGGCCGGCAGAGCGCCGTTAACGCCGCGCTTGCCGCGTATGCCGCCGCGCTGATCGTGGGCTTCATCCTGTGGCAGGTCGTCGACCGCTGGTTCGCCGGCACCAGCCTTCGACAAGCGATCGCCGATAAGGCCGCGCCGCTCATCTGGCGGGTGCTCGCAGCGATCCGTTGCGAACGTGTCGAGATCGTCGAGGTCGTCGCTGCGGCTCGGCTCGACCTCGCGACCGCCGTCAACGGAGCGCACGTGCCCTCGTCCTTTTATGCGCCGCCGCCGCGACCGGACGCGGGCAACCTCGCCACCGTCATGCGCCGCAGCGGCTCACCGGAAGATCTCGCCGCGGAGATCTTGCAGGCCAAGAAGCGCCTGGCGGAACGCTCGATCGAACTTCTTGGCGACCGCCTCGAAGCGTCCCCGGCCGAGCCCGACCGCTCCGAGCCGGCGGGGTTCTACGACAAGACGAATCGCACCAATGAAGCGCCCGCGGCGCCTGCGCTTGCGGCAGTCCCCTCGGCGCCCGCGCCACCCGCCACTGACCGCGCGCCGTCGCGGATTCACATCCGAGCGATCTCGCCGGCAAAGCCGGCTGTGCCGCCGCCGACCGAGCCGGCATCGGCACCCGCTGCAGCCGCAGAACCGCCTACGCCTGCGTTCGCGGAGTCTGGCGAACACCGCGTACGGTTTACGCTGCGACCGGTGCGGCCCGCGCCGGTGCGCATCTCGGCAACAACCCACGTGCCCCTACCGTTCAGTTTTTCCGCCAACGGCGAGCGCGCCAGAGCGGACGGGGGTTAGAGCGTGATCGAAGGCGCCGACGTCTCAGCGGTCGAGCACCAAATCCTCGACTTGACGGCCACGGCGATCCGCGCGGCCAAAGAGCGCGCGGACTGCGAAGCATCGCTCGCTATTCTGCAAAGGACCCTCGAGCGCGCGCAAGCGGAGCTGCCCGAAGCGGAGCGGCTCGCCAAGCGCAAACGCCAGGAGGCGCACGACGCGGTCCGCGGCAGGGCCGATCTCGAACGCCGCATCAGCGATCTCCTTGAGGTCGAGGAGGTCGCGCGCACGCGCTCGCACCAAGCCACGCAACGTGCTGCGAGCTTCAAGGCGGCGATGACCTTTGCGGCCGCCGCACGCGCGGAGGCCGAGCGCGGCGGCGACGTCGCGCGCTTCGAGCGCGAGGGCGGCGTAGCAGAGCGCGCGCAACGGGAATTCGCAGCCGCTGAGGTTCGTGCGGCTGAGGAGCGCGAGGCCGAAGCAAAGGTGGCCGCCGAGCGCGCGAACCTGGAAACGCACGCTGCCGCCGAGCGGGAGATCGAAACAGTCATCGCCTCGGAGCGGCAAGCGGCGGAACGCCGCTGCGCCGACCTAGGCTCGATCGTTGCCCGCGTAAAAGACGACATCGCAGCCGCGCGTGAAAACGTCAAGCGCTTCCAAATCGACTTCGATCGCCTCTCGAGCCGGCGCGACGCGGCCGAGGGCCAATTGCAAGAGGTGCGCCGACGAGCGCGCAACGAGATCGAAACGCGCGTTGCCCAGCTGCTGGCTACCGAAGAGTCCGCCCGCCGCGAACGTTTGGAGCAAGAGGGATTACTGGCGGCCCTTGACGAGAGCGAGGCGCAAGCCGAAAACGAGCGCAGCGCTGCCGAGAGCGCGGAACGGGAGCATCTCGGGCGCAAGGCTGCGCCGGCCGGCGAGGCGCTCGGGCCCGCGCTCGGCACTCGAGCGGCGCCGCCCGCACCGTCGCCGCGTTCCGCCGTTACGGCTCCATCGAACGACCTGCCGTTTGCCGCCGGCACGGCCGCCTCGTCTGAACCGCTCGCACCTTTTGGCGACGAAGGCATCGCCGAGCAACCCCCCAGGCCGCTTTTCGGATGGTTCGGACGGCGTCAAACCGCATCTCCGGTCGAATCGGTGGAGGACCTCGGACCGTCGATTGCCGAGCGAATCGCGCGCGATTTCGGCCTACTCGGCAGCAAAGACCCGGCTACCGAACTCGGCTAAGAACGTCTAACTCCGCCGGCTACGGCGCGAGCAGGTCGGTGATCTCAAAGCTGAGCGCTTCGCTCGTGAAAGGCTTCAAGAGAAAGCCCTGCGCTCCACGCCGTACGGCCTCGACCGCGGTCGGCTTGTCCTTGAGCGCCGAAATGACGAGAATTCTCGTTCCGGGACGTTTGCGGACGATGCCTTCGATGCAGGTCAAGCCGTCCATCTCGGGCATCGAGATGTCCATCGTCACGACGTCCGGTTCGAAATGCTCGATCGCGCGCAAGGCTTCGACGCCGTTGCAAGCCGTTTCAATGTGATCTTCGGGTTTTTCGATCGTGCGGCGAATCGCGCGGCGGATCACGTCCGAATCGTCGACGACCAGCAGTTTCATCAGGAGACCTCTCGATAGCTCGCAGCGAGTGCCGCTCCGCCGGCGGTGGGAATGACGAACGAGAACTCGCAGAAGCGCCCGGTCTCCGAGTTGACCGAGATTTCGCCTCCGCACTCGTCGACGACGCGATGTTTGATGACGTTCATTCCCATGCCGCGTCCGGCTTCGCTCGTCGTGGAATCGGCGGTTGAAAACGCCGGTGCGAAGATGAAACCCGCGATGTCGGAGTCGTCGACTGAGCCGGCGTGCTCGGGTGAGAGCAAGCCGCGCTCGATGGCGCGCGCTCGAATCTTGTCCGGATCGAGGCCCCGGCCATCGTCTCGGAACGTGAACGCAAAGGTGTCGGGCGGAGCGTCAGGCATCGGACGGATTTCGAGCGTCGCGGTGCGCGGCTTGCCGCTCCGCTCGCGCTCTTGCGGATCCTCGACGCCGTGTGCAAGGCTGTTGCGCGTAAGTTGAATGAGAACGTCTTTGACGATCAAGCGGTGGCCGGCATCGAGCCCGCGCGTGTCGAATCGGAACGCGTCGACACGCACGTCCTTTCCGAGTTTTTGCCCGAGCTGCTTGGCCAGCGTTTCGATGTTCGCGACCAGTTCGTCGCCTTCGCGCTCGCGAATCTGCGCGGTGCGCTGAATGCCTGCGAGCTTGACCCGCAACGCTTGCAGGTCGTCGAGATCGCCCCGAAATTCGGCCAGGCCGATGACCAAGCTCAAAAAGTCGTCGCCGCCGAGCGCCGAGCGGTTGCGCAAATCCGAAACGCGCTGCTCGAAGTCCGCGGCCCGGCGTTCGAAATGATCGAGGCGCAGCAAGGTCGCGTTTCCCTTGATGTTGTGGATGCGCTGCAGAACGATGTCGAGGCGGCTGCGCAATAGCGCCGTTTGGCCGGTGGTCGCCGAGGCGAAGTCGGAGGCGCGCAGCGCTTCGTCGATCGCGTGCAACTGCTCCTGAGCGGTTTGAACGAAACCGTCGAGGGTGCGCGGATCGACGTGCAGGATGCCGATCAGCAGCTCGAACTGCTTGACCTTTTGCTGTTCCGATTCGCGCAGGTGGCGCTCGCGCACGGTCCGTTCGGTAAGGTCCTCGACGGAGACCAGCACGCGCGATACGGCGTTGCCCTCGATGATGCGGCGGAAAGCGAAGCTCAGGTAGCGGACGGTAGGCGACCCGTCGGCGGTCGAGACGTTGACCTCGATCTCGTCGAGCGGGTTGACCTTGAGCAGCGTGCGCTCCTTGCGCGTCATGTCGAAGAGCAGCGCGAGATAATCACGCGCGGTCTTGAACATCTTTTCCGATAACAGGCGCTGCAGAACGTTGAGGAAGTTCTCGTTGACGAGGTCTTTCTGATGGAAGACGCTTTCGAGCTCGCTCGAGTAGCGGCTCTGGATGAGGAAGGAGCTGTCGATCAGCATCAGGTGAGCGCGCACCGAGTCGAGGATGGTATCTGCCTCGCGCTTGGAGGCCTCGAGCTCGCGCACGTGCTGCGCGAAGTTGGTGTTTTGCTCGTCGAGCGCATCGGCCTGAGCCTTCGTGCGGCGGCGAAGGAGCATCCAGGCTGTGCTAAGACCCACGATGACGAGCGCGAACCCGGCGCTGCCGAGCTCGACGCAGCGTAGAACCTCCCCGTGGACGGCATTCGAAACGTACGCAAGAAAAGCGGCAACGGCAAGCAACACTGCGCCGATCGCAATTGGTCCAAGTGCGAAGGCTCGTTCAAACCTCGGTATTGCCCGGCTCGCGACCGCCGAATCGTGCAAATGATTGCCTCACGGAAACTCATCTATTGCATCGGCGCCCGGAGGCGGCAGGATTAGGGAGTTCGTGCGCGCTGGAGCGGCCGGCGCGTAGCCGGCCAAAGCCGGCCCGCGAGCGTCTTGGCCAAGGCCTCCATGCTTGCGACGTCGGTCGCGGGGGCAAACAAACGGAGATAGGGCAGCGCGGCCTGCATCCCGCGCGCCGTCGGCTCGTAGCCGGGGACGCCGCTATGCGGGTTGAGCCACACGATCGCGGCCGCTCGGCGCGCGATCGCGCGCATCGCACCGCGCAGCTGGTCGATGTCGCCGGCGTCGAGCCCGTCGCTGAAGACGATTGCCAGCGTATCGTCGGAAAGCGCCCGCCCTCCAGCACCGCGGACGAAGGCCTGCAGGCTGGCCCCGATGCGCGTGCCACCGCCCCAGGCCTCACGTAAACCGTCAAGCCGCTCTGCACCCTTTTCGAGCCGGCGCAGGTCACGCGTGATCTCACGCAACTCGGTGCTGAAAAGGTAAACGCGGGCGCGCGAGGTGCGGCGCGTCAGCGCCTGGGCAAAGGCAAGCATCATCGTCGCGTGCTCCGCCATCGAGCGGCTGCCGTCGACCAACACCGCGAAGCGCGGGCTGCGGGGCGGGTGGCCCAGCCACTTGAGGACCATCGGGTCGCCCCCCGTCCCGAGGCTGGAGCGCAGCGTGCGGCGCAAGTCGAAACGCCGGCCGTTCTGCTGCGAGCGCCAGCGGCGCGCTGGGCCAAGGCGCACGCCGGCGACCAGGCGGCCCGCCGCAGCCAGCATCGCGTTACGCGCCTCACGGTCGACGTGCGCCTCACCGCCGCCCGAAACGGCCGGGCTGTACTGCGCCCGCAAGGTGCGAGCGGAAGCCTCGCCGGCATCGCCTTCGAGCGAAACACGCCGGCCGAGCGCCGGCTCCGAGTCGTCAGGCTCCCGCTGCGCGGTGCCGCCTTTGGGCGTCCGGCCGGGGGAGGGCTTCGAGCGCTGCTCGCTGCGCGGCGGCGCCTCGGCGGCGACCGCCCGGAATGCCTGCCTCGGCTGGGGCCGGCCGCCCGCGCCTCCTAGGAAGAACGCGTCGAAGGCGCGGTCGAATGCGGCCACCTCCGGCTGCGACCCGCACAGCACCAAGCGCAAAGCGTCGCGCACCCGCTCCGGATCCTCGATGCCGACCAGCTCCACGGCGCGCAACCCGTCGCGCATCTCGGCCGGTCCGATCCGGAAACCGTGCTCGGCGCGCAGCAGCCCGCAGAAATCGACCAGGCGCGAGGGAAAGTCGACGACATCCCCGTCCTTGGAGTCACCCCCGCCGCGCACGGACCGAACCAAGACCGAAATCGGGCTCGACCGGACCCGCGTCGCGATCGTTTCCCTCGGCGAGCAGCGGCTCGTAACGCGCGCGCAAGCTGTGGAACAGGGCCCAGTCTTCCTGGACTTTGAGGACGCAGCCCAGCGTCTTCTCGACGGCCTCGTCATCGAGCGCGTCGCGGTGCAGGCGTACGAGCGCGAGGCCCCAGTCCAGGCTCTCGGCGACTCCCGGGACCTTCTGAAACGGTTCGCCGCGCAGGAACTCCATGAAGCGGGCGATCTGACCGGCAAGGCGGGCGTTGATGCCGGGCAAACGCGCCTGCAAAATCGCGACCTCGCGTGCGCGATCGGGATAGTCGATCCACAGGTATAGGCAGCGCCGACGCAGCGCGTCGGAAAGCTCGCGGGAGCGATTCGAAGTCAGGACGACGGCAGGCCGATGGCGCGCGCGCACCGTCCCGAGTTCGGGGATCGTGACTTGAAATTCGCCGAGCAACTCCAGCAGAAACGCCTCGAAGGCTTCGTCGGCACGATCGATCTCGTCGATCAAGAGCACGGGCGCCCGGTCCTGCACGATCGCTTCGAGCAACGGCCGTTTCAAGAGGAACGCTTCGCTAAAGATCTGCGCTTCGCGGGCTTCGGCCGACGCGGTTTCGTTCTCGGTCAGCCGGATGCGCAAGAGCTGCTTGGGATAGTTCCATTCGTAAAGCGCGGCCGCTGCGTCGAGCCCCTCGTAGCACTGCAGGCGAATCAGCCGCGTCTCGAGCAGTTCGGCAAGCGCCTTCGCGCTCTCGGTTTTTCCGACGCCGGCCGGTCCTTCGATCAACAGCGGCTTCTCGAGCGCGAGCATCAACTCGAAGGCGGTCGAGAAACTCTCACCGGCGATGTAACCTTGCTGCGCGAACCGTTCGCGGATTCCCTCGACGGTCACGCTTCGGCGGCGAAGCCGAGATAACGCTGCGGCTCGGCCGCAAACGAATCCGCGCAACCGGCGCAGCAGAAGAAAAACGAACGGCCGCCGTGTTCGTAGCGGTGCCGCGTGAGATCGGGATCGAGCCCCATGCCGCACACCGGGTCGAGCTCGAGGCGCGCTGCGTGGTCGCGCTCCGGCGCGTCATGCCCCGCTTCGAGAAGGGTCGGGGTGACTTGAACGATCTCGGCGACGATCGAAACGGCAACCTCGCCCGGCGTGCGCGCACCGATGTCGAGTCCGACCGGATTGCGAATGGTCGCGATGCGCTCTCGCGAGATGCCGCGCCGGCCCAAGACGCTGAAAACTCCCGCGGCTCGTTTGCGACTGGCCAGCAAGCCGACGAACGCGACCCCCGATGCGAGCAGAGCTGTCAGCGCTTCCTCATCATAGTGCCCCTGCGAGGCGACGACCGCGACGAGTCGCGCACGCGCCGTAGGATCGAGCGCCTCGAGATACGCATCGAAGGCGTCGATCGCGATGGCATGCACGCCCGCCGTCGATTCGAGGTCGCGCAGTTCGTCCTCGGCCACGACGCGCACCACGGCATACTCGAGCCCTGCCGCCATGCGTGCCAATGCCTCGGCAACCGGGGTAAACCCGATCACGGCCAGACTTCGCAGCGGGAGGTGCGGCTCGATGTAGACGTCGACCGCTCCCTCCGAAGCGCAGCTCATCGGCAAGATGACGCGCTCGCCTCCACCGTCATCGCCATTCTCGGCGGACGAATCGGGCCGAATCTGCAACAGCAGCGGCCGTCCGCTGCGAATCGCTCCCAGAGCCTGGCGGCGCACGATGTCGCGCGAACACGAGCCGCCGACGAACCCCTCCATGTGACCGTCGGCGAAAACGAGTGCCCGGTCGCCTAAATGCGAGCTGACCGGCGAGCGTCGACCGACCACCGTCGCAACGGCAAAGCTCGCGCGCCTGCGCTCGAGCTCCGCCAACCGGTCGTAGAACGGCGTCATGGATCGTGCGGCTTACGCTCCGGAGTCGCGAATCGCGCGCCACACCTTCTCGCGGGTGAGCGGCATATCGATGTGCTTGATGCCGAGCGGCGCAAGCGCGTCCATCACCGCGTTGACGAAGGCCGCGGGCGAGCCGACGTTGGGGGATTCGCCCACACCCTTCGCGCCGATCGGATGGTGCGGACTCGGCGTCACCGTGTTGCCCGTTTCCCAGGCCGGCGTCTCGAGCGACGTCGGCAGGAGGTAGTCGGTGAAGTTTGGGTTGAGATGATTGCCGTTCTCGTCGAAGGTGATCTCCTGCATGAAGGCGATAGCGAAACCTTCGGTTAGGCCGCCATGGATTTGCCCCTCGACGATCATGGGGTTAATCACCGTTCCGCAGTCGTCGATCGCGACGAAGCGGCGCACCTTGGTCGCCCCGGTCGCGCGATCGACGTCGACCACGGCAACGTACGCACCGTGTGGGAACGTCATGTTGGGCGGATCGTAGTAGTACGTCGCCTCGAGGCCTGGTTCGTTGCCGGGACCAGGGTTGGTATAGGCGGCGAAGGCGATCTCCTTCATGCCGATCGTTTTCCCGGGCACGCCTTTGACTTGGAACTTGTAGTCGATCCAGTCGATGTCGTCCTCTGCCGCTTCGAGCAGATGGGCCGCGACCTTGCGCGCCCGTTCCCGAATGCGTTGCGCGGCCTTGACGAGCGCGGCGCCGGCGACCGGCGTGCTGCGGCTTGCATACGTTCCCAAACCGTAGGGCGCGGTATCGGTATCGCCCTCTTCGACGCGCAGGTTTTGCGGGTCGAGCCCGAGCTCTTCGGCGACGATCTGCGCCCAGGTCGTCTCGTGACCTTGGCCTTGATGTCGCGTTCCCGTGCGCACGATCCCGGAGCCGGTCGGGTGGATGCGGATCTCGGCGCTGTCGAACATCTTGATGCCCATGATGTCAAACAGTCTGCCGGGGCCGGCGCCCACGACTTCGGTAAAGGTCGAGAGACCGATGCCCATCAGCTCGCCGCGCTGACGCCGTTCGGCTTGCTCGCGCCGCAGATCTGTGTAGCCGATGCGATCGAGCGCCTTGCGCAAGGTCGTCTCGTAGTCGCCGCTGTCGTACTCGAAGCCGAGCGGCGATTGGTACGGGAACTGTTCTTTCTTGAGGAAGTTCAGGGAACGCAGCTCGGCCGGATCCATCTTCAGCTCGCCGGCGAGCAGATCCATTCCGCGCTCGATCGCGTACGACGCTTCGGTAACCCGGAACGAGCAGCGATACGCGATACCGCCGGGCGCCTTGTTGGTGAAGTACGCGTCGAGTTCCGTGAACGCGACCGGAAAATCGTACGAACCCGTAACGACGCCGAACATGCCGGCCGGATACTTGGTCGGGTCGGCGGCCGCGTCGAAAGCACCGTGGTCGGCAACGGTCGTTACCTTGAGTGCGGTGAGCTTCCCGGCCTTGCTCGCGCCGATCTCGACGTCCATGTGGTAGTCGCGCGCGAAGCCGGTCGTCGTCAGATTCTCGGTGCGCGTCTCAACCCACTTAACCGGTACGCCGAGCACCACCGACCCGACCGCCGAGACGACGTAGCCGGCATAGACGGGCACCTTGTTGCCGAATCCGCCGCCGATGTCCGGCGAGATGACGTGAATCTTGTCCTCCGGGATGCCGGTGACGAGCGAAACCACCGTGCGATGCGCGTGCGGCGCCTGCGAGGTCAGGTACAGCGTCAGCCGTCCGCTGGCGCCGTTCATGTCGGCGATCGCACCGCACGGTTCGAGCGGCGCGGGATGGCAGCGTTGGAAGTAAATCCGCTGCTTGACCTTCACTTCCGAGCTAGCCAGGGCCGCATCGGCCTCGGCCCGCTTGCCGACCTCCCAGTGATAGATGTGGTTCGTCTTGTTTTCACGGTCGTCGCGCAGGATGTTCCCGTCGCGCCTGGCGACGAACGGATCGACGATCGGGTCGAGCTGCTCGTATTCGACGACGACGAGTTCGGCCGCATCGTTCGCAATTTCGCGCGACGTCGCCACCACGCCGGCGACCTCTTGGTATTGATAGAGCACTTTGCCGACGGCGAGCACCATCTGCTTGTCGTAACCGTGGAACGTCGGAATCCACGCCAGGCCGGCTGCCGTCAGGTCTTCGCCGGTGAGCACGGCCTTCACGCCGGGAACGGCGAGGGCTGCACTCTTGTCGATCTTGACGATGCGGGCATGCGCGTACGGACTATGGACGATCGCCAGATGCAGCATGTTCGGCAGGACGATGTCGTCGAGGAAGCGCCCGCGGCCTTGGATCAGTCGCGGATCTTCCTTGCGCTTCATCGACTGGCCGACCGAGTGGCGCGCCTTGGGTTCGGAGTCGCTGGTGATGCTCATGCGTCTGCTCCTACGAAACGGCGACGGGTTCGGCGACGGGCTCAGCCGCCAGTTCGCCCGCCGCTTGCTGCACGGCCTTGACGATGTTTTGGTAACCCGTGCAGCGGCACAGATTGCCGGAGAGCGCTTCGCGAATCTCGCCTTCGCTCGGGTGCGGGTTCTTTTTCAGGAACGCTACCGAGGTCAGCATCATGCCCGGCGTGCAGAAGCCGCACTGGAGCCCATGGCAGTCCCAAAACGCTTGTTGCAACGGGTGCAGCTTGCCGCCTTGCGCGAGCCCCTCGACGGTCGTGATCTCGTGCCCGTCGGCCATCACGGCGAACATCGTACACGATTTGACCGCGCGCTCGCCATCGAACAGCACGACGCAGCAACCGCAACTCGAGGTATCGCACCCGACATGCGTGCCCGTAAGGCCGAGCTCTTCGCGCAGGAAGTATGCCAGCAGCATGCGCGGCTCGACGTCGCGTTCGAACGCCGTGCCGTTGACCGTCAACGCGACCTTCATGCCATTCCTCCAACTCCTAAGCGTTCGAGCGCCGACACCAGCGCGCGGGCGACGAGCACGCCCGCCATCTCTTTCTTGAACTCGGCCGAGCCGCGCGTGTCGGAACCGGGGTCGGCCTCCTTGCGGGCGGCGTCGGCGGCCGCACGGATGACGTCCTTGCTCGGCTTCGCGCCACGCAGCAGCTGCTCGGCCTCGGAAACGCGCAGCGCTTTCGCTCCGACGGCTCCGATCGCAACGCCGGCCTCGGCGATCGCGCCGGAGGTGTCGAGCGTGAGCTGAACCGCCGCCGAGGCGGTTGCGAAATCGCCGACCTTGCGCTCGAGCTTGGCAAACGCGCCGGACGTGTGCTCGGAAGGACGCGGAAACTGCACTTCCAACGCCATTTCGTTCTCGGCCAACGCCGTCGTGAAGGAGTCGACCAAGAAGTCGTCCGCCGAAAGCGTGCGCGTTCCGGCGGGCCCTCGCACCACGATCTGCGCTCGCCCGGCTAACGCTGCGACGCCCCAGTCGCCCGCCGGATCGCTGTGGCAAATACTGCCGACGACCGTCCCACTTTGGCGGACGACCGGGTCGGCAACGAGCACCGAGACGTCAGCGATCATCCGATAACCGGAGGTGACGAGCTCGGAGGTCTCCAGGGCGGCATCGCGCGTGCCCGCCCCGATCAGCAAGCTTCCGCCGGTTTCGCGCAGATAGCGCAAGTCGTCGATCGCATTGATGTCGATCAGCACCGACGGCCGGGCCAGCCGAAAACGCATTGCCGGAATGAGGCTTTGTCCGCCCGCCAGGATTCGCGCCTCGCCGCCGTGTTGCGCTAGCGCCGCGACGGCTTCGTCGGTCGAGCTCGCGCGAAGGTAGTCGAATCGTGCTGGGAACACACGTGCCTCTCAGTCAGCCAAATAAGCCTGGCTGGGTTCCGTTCGACAGAAGTAACTCCTGCGACATTTCCGTCATTCTACCGGGCCAATGACGTCGTTGCGCACGAAAGGTTGAAGTCGTCGCGCGAGCAGCAGTTTTCGTAGCGCAAGCGCCGCAAGCCGACGAAGGCTTAGCGACGGCTTCGTTAGAGCGGCGGGTGCCGCGCCGTCATGCGAGAAGCAACAGGCCGGGATGACGATCGCATGACTTTCGTTTCTCTGGAACGTTGAGAACGCGCGCCTCCTCGTACGCCTGCAATCGGTATCGCTAGAAGCGATGGCGATGCGCGATGAGGGTCCGGACGACGAGCGGAGACCACGCGACGAAGGGCAGGGTGCTCCTAGCCGCGCCGCAGGAGCCGGACCGCCCGAGCCGACCCGCTTCACCATGTCGGTCTTGGACGACGCGTGCCTGCTGCAGATCGCGGGCGAGCTCGATTTGAGCAATGCGGCTGAGTTCGAGGCCCAGATCGGGCGGGCGGTCGAGCGTCGCTCGATCGTGGCGATCGATTTGCGCGCGTGCCGGTACTGCGACAGCGCCGCCTTGAGCGTCCTCGTACGCACTAGGAAAGCGCTGGGCAACTATCTGCGCGTAGTGATCCCGGAAAGCGGGCAGGTGCGACGGATTTTCGACCTCGCACAGTTGACGCAGGCGCTCGGCACGTGCACGACGCTTGCGGACGCTTTGGCAGGCAAGGCCGACGGCGGCTCGGCGTCGGCGTAACACGCTTCGCTTTGCATCGGCGTGACACACTTCGCTTCGCCGTTGAGTTAAAGTGGCCGCCGCTGGGTAGCTTGAGCATGTGACGGAATTCCGAGCTCGTTTTCGAGCTGTGCCGACGAGCGTTCCCAAGGCGCGGCGTGTTATCGTCACCTTCGCCGCTGCCCACGGCTTTGCCCAAGAAGACCTTGAGGACATCGAAACGGCCGCCGGCGAGGCCCTTGCCAATGCGATCGAGCACGGGAACCGGGCCGACGGGTTCATCGAGCTCTTCTGCCAGTTCACCGACCTGGTGCTCGTCGTCGAGGTGAAGGACTGGGGCGCCGGATTTCTCCCGGGCAAGAGCATCGGAGAGCGCTCGGAGGGCGCGCGCGGGCGCGGCTGGGGCATTTTCCTGATGAAGTCGCTGATGGACCGGGTCAGCCACCGCGAGAACGGCTCGCTCGTTCGCCTTGAGAAGCGTCTCCCGCGCGCGCAGCGCCGTCAGGCGCAGGGACACGGCCCGGTTCGCGATCTAGACTGAACCTTGCGAAACGGTTAGTTGTCGCGCGCCCCTTTAGCGCGAAATTGAAGCACCTTGCAGCCATCGGCGGCCTCTGGGTGAGGCTGCCCGCAGTGCTCGCACGATTCGACCGCTTCTTGGGTCGTCTCCTCGAGGTGCAGGCGCGCGTCGAGGAGCGCGTCACGGCGCCCAGGCGTATCGTGGAGCTCGAGCGCGACCTGGGCGCGCGCATGGTTCTCAGCAGCCTCTCTCAGATCGAAAATTGCCTCGAGCTTTTCTTTCATTTCGAGACGTTCATTGCCCGATTGCCCGGACTCTAAACAGGAAAGCGTTAGTCCCCCGGCCTGGCTTCGGCAAGGTAAATGGAGCGTTTGGGAGCGGCCAAAACGCGGCGCAGCATCGGCTCGAACGCCTCCAACGGCATGCTCGCAAAATTCGGATCGAATGAGCTCTGGTCGTACTTCTCGCAGAACTCGAGCGTGTAACCATAGGATGGATGGTCGCGGAAACGGTCGCGCATGTTGCGGTCGAGCCCGATGTAGTGGAAGAAATAGTAACCTTGGAAGATGCCGTGGTGGTCGAGCATCCAGTGGTTTTCTTCCGATACGAACGGCTTGAGGACGGCGGCCGCGATTTCGGCGTGGTTGTACGTGCCGAGCAGGTCGCCCATATCGTGCAGCAGGGCGCACACGACGTACTCTTCGTCGCGGCCGGCCTGGTGCGCCCGCGTCGCGGTCTGCAGGCTGTGCTCGAAGCGGTCGACCGCAAAGCCGCCGAAATCACCGCGTAGCTCGCGCAGATGCGCCATCAAGCGGTCGGGAAGGTGCTGCGCGAACGGATAGAACGACTTTCCGATGATCTGCCAATCGGCGGCCGTCCCTTCGGTCATGGCGCTGAACGCAGCGCGCTCGGTGGTCTCGATCATCCGGCTTGCACTCCCTCGGCCGCTAGCGTTCGACGGGGGGCGCAGGAACCATCGCGCCGGAAGAACGACGCATGAACGAACGGCTCGCTATCTTGGTCGGCGGCGGACCCGCGCCCGGCATCAACGGCGTCATCGCCTCCGCCACGATCGAGGCCATCAACAGCGGCTTGAGCGTGCTCGGTCTCTACGACGGGTACCGTCACATCGCGCGCGGCGACACCTCGCACGTCAAGGAGCTGAGCATCGACGACGTCTCGCGTCTGCACGGCACCGGGGGCTCCGTGCTGCGCACGTCGCGCACGAATCCGGGGAAGGACGAGGCGACGCTGGCCAATTGCATTCGCTCGCTCCTGCAGCTGGGCGTGCGCTACCTCGTCGCCATCGGCGGCGACGACACGACCTATGGCGCGTCGCTCATCGCCGCTCAGACGCGCGGCCGCCTCGGGGTCGCGACAGTCCCTAAGACGATCGACAACGACCTTCCCCTTCCCGACAATGCGCCGACGTTCGGCTTCGAGACCGCGCGCGCGTTCGGCACGACCATCGTCGAGAACTTGATGGAGGATGCGCGTACCGCGTATCGCTGGTACCTCGCGATCACGATGGGCCGCAAGTCGGGTGCGCTGGCGCTGGGCATCTGCAAGGCGGCCGGCGCAACGCTCGCCGTGCTGCCTGAGGAGTTTCCCGAAAACCCGATCGATCTCGACCGCGTCGTCAACACGGTCGTGGGGGCCATCGTCAAGCGCAAGTCCTTCGGTCACGAGCACGGCGTCGCCGTGATCGCCGAAGGGATTGCCGAGCGGCTGAACGCGCAGCAGCTGGCCGCGCTCGACAACGTGGCTCACGACGCGTACGGGCACGTTCGGCTGGCCGACGTCCCGATCGGCATGGTCCTGCGCGACGCCGTTCGCGAGCGGTTGACGGAGCTCGGGCTCGACATCACCGTCGTCACTAAGGACATCGGCTACGAGCTGCGCTGCGCGAAACCGGTGCCCTTCGACGTCGAGTACACGCGCACGCTCGGCTACGGCGCGGTGCGTTACCTGCTGCAGGGCGGAAGCGGCGCGTTGATCGCGCTCTCGGGCGGACGCGTCAACCCGGTCACGCTCGAGGAGCTTCTCGATCCGGCGACGGGCCGCATTCGGGTTCGCCTGGTCGACGTGACGACCGAGTCGTACGAGGTCGCGCGAAAGTACATGATCCGCCTCGAGCCGGGCGACCTGACGGAGCCGCGCCTCTCGCGACTGAGCGTTCAAACGTCGCTTTCACCCGACCAGTTCGCCGAACGTTTTCGATCGGTCGTCGACGCGCAGCCTGCCGCCGCCTTGTGAGGAGCGGAGCATGAATGACGAGTACGTCCTTGCCGGCGACGACGCGATCGAAACGCCGCTCTGCGGCCTCGAACTGCTCAACACGCCCCTGCTCAACAAGGGGACGGCGTTCACGGAGTCCGAGCGCGACGCGTTTCGCCTGCATGGCCATCTGCCGCCGCATATCGGTACCCTTGAGGGCCAAGTGCAGCGGCGGATCGTGGCGATGCGCGCGCTCGGCACCGACTTCGACCGCTACGTTTTTCTGCGCGGCTTGCAGGATGCGAACGAGACGCTCTTTTACGCTTTGCTCACGCAGTACATCGACGAGCTCAATCCGATCGTTTACACCCCGACGGTCGGGCTCGCGTGCCAGCAGTTCAGCCACATCTACGCGCGGCCGCGCGGGCTTTTCCTGAGCTATCCGCACCGCGACAAAATCGACGCGATTCTGGCCGAGCACTTTTTCGACCGGGTGCAAGCGATCGTGGCCACCGACGGCGAGCGCATTTTGGGGCTCGGCGATCAGGGCGCGGGCGGCATGGGAATCCCGATCGGCAAGCTCGCGCTCTACACCGCCTGTGCCGGCATTCATCCGGCCGCGACGCTTCCCATCATGCTCGACGTGGGCACGGACAACGCGGAACGCTTGGCGGATCCGCTCTACATCGGGTGGCGCCACGAGCGGGTTCGCGGCCAAGACTACGACGATTTTCTCGACGCGTTCGTTAGCGCGGTGCAGCGCCGTTGGCCCGGTGCGCTGCTCCAGTTCGAGGACTTCGCACGCAACAACGCGGGGCGTCTGCTCGAACGCTACCGCGACCGTTTGCTCACCTTCAACGACGACATCCAAGGAACCGCGGCCGTGGCGGCCGGGACGCTGCTTGCGGCCATCAACGTGACGGGAAAGCCGCTAGCCGAGCAGCGGATCGTCATCTTCGGAGCGGGCTCGGCCGGCTGCGGCATCGCCGCGCTGCTGCGCCGCATGATGCTTTCGCAAGGCATGAGCGAGGCGGAAATTCGCACCCGCTTCTTTGCCGTCGATTGGAACGGGCTGCTGGTCGAGGGCGACAAAGATTTGCAACCGTTCCAAGCGCCGTTCGCGCAGCCCCGAGCCGCCGTCGCCGGCTGGCGGCCCGAGGGAGAACCGATTGAGCTCGCCGATGTCGTCGAGCACGCCAAGGCGACGGTGTTGATCGGCGTCTCCGGTCAGCCCGGCACGTTCACCGAACGGGTCGTCCGGGCAATGGCCCGCTCCTCCGAACGACCCATCATCTTTCCCCTCTCGAACCCGACCGCGCGCAGCGAAGCCACCCCCGAGGATTTGCTCGAATGGTCGGGCGGACGTGCGATCGTCGGCGCGGGAAGCCCCTTTGCGCCGGTGACGCGCGACGGAAAAACGATCAAGATCGATCAGACGAATAACTCGTACATCTTTCCGGGAGTGGCGCTCGGGGCGCTCGCCGCGGAGGCACGGCGCATCAGCGACGGCATGTTCGAGGCCGCCGCGCTTACGCTGGCCGGCCTCTCACCGGCCAAAGCGGACACATCGGCGACGCTCGTGCCGCCGATCCGCGACCTTCGCCAGGTCGCCCGCTCGATCGCCGAAGCCGTCGCCAAGAAAGCGCGTGACGAGGGCCTGAGCGATCCGCTCTCCGACGACGAGATCGTGGCGCGCATCGACCACAAGATGTGGACGCCCCGCTACCGGCCCATCCGGCCTCCGCAGGAATAGCCGTGCGGCCGGCCCCCGTGTCGATGTGGTCGGTCGGTCAGCGATCGCAGCGTCACGTCGCGCTCGCGTAACATTTCGCCAATATCGAGAAGGTCTCGCAGCGACCATCCGAGGCGGTCGAGCCGCCAGACGGTGCGACCAGGGTTTCGCCGGGAGTGCTTATTTCATGTGGGCGGCTCACCTCGGGTAACCAGAGAGCACCACGGGATACGGCAAAATACGGGAGATAAGGGTTCCGGTGGGGCTCCAATGGGGCTCCGCCGAACTAACGCCGGGAGCGTAGAGCCAGGCGCTACGGGCCGGGTACGTAGGGCTCGTTTTAGATCGGGCGTCGGTTGGCTGGTTCTTGGCCGGGCCACGCGGGCGTGAAGGAGCAAAGGGTGTCAAACGACAGCGCATCAGGCGGCGGCGCGATTAAGCCGCAACCGAGTCAGGCGGTTCGGTTCGATCCGCTAACCCCGAGCGCGAACGCGGCGGTTTTCAGTTCGCTCTCCAAAGAGCAGCAGGACGTGCTCCTAATGGAATATATGCGTGGCAACCTCGACGTCGGCAAGAAGGCGGCTCAAATGCACGTCGACGTCGACGCGTTCAGGTCTGCGTTGGAGGTTATGTCGGCCAAGACGAGAGAGGTTTCGTCTCAAGAGGGTGTGTCGGTCCAATTCCAACACACGCAAGAGTCGTCATTCGGTAAGACCGAGGTCATTATGGGCAACACCGCTCAAGCTGCGAGCGGTAAGCTCACGCGCACGATGGCGAACGAACGGAATCTTACGCCGTTCTACTACATCGGCGGGATTATCGGGCTCTTAATTTTAGTTTCGCTTTTTATGCACCACTAGCGTTGCTGAAGTCTCGGATCTTCGTCAATCAAAGCACGGACGTGGAGCACGAGGTTCGTAGTCTAGAGAGCCTGGCTCGAAAACACTCGCTCGACGACGCGACAACGGACGCTCTGATTGCCGAGGCGCGCGGGCTGCTAGCGGACTTTTGCCAAACCGCCATCGACGCTGCGAACGGTCATTTTAGCGCGGAGATCAGTAAGACGATCAAAGGCCCGAAATACGAGGTCGCGTTCGTGCTGCGGCAAGAGCCATTGCCCAAGCGCGGCGGGATCATGAGTCTCTTCAGGCGGTAGTCGCATAGCGTGCCTTATTACGGATATGGGAGGCGTTGGCGAAGCTACCCGCGGCGGGAGTACAGCAGCTTTTCGAGAGACGTAAGCAATATGGACGCTGTCGTGAAGGCAGCGTTCTTCGCTCTCCGTGCTTCGGATCGAACGAAGCTCTTTCGCAGATACGAGCGAGAGTATGGCAAGGGCGCGTGCTCTTACGCAAAGCAGACCATCGCAAAGTGGGAACACGGCCACGTTAAGATGAGCGAAGAGATCTCAAAGCGTCTCTTCAAACTCTTGCCACCGCTTATGAGTGTCGAGGACAAGTACAACATCGTCGAAGCGATCTGGAAAAAGCACAGCACGCTAGCGCGGTCGCTCAAATACGTTCGGATTGGCCCCGATGTTAACCCTGAGTCGGTGCTCCATGCGATAGGCGTCTATTTTGACGGCCTGAACATTCAGCACGCGATCCCCGAACGGCTTGCCGGTGAGTTTCAGTGGCTGGCGGCCGAAGACGTGGCCGTCAAGCAACAGCTCCTCAACCACTTCATGCTTGAACAGCGGCGGACAGCGATGGCGAACGCGGCGCTAAATCTCGATATGCTGCTGCGCGCTCTTCAGTCGGACACCGAAGCGCTGATTACGACGTTTTCGCATACGATTATCACGGGTGAGCATCAGGTCGAAATCGTTGCCGAACGCTCGCGCTCTGGGTTCATCTTTAGCGATCTGCGACAAGACCCGCCGAAGCCACCTGAGCCTACGGTTCTCGAAAGGTTCTCTGGGTTTCTTATCCTCGCGCTAATAATCGCCGGCATCTTCGCTTTCTGCGTGCCGCATTGACGCTTGCGATGATGCTATACGCTCTAAGCGAACCGTGCCCGTGACGCGTCGACGCAATTACACGTACGCCGCACAGAAGCGTCGTCGCACAACACTCGTGCGGAGTTTCGTCGTGCTCACCGTTTGCATCGCGGCTGCGGTCGGCGCGTTTTTCGTAATGCATCCCATCTCTGAAGTAAGGAGAGCGGTTGCGACGCATCTTACCGAGCCGTCGTTAGGGAGTGCGTCAGCTGTTCCGGTTGAGATGTCGAGCGAGCTACAAGACGCGAAGCTGACGCCCGGTGCAGTAGCGACCACGGACGTGAAACTCGTGTGCAGCCCTGGCTACGCCTCGAACGTTCGTCCGCGCGGAGCTTTGTGGAAATCGCTTAAAGCCGAAGCTTACGCGCGATACGGAATACCGCCTGGCCACCGGAGCGACATCGATGCGGCGGGCGTGCACCATCCTGCGTATCAGGTCGACCACTTGATACCGCTAGAAATCGGCGGCGATCCGACGAGCTTAGAGAACATATGGCCGCAACCGACTGTGGAAGCCGAGATAAAGGACCACGTAGAGAACAAACTTCACGAGCTTGTATGCAGCGGGCAAATGCCCATCGGCGTCGCGCAGCAGCGGGTTAGGGACAATTGGACGACGGCGGTCGAAAAGTGAGCGCGGGTTCGTCCGGACTATGCATGCGCTGCATGGCTATGCGGCCTGAAAATTGCGCCACGAGGGATACTACCTCACGATTCTCGTGTTCCATGACCTAAAGGGCTGTCAGTTAGGGCGTTATCGCGGCCCCGGCGTCTTTCGCTGATCGCGCGCGGTCTCAGCGAAATCCTGGGGACGAAGCTCACGGCGTTTCTCGCCGGCGCTCGCCGCGTGATCATGGGCGAAGCTCCGAATCGCGCCTGGCCGCGCTCTACGACCCGGCGCCGAGCACCGCGTAGAGCATCCGGCCGGCGGCCGTTCCCGTGTCGATGTGGTTGGTCAGCGATCGCAGCGCGACGTCGCGCTCGCGTAACATTTCGGCAATATCGAGAAAGTCTCGCGGCGACCGACGGAGGCGGTCGAGCCGCCAGACGACCAAGGTGTCGCCGGCCTAGTCCTCCAGTGTAAATCCGGCCTTGATCGTCGCTTGATAGTGCTGGATTTTTCCCCCGTCGACGTGCCCGCGCACTTCGACGAGTTCGAACCAGCCGAGGTTTCTGATCGTCTTCGCGGCCTTCGCCACGGCGTTCTCGATTGCGGCCGAAACGCTCTTCTTGGAGCTGCCGACGAGTTCGACGACCTTGTACACGTGGTCCGCCACCGGCTTCCTCCCTGTCGACAGGTGAGTCGAAAAGGCCGCTTTCGCAAGGATTGCGGCGCAAACCCGCTTGAAAGAACCGCACTTGGGGGTAAGACCGAATCGATGCAGCAAGCGAACGCAGCCCTGTACGGTTTCGAACAAGAGGTACTTACCTGCGCTGGTCCGGCTGCGCATATGGTGCAACTCTACGAATCGGACGACCGCCTGCTCGTTCGTAATGCAGGGCGCTACTTTGCCGAAGGTTTCGGACGGGGCGATCGCGGCTTGATCGTCACGACCGAGGAGCGCGCCGAGGCCTTTCGCCGCGAGTTCGGGCGGCTCGGCATCGACGCAGCGGCTGCCGTACGCGACGAGCGGCTTACGTTCTTCGATTCACACCAGACGCTGGCGCGAATTTTGGTCGACGGCTACCCCGATGCGGCACGCTTCGACGAGATCGTCGGTGCGGCGTTGCGACGCCTCGTCGCAAGCAACGAGAGCGGCGCTTTGCGCGCGTACGGTGACATGGTCGGCACCCTCTGGACGGCACGGCAGTTCCCGTCGGCGATCCGGCTCGAACAGCTCTGGGGCAAACTGCTGGCGCAGGTTCCGTTCAGCTTATTTTGCGCTTACTCGATCGACCTCTTCGGTACGGATTTCGAGGCGGGGGTCGTCGATGCGTTGCTTTGCGCGCACTCGCATTTCTTGCCGGCGGGGTCGAACGCGACGCTGCAGAGCGCGCTCGGGCGGGCGATGGAAGACGTGCTAGGCGCAAAGGTTGCGAGCTTGCCTGCGGTCAAGCTCGAACGGCGTCCAGCGTGGCCCGAGCTGCCGCGCGCCGAGAGCCTGATCCTCTGGCTAAAAAAGAACCTGCGCGACCAAGCCGGCGACATTTTCGTTCGAGCCCGGCAGTATTATCAAGAAACGGCTTAGCGAACCGCCCTAGCGACGATCGCGCAGACGCACCGGCGCGCTTAGCATCTCTTTTTTCCGTTCGATCGAGAGTACCGCGCGCAGCTCCGTCCCGAAACCGGGCGACGGCCGGACCGACGCTTCTTGCGTCAGCTGCTTGATGAGGAAGATGCCGCGCCCGTCCTCATCCAACACGTTGCGCGGCAGCTCGCCGTTGAGGTAACGCAGCCCGGGACCGGTATCCCGAACGGTCAGGACCGGATTCTCGGAGCGCCAGTCGACGTGGACTTCCACCAGACCAGGCGCATGCTCGACCGTGTTCGCGAGGATCTCGCCCACTACGAGCTCGCCCGCAAAAAGCTGATCCGGCTCGGCGGCCATGCGCCGCAGGTAGGCGATGATCTCCCGGCGCGACGCGTGCGCGCTATACGGATCGCTCGAGTGAAAGCGCCACGTTTTCTCGAGCGTGGCCGGATCCGACCGGAGCGCGGCGAGGTCGACGACGGAAAATTGCATCAGCAAGAGCGCTGCATCGTCGCGCGCGGGCATATCGTCGAAGACGATCTCCCGAATCGCTCTCGCCGGCCGCGCGATGTTCGTGTCCTCAACCAGCAGAGCCACGGCAGCCCGCAGCCGTTTTTCGACGGCGATCACGTCGCGCGAGAATTCGATCATGCCGTCCGTGTAGAGGGCCACGACCGCGTCCTTGCCGATCGCGAAGCGCTGCGTCACGAGGTTCATCTCGAGCCCGATTCCGAGCGGCGTTCCACCGTACGGCAGCGATACCGCGGGACGAGCGTTCGTACGCGCGACGATCGGCGGCGGGTGACCGGCGTTCGCATACGTTATCGTCGCGTGCGCCGAATCGACGAACCCGACGATCGCCGTGACCATCATATCCGGTTCTTGGTAGTTGAGAATGCGGTCGAGCTCGCGCAGGATGTCGGCGGGATCCTCGAGCCTGAACGCGAGCGTGAAGATCGCTTGCCGTAGTTTGCCGACGATGATCGAAGCTTGCAGGCCATGGCCGGCGACGTCGCCGATCGAGAAGCCGAGACGGCCGTCGGGAAGCTCGAAGGCATCGTACCAGTCGCCGCCGACGAGCGCGTCGCCCTCCGCCGGAAGATAGACGGCGTCCATGCGCAGCCCATGCCGCTCCGGCAGCTCTTTCGGCAGGAAGATGTCTTGCAGCGTTTCGGCGACGCGTTTGGTGTGCTCGAGCGCGCGCCGCTGGGCGTCGATGTTGACGTTGCTGCCGTACCAGCGCTCGATCTTCCCGCTCCCGTCGAGCAGCGGCTCGATGCGCGTCAGGAACCACTGAAAAACGCCGTCGAAGCGGCGCAGCCGGTACTCCATCTCGAAGGGTTCGCCGGTCGCGATCGAATGCGGCCAGCGGCGCATCACTTCGAGAAAGTCGTCGGGATGGTGAGCGGCTTGCCAGCCCCATCCGGCCGCCTCTTCGGGCGACTGGCCCGTGAACTCATACCAGCGATGGTTGTACCAGTCGATCGAACCGCTCGCATCGGCCGTCCAGCAAATCACGGGAAGCGACTCGGCAAGGACGCTGAAACGTCGTTCGGAATCGGCCAGCAGCGCGCGCTGCTTCGCCAGTGCTTCCTCGGCGCGCCGATGCTCGTCGATGTCGGTGCAGGTACCGTACCATCGAAGGATGCTTCCGGCGGCGTCGCGCAGCGGCGCGGCGCCGGTCACGATCCACGCGTACGAGCCGTCGGCTTTGCGCAGGCGCAACTCGATCGCGAGGTCGCCTCCGCTTTCGAGGGAGAGCTGCCACGCCTTCATCACCCGTTCGAGATCGTCCGCATGAACGATCGACGGCCAAGCCAGGCCGAGCACGACGTTTGGCTCGTGGCCCGTAAATTCGCGCCAGCGACGGTTTACGAACTCGACGGACCCATCGGCGGCAGCGGTATAGATCATCGTCGGAAGCGCATCGGCCGCGGCGCACCACGCGGCGAATGCGACATCCGGTTCCAACGCCGAGGCCGGCCGCGACACGATGTCCAAGCCCGCAGGTTGATTCATTCCGGTCCTCGTCCCGCGATGCGGCGTTCGCCTCGATCGAGCGAGCTCGTCCTCACCGCACTACCCGCCGCCGCTTGCTCGAACCTTTGCCTCCGACCTAGGACCTTTCGCGGGCTTCGAAGCGGGACGATAATACGCGGCATGGAGGTCTCGTCCGTTCGATTCGCGGGACCGCTCGTCGATCCGTGCTGAGCACTTGGCTGACCCGGACGGCCGGACTACGGGTTCCGCTCGTCAACGCGCCGATGACGCCCGCGGCCGGCGGCCGCCTGGCTCGCGCCGTGAGCGATGCGGGCGGCCTCGGGTTCGTGGGCATCGACAGCCGCGACGAGGTGACGTCCGTCCGCGACCAGGTGACGCTGGCGCGAGCGGGGCGCCCCGACGTTCCGCTCGGCATCGGGCTGATGGCGTGGGTCTTGCCGAGCCGGCTCGAGCTGCTCGATCTCGTGCTCGAGCTGCAGCCGACCTTCGTGTCGATCTCCTTCGGCGATCCGGCTCCGTACGTGGATGCACTTCACCGCCGGGGCATCCTCGTCGCCTCGCAGGTGCAAGATCGTGAATCGGCTCTCGCCGCCTCCGCTGCCGGGGTCGACGCGATCGTCTCGCAGGGAACGGAAGCGGGCGGACACACCGGCGCCGTCGGGACCTTGACGCTCCTGCAGATCGTGCTCGAATCGGTAGCGCAACCGGTGCTCGCCGCGGGCGGCATCGCGAGCGCCCGCGGCGTCGCCGCGGTGCTCGGCGCCGGAGCGGAAGGCGTCTGGGTCGGAACCCCGTTCTTGCTCGCCGCGGAGAGCCGCGTTGCCGACGCAACGCGCAGCCTGATCGCGCGCAGCCGCGAGGGCGACACGGTGCTGACGCACGTCTTCGACGTCGCGCAGGGACTAGCGTGGCCGGCGCGCTTCCCGGGCCGCGCCATCGCCAACGAATTTACCGCCGAATGGCACGGCCGCGAGGACGAGCTGAGCTCGAACTTTGGTGCTCTGGAGAGGTTCGCGCGCGCCAAGCGCGAGGGTGACGTCACGTTGAGCAACGTCTATGCCGGACAGTCGATCGGCCTGCTCGCGAACGTCGAGCCGGCCGCCGCGATCGTTGCGCGCTTGATGAACGGGGCGGAGGAATTGCTGCGCCTGCGGCCCGCGAGCATTCTTTCGGATTGAGCCCCTTCGGGGGATTTGCGCTCGGCTGCGCTGTAGAACCGCCCGACATCGGTCGTTCCACGACACGCTGCTTCTTCGTTGAGGAGATTTCTTGTGTTCACGCGTCCAATTGCGATCGTTACGGTCGCCTGGCTCGCCGCGTTCTTCGGCGCCGCGCAGCCCGCTTCTGCAGGCAGCGGTTTAGCTGCGAGTTGGCTTGTGACGTACTACCTCGATCCGACCGGGTCGATGGGTTCCGTGCAGTGCGTCAACTTCGGCAAGACGGGTGAAACCGATGGCGTCGCGCGCGGCCTGTGGCACGCGCTGACCCTACCGGGCTGGAAGGGCGAGTGGGTGACGAAGGGCGAGCATTTCGCTTGGCACGGTGCGTACACCGCGAACGGCGAAACGACCGTGACCTACGCCACCGGCGATTTCATCAATCGCGATCAGGCTGCCGTGACCTCGTCGGCAAGCCTCAAGGTGACGTCGTCGGGCGTCGTTACGCGTAATACCGGAACCGCGACGATGGTCCAAGTCGCGCGGTGCAGTGAAGCGCCGCAGCATCATGGCAGCGACCCGATGTCGGAATTTTGAGCTAAAGGAGCCGAGCGAGCTTCATCGATCGCCTGATGCGGGGTCAACGCCGCTCCGCGGGCAGCGTGCCGGTCGCGCTCGCCCGCACTCAAACGTTCTTCGAGAAGCGCCGTCAGGCTGCGGTGCGTGAGCGCTTCGGTGTGCTCCCGCCGGTAGCCGGCGCGACCGAACGCGGCGTCGCTGTAGCCCTGCAAGCGCGCGGCGCGTTCGCTTTGGCCCTGGCGGGCCACCGCCAAAGCGAAGTGCTCGAGGGCGATGCTGAGGACGACCGACTCGGCATCGGCACCCGCCAGCAACCCGATCGATTCGAGCGCCGCCGCGCGGGCGGATGGAACGTCGTCGAGCGCCAGCAGATAGCCGGATAAATTCGCGAGCAGGTTGGCGTGCTGCTCGCGCCCGATCAGCTGGGACGCGCGCGGGATCAAGTCGCGCGCGAGATCGATCGCCTCGGCGGTATTCCCCAAAGCGTGTTCGACCTCGGCGATGTTGAGCGTGGCGTTCGCTTCGTTGTATTCGTTGCCCGAGGCGCGCAGGAGTTCGCGGTGGTCGCGCCACGCACGAATCGCCGCGTCGAACTCGCCCGACTGCTGCGAAACGTAGGCTCGCAACTCGAGCTGGTCGAGCCGCCGGCCCAGCGCCGGCGTCGCACCGGCGAGCGCTTCCGCCTCATCGAGCGCGCTCGAAGCTTCGGCAAAGCGGCCCAGGCGCGCGGACGCGTACGCATAGTACGAGAGTGCGGTGACCAGCGTCTCAGCGCTGCCGGCAGCGCGCGCAAGTGCGATCGCCCGGACGGCTGCATCGAATGCTTCCACCGGCCGGAAGCCGTTGGCCGCCAACCACGCTAGCGCCGCCAGCACGCGGGCGAGCAACGCTGCGTCGTGCTCCCCGATGGAGGCTGCAAACCGCTCGAGGCGCGCGATGCCCTCGGTCCCGAGGCCGAGCCGGCTCCACGGATGGCCGACCGCGGCCGCCAGCGCCGCACCGAGCCGGACGTCACCGCCGGCGAGCGACCAGTTCATGGCCGCTCGCAAGTCGTCAAGTTCGGGAGCCAGGACCGACATGAACGATGCGTCGCTTCCCGTACGGCGGTGATCCAATTCCGTTCGGTCCGCGAGCCTTTGAAAGTGCGCGAGGTGGCGCGCGGCGACCGCTTCGCGCTTGCCGCCGCTCGTCAGCTTCTCGAGGGCGTACTCGCGCACCGTTTCGAGCAAATGGAAACGCTTGCGTTCCTCGCCCGCGTCCGCCGTCACGAGCGACTTGTCGACGAGCGACTCTAACGCGTCGAAGACCTCGGACTCGTCGAGGTCTTCGCCGGAGGCGACCGCCTCGAGCGCTTCGAGCGTGAAGCCGTTCGCGAAGATGCCGGCCGCGCACAAAACGCTGCGCTCGCGCTCGCCGAGCAGGTCGTAGCTCCAGTCGATTGCGGCGCGCAAGGTTTGCTGGCGCGGCATCGCGTCGCGCCGTCCGCCCGTCAAGAGCCGCAAGCGCTGGTCCAGCCGTGCGTGCAGCTGCGAAGGACTCAGCGTGCGCACCCGCGCCGCCGCGAGCTCGATCGCGAGCGCGATGCCGTCGAGCCTGCGGCAAACCCGCGCGATGGCCGGCGCGTTGTCGTCACGCAACCGGAAGGCCGCATCGGCGGCGCGGGCTCGCGCTACGAAAAGCTCGATCGCCCCGTATTCTGCAGCGCAGGCTGCGTCCAGCCCGGGGACTTCCGTCGGGGCCGGCAACGAGAGGGACGGAATGCGATAGATCGTTTCGCCCGCGATCGCAAGCGCTTGCCGGCTCGACGCGAGGACGTGCAGATTGGGGCACGTGCGCAGGAGCGTCGATGCGACCTGGGCGACTGCCGCAACGAGATGCTCGCAGTTGTCGAGGATCAGCAGCAGGTGTTTCGCCCTCAACGACGCGCTTAGCTCGCGCAACGCATCGCCTTCGCCGGACAGCTGCACGCCGAGATCCGCCGCGATCGAACCTGGAATCAGTTCACCCTCGGAGAGCGGCGCAAGCTCGACGAGCCACGCGCCGTCGGCCCAGCGCTCGAGCGTCTCGACGCCGACCTGCAGCGACGCGCGCGTCTTGCCGATGCCGCCCGCGCCGGCGAGCGTCACCATGCGATGGTGTGCGAGCAGCGCCCCGATCTCGGCCACCTCGCGCGCGCGCCCGATCAACGGACCCGCCTGCACGGGAAAGTTGTTGCTCAGGACGTTGAGCGAACGAAGCTTCGGGAAATCCGCCGGCAAGCCGGGCGCCGTGAGCTGATACACGCGCTCGGGTTTGGTCAGATCTTTGAGACGGTGATAGCCGAGATCGGCGAGCGTCCCCTCGGCGGACGGCGTTTGCGCGAGAATGTCCGCGCACGCTTGCGAGAGGATGACCTGACCTCCGTAGGCGGTTGCGAGGAGGCGCGCCACCCGATTCAGTGTCGGGCCGAAATAATCGCCGTCACGCTCGTCGGCGCTACCGCTGTGCAACGCCATGCGAACCCGCAAGCCGCCGACCGCCGAAAAATCTTCCGTGCCGAGCCGGCGTTGGGCGTCGAGCGCCGCGGCGGCGGCGTCGGCGGCGCTTGCAAAGGCGGCACAGAACGCGTCGCCGATCGTCTTGAAAACGAATCCTCCGCACCCGGCGATCGCGGCGCGCACGATCTCGTCGTGGCGCCGTAGCGCCGCCTGCATCGCCACGTGGTCGCGCTCCCAACGCTGCGTGCTTCCCTCGATGTCGCTGAACAGGAACGTCACCCTTCCGCTGGGCGGCGCAACAGCGGGTTTCATTGCGGGATGCGGCACCGGGTCCATCGACGTTCCCTTCGGCCCGGCAGGCGGCGTGTCCCGAAAGCGCGGTCAAAAGGCCGCTCGCGTCGAAGGAAAGCCCTCGCATGAGAAGCGGGATCGAAGTCGTCAGCGCCGTGGGGCATGGCGTCCTTCACGAATTGACCGGCGTCATCGCTCGCTTCGAGGGCGACATCGTCAGCGTGGAAATCATCGAGCAAAAGGCGCCGCACGCACGCATCGTCTTCGAGATCGACTTGCCCGGCGATGCGGCGCTGCTGGCGGACGCACTCGCCGAGCTGCCCATCGTGGAAAGCGCGACGCCGGTCGCAACGATGGAGCGCATCTACGGAAAGCGCATCGTCATCATGGGCGGCGGCGCGCAGGTCGGGCAAGTGGCTCTCGGCGCGATCGCCGAGGCCGACCGCCACAACATTCGCGGCGAACACATTTCGGTCGATACGATTCCACTGGTGGGCGAGGCGGCGCTCGCGGCTGCCGTTCGGGCCGCGGCGCGCCTGCCGCGCGTGAAAGCGATCGTGCTGGCCGGCTCGCTGATGGGCGGCGCGATCGAGCAGGCGGCGCGCGAGGTGCGCGCGCGTGGCCTGCTCGTCGTCAGCCTGAACATGGCCGGCAGCCTCCCCGATGCGGCCGACCTCGTGGTCACGGATCCGGTACAGGCCGGCGTGATGTCGGTCATGGCGGTCGCCGACACGGCCGCCTTCGCACTCGGCCGCCTCAAACGACGCGTATTTTGAAACGGGCGCCCGCATAACCGCAGCGGCCGGTCCGAAACCGAAGCGGGAGCGCAGCAAGGTGAGAAGCAAAGCACCGGCACCGAAAGAAAGGCTTGGCATCGTGAAAATCGTCGTGCTCGCGGCTCGGATTCTGCTCGGGCTCGCGTTCCTGATCTTTGGTCTCAACGGGTTCCTGCACTTCTTCCCCGCGCCGCCGATGTCGGGACTCGTAGCAACGTTCTTAGGCGTGCTCGCTTCATCGCACTACTACGTGCTGATCTTCGCGGTGCAAGCCATCGCCGGCATCCTTTTGCTGACCGATCAGTACGTCACGCTTGCGTTGACGATGCTGGCAGCGGTGCTGGCAAACATCTTCACCTTTCACATCACGATGCAGCCGCAGGGCCTGCCGTTACCGATCGTGGTCACGGTGCTTTGGTTCATCGTCGCGTGGTCGAGGCGTTCGCAGTTCGCTGCGCTGCTCGCGCGAAAACCCATCTAAGGAGCGCCAACGAGCGGCTTACTGCAGCGCGAGCGGACGGAAACGCAGGCGGTGAGGGCGGGCCGCTTCCTCGCCCAGACGCGCGATCTTATTCGCTTCGTACTCGTGATAGTTTCCCTCGAAGAACGTCACGCGCGAGTCGCCCTCGAAAGCGATGATGTGCGTCGCGATGCGGTCGAGGAACCAGCGGTCGTGGCTGATGACGAGCACCGTGCCCGCGAACTCGCCGAGGGCGTCCTCGAGCGCGCGCAGGGTCTCGACGTCGAGGTCGTTCGAGGGCTCGTCGAGCAGCAGCACGTTGGCGCCGGCGCTGAGGGTCTTGGCTAGGTGAAGGCGTCCGCGCTCGCCGCCCGATAGCGTACCGACCGCCTTTTGCTGATCTGCTCCCTTAAAGTTGAAGCGCCCGAGATACGCGCGTGAGGGCATCTCGAAGCGGCCTACCGCGATCGTGTCGCGACCGCCGCAAACGTCTTCAAAGACGGACTTCGTGTTGTCGAGCGATTCGCGGCTCTGATCCACCATCGCGAGCTGCACCGTCGGGCCGACGCGGATCTCGCCGGAATCGGGTTGCTCGGCGCCGGCGATCATGCGGAAGAGGGTCGTCTTTCCGGCGCCGTTGGGCCCGATGACGCCGACGATTGCGCCGGCCGGGATGCGTAGGTTCACCTCGTCCATCAGGAGCCGGTCGCCGAAGGCTTTGCGGACGCCGGTAAATTCGATCACCCGATCGCCCAACCGCTCGGCGACCGGGATGAAGATCTCGCTCGTCTCGTTGCGGCGCTGATGCTCGTAACTCGACAGCTCCTCGAAACGCGCGATGCGGCTCTTGCTCTTCGCCTGGCGGCCTTTTGGGCTGGCGCGCACCCACTCGAGCTCGCGTTTGAGCGCCTTCTGGCGCGCCGACTCGGCGGCTTCTTCGGCAGCTAGGCGGGCCTGCTTTTGATCGAGCCACGAGCTGTAGTTGCCCTTCCAGGGAATGCCGCGCCCGCGGTCCAGCTCGAGGATCCACTCGGCGGCGTTATCGAGGAAGTAGCGGTCGTGCGTCACCGCCACGACGGTGCCTGGGAAGCGTTGCAAATACTGCTCGAGCCAGCCGACGCTTTCGGCGTCGAGATGGTTGGTCGGTTCGTCGAGCAGCAGCATGTCGGGATTCGAGATCAGCAAGCGGCACAGTGCGACGCGGCGCTTTTCGCCGCCGGAGAGCGGTCCGATCGGCGCGTCCCAGGGCGGCAGGCGCAGCGCGTCGGCCGCGATGCCGAGGCGCTGCTCGACGTCTTCGCCGCCCTGCGCGAAGACGACCGATTCGAGCCGCGCTTGCTCGTCGGCAAGCGCTTCGAAATCGGCCTCCGGCTCGCCGTACGCGGCATAGATTTCGCCCAGCCGTTTGCGCGCCGCGACGAGTTCTCCGAGTCCCTCCTCGACGGCCTCGCGCACCGTCCGATCGGGGTCGAGCTTCGGTTCCTGCTCGAGGTAGCCGATCGTGATGTTCGGCATCGGCACGGCCTGGCCGTCGATCTCGGTGTCGAGGCCGGCCATGATGCGCAACAGCGTCGACTTCCCAGCGCCGTTGAGTCCCAAGATGCCGATCTTCGCGCCCGGAAAGAAGCTCAGCGAAATCTCGGAAAGGATGCGTCGCTTCGGCGGCACCGTTTTGCCGACGCGGTACATCGTGTAAACGAACTGGCTCATCGAAGAGCCCGCTTTCGCGGCGCGAGGTGCGGCGACATGCGAAACGCATTTCTGCCGCGCGAAAGGCGCGGCGCGAGCGGGCGTTTAATGAGTTGGGCCGCTCGTTCGGAGGACGGTCATGTCGTTTCATCGCGGATTCGTGCTCGCATCGGCGGTATTCGTAGCCATGTCGTTTACCGGGCGGGCCGCGACGACGGCTGCCTTAATGCGACCTGGAGCCGGCCAGGCGGCCGTGTCGCGCGTGCCCGCCGCGGGGAACGCCTGCCCGGCGCGAGCGGTCTTCTTGCGCCTGTTCGGAGAGATGCGCGGCTACCCGCTGGAGGCGCAGGGGCAAACGACCCCCTGCACTGACGTGGCGGGCAAGAGAACGCTGCTCGAGGGCAACGGTAACGGGTACGGCGCGATTCAAATCGATGCCGACGGGCGCCCCAATGCGCTCGCCTTTCAGTCGAACGGTTACGGTGGTTTGCTGATCTTTAAGGCAAACGCCAACGGAAACGCCCCGCCGCTCACCTCGGTGCTGGTCGATCAGGACCACGTGGCACTCGCTACTGATGCCGAGTTGAACGATTTTGTCGTAGCGAGCCAAGGCTACCAGGCCGACAGTTGCTGGTACGTCGTTCCCGCCGGCCAGACCATGCCTAGCCTTTCGAACTGCGATGCGAACGTCGACGCAATTTATGCGCTGGCGAGCGACCCCGCCGGGGAACTAGCCGCCGTGGGATTCGACACTGCTTCCGGCGATCTGCGCGTGGATTTTTTCACGGGCGCTGCGACGGCGTCGCCGACGTTGGTGCGCACCATCGAGGGTTCCGCGACGAACTTTCCCGTGTCGACCGGATCGTATTTCGCATACTCGTTCCAGCTGGCGGCCGACCCCCGTTCGGGTGAGCTCTACGTCTACATCGGCGGCCCGACCCTCGGCAGCCCGCCGCCTTCGAACGTGCCGCTCGTCGAAGAGTTCGCCGCCGACGCAAGCGGCGATGCTGCGCCCATCCGCACCATCGCGGGCGCGCTGACCGGTTTGCCGGCCTCGGCCTTCGGCGCCGACGTGCTCGCGCTGGACGACCGCAGCCGGCTCTACGTGAGTTCGAGCGTTCCGTCGATCGCGGTCTTCGGCGCGCACCAGCACGGCAACGTCGCGCCCGAACGGACCATCTCCGACAGCAGCGCCAAAAGCCAGCAAACCGCCGTCGGGATCGCGGTGCGCACCTCACGCTAGCGGGTTTCGACGTCACTGTGCCAGCACGCTGGCACAGCGCTCCGGCAGACTGAGCGCATGCAGCTGCTCGACGAGCGGGTCGTCCTTTCCGCCTCCGACCTCAACGACTTTCTCGCATGCGAACACCTGACCGCGCTCGAGCTCGGCGTTTTGCGGGGCGAGCGCGAGCGGCCAGCCCAGAAATCGGCAACGGCCGAGATTCTGGCGCGCCTTGGGAACGAGCACGAGCGCCGCTATTTGGAGAAGCTTCGCGCGGACGGCATCCAGGTCGTGGACATCGACCGCTCCTTCGAACAGGGCTGCGACCGGCTGAACCGGCTGCACGCGCAGGCCCAGGCTACGGTCGACGCGATGCGCCGCGGCGCGAGCGCGATCTATCAGGCGACCTTTCTCGAGGGCGACTGGGTGGGCCACGCCGACGTCCTGCGCCGCGTCGAGGAACCCTCGGAGCTTGGCCCCTGGTCGTACGAAGTCGAAGATACGAAGCTGGCGCGCTCCACCAAGCCGTACTTTCTCGTGCAGCTCTGCTTCTATAGCGCGTGCGTCGAGCGCATCCAGGGCCGCGCGCCGCAGGCGATGCACGTCGTGCTCGGCGATGGAACGCTGCGTTCGTTCCGCGTCGACGATTTCGCCGCGTACCAGCGCGCCGCGCGCGGCCGTCTCGAAGAGCGCGTTGCGCTGCCGCCCAATGGCTCGACCGCGACCTATCCTTACCGGAACGAGCACTGCGGACTGTGCGTGTGGGACGCACAGTGCTCTGCGCGGCGGCGCCGCGACGATAGCCTGAGCGAAGTCTCCGGGCTATCGCGGCTGCAGGAGCGCCGCCTGCGCAGCGCCGGCATTACGACGCTGGCGGCGCTGGCACGCTGCGAGCCGGAAGCCCGGCCGGCGGAGATGGAGCGCGCGACCTTTGAGAAGCTCGCACGGCAAGCGCGCCTGCAGTTCGAGCAACGGACTGCGTTCGCGGCGGGGGATGCCGACCCGTACCGCTACGAGCTCCTGCCGATCGATCCCGCAGATGAAGAGAACGGGCCGCGCGGCTTCGGGTTGCTGCCGCAACCCTCGCAGGGCGACGTTTTTTTCGACATGGAGGGCGATCCGTTCTACGACGTCGCCGACGGGCTCGAGTATCTCTTTGGTGCGTACACCTGCGACCAGGGATTCGTCCCCTTTTGGGGTTGCGACCGGGGAACGGCGCCGTGGCGCGACCGCCGGTACGAGAAAGGTGCGTTCGAAGCGCTGATCGACTTCGTCATGGCGCGTCGCAAAGCCGATCCCGGCATGCACGTCTACCACTATGCGGGCTACGAGAGGACCGCGCTGAAGGCACTTGCCCAGCGTCACGCGACGCGCGAAGACGAGGTCGACACGTTGCTGCGCGAAGAGCGGTTCGTCGACTTGTTGCGCGTCGTCCGTCAGAGCATCGTCGTCGGTCAGCCGGGCTACGGGCTCAAGAAAATCGAAGCGTTCTTCGGCGGCCGTGCGGCCGGCGCGATCGTGGCCGGCGACGAATCGGTCGTGGAGTTCGAACGCTGGCGGGTCCGGCGCGACGATCCTGCCGCCGAAGATGAGCCACGCGATGCGATCCTCGACGCGATCGAAGCATACAACCGCCAAGACTGCATCTCGACGTGGAAGCTGCGCGACTGGCTCCTGGCGCGGCGCGACGACGCCGAACGAGCCTTCGGGCTTGCGATCCCATTTTTCGAGGGAAAGAAGGCCGACGAAAATGGAGCGAAGCCGGAAAGCGATCCGGACCTGCGGGCGGCTTTGCGCGCGTCGATTCCCGCGGATTTCGACATAGCATCGGCCCCAACCGACGATAGCGTGCGGCCTTTGTGGCTGGCCCTGCAGTTGCTCGATTACCATCGCCGCGAAGAGAAGCCCGTATGGTGGGCGTTCTTCGATCGCTGCGCGTCCTACCGCGACGATCCCGCGACGCTGCTCGACGACGGCGAGTGCATTATCGCGCTGGAGCTCGTCGGCGGTCCGCAACCGGTCAAGGATTCGATGGAATACACCTTCCGCTTCCCGCCGCAGGAAATCAAGGTCGACGACGGCGACCCCTTTGACCCGGTCACGGAAAAACGAACCGGCACGGCCGTGACGATCGAAATGCAAAACGGCGGCGGTTTGCTGCGACTGCGGCGCGGAGCGCGTTATCGCGATCTCCGGTTGCCGGCTGCGATCGTCGTAAACAAGATCTTCCGGACCGACTCGCTCCAAAAAGCGCTTGCTCGATTCGCCTGGGCGCTGCTCGGCGGCGCTCCGGATAATGGCACGTACCGCGCGGCATTCGACCTGTTGACGGCACGCGCTCCGCGTTTACGCGGGCGCCTTCCCGGCGCGCGCATTCAACCCGACGCCGTCGACCCGGCCGCGCTCAGCGCGCTCATCGACTCCCTCGACGATAGTTATCTCTTCGTGCAGGGCCCGCCCGGATCGGGCAAGACCTACCAAGGCGCACATGCGATCGTGACACTGCTCGCCGCAGGGAAGCGCGTCGGAGTAACCGCCAACAGCCACAAAGCAATCAATAACCTGCTGAGCGAGGTCGAACGCGTTGCGCGTGAGCGGAGCGTGAGCTTTCAGGGCCAGCGCAAGTACACCGAGGACGACCAAGCGTACGTGCCCGCTCCGGGCGCCGGCGGCAGCATCGCCAACATCAAAGGCAGCTTCGCGCTCGGCGCCGGCGGTCTGTACGCCGGCACGGTCTGGGCTTTCGCGGCTCCAAGCATGGAAGCGCAGATCGATGTCCTGTTCATCGACGAGGCCGGTCAGGTTGCGCTTCCAAACGCGCTGGCGGCGGCATTGTCCGCACGCAGCATCGTCTTGCTCGGCGATCCGCTTCAGTTGCCCCACGTCAGCCACACGTCGCATCCGGGCGACATCGATGCTTCGGTTCTCGAGCATCTGCTGCACCTGGAGCGGCGTCCGGTGGCTCCCGGCGAAGGCGTGTTGCTCGACCACACTTGGCGCATGCACGCCGACGTATGCCGTTTTATTTCCGGCCTGATGTACGAGGGGCGCCTGCACCCGGTCGACGCCTGCAATCGGCAGCGCGTCGATTCAGCCGGCCTGAGCGGTACCGGCATCCGCTACCTGCCGGTCGACCACCTCGACGCGCGCGTGCGCTCGCTCGACGAAGCAAAGACGATCGCGCAGCACGTCGAGCTGCTTCTGGCGGGCCAGGTGACGGAGGCGAGCGGGCGCGTGCGCCCGTTCAAACCGGCCGACGTCATCGTCGTTACGCCCTACAATTCGCAACGCCGCTGCATTGAGACCGAACTCAAAGCGCGCGGCGGCGGCTGCGAATGCGTCGCCGTCGGCACGGTCGATAAGTTTCAAGGCCAGGAAGCGTACGTCGTTTTCTTCTCCACGGCGAACTCTAGCCCAGAGGACGCTCCGCGCGGCATCGAGTTCATCTTCGACCGAAACCGCCTCAACGTCGCCATCTCGCGCGCTCGTGCGCTAGCGGTCTACGTCGGCAGTCCGGCGCTCCTACGCGCCAACGCGAGCACGATCGAGCGGATGCGGGCGCTCTCCGCCGGCTGCACGCTGGTCGAATACAGCCTCAGCTAGCCTGCCCGGCTCCTTCGAGTCGCGGCGCCCTTTTTGGCGCGCGCGCTGCGGTTCTTCTGCGGATGCACGCCGAGCTCGCGCCACGACTCCTCCGAAAGCTCGACGTCGTAATGTTGCGCCGCCTTCTTGATGTTGGCGAAGGCGAGTTCGCGCTCGGCAGCGGTGACGTCCTCGACTTGATCGAAACGCGCCACTGCGTTTCGAACGTGCCGGGCGTCGGTTAGCGGCTCTTTGCGTTTCTTTGGAAAGGCATAGACCGAGTCCGGAAGGTCGCTCTGCTTCGTCAGGCGCCCGTGTTTCTCGTGGGGTTTCCATGTCGCTCTCATGCCGTTCTCGTACCCGCCGGCACGCCGTCGCTCACGCGGGCCCACGAGAAAAAAGCCAGCCTTGAGCCCCGCCTAGCCCGCTTGCGCCGACTGACGAACGTGCGAAGGGACCTGGCTGTCGACGTCCTCGCGCAAGGGGACGTCGACGTTTGCACGGGATTGTCTATTGTTTATTGCAGAGGGTGGTTACAGGCGGATTCGCCTTACCGCCCTTGTCGACTGACACGCTGACGTCTTTCGTCGACGTGTCGCTCAACTTGGTCATGGTGTCGTGTCCGGACGAACCGTCATTCGTAACGGTCGCGATCGTCGTCATGGCCGCACCTTGCCAGCCCGGTGACGTCGTCACCCCGTAGGCGCCGAAATCATCGACGAACACCGTGACCCAAAGATGGTTCAGCTGGTTATAGGTCAACCAGGCGTCCGTCGTGATCGGCCTGGTCCGATACTGATCGAACGGCGGGGCAACGTCGTGCGACTGGATCCAGCGGCCGTCCAAGCCCATCGAGAAGGTAACGGTGTCGGGACGGCTCTTTCCACGCACCGTGGCGACGCACTTCCACGTCCCGATGAGGAACGTCATGCTGCTCAAATCCGGCTTGAGATCGGGAACCGGAGTCGGTGCGGCCGTTGCCAATCCGCTTCCTCCCAGAACGAGAAGCCCGGCCAAAAGAACAATAGCCCCAGCTGCTCTACCAAACATCACTGACTCCTTTAGAAGCACAATTGAGGAAAAGCGTGCCGCGAGACGAGCGGCACCGCTAAGTGCCCGCTTCCGCTTGGGAAACCCTCCTGGCAGGCAGGCCCCGAAGCGAGCATTCCGGTGCAGCGCGCGCGAAAATTTGGGAACAGCAGCTAGGTGAGCTTTCGCGAACCGCCCGGGGAAATAAGCAGGAGTCAATTCGTGGCTCGGACCTCACTTTCGGCCGTTGCGCTGCAACTCTCAGGCAGCGGCGCGGCCGTATCGGAGCCGGCCGGGCCCGCCTCGGCGACCGCAACGCCAACGTTCGTGCTCGACGTCAACGGCCGCGAGCACCAGCTGACGGTCGATGCGCGCGTGACGCTGCTCGACGCGCTGCGCGACCGGCTGGGCCTCACCGGCACCAAGAAGGGCTGCGACCAGGGAACGTGCGGCGCATGCACGGTCCTGGTCAACGGGCGCCGCATCGATTCGTGCTTGACGCTTGCTGTTATGCATGAGGGCGATCGCGTGACCACGATCGAGGGGCTTGCGAGCGGCGAGCAGCTCCATCCGATCCAAGCGGCCTTCATCAAAAACGACGCCTTTCAGTGCGGGTACTGCACGCCGGGTCAGCTCATGTCGGCCGTCGGGATGGTGAATGAGGGTCACGCCATCGACCGCAACACGGTGCGCGAGCAGATGAGCGGCAACATCTGCCGCTGCGGCTGCTATCCGCATATCGTCGACGCGGTCCTCGATTGGAAGGGTCGTTCGTGAATCCGTTCCGCTACGAACGGGCGCAGAGCGGAGCAGCCGCCATAGCGGCGGCGCAACACGACGGCGACGCGCGGTTCGTAGCCGGCGGAACGAACATCCTCGACCTCATGAAGATCCACGTTGAGGCGCCGTCGCTGCTCGTCGACATCAACCGCTTGCCGCTGTCGAAAATCGAGCTGCGGGGCGACAGCGTGCACATCGGGGCGCTCGCGCGGCTGAACGATGTCGCGGCGCATCCAGTCGTGCGGCAAGCGTTCCCCATGGTGGCAATTGCGCTCGAGCAGAGCGCGTCGCCTCAGTTGCGCAACATGGCCTCGATGGGCGGGAACCTTCTTCAGCGGACGCGCTGCGCGTACTTTCGCGACGTCGCCGCGCCGTGCAACAAACGCGCGCCGGGAAGCGGCTGCGGGGCGATCGGCGGGGAGAACCGGATGGAGGCAATTCTCGGAACGAGCGAACGGTGCATCGCAACCCACGCATCGGACGTCGCCGTGCCGCTCGTGGCGCTAGACGCCGTCGTCAACGTCGCCGGGCCGCAGGGGTCGCGCTCGATCGTGTTGAGCGATTTCTACCGGCTTCCCGGCGCGACGCCCCACCTCGAGACGGTGCTGGTCCATGGCGAATTGATTACCGGGCTCTCCGTTCCGGTGCTACCCTTCGGCGCGCGCTCCACCTACCTCAAGGTTCGAGACCGCGCCCAGTACGAGTTTGCGCTCGGATCGGCGGCGGTGGCCCTCGACATCGAGGGCGGAACGATTCGCCAGGCGCGTCTGGCGCTCGGCGGTGTGGGCACGGTTCCGTGGCGGCCGCGTGCCGCCGAGCACGACCTCACCGGCGCACCCGCGACCCGCACGGCCTTCGAAGGCGCCGCCGAGGCGGCACTCACCGGCGCCCGCGGGTACGGCATGAACGACTTCAAGATCGCGCTTGCGAAACGCACGCTGGTTCGTGCGCTGGAAATGGTGGCGGCATGAGTCAGCCCGTGCTCGGCGCACCGCTGGACCGCGTTGAAGGGCCGGGCAAGGTCACCGGCCGTATCGCTTACACCGCCGACAACGACATCCCGGGGATGGTCCACGCCGTCGTCGTCGAGAGCACGATTGCCAACGGGCGAATAGCCGCAATCGACGAATCCGCCGCACGCTCGGCTCCCGGCGTTATCGCCATCATGACGCCGCGCAACGCGCCCCGCGTCGACGCCCGGAAGGTGGACGCCAACGATTCGCTGCTATTCCTCTTGCAGGGCGACGCCGTCGAGTTCGACCGGCAGCCGGTGGCGGTCGCAATCGCAGAGACCTTCGAGCAAGCCACCTACGCCGCCCGGCTCGTGCGCGTGCGCTACGACGTGCGCCCACCAACGACCGCACTCGCTTCCGGCGAGCGCTTCCTCCCCGACCAAATCTTCGGCAAACCGGCGCAACACAAACGCGGCATGCCGGAAGACGCGTTTGCGCGCGCCGCAGTGACCTTGAAGCAGACGTACCGTACGCCCACCGAGCACCACAACCCGATGGAAACGCATGCCACGATCGCGCAATGGACCGGCGACCGTCTGACGATCTACGACGCGACGCAATGGGTCTTTGGAGTTCAGCACCGCCTCGCTGCGACGTTCGGCATCGATCCCAAAGCGATCCGCGTCGTCGCACCCTTTGTCGGCGGCGCATTCGGCTGCAAGGGCCAAACGTGGTCGCACGTGCCGCTCGCGGCGATGGCCGCGCGCCTCGCGGGGCGTCCCGTAAAGCTCGTGGTTACGCGTCCGCAGATGTTCGGCTGGGTCGGGCACCGCCCCCAGACGGAGCAGGTCGTGGGGCTCGGCGCCGCGCGCGACGGCACGCTCGCGGCCGTGACGCACGACGTTCTCAGCGAGACGAGCATGTCGGACGAGTTCGTCGAACCGAGCGTCGTTTTCAGCCGCGACCTTTACGCCGTGCCCAACTACGCGATGTCCGATACGCTATCGCGCTTGAACATCAGCAAGCCGACCTATCAGCGCGGGCCGGGTGAGTCCACCGGCTCGTTCGCCATGGAGTCGGCTATGGATGAGCTGAGCTACGCACTCGGCATCGACCCGCTCGAGCTTCGCCTGCGCAACTATTCCGCGAACGACCCGGACTCGGGCAAGCCCTACAGCAGCAAGCGATTGCGCGAGTGCTATGCGGCTGCCGCCGCACAGTTCGGGTGGAGCGCCCGGAACCCGAAAGTTCGATCGACCTCCCGCGGCCGCATGCTCGTCGGGAGCGGGATGGCGACGGCCTCACGGGCCACCCACCGCAGCCCCTGCACGGTGCGCATGCGTATGAACGCGGACGGCAACGTCTTGGTGCAGTGCGGCACGATCGAGCAAGGGACCGGCACGCCGACGGTCTACCCGCAGCTCGCCGCAGAAATACTCGAGATTCCGCCGGAACGCGTCCGTTTCGAATTCGGTAACACCGACTTGCCCGCAGCACCGATCGCGGCGGGCTCGCAGACGTCGGGAAGCGTCGGTTCGGCCGTCGTCGTCGCCGCACGCCGCATGCGCGAATTGCTCGTTTCGCATGACGGTAAGCCACCCGCCGATGGATTCGAGGTCGAACTCGAGGACAGCCCGCCTCCGGAGGAAGCCGAACACGCCACGCAGGCTTTCGGCGCGCACTTCGCCGAGGTCGAAGTCGATCCCGACCTCGGTACGGTCCGTGTCACCCGGTTCGTGGGCGCATTCGACGGCGGCCGCATCCTCAACGCCAAGACGGCGCGCAGCCAGATGTTGGGCGGCATCGTGTGGGGCATCAGTATGGCGCTCTTCGAAGACACGCGCTACGACGCGCGCAGCGGGCGCATCATGAACGCGAACCTCTCCGAATACCTCGTGCCGACCAACGCCGACATACCCGACGTCGAAGTCATCCTCATCGCAGGCGACGATCCGTTCGCGAACCCTGCCGGTGCGAAGGGCATCGGCGAAGTCGGCATCTGCGGATCGGCGGCGGCCGTTGCCAACGCCGTCTACCACGCGACCGGCATCCGCATCCGAGACCTGCCGATAACGCCGGATAAACTGATCCGATAAGCGTTCGCGTCGCTCTCGCGGGCGGCGCGACGCGGACTGCGCGCTAGCTCAAGGTCGCTGAATCTTCACTCGCTCCATCATCGTTGCCGTCGGCAGCTTCACGTTGCGTGCAAGCCGCAGCACCGTTAGGATGCGGATCACGCACCAGGTGGGGTCCAGCTCGAGCCGGCCCAATCCGTGACGTGCCGACGACGGGAAGGCGTGATGGTTGTTGTGCCATCCTTCGCCCCAGGTCAGCAAGGCGACCCACCAATTGTTGGTCGACAGGTCACCGGTGCGGTACGTCCGGTAGCCGTTGTGGTGCGCGGCGCTATTAACGAGCCAGGTGACGTGGTACGTCGCCACGACGCGCACGAAGATTCCCCAGACGACCCATGGCCAGCCGCCCGCGGCGAAGAGCACGAGCGCTAGTGCGACCTGCCACCAGAGATACGTGCTCTCGAGAACGCGATAAAACGGAACGCGAACTAGGTCCGGTGCGAGCCGCCGTTGCTCGGCCTGCGTCGGCCGCGCATCGTTGCTCCGATAGAGCCACTCGACGTGAGCCCAGCCCAAGCCCCGATGAACGTTGTGCGGGTCGCCTTCGCGATCGGTGTGGGCGTGATGGGCGCGGTGGGTTGCGACCCATTCGATCGGACCGCCCTGCAGCGCCAGCGTTCCGCTGAGGGCGCAGAGATACTCGAGCCAGCGCGGCAATTGTAAGCTGCGATGCGTCAGGGTCCGGTGAAATCCAAGGCTGATGCCGACTCCGCCCGTGAGATAGTAGAGCCCAACCGCTAATCCCAGGGCCGGCCACGTGAAGGTTCCCGGGATGAACGCGGCGAGCGCGCCGATATGGAGCACGAGCAAGCCGATGCCGGTGGCATTGCCTTTTGTTTGAACGCGCCGCCGGGCCGCGAAATCTTGCGTCATAGCGTGCTATACATTCGCGGCGACGGCGCCCGAGCGGTGAGGAGCGCTGCATCGTCGTGGCTCGATCCCGCCAAGAACATCTGCCGCTCGATGACAGGAGCGGCCGACAGTGCCGAAGAGCGGTAGGCGAGGGTCGCTGCATTGCGCAGCTGCCTTTGCCCGAGGATGACGTCGCGCTGGCGCTCGATGATGCCGTCGGTGTAGAGCACGAGCAGCGTCTCGGCCGGTATGGTCACGACATGCAGCTGTGCAATGGCCGCCTTGCTCATGCCGAGCAGCAGATCTCCGTTGCCGAACTCCAAGAAATACTCGCCGAATGCTCCCGCCAGTAGCGGCGGCGGATGACCCGCGTTGGCGAACGTGAACGTGTTGCGACGGGTGTCCAGCAGCCCAAAGATCGCGGTCGCGTAGAAGCCGCGCTCCTCCCGGCACAGGGCCTGGTTGACCTGCGCCAGCGTTTGGCTCGGATCGAGCCCCCACGCCGCTCCGTCGCGCACGAATTGGCGGGTCAAGAGCATCGCTTCGAAAGCGGCCAGGCCGTGGCCGCAGACGTCGCCGATCGATAGCGCTACGACATGCTTCGAGAGCGCGAACGTCTCGCACCAGTCACCTCCGCGCCGGGCGCTATGCGCCGGCATGATCCGTGTCGACACCTTGAATCCGCCGAATACGCTGCTCGTCCAGACGAAGTCCAACTCTTCGGCGTCGCGTACGACGGTCATGACGCTGCCTCAAGCATCCACGGCGCTCGGCTCATGCGGCCGTGAAGCTTGGATCGGTATAGCATCCGCGTTGGAGGGAACCGCGAAGACCGAGCGTGACTTGCTCTGCGTCGCTCGCCTTTGAAAGCAGACAGTTTGCGCCCGCCATATGGCACGCCAGAGCCCACGGCTCCTCGAGCACGTTCGTGTAGACGGCAATCATGCAGGCCGGCAGCACGAAACGCAGCATGCGCAACATCTCGAGCGGATCGGTCTCGAGACCGTCGAGGTCAAGTATGAGGACGCCGGGAGCGAGCAGCCCGAGCTCCGTTACGGCGAGTTGGCGCACGAAGACGGGGGCCGGTTGGCCCGCAGCCGTTAGCGATTCGGCCAAGAGCGGAACCGCACTGGGCTCGATTCGGGCCAAGCAAGAAACTCGGTTGGGTCGTGCCATTTCTGGTCGCCGTTCTGACGGGCGGTACCGGCGCGCCAAGGTTTGGCGTAGCAGATTTGCGAAATCGCTCGCCGCGGCGATCAAACGCCGCTGGTCCTCGACCACGATAGCAGGTAAACGAGGTCGCCGGTACCGTGAAACTTAGGGATGCCCCTTGCACGGCTTGCCGCCTTGGTGGACGGCGGGCATAGTCTTGGGCTTCGACGCAAGCGCGGACGATCCCGAGGTCGTGCCGTTCGACGAGGTCCCCGCATCCGACCCGGTGCGCGCGATCATCAAGACGATTCTCGAGCTCGTGCCCGTTTCGCACTGGAGCTTCGCGCGCTTTAAGGTCGACGGCGATGCCGACCAGCTCCTCTCCGCGAGCCACAACGGAGACGAGTTTCTCAATCTCAAGAAGCAGTACATATTGCAGCGCAGCCGCGCCGCTGGTGGGCCGAGCATCGCCGCGGCGTTCGAGCCTTCCGAGCCCTACAGCAGCGGCCTGGCCTTGCTCTTCGCCGATAACCGCGCCCGGTTCGGGATTCTTTCGATGCTGCGAACCGAGGAGCTGGGGCCGTTTACGTCAAGCGAGATACGGGCGCTCACGTTCGCGCTCGATGCCGCATCGGATCGTTTGTCGGAACTTCGGCTCATGGAATCTCAAGACGAACGTTTGGCCGGCTTTCGGCTTGAAGGCGAGGAGGGCGAACCACAGGACCAGCTTGATGCCGAAGGGCCGGCCGCACACTACATCCTCAACCTCGAGCTCGAAATCGTCCTGGCCTGGACCTCCGAAAACGAGCGGCGCGTGGCGCTGACGCCCCTACAATTGCCGTTGCAGAAACGCTTGCCCTACATTCTCCAAGAAGCCGTCCGCGATTTGACCGCGCATTGGACGAGCGATGCGGCGTCGCAACGCACCGGCGTCGCGCGGCCGGTGCCCTTCCTGGTCGTCCGGACGCGCCCGATGAGCGGCGTGACGGGACTGTTCATTGGCGTTTCCATCGAACGAAGCAAGCCGGGCCGCTCGCTGACGAGCGCGGCCGCTCGCTTCAGCATATCGCCTCGCGAGGTACAAGTGCTCGCGCTTCTGCTCGACGGGCTTCACCTCAGCGAGATCGCGCGGCGCTTACATATCACGTCCTCGACCGTACAGGATCATATAAAAGGCCTTTTGGAAAAGACGGAGACCCACAACCGTGCGGAAATGACCGCGCGAATTCTCGGCTGGGACCAAGCGCTCGGCGCTCCCGACCACAGCCGCCCGTAGCCGAAAATTTCGAGAAAGCCGGAAATCGGCAACTATCCGGCGGGTCCTGGGTTCATGGGGCCGCCAATGAAAGGCGACAAACCTATGGAGTCCAACAAAACGTATCCGCGCAGCGTGCATGAAAAGTATCTCGGAATCGTGCAGCTAGCCCGCACGATCGATAAAGCGACCATGCTCGCACAGGGTAAAATCGGCGAATACCATTACGATTGCCCCATGGACCAGGCGCTGTTCGCAGCATTCGGAATCGACGGCAAGAAGCTGGCTCAGCTTGCTTCAGAAGCCTCGACAAACCCGGCTCGCAACGGGGACATTGAGGGCTACCTCAAGCCGCTGATCGCCAAGAAAAGCCAAGTGGAGATCGAGCACTTCAACGCGCAGACGCTTTCACGCAAACCCGAAGGCGAGAGCCGCAAACACTTTGAGGAACTCCGCGCAAAGATTGCGCCGAACCGCAAGGACGTCACGTCGTGGCCCGACCTCCTCGACCTTGATGAGGGTCGCACGGTTCCCGAGCGCGTGCTCGCCGGCGTCTAACCGGACTCCGCACATCTAGAGAAAGGGGGCCGCGTAGANNCCTTCTTTTGGTCCACTGGGGTCGGGTTATCGGCGCCCTGCGGTCTCCGCCTGCCCCGCCGCCTTCCCTTGACGGAACAGCTCGATGATGCGCTCGTTGAATTGCGGGAGATCGTCAGGCTTTCTGCTGGTGATGAGCCATTCGTCTTCGACGACCGGTTCGTCAGTCCATGACGCACCCGCATTCTCAAGGTCGGTTCGAACCGACGGCCACGACGTGACGTTGAGGCCGTCAACGACATTTGCCTCGACGAGCATCCACGGGCCGTGGCAGATCGCGGCGACCGGCTTGCCCGCGTCGACAAAGGCCCGCACGAAGTCAACGGCCTTTTCGTTCATCCGCAGAATGTCGGGATTGCGGACGCCGCCCGGCAGCAGCAGCGCGTCATACTCGTTGGGTGACGTCTCGTTGAGTTCGCGGTCGACTGGGATGCGCTCCGACTTCTCTTCGTGATCGTAGGATTGGAGCGCACCTTTCGCGGGAGAGACGAGCTCGGCCGTAAAGCCGGCCCCCTCGAGCGCCTTACGTGGTTCGGTGAGTTCGACGCGCTCGACACCGTCTGTGGCGAGGATGGCGACGCGCGTTCCACCATTTCGTTCGTTTCGCATGGTCTTGCGTTCCACCCGAGGCGTCCCTGGAAACACGCTCGACTCCCCCAAGACCGAACCGGCCGCGCCTCCGCCCGGTTAGCCATACCATTCGCGTTGCTCGCACCCTAACCAAGCGGTACGATTGCCGCGAATGGCGACAATCCTCGAAATGCCGCTCGTCCAGCCCGCTGCCGCGGGGGAGCGACGCCGTCTCATGGGGTGGGCGCTCGTTTCCTTTGCCGTCAATCTGGGTTTCTCGCGGTTTTCGTTCGGCGCCGTGCTGCCGGCGCTTCACGCCGAATTCGGCGCCTCGTACGGCACCCTCGGCGTCGTCAATGCCATCAACCTTGCCGGGTATCTCGTGGGAACGTTGTTCACGCCGCTCGTCGCGGGCGATGCTCGCCTCTGCCGGCGCGGATTCGTCGTCTCGACGCTGCTCGTCGGCGCAGGGCTTGCCGCATCCGCCGGCGCCCACGACATCGTCATGCTTGGCATCTGGCGAGGAGCGATCGGAATCGCATCCGCATTCGCGATCGGGACGACCGCCGTGCTGACCTTCGAGCGCGTCGCACCCGAGTTTCGCGGACGCGCGAGCAGCGCCATGTGGGCCGGCCTTGGGCTGGGTCTGGCCGCCGCCGGTCCCATCGCGCCCTTGGCGAACGCCGCCCCGCCCGTCATTTCATGGCGTCTGATGTGGATCGTGATGGCGCTTTTCTGCCCGGTCGCCGTGATCGGCTTCACGCGGGCTCTGCGCCGCACGCCGCCACACGCGATCCTAGGCGGCTTGGGTTCGAGTTTCGAGCTGCGCGATCTCGTGCGGCCGCAGCGCTTCTTGTTTCTCAACATCGCGTACTTCGCAGCCGGCGCGGCGTACATCGCGTACGCGACGTTTGCCGTTGCGCTCTTTCGCATGCACGGCGTTCCCGATGGCGCGGCCGGCTTCGCCTGGGCGGTGGTCGGCTTGAGCGGGACCGTCAGCGCGTTGCTGATTGGGCGCCACATCGACTCGCCGCGCATTCGAACGGCATTGGCGTTTGCGCTCGCGTGCTGCGCCCTGGGGGCGGCCTTTGCGCTGACGACGACGGTGGTCGCGGCGCTAGCCAGCGCCGTCACCTTCGGCATCGGCTCGACCGCGACGCCCGCCATCGTTACGGCGCTCACGCGCAAGCGAAGCTCCGCCAAAACGTATCCCGCGAACTTCAGCGCCGTCACGACGATGCTCGCCGTAGGTCAGTTCGTCGGCCCCGTCGGCGTCGCGCCGCTCGTCGACCGCTACGGTCTCTCCGCCGCGGCCGCATTCGCGGCCATCGTCTTCGGCGCGGGAGTTGTCTTTGCCATGCTCGACGCTAGGTTCGCGCAACGCTCCGCCGCGTAGGTCAAGTATTGACGAACCGAGAGATCGATCGTCAGCCCGATCGCGCGCGCGTACGCGGTGCGAGCCTCGTCGACGTCGCCCGCGCGTGAAAGCAAGTCGGCCCGGGCGGCCCAATAGGGTTGATACTGGCCCAGACGAGCGTCGGCCGCAACGGCGGCAAGGGCAGCAAGTCCAGCTCGCGCGCCGTCGACCCTACCGAGCGCAACGGCACGGTTGAGCGCGACGACCGGTGACTTCGTTAAGCGTAGCAAATCGTCGTAGAGCGTAAGGATGACGTTCCAATCCGGTTCCCTTCGAAACCGTCGCACCGCGTGCGCGGATTGAATTGCTGCCTCGATCTGAAAGCGTCCCGGAAGCCCCATTCGCGCGGCGCGCCTTAACAGCGATTCCGCCTCGCCGATCGCGGCCGTATCCCAACGCGACGGGTCCTGATCGCCGAGCGGAACGTATGCGCCGGCCACGCTGCGGCGCGCGGCATAGCGCGCGTTCGCATGCAGCATCAAAGCGATCAGCCCCAAAGGTTCCGGCTCGCCGGGGCACGTCTGTGCGACGAGCCGTCCGAGCCACAGCGCTTCGGCTACGAGCCCGTGCGAGCGGGGGTCCAAGCCCGTCGGGTCGTCCCACCCGTGAGCAAACGTTGCGTAGATCGCGGCAAGGACCGCGCCCATCCGTTCGGGCAGTTCTTCCGCCGCCGGAACGCGCAAGGGAATGCGCGCCGCCGCGATCTTGCGCTTGGCGCGCACGAGCCGCTGGCCCATCGTCGCGGGCGCAACGAGAAACGCCGAGGCGATGCGCGCCGCATCGAGCCCCAGTACGGCTTGGAGAATCAGCGGTCCGCGGATATCGTGCGGAATCGCCGGGTGCGCACAGGCGAACATCATCGCCAGCCGCTCGTCGGCGAGGTCGTTTGTCTTCTCGAATTCTTGCTGCGCATCGCGCGCCGCCTGGACGAGCCGATGGTGCAAGCGGTCGGCGCGCTGNNCGGCCAGCGCTCCAGCGCTAACGCGAAGGCATCGGCGAGCGCATCTTCGGCCGCACTGAAGTTGCCGCACCGCGCCGCGAGGTACGCCAGGAGCTTTCCGTAGCTCTCTCGCGCGGAGCGCTCGGCGACGCGGTGCGCAACTGCACGCTCGCTCAAACGGTCGCCGGCACCTCGCCGATCGGACGAACTTCGACGGTCCCGTGGCTCGCGGCCGGGCAACGCGCCGCCCACGCGATTGCCGCGTCCAAATCGGGAACGTCGACGATGAAGAACCCTCCGAGCTGCTCCTTCGTGTCGGCGTACGGGCCGTCGAGCACGGTCGTCTTGCCGTCGGCCGTTACCCGCACCGTCGTCGCCGTCGAGGTCGGTTCGAGCCGGTCTCCGCCGACGAAGATGCCGGCTTCGCGCAAGGCGGTGGCGTAAGCCATATAGGCACCGTGCGTGCGTTCCGACTCCTCCGCGCTCAGCTTCGCCCAGCGCGATTCGTCGGCGTATAGTTGAAAGATATACTCCATTTTGATACTCCTGCGGCCATTTTACGACGCGTCGAGCGCGCCTATCCCAATGACGCGCGAACCCGGGCCGATTTCGACATCCCAGCGCAAATTCCGTACCGCTCGTTCGGCGCGTTCGCTCCAGTCAGTGCGGGCGGCGTTCGAGGTCGGGCCGGCGAGATTCGCCCTTACGCGGAGAGCAGCTTCTCGATCTCGATCGGCAGCGTTCGCACGCGCACGCCGGTCGCGTGGTAGACGGCTGCCGCGATTGCCGACGCAATTCCGGCTAAGCCGATCTCACCGACGCCGCGGGCACCGAGTTCGTTGAGTTCCGTATCGGGGTAATCGAGAAACGTCACGTCGATGTGCGGCGCGTCGGCGTGGGTTGCAACGACGTAGTCGGCTAAGTTGCTGTTGACGGGAGCGCCGGAGCGCGGATCGTAACGCGTTTCCTCAAAGAGCGCCATTCCCACGCCCATGACGACCGAGCCCTCCACCTGGTTGCGGGCCAGGCGCGGGTTGATCATTCGGCCCGCGTCGATGACCGTCACGACCCGGTTGACGCGCAACCGCGCAATCTCGGGTTGCCATGCGACCTCGACGAATTGCGCGCCGTAGGAGTGAATCGAATATTTGGGATGCTCTTGCCCAAACGTGCGCTGCCCCTTGCCCGAGCCCGAAACCCTCGACACCGACGCCTTTCGGAGCGCCGCGTCAAACGGAACGCCTTTGCCGCCGCGGCGCGCAACGATTCGACCACCCGCGAAGCGCAGATCCCCGGCATCTCGACCCGCGAAGGGCGCTTGGGGGCCGCTCGTCGCAAGTTCGATCGCCGATTTCATCGCTTCACGCGCCGCTCCGAGCACGGCCGGAATCACCGAAGCCGTGACCATCGAACCGCCGGAAGTCGGCCCCGGCGGCAAACGCGAGTCGCCTAACTCGACGACGACGCGCTCGTGCGGAATCCCGGTCGCTTCGGCAACGAGCTGCGCAAGCACCGTGTACGTCCCGGTGCCGATGTCTTGCGTCCCCATCGCCACGCGCGCCGACCCATCCGCGAGGAGTTCGACGCGCGCCTCGGCATCGAAGCGCGCGGCAAGCCACGAGCAGCCGGAAACGCCCCAACCGAGGATCACTCCGTCTTTACGCATCGATCCGACCGCACGCGAGCGCTCGGACCAGCCGAATTTCTCGGAGCCCAGGGTCAGGCATTCGACGTAGTGCCGCGACGAAAACGGAATATCCAAGCCTTGATCCCGCGTGGGTTCGTTGCGCAGACGTAACTGGACGGGATCCATGTCGAGGGCGAGGGCCAGTTCATCGTAGGCCGATTCCGTCGCGAAGAGGCCCGGCACGGCCCCGGGTCCACGCATCGCCGTCGGCGGGCCGATGTTCCGCCGGGTCTGCGCCGAGGTCACGAGCAGGTTGGGCGTCCCGTACAGGTACGGCGTCGCCTCACCGCAGTTCTCGTCGTACTCGTCGAGCATGCCCGCGTCGTTGATCGACTCGTGCCGCAGCGACGTGAGCGTGCCGTCGCGGTCGGCGCTCAGCCGCACCCGTTGCTGGGTGCGCGGGCGGTGACCGACGGTTTCAAACATTTGTTTGCGCGTCACGACGAGCTTCACCGGGCGCCGCAGCTCCCGCGCAGCCGCCGCGGCGAGCGCGTCGTGCGGCCAGGGCCAGAGCTTTCCGCCGAACCCCGAGCCGAGAAACTTTACGATGACCCGGACGTTCTCGCGCGGCACGCCGAGAATTTCGCTCATGACGTTACGATGGTTGAAAACGCTTTGGGTCGTCTCGTAGAGGGTGAATTGCTCGCCGTCGTAGGTTGCGACCGTGGCGTGCAGCTCTATCGGATTGTGCGTTTCGGCCGGCGTCACGTAGGTCTGGTCGACCTTGACCGGCGACGCCTCGTAGGCCGCCGCGGGATCGCCCCGCCGGTCGACCTCGTTCGGTTCGTCGTCAGCCGACAATTCGAGCGCGACGTTGGGAGCGTCAACGCCGGCATACGTGACCTTGACACACGACGCGGCCGCAGTCGCCTGCTCGAACGTCTCCGCAACGACGAGCGCGACGTACTGACCGTAGTAACGAATGACGTCGTCGGCGAGAGGCGGTCGCGTCTCGTCGATCATGCCGGCCTTGGGCGATGCTTTGTAGAGCTCGCCGACGTTGCCGCGATGGAAAACCTCGATCACGCCCGGCATCGCTCGAGCCTGCGACGCATCGAGGGCCGCGATGCGGCCGTTCGCGATCGTGCTGCCGATGGGCACCGCGTAGACCATATTCTCGAAGATACGATCGGTGGTGTATTCGGCGCTCCCGCTCACCTTGAGCGGGCCATCGATGCGCGGCAGGGCTTGGCCGAGAACGCTCGACGCCATCGCGCTATGCGCCCTGCGTGACCGTGGTCAAAGCCGCAATGAGGCAGCGCTTCGCGAGCTCGACCTTGAAGCCGTTCTGCGACTGCGGCTTCGCATCGCTTAGGACGATCTGCGCAGCCTTCGCAAACTGCTCGGCCGTCGCAGGCTTGCCGTGAAGGGCCGCCTCGGCCTCGAGGTTCCGCCACGGCTTCGTGCCGATGCCGCCCATCGCAATGCGCACCCGCTCGATCGTACCGCCTCGTACGATTGCGACGACCGCTGCCGAGGCAAGCGCGAATTCGTACGACGCGCGATCGCGCAGTTTGAGGTACGCCGATTTCGCGCCCGGCGCGGGCGGAGGCACGGTTACTGAGGTCACGAGCTCCCCCGGCTCCAGCACCGTCTCCCGCTCGGGCGTGTCGCCCGGCAGCAGGTAGAAGTCGCCGATCGGCACGCTGCGCTCGCCTTTCGGGCCGCTGATCTGCACGGTCGCTTCGAGGGCGGTCAGCGCAACGTTCTGGTCGGAGGGATGCGAGGCGATGCAGCGATCGCTCGTGCCGAGGATTGCGAGGTTGCGATTGAACCCGCCGATCGCCGCGCAGCCGCTTCCGGGCGAACGCTTGTTGCAGGCCATCGCCGTGTCGCGGAAGGCGACGCATCGCGTGCGCTGCAGGAGGTTTCCGCCCGTCGTCGCCATGTTGCGCAACTGCGCGGAGGCGCCCGCCAGCAGCGCTTGCGAAAGCACCGGATAGCCGTTGACAACGTCGGGATGGTGCGCGACGTCCGCATTGCGCGCGAGTGCGCCGATTTGAAGCCCGTTGTCCGGCATGCGGCTCACGCCCGCGAGCGGCATGCGGCTGATGTCGATCACGGTCGTCGGGTTTTCCACGCCGAGCTTCATCAAATCGACGAGGGTCGTGCCTCCGGCCACGAATTTCGCATCCCCGCCGGCTGCGCGAAGCGCGCCGGCGACGCTGTCGGCCCGGGTGAAGGCGAAAGCGTTCACGGATTCAGCCTTGCGTGCGCACGGACTGGATGGCGGCGACGATGTTCTGGTACGCGCCGCAGCGGCAGATATTCCCGCTCATGCTTTCCGCCACGTCGGCGTTCGACGGTCCGCACGGCTCCGACAACAGTGCGGCCGCCGACATGATTTGTCCGGGCGTGCAATAGCCGCACTGGTAGCCGTCGTGCTCGACGAAGGCGGCTTGCATTGGGTGCAAATTCTCCGGCGTCCCCAGACCCTCGATCGTGGTAACTTCGTCGCCGTCGTGCATCGCTGCGAACGAAAGGCACGAGTTGACGCGCCGCCCGTTGACGTGCACCGTGCAAGCCCCGCACTGGCCGTGATCGCAGCCCTTCTTCGTCCCGGTCAGACCGAGCGTCTCGCGCAGCGTGTCGAGCAACGTGGCCCGCGGATCGACGACCAGCGCCAAGCGATTCCCGTTGACTGTGAAAACAACTTCCACGACCTTTGGGGCAGTTGCGGGAGGCTGTGCATTGGCCGGCGCGGTGGGCGCAACGGCCTCGGAGACGAACGCTTGGCTGCTCATCGCAAGCGAACCTGATTTGTCACGCCGCACCCATCTCGGAAACGTTCCACGTGTGCTTTCCCCTATTCCCATAAACCCGAAGAGCGGGCACCGCGCCCCGCTCAACGCTGCGACACCAGACAGCCGCGATGAGTTTCCTCTGGCCGGTCGCGGTTACCGGCGCCGGCGCGAGCCGGAACGTGGGGAGACGGTCAACGAGGCCCGCGAATAGCGCGCTTCGATCTCGCGCACCTCACGGTCCTACGTCGTTTGCGCAGGGCGGCGCCCGTCGAGAATTCGGAGGACGACCGTCAAAATCGACGCCCAAGCGCCGTCAGACAGGCGCCGGCGGTCTTCAACCGACACAGTCCCCGGAAACCATTTCTGCGCAGCCCCATGCCGTCACCATAGCACGTTCGCGGGCCGGCTATAAGAAGCGCCCGCCCAGCACCACGATACAGTAGTACGCCCGGCGAAGCTAACGCGAGGCGCCTGCAAGCAGTGAAGCTCGATTACCTCCAGCTAGCGACGGGCAGCGTCAAACAACGTCGAGAGGTCGACGGTAAAGCCATCGACCGAAGGGTGCCGGAAGACTTGCCCGCGCGGGAAAATTGCTCGGCTCGCGGGATCGATCGCCACGATCGTTTCCTTCCCAGGATCGACGATCAAAACCAGCTCGCAACGGGCGCGCAAATAGGTTGCGATTTTGTCTTCGACGTCGCTCGTTCGGTCGTCGGGAGAAAGAATTTCGACGGCAACAGTCGGGGCTCCAAGCGGTAGTTGTGCCGCTGCGTCCTCATCGGGGCCGCACCGCAGGTACGAAAGATAGGCGACGTCAGGCACCAGCGGGCGAATCGCTTCGCCCGGGGGATTGACGCGGAAGCGCCACTCCGTGCCGACGCGACCGCGGCCATTTGCCCATTCCATCAGCATGCCGCCCAAGAGATTCTGCAGTCGCGCGTGGCGATACGTCGGACTCACTTTTTGCAAAGCGCGCCCGCGAACCCATTCGGTCTCTGGTTTGGTTTCGGGAAGGACGATCTCCGGCGTTGTCTGCATTTCTCCACACCCAGGATATCATGCGCACCGATCGCTTCGTCAAGTCGAGAGCGCGCCGATTTGAGCTGAGCAACTCGAATCAGTCGGCGAAGACGACGCTGAGGTCGAGAACGAAGGCGGGCAGCACGTCCTCGCCGTCGACGGTCTATTCTATCATCGCAGACCAGGCGGTCAAAACGCTGCCGATGCGTGCCATCCAGGGACGGCGGCCTCAGCGAGAGTGCCGCGTGATCTTCCGGGCGGTGTCGGCCGGCGCATCGCCGAACGGTGCGAGCACCCGGAGGGCGAGCTTATCGTGAGAGACGGCGGACGTCTACCGTTCGGAATCTTGTTGCGTCAGTTACGCATCGCCGCAGGGCTCTCACAAGAAGCCCTGGCAGAACGTGCGCGCATCAGTCTGGACACGATCGGAGCGTTGGAAAGAGGCAGGCGCCAAGCGCCGCATCGCGAGACGCTCGCGTTCATTTGCGATGGACTCGGCCTCGTGCCGGACGATCGCGCGAGGCTCGAGGCCGCAGCCGCCGCTTCGCGCAAAGTCGGGCTTCCCAGGATCAACGAGACGGACCGCATCGCTGGTCCGGTTGGTAACGCCGAAGCCGCGGCCCAGGCGGAGGCGCCCCACAACCTTCCGTACGCCCTCAACTCGTTTCGCGGCCGCGAAAGCGACTTGGAGGCGCTGACGAAATTGCTCCACGCTCGGCGCCTCCTGACGTTGCACGGGGCAGGCGGGGTCGGCAAGACGCGATTGGCCATCGAAGCGGCGCACGCGCTGCTCGCGTGGGATGGGTTTCGCGATGGCGTGTGGTTCGTCGACATGGCTGCGGTCGCCGATCCTGAAGCGGTGAGCGCTAGCGTCGCGCACACGCTCGGTCTTCGCGAAATACCGAACGAGCCGGCGTTAGATAGCATCGTCGACGCCTTGCGAGAGCAACGCGTTCTGCTCGTTCTGGATAACTGCGAGCACGTACTGGATTGGATCGCGCACATCGCCCAGCGCATCGCGCAAACGTGCCCCTCGGTGCGGGTCCTGGTGACCAGCCGCGAAGCGCTGGACACCGACGGCGAACTCGTCTATCAGGTCGAGCCCCTGGCGCTTCCACCGCGCGGCGTGAGCCGCGACGAACGAGTTCGCCCGCTCGACGAACTCCGCGAATCGCCGGCGGTCCAACTCTTTCTCGATCGCGCCGCGGACGCGGACCCACGCTTCTTCCTCGCTTCGGCCGTTTCGGATCCGGAAGCGATCGCAGAAATCTGCGAGCGGCTGGACGGTTTGCCGCTGACGCTCGAGCTTGCGGCGGCGCGCGTTCGCGACTTGACGTTGCGGGAAATTTGCGGCGCGCTCGACAGCCGCTTTAGCCTCCTCGCGCGCGGCAAGCGAACGGCGCAGCACAAGCACCGTACCTTGCGCGCCATGCTCGAGTGGAGCTACACGCTCTTGAGCGAGGGCGAGAAGCGCGTCTTCCGCCGGCTCGGTGTTTTTGCGGGGAGCTGGAACGTTAGCGCGGCGGTGGCCGTCTGCGGCGAAGCACCGGAGGTCGTCCGTGACGCCGTGGCGACGCTCGTTTCGAAGTCGCTCGTCACCGTCGTGCACGCTTCGCAGGAGCCAAGGCACTATCGACTGCTGGAGACGTTACGCGCGTTCGCACGCGCGCTCGCCGTCGAGAGCGGCGAAGATGCCGATCTCGCGCGGCACCACGCCGAGTACTTTCGCGATCGCGCACAAGTCGCTGCGGCAGCCTGGCGCGCGCAGCCGGAGATCGACTCGCGGGCCGCATTCGGAGCACTCCTTGCCGACATCGCAGACGTGCGTGCGGCGCTCGACTGGTCGGTTGCAGAGCGCCACGACGTCGTGCTGGGTGCGGAGCTCACTAGCGTGCTCGCCGATGCGTGGGCGGAGTTTGGACTCGATGGCGAGGGCCTGCGCCGGCTGCATGCCGCGCGGGTCGCGCTCGGCGCGGAAGGCGTCACCCGGCGAGCGCCGAGCCTGCGCGTTCGGGAGGCGGTCGTCGAGCCGGCCGCGACTGCGGACGCAACGCGCACGATTCCCGGCGAAGCGCCGGCGTGGCTCTCGCGGTTCAGTTCGGTGCGGAAATATCGCGCCGGGGACGTCATCTTTCGTGCGGGAGATGAAGCCCGCGAGCTCCTCTACGTTGTTTGCGGACGGGTGCAGCTCGTGGAGATCGGCGTCGAGGTGCGAGCGCACGAGTTGCTCGGCGAGATTGCGTTCTTTTCCGCCCAGAATCGTCGGACCGCCAGCGCCGTCTGCGCGAGCGAGGTGACCGTGCGCGCGATCGGCCAGGACGAGCTGCTGGAACTCTACGACGGCGAGCCCGCGTTCCGGCTCTCGTTGGTCGCGGTCTTCACACAGCGACTGCTCCAGGATCTGGAGAGCGTGCGGGACCGAGGCGGACGCTCGAGCGACGCGCGCTAGCGGCAAAACGTCCGGGTCGATCGTCCGGGTGCCGCGTCCGGATCGCCGTGGTTCGCCGCCCTTCGAAGTGCCATGATGGTGACACAACACCGCCGCAAGGCACCCATCAGGAAAGGCTCGGAAGATGCGCAACAATGAGACCTCAGTCGCAGCCAACCTCACCCAAAGCGCGCTGCCGCGATTGCAGCGAAACCCAGACTCGGCCGACCGGCGGCCCACGATCGTCGGCCCCGTCAGCGCAAATCGCAGCGGCGTGTTCGGCGGATGGGGACCACGGCTTGGGATCTAGCCGCAGAACGGTCCTCTACGGAAGACTTCAGGCGCACGAAGCCGCCAACCACTGGCCCGGGCCCCTCGCGGCGGCCCGGGCCGAAGCGCGATTTAGCGGGTCGCTGGGATTGCGTCGAGGCGGCTCAGCTCGCGGCGCATGATCTTGCCGGTCGACGTCTTTGGGAGATCGTCGACGAAGGCCACCGAACGCGGAAGTTTGTAAGAGGCGAGCTGCGCGCGGCAATGTTCGATGAGCGCGGCTTCGCTCGCATCGGTGCCGGGACGCAAGACAACGTATGCTCGCGCGAGCTCGCCTTTGACGGCATCGGGTACGCGTCCGACCGCGACCATTGCGACGGCTGGGTGGCTAGAGAGCACGCGTTCGATTTCGGCGGGATACACGTTGTAGCCGCCGGTGAGAATCATGTCCTTGAGGCGGTCGACCACGAAGAAGTGTGCGGTCTCGTCGGCGTATGCGACGTCGCCCGTGTGCAGCCAGCCGGCGGGGTCGATCGTTTCCGAAGTCCAATCGGGCCGGCCGTAATAGCCGAGCATGTTGAGCGGGCCGCGCACCAGCAGTTCGCCGGGTTCGCCCGCCTTCGCGCTCACGGTGCGATCGTCGAACGTTCCGACGCGAACCTCGACGCCCGGCAGCGACACCCCGATCGACCCGTGAACGTTGGGCGCGTGGAACGCGTGCGTCGTCCCGAGGCCCGAGATTTCGGTCATGCCCCACAGCTCCAGAACCGGCGCTCCGCCGCTACGACGCTCCCATTCCTCGAGCAAGGGCACCGCAATGGTCTGCCCACCGACGGTCGACCGCACGAGCGAGGAGAGATCCGTGCGTTCGATCGACGGATCGGCCAGCATCATCGCGTACATGGTCGGCACGCCTTCGAAGAGCGTAGCGCGGCGTTCCGCGATCAGTGCGAGCGCTTCGGCGGCAGAAAAGCGTTCCATGAGAACGACCGTGCCGCCGGCCAGGAACGTTCCGTTGATCGCGACGTTGCCGTACACGTGCGGAGCGGGCAGCGCCGTCACCACGACGTCGCGCTCGGAGCGGGCGTGCATGGTCGCGGTCAGCGCGCAGTTCAGGAGAACGGCGCGCTGCGATTGCATCGCGCCTTTGGGCCGGCCGGTCGTGCCCGAGGTGTAGCCCAGCGTCGACATGTCGCTCGGCTGCGCCACGAAACGCGGCTGCGCAGCTGCCGGCGGCTCCAAGAGTTCCTCGAAGCTCGAGCTGCGGGGGCTGCCGCCGTCGAACGAAACGATTTCGCGTAGCGACGGCAGGGCGTCGCGCAAGGCTTCCATCGCCGCGAGGCGCCCGGCTTCGCAGAAGATTGCGGCCGTCGAGCAGTCGCGCGCGATGTAGGCGACTTCGTCGTCGGTCAGCATCACGTTGAGCGGATTCACCACAGCGCCGGCCTTGAGGATGCCATGGTAGGCGACGATCCATTCCCAGCGATTTGCCGCTAGGATGCTGACGCGGTCGCCCGCCGCGATACCGCGCGAGCGCAATGACGCTGCGACCGCGCCCGACATGGCGTCGAGTTCAGCAAACGTCAGCGTGCGCCGCGCCGTAACGAGCGCGGCTTTGCGGCCATGTTTCGCGGCCGCGAAAGGCAGGATGTCGCCGGGACCATGCATGCGGGGCCGCTACGGCGGCTTCCGGCAGTGCACCTTTGCGCCCGAGCGTCTAGCTTGCGGGCTGCATGAGGATGGAGTTCGCTAGCTGCAGGCTCACGACGCGTTCGCCGCCGTCAACCGTGAGCGTAAGCAAACCAACGAGCCGGTCGCGCTGCACGACGCATGCTTTCGCGCCGGGACGCAAATCGATGTCGGCTAGGAAGGTCAGGATTTCGGGCATGTCGTGCGGGACGGCAACGACCGTCGCTTCGACCCCCATCTTGAGTGCGCTGAGGGGTTCGGCGCGCTCGTGGTGCCACATCGTCCCATCTTCGTGCGGAATCGGGTGCCCGTGCGGGCAGGTCGTCGGCATCCGCAAGAATTCTGCCAAGCCCCGCTCGACGACGGGCGAGATCGCGTGTTCGAGCCGGCAGGCCTCACCAGCCGCGATTTCCCACGAAAGGCCAAGTTGGTCGACCAGGAGCCGCTCCGCTAGCAGTTGACGGCGCAGGGTCAGGGCGCCGAGACGCGCCCCGCGCTCGGTCGGAATGACCCCGTGGCGACCTTCGTGGGAAACGAACCCGTCGTTGTCGAGCCGCTTGAGCATCTCGTAGGCTGAGGGCGGCGTCACCGAGAGTTCCTTGGCAATTGCCGAGGACGGCACCGGAGTGTCCCCGTCGTACAGCCGCACGAGCGTCTTGAGATACATCTCGACGTTCGGGCTGATCTCGGCTTCGTCGCGTTCCCTGTTTGCTTTGGTGGACGATTTCGGCACGAGCGTCACACTCGGCCGTGCGCTTGCGTGCGTGGATTCGAAGATCTCTGACGCCATTCGGGCTCTCCTTAACGCCGTCGAGAGAATCGAACCGGCAACCATATGCCATTCGCCGGCGCTCATCGACCCTCCCGGCGTGACGTTCCTCCGCCGTCGCCGGTTAACCGAAAGCTTCGGGCTTGCGCGTCATATGCGGTACCTTATGCGTACTTGCACGGAGCGTGCGGCCGGATAGCTCTGCGGAACGTACCCTGAGCGCCCGTACGTCCACGGAACGGACTGCGTTTGGCCGTCGTTCGTCGGTACTCCATTGCCGAGCGTGTATGGCAGTGAGTAACCGCCGGCTGCCTCGTAGGCGGCCGCATAGGTGGGGTTGCCGCCGGCATATCCGGGCGGGCCAATAAGATAGGGATTCCCTTGGTAGGCCGTCGGTGACGAGTTTCCGAGCAGGTTGACGACGTCGAGGATCGCCGTCATGCGCGGCGAGATGTCGCCTTCAACGTGGAGGTTCGCGAACGTCTCGGGCGGGGAGTGAAGCGTATTGGGATCGTTCCCTTCCGGCGTTCCAAGATTTCCGATGTAGGGATTGGTCGAGGGGTTGTATGGCACCGCCGGATTGAGCAGAAAGTAGTAGTTGTAGCCCGGATTGTAATAGTTGTCGTTGGGAACTTGTTCGGGTTTGTTCGTGACGGGGTTGAAGATCCAGACCTCCTTGCCGTTCCCGTAGGGATAGCCCGATTCGAACGATAGCGAGGGCGTGAACCGTATGCGCTTTTTGGGCGTGTCCAGCTCCCAGGAAAGGGTCGCGCTCAAGTGCGGGAGATAGCTGACCGGAAAGAGATGGCCCGCGGCGACGGCAGGCGCGTTGAGGTCGTTATACGCGAACTGCGACGCGCTCGATGAAAGCGCGGTGACGTAATTCGTATCGAGCGTCAAACCGCCATTTCTCAGCCAGAGTTCGTATCCGTACGCGCGGAGGTTTCCGATGTTCGACGGAACGCCGACGCCACTGGGATTCGTCCCCGCCGCGATGGCCGAACGAAAGTTGTAGGGCAAGACGTCGATGAGATTGGCTTCATTTTCCAAATAGTAGGTTGCGCGGAACTGGGTTCGACCCCCGCCCTCGACCGAGTAGCTGAAATCGTTGGCCGTTTCGGGCGCCAACTGGACGAACGGCGCCAAGTTTCCGTTTGCGCCGACGTTGGTCGAGTCGACGCGATCGGCCTCGAGCGGCAAGGGTGCGACCGTGATGCGATCGTAGGTGGCACGCAAGGCCAGGTTGCCGCTCATTTTGTAGGCGATCGCAGCGTGCGGATCGAGCGCGCCGACGTCGTAGATCGCGCCGTCGTTCGGGATGATGTGAGTGTCGGTCAAGCGCCCCGTTCCCGACAGCTCCAAGCGAGGCGTGACGTTCCAAGAGTCGCCGAAATACGCGAGATAGGAGATCAGCGTCGGGCGCGAGGTGATGTATTCGTCTGCGGTCGGTACGACCTGGTTGAGAAATGATGTGTTGGTGCGATACTCCGCCCCGAAGCGCAGGTCGTGACGCTCGCCCAAGTAATCCTCGCCGTCGTACCCCAGGCCTTCTTCCCGGCTGCCTTGCGTTTCCGAGAGGGAGATCGATCCGTCGGGCCAGCCGTTCTCATCCCAAAACGGGCCGCCCGCGCTCGAACCATACTGCGACTGATAGGCCTGCACGCGCGAGAGCGAATGGTCGCCGGTGTGCAGCCATTGGGCTTTAAGGACGTCGTACGAGCCGCGTATGCCCGATGCGTAATCGACCGGCGCATTGGGATCGATCTCGCCGGGGAACGTCGTGGTGGCGCCGTCGAACTCGCCGACCGTTTCGCCCGTGAACGGTGAACCATATTGGTTATAGGTCGCCTGCCCGACCAGTCCGAGAATTGAAAGATCGTCTTTGGGCGTCAGGCGATAGTGCAGATTCGATTCGATCGAGTATTCACCGCGGCTTTGCAGTGCGAGGCCGTACGTCCCGGCCTCGGCGGGATAGAACGTCGTGCCGTTGCCGTAGCTGAAATACTCGGCGCCGGTGGTGCTCGCAAGCGCGTAGCGTAAGCGCTGATCCGGAGTGGCGCCCAGGATCTGCAGCGAATCGTTTTGATATTGGCCGCCGGCTAAACCGTCTGCGAGCTCGACGGTCGTGCTCCCGGGATAGGTTCCCACCGCCGGGATCTGATCGATGACGCCGCCCAGCGAGTTCGCGCCCTGGGTCGTGTATCCGGCAAGTGTGACCGTCGTCGAGGCAATCCCGGTCGTTGGTAATTGGGCTCCGACGATGTTACCGCCGGGCTCCGCGATCACGCCTTGCGGAATTGGCACGGAATCGTAGTCGAAGGCGGCGTCGGATACCTTGCCGCCGCGCAGAATCGCGTTTGCGAACGCATCGAGGACGACTCCGGGTGCGGACGCGATGGCGCCCTGCACCGTGTCGGAGAGATACGTGGCCAATCCCGATGACGAGACGGGCGGACTAACCGCTCGAGCCGCAGCGCCGGAGACGGTGAACGTGTCACTGGGGGAACCCGGCGTAAAGCCCGATGCGCCCGCCGTGACATGGCCGATGGTGCGTAGCTCGGCCGCCAGCGTGAACGTCGCCTGTTGACGTTCGCCCGGCAGGACGTTGATGCCCGACCGGTTGACGCTCTGAAACCCCGCTCGTTCCGCCGAGACGGTATAGGCGTCGGGAACGACGCCGAGGATCGTGAAGCGCCCGCGCGAGTCGGTCTTGGTAGCATAGGTTCCCGACGGCGAGGCCGCGCTGATTGAAACGTCTGCAAGCGGCTTGCCACTTTGATCCGACACGGACCCGTAGATCGTGCCCGTGGTCGCCTCTGCGGCTGCGACGGGTCTCGCCTGGAAGAGTCCGGCGATGAGAATGGATGCCAAGAGCGCGCGCGCACTCGACGGCAATGTCATATTGTGTCTGCTCCCTTCGCCGAGGGCCGAGGCCCCGGCTGCGTTCGTCGTGCTGTGAGTTAAGCGGCGACGGGGAGCGACGGCGGCGCGCGGCTGCCGACTTGGCGGACGTGCGGCGCTTGCGCGCGAGGTAGCCACGCATCCGCGCGGCGCTTGATGAAAGCGCGCTCGGCGTCGCGCGCAAGCGAGACGAGGATGGCGTCGACCGCCTCGCGCACGAAGCTCGCGACGGTCGCGAGGATCGAGCGCGCGAGCGCGGCGAGAAGCAGCGTGCAGGCCGTGCCGAGAACGGCATGCGTCACGAGGCTGAAGAGCACCGGGCCGCCGAGCCAGACGATGCCGCCCAACAGCTTGCCGCCAAAAGCCAGCTGTTCGACGCTCTCCATCATGAAGAGTGCGGCGAACTGCATAGCGAGCACGAGCGGAACGTCGCTCAGCGCAGACTGCCGCGAGAGACGGGTTGCGCTCTCGACGACCCAGTCACCCCGTCGCAACATCGAGCCGCGATGGAAGAGCGACAGAGATCGCGACACGATGACGACGAGGGCAAGGATGGAGCCCGCGACGAGCACCGGTATGACGGAGAGGTGGTTGTTGTCGTTGTAGCCGTAGCCGAAGAGACCGCTGTTCGAGACCGTCTCGACCAACGGGTCACCGACGGCCGCCGCAATGAGAGCGACGGCCAGAAGAAACGGCAAACGCGACGCAGATGGGACCACGCTGGGCGGCGCTTCTCCCGGCCGCGCGGTCAAGCCTCTGCCTTCCCGGCCGGTCCGGCAGAGCCGTAACGATCGGCGAACGGCCGGACGCCCGGTTTTCTGTTACGAGGTCATGTGTGCCGTGAGAGGCTGATGATGATCTGCCGGCCGGGCAAAGGAATCGCGTTCGTCGGCACGGGTCCGGAGAGGCCGCCGTAGAGGACGCCCCCCCCGACGCGGGTCAGCGGGAAGCTGTACACGTTGGTTAAGTTGGTGCCATAGGCGCCGAGATCGAAGTCGCGCAGATGCCACGTCACGCCGGCCCGCAAGGTCGCAAACGGCGGCAGGTTCAGTTCGTTATACGCCCCTTCGTACAACAGGCCGGCATAATAGGCCAAGCCGTACCCTTTGTCTTCTTCGAGGGTGAGATTGTATTTATGCAACGGCACCCCGAGCGACTGTTCGTAGAGCGGCACGTCATCGGCCGACGTCGTGGGGTATGACTTCGTAAAGACGCTGTCGACGTCGTAACTCGCGCGGAGCACCGTGTGCGGGCGAAGCTCGACGTCGCCACGCACCTCGACCCCCTCGTATTCCTCTTGCGTGACGTTCACGGGATAGCTCAAACACGGCGGGTTGTTGCCATAGTCGACCCCGGCTTGACAGGGGGTCGGCGAGAAATACGTCGCGACGCCGTTGTGCAAATCCGTCCGATAGACATCGAGCGCGAGATGGACTTGCTGCGGGCCGTGCAGCAGTTGCGATAGCCGGAAAAGATGCTCGTACCCGATGTCGTACGACGTCGCGCGCTCGGCGGTGGCGTTGGGATTACCGATGTTGACGTAGCCGTCGACCGGCGGCGGCAGGACCGGCGGAACGATGAACGTTGGAAGCTGCGGCGATTGAAACGTGTTTCCCGCGGAGAGCCGAAACGAAGAGTCGGCGGTGGGCGTCCACACGAAGCCGAAGCGCGGATCGAAGCTCTTTCCGAAGGTGCTGTAGTCGCTGTAATACTCGGCAAACGAGTAGTGCAGTTTCGAGGTCGGGTCGTCATGGTACATCAGGCCGAGCCAGCGTTGCGTCTGAGCGAGAAACTGTTCCGAGGCTGTCGGTGTGCCGGAGGCCGTACTCGCTTGCATCAGCCCACGTGCGCCCAGTCCCCCGACGGTTGGGATCGCCGCGAGCGGGCTCGCGGCGGCCGAGTCGGCGAAGATGACCCCTGGGACGAAATCCGTCAAAAGACCCTCGTCCGTCAAGGCACCCTTAAGCGCAAGCAGGCCGTGCGGCAGGACGTGGTCGATTTCGAGCGTATCGTCGCCGATGANNACGAGCGAGGTCTGATGCCGGTAGATCGCGGTCGTTGCGACGGTCCCTTCGGCGTTCGGCCGGCCCAAGGGCGCTTGCGCATCGAGCCCGTAGGCGGAGTCGATCGAAAGGATCGAGGAACCCGAGTAATTACTGTAGGCGTCGCCCGGACCGGAAGCACCGTCGGCGGGCGTCTGCACCGACGACAGCGTCGCCGAGAGATCGCGATAGACCGGCTGATCGCGAAACGTTACGCCGACAAATGCCCCGTTGCCGAACGTGTAGCGCAGTTTTCCGATCATCGACGAGGCGTCCATGTCGTTGCCGATCGGCGCGTCGCCCACTCCGTTGTTGGTTGGGATCGAGTAGTCGAAGAGCTGTCCGCCCGACGTCACGCGGTGAAATGAAAAGGCGTATCCGAGGCGATCGTCGGTCCCCGTCGCGTCCAGCGTCTCGCCGTACGTGTCGTACGAACCACCGGTGAAGCGCAGCAGGGTGTGTTCCTGGGGCGTCGGCTCGAGGGTTATCACGTTGAGCGCGCCGCCCAGCGTGTTCGGCCCGAAGAGCGACGACGGTGCGATTCCGTAGATCACCTGGACGTTCTGCAGATCGGCTGGGTCGAGCAACGAGAGATCGAAGTCGCCGGTGCTGCCGTTGTTCACTTGGTGACCGTCGACGTCGACGAGCGTCTCGGCTGGATCGGGACCGCGCAACGCGACGACGGCCGGAGCGTTCAAGCCCCCTCCGATCACGGGGTAGACGGTCGTCGAAAGCTGATCCTGCAGGATGTCGCTCGTCCGCGTGACGCCTTGCTGGGCGTACGGTTGGGTGTTGATCTCGAGGCTTGGCGCCGGGGCCGTCGAGAGCGTCGAGCTTCCGTTGACCGTCACCGACCCGATCACGGCAAGCGACGAGACCTGCGCTTTATTGAGCGTCAGAGCCAGCGTCGTCGTGCTCCCCGGTCCGACCTCGACCGTGCGATCGCTGAGCGTCGAGTATCCCTTTGCGCTCGCCTCGACCACGTAGGTGCCTGGCACGAGGCCTCCGATTTCAAACCGGCCGGAGCCGTCGGTGATGGTCGAACGCGTCGGCCCGTTGCCGCGCAGCAAGACCGAGGCTCGGCCGATCGCGGTCGCGTCCGTCGAGCGAACGGTCCCGGTGACGATCGCTGAGGCGGCCGCTTGGGCCAGCGCCGGTCGCGGCGTCCCAAATTGCACGACTAGCAGACCAAGCGTTAGGATCGAAGCCTTTGCCAAGGTGCCGCCAAGCGTCGAGACGCTTCCTAGACGAAGGTCCATCAGTCGACCACTCCTTCTGTTCGGGGCGTGAAAGGTGCGTTCGGAGGGCCGAAGTTTCTTAAGTAGGGACTCCTAACCTCTAAATTAGGACCGCCAAATAATGCAAAAACTATAAAGGGGCAGCCGGCCGGCTGCCCTGGGGAACGGAACCGGGCGCCAGCGTTCCTAGCTGAAGCTGAACCAGTGCACGAAGATCGCTTGGCAGACGAGCTTCAGCGACGAACCACCATCGACCAGGTCAAAGTCAACCATCAGGAAGGCGACGCCGACGAATGCCTGATCAACGGCGACCCCAACATGCACGTCGGCGGGCTTCGGAGTCACGCGCGTTTCCTGGAGTCAGAACGGATCATTCGGCGGCTCGGCGCGTTCGGTCGACCTGCGCCACGTCGTGCACTCGTCGAGCGATGCACGGCCGCCTTGCCGGGTTCCATTACCGGACGCACCGACCCCGCCGAACGATGCACGCGGTCATCGTTGACCGTCTGATCGTTGATGTGAACCATGTTCTCATGGGCTTGATTGCGGGCCGTTATCTTCCAATGAAGATGGCGGGTTTCCCCGCCGTTCCCGGCGCCGGGGCGCGGCGGAGGCCTCGCCTCCAGGGGAGTAGGCATCGTCGAGCGCGCCGAACCCACACGTACAATCGCTTACGAGGCACCGACATCACCATGCGCGACAAGTTCAGCCGTTTAACCGAGCCCCTGGTGCGCGACAACGGCGCCCTGCGCGTAGCGTCGTGGGACGAAGCCCTCGACCGCGCCGCTGCGGGCTTCGCCGCGGCCAAGGCCAAGCATGGACCGCAGTCGTTCGGCTTGTTCAGCTGCTCGAAGACGACGAACGAATTGAACTTCCTCACGGGAAAGTTCACCCGTCAAGTCATCGGCTGCAGCAACATCGATAGCTGCAACCGAACTTGACACGCTCCTAGCGTCGTCGGTCTGGCGGCGGTGTTCGGTGCCGGTGGCGGCACCAATTCGTACGAAGAGGTCGAACACACCGATCTCATCGTGCTCTGGGGTTCCAATGCGCGCGAGACGCATCCGATCTTCTTTCATCACGTTCTCAAAGGCATTCACAACGGTGCCAAACTGTACGTGATCGATCCGCGCCGGACGGCCAGCGCCCAGTGGGCCGACGGCTGGCTAGGCGTCAACGTGGGCAGCGACATTGCGCTGGCCAATGCCATCGCCCGCGAGATTCTCGTCGACGGCTTGGAGAACCGGACCTTCATCGATCGCGCGACCCTGAATTTCGAAGAGTATCGCAAGAGCGTCGAGCGCTACACGCTCGACTATGCGCAAGAGATTACGGGCGTTCCCGCCGCGGCCATTCGCGAACTCGCGCATGCGTACGCGCGCGCCGACCGTGCTATGATCTGCTGGACGCTCGGGATCACCGAACACCACAACGCCGTCGACAGCGTCGTCGGAATCATCAACCTCGCGCTGCTCACCGGCAAAGTCGGCCGCTACGGCTGCGGCGTCAACCCTTTGCGCGGGCAAAACAACGTGCAGGGCGGCGGCGACATGGGAGCGATTCCCGACCGGCTCGCCGGTTTCCAATCGACCGCCGACGCGGCCGCTCGCGAGAAGTTCGAGAAGGCATGGAACTGCACGATCTCGCCCGAGCGCGGCAAGCGCCTCAACGAGATGTTCGATGCAATGGAAGAGGGCGAGCTCACCGCACTCTACTGCATCGGCGAAAATCCGGTCGTGTCCGAAGCCGACCGGCACCGCGCGGTTCGCTTGCTCGAAGGGCTCGAGCACATGGTCGTGCAGGACATCTCGCTGACACAGACCGCACGCCTGGCAAGCGTCGTATTGCCGGCCGCCGCGGGTTGGGTCGAATCTGACGGCACCGTTACCAACAGCGAGCGCCGGGTGCAGCGCGTGCGCAAGGTCATCGAACCGCCGGGCAACGCACGCGACGACATGTGGATCGTCGCCCAGATCGCCAAGCGCCTCGGGCGCGATTGGGGCTCGCCGACGGCACAGGACGTTTGGGACGAGGTGCGTTCGCTCAGTCCAATGCACGCCGGAATGAGCTACGAGCGGCTCGAGCAGCTCAACGGCCTGCGTTGGCCGTGCCCCGACGAGAACGATCCTGGGGCGCTCTTCTTGCATGGCCGTCTGTGGGCGGATCCGGTGGAAGGCCCCAAGGCCCCCTTCCACGCCGTTGAGTATTCGGCGCCGCTTGACGCGGTCGACGCGCAGTTTCCGCTGCTGCTCACGACGGGGCGCCGCCTCGATTCCTACAATAGCGGCGTTGCCACGGGAGAGTATTCCTCGCCGCTGCGCCGGGTCGAAGCGCTCGAAATCTCACCCGAAGAAGCCGCTCGTCACGGCCTGAGCGAAGGGGAAATCGTTGCCGTGAGCTCGCGGCGCGGCAAGGTCTTCGTGCCAGTCCACATCGATCGGGCGTTGCGCGAGGGGCTCGCGTTCATGACGTTCCACTTTGACGTGCCGACCAACGTGCTGACGCTCGACACCGTCGATCCGAAGTCCGGAACGGCCGAATTCAAAGCGACGGCCATTCGCATCGATAAAATCGGTGCCGGCAGCCTGGCCGCCGCCGGAGACTAGCGGTTGGATCTCCACTACACGCAAGCGACCGAAACTCCGCACGAGCGCGCTGCGGTCGATGCCGTCCTCGGGCCGGCCGATTCGACCTGGTCGACGGGCGATCGCCGCGCGGAAACCGAGTCACACAGCGCGCATGCGGGGCACGCTGCCCGCTCGCAACGCGACCGCTTGCTGCCCGCGCTTCACGCCGTTGCGCGCCGCATCGGCTGGATCAGCGAAGGGGCGCTCAATTACATCAGCCGCCGCTTGACGATTCCACCCGCCGAAGCATACGGCGTGGCGAGCTTCTACGCGCTTTTCGCGTTCGAGCCACGACCGAAAACCGTCGTGCACGTCTGCGAGGACCTCGCCTGTAAGGCCGTCGGTTCGGATGCGCTCATCGCCGAGCTCGAGCGCACTGCCGGGCCGGGCGAGCCGCAGTGCGGGGGTGCCTCGATGTGGCTGCGAAGCCCGTGCTTGGGTTTGTGCGAGCGGGCGCCCGCCGGGCTGCTCACGGTCGCCGGTGACGAACCGCACGACGAACCGCTCGAATTCGTCACCGCCCTTCGCGTCGCCGCGGCGCTCGAAGGCAAACGCGACTTCGGTTTCGCACCGACGCAACCGCCGCAGCACGGCGATCCGTCGCTGCGCCTGCTGCGCCGCGTCGGAACCGTCGATCCGGCGAGCCTTGATGCGTACCGCGCCGCGGGCGGCTTCCGCGCGCTGCGCCGCGCCTTCGACATCGGCGCGCTCGGCGTGCTGCGCGAAATGACGGCCTCCAAGCTGATGGGCCGAGGCGGCGCGGCCTTTCCGACCGGGCGCAAGTGGGAAGCCGTGGCGCGCGAACCGGAGCGGCCGCACTTCATCGTCTGCAATGCCGACGAATCCGAACCCGGCACGTTCAAGGATCGCATCATCATGGAGAGCGATCCCTTCGCACTAATCGAGGCCATGACGATCGCCGCCTTGGCGGCCACCTGCGATTTCGGCTACATTTACATTCGCGGCGAATACCCGCTCGCGACGCGGCGGATCGAGCACGCGCTTGAAGCGGCGCGCGCCCACGGAATGCTCGGCGACGATATCATGGGCCGAGGCCTTCGCTTCGACATCGAGCTGCGCCGCGGAGCGGGGGCGTACATCTGCGGTGAAGAGACGTCCCTGTTCAACTCGCTCGAAGGGTATCGCGGCGAACCGCGCAACAAACCTCCCTTTCCGGTGCAAAAGGGCCTTTTTCGCAAGCCGACGATCGTCAACAACGTCGAAACGCTCATCAACGTACCGGACATCGTGTTGCATGGCGGCGATGCCTACGCTGCGATCGGCGTCGCCGATTCGACCGGCACGAAGCTGTTCTGCGTCTGCGGAAACGTTGCCAAGCCCGGCGTCTACGAGGTGGCGTTCGGTGCTACCCTGCGCGAACTCATCGAGCTCGCGGGCGGCGTGGCGGCCGGTCACCGCGTACAGGCGGTTCTGCTGGGCGGTGCGGCCGGCGCATTCGCGACGCCCGACGAATTGGACGCGCCGCTCACCTTCGCCGGCATGCGTGCGATCAAAGCCACCCTCGGTTCGGGCGTCATCATGGTGTTCGACGAAACCGTCGATCTCGAGGCGATGCTGGTGCGCATCGCAGCCTTTTTCCGCGACGAGTCGTGCGGCCAGTGCGTTCCCTGCCGCGTCGGCACCGTGCGCCAGCAAGAATTGCTCGCGCGGCTCGCCGCCAGGCGGCTCCATGGCTCGCCCGACGAGGAACGCTCCCTGCTGGCCGAGATCGGTCAAGTGATGCGCGACGCGTCGATCTGCGGCCTCGGCCAAACGGCGTCGAGCGCTGTCGAGTCGGCGCTGGCCAAGCTGAACCTTTTCAGCAGCGCAGTGCCCGTCGATGAAAGGACCCCCGTGTGAGCGTTTCCGATCCCGGCTTCGCGCGTCAGGTGACGCTCCAGATCGACGAGCGCTCGATCGACGTCCCCGAAGGTTCGACGATCCTTGAGGCGTGCCGCGCGCTCGCGGTCGATACGCCCACGCTGTGCTACCTCGAAAACCTCACCCCGGTCAATGCTTGTCGCGTCTGCGTCGTCGAGCTCGAAGGCTCGCGCACGCTCGTCCCGGCCTGTTCGCGCAAAGTCGAGGGCGGCATGAAGATCAAGACCGACAGCGAGCGCGTGCGCACCAGCCGTAAGATGGTGCTCGAGTTTCTCGGCTCATCGGTCGACGTGTCGCTGGTCAGCGACTTTTCGCGCCAAATGCAGCGTTACGGCAGCAACCCGAAGCGCTATGGGGATGCAGCCAAACCTGCGCTCGCCGGGACGCGCGACGGCGCCGTTGCGGGGCACCATCACGCTTCGGACGGCCAAACCGCAAGTACCGTCGCGCAACCGGTGAAGATCGACAACGAGCTTTACGTGCGCGACTATTCGAAATGCATCCTCTGCTATAAGTGCGTCGAAGCGTGCGGAACGGACGCCCAGAACACGTTTGCGATCGCGGTCGCGGGGCGCGGCTTCGACGCGCGCATCTCCACCGAGTTTGCGGTCGAATTGCCGGACTCGGCGTGCGTCTACTGCGGCAATTGCATCGGCGTCTGCCCCACGGGCGCCCTGATGTTTTCGTCAGAGTACGAAATGCGCGACGCCGGAACGTGGGACGAGAACAAGCAGGTTTCGGCCGACACGATCTGTTCGTACTGCGGCGTCGGATGCACGTTGACCGTCCACGCGCAGGACAACAAGATCGTCAAAGTCACGTCGCCCGCCGATCAAGACGTGACGCACGGTCACCTATGCATCAAGGGCCGTTTCGGCTGGCAGTTCGTGCAACAGCGCGACCCCTCGGTGCTCGACGGGCTCGCGAACGGTCCCGTCGTGCTCGACGACGTTGAAGTCCCCGCGCCGGCGTAATACGCGGTTCGGCACGCGTCGGCGACGCGGCAAAGAGCGGCTGCGAACGGGAGGAATGTCCGGTTATCCTCAGACACATATGTCCGTAAGCTTGTACTAACGGTGATGCTGCGTCGACGCCAAGGGTTAGCGGACGCGTCAGAAAACCTCGTCTCCCGGGCCTTAGAGAGGTTTGCAATGATGGATTTCTTGGACCGGCAGCACTCGGTTGCGAGGCTGGGCTACAGCCGCTGGATGGTTCCGCCGGCCGCTCTTGCCGTCCACCTGTGCATTGGCCAGGTATATGCGTTCAGCGTTTTCAACAAGCCGATGTCGCAGTTGATCGGCATCACGGCGCCGGCGCCTGGCGACTGGAGCATCCCGGCCTTGGGCTGGATATTCAGCCTGGCAATCGTTGTCCTGGGGCTCTCGGCCGCTTTTGGCGGCGCATGGGTCGAGCGCGTCGGCCCGCGCAGAGCGATGTTCACGGCGGCCCTGCTCTTTGGCGGCGGCCTCGTCATCGCATCCGCCGGCGTGGCGCTGCACCAGTTGTGGCTCGTGTACCTCGGCTACGGTGTCGTGGGAGGCTGCGGCCTGGGCATCGGCTACATTTCGCCCGTATCGACGCTGATCAAATGGTTCCCCGACCGCCCGGGCTTGGCGACGGGCTGCGCGATCATGGGCTTCGGAGGCGGTGCGTTGATCGGCGCGCCGCTCGCCGTCTCGTTGATGAAGCACTATTCAAGCGCCGCCAGCACGGGCGTCGCGCCGACGATGCTCACGATGGGCATCATTTATCTGTGTTTCATGATGATCGGCCCGGCGATCGTTCGCGTTCCGGCGCGCGGCTGGATGCCGGCGGGATACGTCCCGCCCACGTCCGCCGACGAGGCGAAGAAGATGGTGACCATCCACAACGTGACGGCCGACGCGGCCATCAAGACACGGCAGTTCTGGCTGCTGTGGTGGGTCCTCTGCCTGAACGTCACGGCCGGAATCGGCGTGCTCGGTCAGGCTTCGCTGATGATTCAGGAGATGTTCCCGCTGCGCTTTCCGCACGACACGCCCGTTGCGGTAGCAGCCTCGGCGGCGGCGGCCGGGGGCTTTGTCGGACTCCTCAGCATCTTCAATATGATCGGGCGCATCTCGTGGGCCTCGAGCTCCGACTACCTTGGGCGCAAGAACACCTACGCGATCTTCTTCTCGCTCGGGGCCGTGCTGTACGCACTCGTGCCGTGGACCGGCAAGACGCATAACCTTGCGTTGTTCATCATCTTCTATCTGATCATTCTGTCGATGTACGGCGGCGGCTTTGCAACGATTCCGGCGTACTTGAAGGACATCTTCGGTTCGATTCAGGTCGGCGCGATTCACGGCCGGCTCTTGACGGCGTGGGCGGCGGCCGGTGTCTTCGGCCCGGTCCTGGTCAACTATATCCGGCAATTTCAGCTCGACCGCGGGGTCCCCAAGGCAGACGCTTATTCGGTCACGATGTACATCATGGCCGTGCTGCTGGCCATTGGCTTCCTCTGTAACTTTGCGATGACGCCGTTACACGAACGCCACCATGCCAAACTCAGCGAAGTGGAGGCGCTCGCTTAGATGCAGCAACAGCAAAGTTCCGGAGGATCCAACACGGGTTTGCGAGTGGCGCTGGCGTGGGCAGTGGTCTTGATCCCGCTGCTTTGGGGCGTCTACAACACGATCCTGAACGTCGCAAAGCTCTTTAGCTAACGAGGGTCGCGCGGGCGCGGCGCCATGAGGGCTTTCGGCCCAGCCGACAGCCCGCCGGCAGGATTTAAATCCGGACGGGTTGCATCCGGGGCGCACGCGCTTCGTTAAGGTGGGCGCGCCATTCCGTGCTGCGCTCGCACTTTCCGATCGCAGTCCGTTTTCCGCTGTCGGAGGTTCTTCCATGAACGTTTCGGGATCGTTCTTGCGGGCCGCTCGCGCCGCGAGCTTGGGCCTGCTAGTAGCAGGGCTGGGAATCGTAACCGCACTGTCGGCCGGTGCGGCCCCGTCCGCAGGGTCCACACGCAGCCTCTCCGATGCGGCGGCGGGCGGAAGGTTTCTGTCGCGGGCAAACCCGTCGCTGCGCCTGACGGTCGCACTACTGCTCAAGGGCGCGCACCAAGATGAGATCCCGATGCTGCTCCGCGCACAGGGGGACCGGCACTCGCCCCTCTTCCGGCGCTGGATGACGACGCAACAGTACGGGTCGTACTTCGGCTCGACGCCGCGTCAGGTTCGCGAGACCGTCGCCTACCTGCGAAGCCGCGGATTCGACGTTTCGCTCGTGGCGCCGAACAACCGCCTCGTCGTCGCGCACGCTTCGGCGAGCGCCGTCGAGGCAACCTTCGCGACGCCGATCGAAATGCGCCAATCACCCCAAGGCCAAATCTACTACGCCAATCGTTTCGACCCGGTCTTGCCGAGCGCACTGCCGTGGGTCCAAGACATCGGCGGCCTCGACAGCTACCACGTCGTGCATTCGCACCACATCGTTTCGGCCTCCGGGGGCCGGCCTCGGCGCCCGGATCCCCAAGCCACGGTGCAGCCCGGCAAGTTTGCCTTCGGACCGCAAGACCTCTACACGGCGTATTCGTTCAACACGAGTTATACCGGAAGCGGGACGACAATTGCCATTCCCGTCGTGCTGAACTTCCTTCAGTCGGACGTATTCAGTTACGACTCGCAGTTCGGCATTAGCAACCCGGCGACGTTCTCGAAGGTGTATCTCGCCGGTACGTGCGCTTCGCCGTGCCCGTTAGCGACGCCGGGACCGGGAGACGGGCAGGAGACGGCTCTCGACACCGAACTCTCGCATGCTGCGGCGCCGAACGCGGCTCTCGACGTCGTTTCGGTCGCAGATCATCTCGGCGCGTCGCAAGCGCTCGGTTTTGAATATATCGCCAACGTGTACGGATCGACCGTGCAGACGGTGACGTCGAGCTACGGCGCATGCGAAAGCCAATCGGACCCTTTTTCGCGCGATGCGATGTCGTCCGCAATCGATCAGGGGGTACTTGAGGGCCAAACCTGGTTCGGGGCCTCGGGGGACGACGGCTCCGACGATTGCAAGAACGGAACCCAGGACGTCGACTTTCCGCCATCTTCGCCTAACATGGTCGCAGTCGGAGGCACCACCCTCAACACGAGCATCTTTATGGGTAATGTCCAGAGCTACTCTAGCGAGTACGCCTGGAACGATAGCGGCTGCGGCAGGGGTGTAGGCGGGGCCACCGGTGGCGGCGCCAGCCGCTTTTTCGGCAAGCCGACGTGGCAGAATCACGAGACGCCGATCGACCACGTGCGCGACGTCCCGGACCTCGCGGCGGAAGCGGATCCCTTCCAGCAAGACCAGTTTCCCGCGGACTGTCCGGCGCCGGGCGGCTATTGGGTCATTTACGACAACAAGTGGTACCAGATTGGCGGGACGAGCGGCGCGTCTCCATTTTGGGCCGGCATCTTCGCCGATGTCGCGCAATTGGATGGTGGCAATCTCGGGCTGGTATCACCTGCGCTCTATAAGTTGGAGGGGACCACTGCGTTCAACTCGATCACGATCGGAAACAACGCCTTCGATGGCGTCGCAGGCTACGACGCGAAACCCAACTATAGCCAAGTAACGGGTCTCGGATCACCGATCGAATCGACCTTCCTCTCCGACTTTATCGAAACGTTGCCACCGGCACCCGGGCCGACGTCATTCCCGGCGCCGGTTCCGCATCCATCGACGACGCCCGTCGCCGTACCGACGGCACGCGCCTTCATCCCGATCAACACGGCCGGGACCGGCAGCAACCCCGCCTCGTACATCGGCATCTTCAGCGCAACGGTCGGGTCGGGTCAGGGCGCACAGGTCCAACTCCTCAGCGGGCCTGGTTATGCAATCGGCGTCGCTCCTGTTCCCGGTGGAAACGCGGTGTACGTTCTCGAGCGAAACGGTATCATCGACAAGGTCAACACCAACGCCGTCCCTTACACCTACACGGCGGGAGTGTTCGCTTCCGGGGCGTACCGTGCCAACGCGATTGCGGTCTCGGGCAATACGGCGTACGTGTCGGATGGCTTTAATAATCAGGTCGACGCCGTTAACCTCAAGACCAGCGCCGTCACCAGCATCAACGTCGGACACGGCCCGACGGTGATGGCACCCAATCCTAAGGCGACGGCGCTTTACGTCCTGAACACCGGTGACGGCACGCTCGGCGTCATCAACACGTCCACCAATGCGGTGGTCCAAACGGTGAAGGTCGGTCCCAACCCGGTCGGGATTGCGGTCAACCACTCCGGCAAATTGGCGTACGTTGTCAACGGCGGCGCCGGCACCGTCACGCCGGTCAAACTGGCAACGAAATCCAAGGCTGAGAAGGCGATCTACGTCGGCGGTGAACCAACGTCGATCGCGATCAATCCAAGCAACACGCTCGCGTTCGTCACGAACCTTTTCTGCCCGATATCCTCGGCTGCGTGTAACCCCTCGGGGGGCAACGGCCAGGAATCATACGGCGTCGTTGAGATTCTCACGCTGAAGACCAAGCCGATCGGCGTCGAGTGCTGCATCGCGGTGGGCCAGAGTCCTCAGACGGCGGCGTTCGAACCGACCGGACACTACCTGTGGGTACTCAACGCGGGGGGCAACTCAGCCTCGATCATCGACAGCTTTACCAATGAGGTGACCGCGACCGCCACGAGCTCGGAAGCGACGTCTCAGTGGGAAAGCAGCAGCCCCTTCGTTTTCCAGACGCCGTTCTAAACGCTGTCCGCGGCCATGTTCGCCGGTCCTAACGTCCGCTGGTACTTGAGGTATCGGGCGTTAGGATCGGCGGCGGCACGGGATTGGATCAAACGGGATCGGGCATCCAGTTGCCGTGAAAGCCAAGCGGCACCGGCACGGGCAGATGAACGACCGCTTGCGGTGCGCCGGCCAGGTCTGCCGCATTCACCACCACGAAATCACTGCGACCTTCGCGAAGGTCGTAGACGTACGAGATCAGCCAGCCGTCGTTTTCGGCCGCATCGGCCGAGCGCGGCACGAACACTGATTCGGCCGTGACGTGATGAGGGCCGAAATCGTGTTTGACGCTCGGCCCTCCGCTGAGGTCGTGGCGGATGAGCGGCTCGCGCCCCGGCTGATCGGTGAATCCGACCGTGTAGGCGTAGCGTTGCGGCTTGGCGCTGTAGCGCTCGTCGTAGCGTGGAAACTCCTGCGGTTCGTCGGAGATGACGGTGCGCCGCACGTCGCCGGACCCCTGCCCGAGCGTCCAACGCTCGAACGTAATTCGGTCGGAATCGGGGCCTTGGCGCGAACGATCGAACATACTTGAGTGCACGACGGCGTCGAGCACGACGCTGCCGTCGTCGCGGTCGTACGCATTGCAGGTGTGGAAGACGTAGCATGGGTCGACATGGAACCAGCGGATCTCGTGCGCCTCGCCGTCGCGCGGCAACAAACCCACGCGCGCCTCGTGCGCGGGGTTCCAGTGATACGGGAAGGTCGTGCCGTTCACGATTTCACGCATCGAGAACGTCACGGGTAAATCCAGGATCACGACGCTCGACGCAGTGAGCGCGCAATCATGGACCATCGGTCCGTGCTTCACGGGGATCTCGACCACCCGCGTCACGCGGCAATTCGGATCGACCCGAACGTAGCTGATGCGGTTGCTTACCAGGCCGTCATAGCACACCGCATGCAGGTCGCCCGTCACCGGATCGCGGTGCGGGTGCGCCGAGAACGCACGCGAGAGGTCGCTCTCGAAATACGAATGGCGTACGCTCTCGAGCTCGCTGCTGAGCTCGACCGGCAGCGCGCCGGCTTCGACCAGGGCCCACAACCGGCCGCCTTGCCTAATGACGTTGGTGTTGACCGCGTCGGCGACGCCGCGCCGCGGGCCTGGGACCTCGGGCCGGCCGAGGGCCTTCGTGACGCTCATCGACCCGATCCAACGGTTGCGATACCAGAGAGCGCGGCCTTCGCGCAGCCGCACGCCGTGGACCATTCCGTCCCCAACGAACCAGTGGTGCAAGGCCGGGTTGGGAACGTCGATCGGGTTCGGTCCGATCCTCGCGTACAGACCGCTCAGTTCCGGCGGCAGGCTGCCGGTCACGCGGAGCTCGGTCTCGGTGCGCTCCTCGCGCACCGGCGCGTACGCTCCCTCAAGAAAGGGGTTCGCGGACGAGTACGGGACCCGTTTCTGCATCAGGCGCGAGGTCCAGGCAGCAGCGCGATCGACGATGCTGGCTTTCGGCATACGATTTCTCCTTGGTGCTGGCACTTGGGAGGCCGAATGTGTATACTGCACACATTATGAGCATCGATGTGAACGTTGTCAACATTTGCCTCGAATAACGGCCAAGCCGCCAGAGCGTGCCTATCACCACGGTAACTTGCGAGCGGCCCTCGTCACCGAAGGGCTGGCGGTGCTAGACGGCGAGGAACACGCCGACGTGAGCCTGCGCGAGCTTGCGCGCCGCCTCGACGTATCGCCCAACGCGGCGTACCGGCACTTCGCCGGCAAGGACGCGCTCTTGTCCGCGATGGCGGCTGAGGGGTTCCGCCGATTGGCCGAAGCTGCCATCGCGTCGCAAACTGCTCCCGGCGACGCCGCCGCGCGCCTGCGCGCCTACGGCCGTTCCTACGTCCAGTTTGCGCGAACGAACCCCGCACTGTTTCGGCTGATGTTCGGGACCTTCACGGCATCCGAACGAAGTGACGAACTGAGTGAGGCCGGAACCTTCACGTTCAGAGCGTTGCGCGCGGCCGTCGCCGACGTTGCGGGCTGCTCGCCCGAGGACGAACGCGCCATCGCCGGCACCCACCACGCCTGGAGCTTGGTCCACGGCTTAAGTCACCTCATCCTGGACGGACAAATCGAAGGCGATCCCGACGCGGTGACGGACGCGGTCTTAAATATGTCCTCCGCCCTGGGCGGCCGCCGTTAACTTCGATCCGTTTGCATCTCAGAGGCGAGGGTCCGATCCCTTGACTGAGAGAGCCGTTTGCCCGACCTTGCATGGAGTGCGGCTGACGCTCGAGCCGTTAACCGCCGGTCACGCGTTGGCGCTATTTCCACTGCTTGCCGACAGTGAACTGTGGCTGTACGCGGACGATCGCCAACCGGAAAGCGTGGAGGCTCTGCGCGAACGATATCGTCGCTGGGAAACACGGCGCTCGCCTGACGGAAGGCAGCTTTGGCTGAACTGGGCGGTGATGGTCACCGGCGACGGGATCGGCGGCTTCGTGCAAGCGACGGTGCCCATCGGGACTGGGACGGCCGAGATTGCCTATGTCATCGCCAAACGCTTCTGGTCGCTGGGCCTCGGAACCGAAGCAGTCCGCGTCATGCTCGCGTTCCTTCAGTGCACGCTTCGGGTAGAAACCGTCACCGCAACGGTCGACGATCGCAACGCGGCATCGCTTCGCCTACTCCAGAAGCTTCGCTTCAACGTCGTCGATAGCGCCGATACTCGGAATTTGAAATTGAAATCGACGCTGGAAACTCCGTGACGATCAGGCCGCTGCCGTCAGTTCCTTTCCCTTGGTTTCCGGAAGGAAGAGCACCGCGATAACCGCGATGAGGTAGGCGATGACGGCGACGCACGTCATGGCGGTTCCGATTGGGGCGAGCTTTGAGAGCACGCCGATCGCGACCGGCCCGATTCCCGCGACGCCGCGTCCGAGATTGTAGCAGAATCCTTGACCGGCGCCGCGTACGTTGCTCGGAAAGAGCTCGCTCAGATACGGGCCGAATCCGCTGAAGATTCCCGAAGCAAAATATCCGAGGAGCGGGCCCGCGACGATCAGTTGCCAGTCCGCCACGACCGCATACAAGTACAGCGGAACCATCACCGCCGAGCACAGCGAGAAGATAATAAACGTGCGCCTGCGCCCGATCGCGTCATTGATGTAGCCGGCGGTGATATAACCGGCGTAGGATCCGCCGATCAGCAGATAGAGGAACGAGCCGCTGGTGACGGGCGGGATGTGCCTCTGGCTTGTGAGGTAAGTCGGCATCCAGGTGAAGAGCGCGTAATAGCCGCTCTGAACCCCGATCGCTAGCAGCGAGGCGAAGAGCGTGATACGCGCGACCCCCGGCGCGAAAATTCCCGCAAGCGACCACGAAGCCGTTCCGCGCGAAGCGACCAGGGACCGGGTCGACTCGTAGACCGGTGGGTCGGTGACGCCGCGACGGATGTAGAGAATAAAGATTGCCGGGAGGATCCCGAGGAAGAACAGGTAGCGTCAGCCGCCGTCGAGCCCGACCCTAGCGGCGACGATCTGAAACGCGACGTTTGCGGCTAGCCAACCGATCGCCCAGGATCCTTGTACGAAGCCGAGCGCACGACCGCGCTGCGGCGCGTCGGCCCATTCGGCCATCAGCACCGATCCAACCGCCCATTCGCCGCCGAAACCGAAGCCTTCGAGCGCGCGGAAGACGGCTAGCGTTGCATAATTCGGCGCTATCCCGCAAAGAAAGGTGAAGACGGCGTAACAGGCGATCGAGATCATCAGGGCATTCTTGCGCCCGATCCGATCGGCGATCGTCCCCATCGCGATCCCGCCGATCGCGCTCGCGACCAACGTGTACGTCGCCAACAAGCCGCCGTAGACTTTGCTCAGCGCGAAGGCCGTCAGGATCGCGGGTAGAGCGTAGACGTACAAGTAGAAGTCGAACGCGTCGAGCCCCCAGCCGAAGCCTGACGCGATCATCGCGCGCCGTTGCCCGGTTCGATGCGAGATCATGGCGCGAAACTTCCGCCCGCCGCTTGCGGTTCCCGCCGCGCGGTCAGCGACTGGGTCGTGGGCCTGTGCGCTCTTTCCTTAAGTCATCCTACGACGAGCGTTGCCGTGCTTTGATAGACGCGCTTGCACGCGTGTAGTCGCTGATCCAATTCGTTTCCCACGTTCTGCCGTCGTCGGCGGAGAACGCTTGTTCGAAATGGGGACGATCGCCGGCCAGCACCTTCCAGCGGTATCTTACGATGACCGGCTTGCCCGCGAAGGTGTCTTTGGCCAGAAAGTCACCTACGCCGGTTGCATCGAAGTGGCCCACTTGCGCGCCGCTAGCCAGCCCGACTTTCTTGGTTCCCCAATAGAGCGACCACTGGTGCGACGCGTCATCGTACAAGCGCAGCGTCAAGCTGCTGATGTATTGCTGCGGACAACGAATGTCACCAGTTTCGATATTCGCGCTATCGTTCCAAAAGGGCCGAACGACCGAGGTACCCGCACATTCGTACCAATCGTGATTGTTGCTAAGCGGATGTCGCAGGCGCTTGTAGTGCGTGCTCCACGTCCCGATGAGAAAATCGAAGCCCTTGTGTCCGTCGAGCGTCGTTGCGGTGGCAGTGGTCTGAGCGAGCACGGGCGCCGCGCACAGTGAACTGACCAGAGCAGCTGTTAACAGTATCGCAGTAACAATGGCCTTCATGTAGGGCCTCCCGTTCATCGGTCGTCAGCGCGCAGGGGGTCGCGTCGCTTGCGATCCAGTCTACGCCAGAATTGGACCTAAGTCTCGTGCCACTTCCGGGCAATATGAAGGAGCCAATCGGCCTCGGGAGCCCGCCGCTGGGCCGGGGCGTCGCGCGAGACGCTGGGAGGCCGCCTTATCTTGCCGCTAGGCCACAGCAGCTCTTCGGCCGGGAATTCCGCAACGTCATCAAGCGACGGCGATCCGCGCGGTCACCGCGACATCCGCATCGCCCAGCCGACTGTGAGGAGAGCCCTGGTTCGGGGTAAACTAGAATCATAGTCGGCAGCTAGCCCAGCTATCTTCCAGAATAAGGGGAATCAGGTCGTGGCATTAATCAACGTCGTTATCGTTCTGATCGTAGTCGGAGTCTTGCTCTGGTTGGTAAACCGCTATATACCAATGGCCTCTTCAATAAAGTCGATCTTGAACGCCGTCGTTGTCATTGCTGTCGTCATCTGGTTGCTCAAGGTTTTTGGACTTTGGAGCTCCATCACGAATATTCACGTTGGCAAGTAGCCGGCGTTTGCAACTAGCGGGTTGGGCCCCCAGTAACGCCCTCGGTTGTCGCCCGCAACTGCAATAAGCTGTTGAACTGCTCTTGTGCAACGCGATAGCATTCGCACGCCGTTGCCTCGAGCCCGGCTCGATTCAAGATGGTCATTTTTCCATGGGCGTACTCAATGTAGCCCGCTCCCTGCAGGGTCGCAGCCCCAACGGTGACGCCCGAGCGGCGACTTCCCAGCATCGCGGCAAGAAATTCGTGGGTCATCGGAAAGTCGTTCCGATCCACGCGATCTTGCGTCATGAGCAACCAGCGTGCGCACCGTTCGAGTACGCTGTGCAGACCGTTACACGCAGCCATCTGGCCCAACATGTTGACGTAGGCCTGCAAGTAGCGGTTCATCGCCACGCGAAAGCCGCGACTCTCTTCGAGCAACGCGACGAAGGCGGTGGCTGGGACCTTCCACGCGCGACCCTCGACCTGGCAAAAGCTCTCGTTCGCCGTCGTGTCCGCGCCCATGATCAGCGGAATCGCCGTGGTGCCTTCCCGTCCAATCGTTCCGACCTCGATCAAGCTGCCGTCCTCCATTCGGTGGACGACCGAGAGGACGCAGTCGATGGGGAAATACGCGGCATCGATCGTCGCTTCCGGTTGATAAACAGACTGCCGAAGCCGGAACTCGACGAGCTGACCGCCCGCGCGCACGGCACGACGCTCGTGCGCGCTTAGCAACGCTAAGATGGCATTTGCCAAAAGGAGACGCTCGTCAGCGTCGGGCTCGTCGGGTCGCTTCCTTTCCATACGGAAACCTCGCCTGCCGGCGGACAACCTTCCATTAGCGCTCGGGGCCTCTCCTGGCAAAAACGTACAGACAGCGGCTCGCCTGCCTGTTACATTTGAAGGTCCCCAGAACGCGACGAGGGCTACGGCTACCAGCCGCCCGCGGCGCTGTCGGGAAGGGGCGAAAATTGCGAGCGCAGGATGCGTCGGTCACAGCCGGGGTCGGCCCTGGGAGCATGAAGTTCCCGGCCCTCCCTTCCGAGCCCGGGCCGCTCACTGAGGGTGCTTGCTTCGCGGTCCGGTGCCTCGGCACGATTTGTCACCTCGACGTCAGCGGCGAGGTCGACGCCCTCAATAGCCTCGAACTCGACGCTGCGATCGCCGGTGCTTGCCGAGGGCACGGAGGGCTTATCATCGTGTCGTTCGTCGACTGCAGATTCGTCGACTGTTCGTGCCTCAACGTCCTGATTCGGCACTCCAAAGAGCTGGCGACGCGTCTGTTCATCATCGCTCCCTCGGCGAGCGCACTCGGGCGCATCGTCCGCCGCGCGCGGCTCACGAGGACGCTGCCGGTTCACAATAGTTTGCGGCAAGCGTACCTCGCCATCTCATCCGATCCCCGCGCAGCGCTCGGCGACCTAGCGATGTGGGCCTAAACCCGAACGGCAAAAGACGGAGAAGTCGCCTAGCTGCGCGCGTCTACCTCTTGGCGAACGGCGTTATCAAAGTCGCCCACGATCCCGTCCATGCTATCGCGGAATTCGTTTCGCAAGGCCTTGAGCCGGTTATGCCGTTCGTCGCTGTCTCGGAGCTCGGTAATTTGCGCAAGCTCTCGCACGTAGTTTTCGAGCCGAGCCGTCAGGTCTTGGATCGTGAGGTTCGTGCGCGTGAATTGGTCGGCCATGAACTGCGTTTCGGCGTAGCTAGCGGCGTGGCCCTCTCGTGATGAACTCGTGAACTAGCGGATGAAGCGCAGCTTGATCGGGTAGACGTAGCGTTCGCTCAGTAACGACCTCACGATCGCGATGATCGAGAATAGCCAGTCGAAGGCGATCACGATGGGGAAGATGCGCAGTCCGATCGTCGAGAGCGTCCATCCCAACATCGCGCAAACGCAAAGCAAAGCGGTGATCGTAAACTGAAAGTTCAGGGCTTCTCTTGCCTGATGTGCGAGCCACGAGTCCGTCGGATCGCGCCGCGTTTGCAGCCACACAATGAGCGCGGGAACGAAGAGAAAGAACATCCCGCCGAGATGCGTCAGCGCGGCCGCGATTCGCTGGCCGCCCGAAACTTCACTCGGGTGAGCGTGATGCGGATGCGACATAGCCTCGAGCTACCACGCGACGATACGAGGAGCCTGCCTGTTGCCGCTCGCGCGCAAAGTTGACCGCTTCTAGCGCCGTCGCTGCAGCGAGGCGACTTTGGCCGCGAGGGCATCGAGGCGGGCCTCGAGCGACGCGACCTTGTCGTCGCGCGCGGCGAGCGCGCGCCGCAGAGCGCCTTGCGCGCGTTCTTGTCCGGCAAGCGCCTCGAGCAAGTGCGCGTTCTGGCGGCGTTCGACGCGGTAGAGACCCTGGATTGCGGAGAGCGCGACACCGTCCGCGTCGATCGCCGTGATGTGCCGGTCGTCCTCGCCGACACCGAACGCAGCAAAGAAGTCTTGCGCCATCGGGCCAACGTGACGAACGCCGCGCTCGCTCATGTAGCTCCACTCGCTGAGTGGAAGTGTCGCCACTTTCGCGAGGATGCGTTCCCCGTCGAGGGGCGAGATGCCGGTCTTCAACGTGCGGTCGCTGATCGAGGCCCAGGATCCCCCGCCCGGAGCGAGCGTGACGCCCGCGCTTAGCGCCGCACTCGTATAAAATGAAACGCCACCCGACGAACGCACTAGGAACTGATTGGGAGCCGTCGAGTCGAGGGGCTTCGCGCCATGCGCGTCATCGCTCCACACGAACGCTCCGTCATTTTCAGCATTCGAAGCCGTGCCGCCGGCAAAGCTATCGGTGCCGGAAGCGTTGTTCTTGCGCCCGCCGGGAACGGCCGCTCCGAGCCCGCTCGCGGTGTTATCGTTGCCGCCCGCGACGACGTCGTACTTTGCCGACTCGACATTACCCAAACCGCCGCCGATGAAGCCGTAGTTACCGGATCCGATGTTGCCTTGGCCCCCAACGATTGCCGTATACTGGCCCGCGCGCTTGTCCGGAACGCCGCTGCGGTAATTGCCGACAACGTTGCCCGTGCCGCCGCCGAGGAACGAGTAGGCTCCGGTGATGGCGTTGACTACCCCGCCGCCGGCGAACGAGAAATCCTCGTACACCACATTGTTGCGGCCGGCCCCCACGAACGATGCAAGACCTTTGACGGAGCTGCTGTCGCCCGCGCCGATGAACGATTCGTCGCCGGACACACTGTTATCGCCGCCGTTACCGATAAAGCCCTCATCGCCGGCCACGATGTTACCGGCGCCGGCCCCGACGAAACCGTCTAGTCCATCGATGAAGTTCTCCACGCCTCCACCGATGAACGCAAACGCTGCTTTACCGCTGTTGACGCTGCCGCTGAAGATGACGTTCCCGCCTCCGCCGCCGATTATGGAATCGAGATCGCATGCCTGGTTTGGACCACTGACGCCGGACCCAGACGGTCCGCCGCCACTCAGGACGCCGGAGTCGGTACCGCCGGCCACGTTACCGCTGCCGCCGGGCGTCACGCCGCCGGGACCGTTGGTCGTGCAGTAGGTCCCCGTTTGGGCGGGGCGCCGCGCGAGCGGCGACGTCACGGAGCCACCCGCGGGATCGAGTTGATGGGTAAGCGGTTTGGCAGGTTCGGCTGACGTCGTAACGGCGCCGAGGACAAGGACCAAGCTGAGGCCGGCCAGCCGGCCAATGAAACGCAACAGCATCCGTACCTCCTTAAGGTGCACCTTCAGTTTGATAACGGATGAAATGCGGTTGCGCCCGGCACCTTCCTTGCGGGAATCATCAAGACGGCGCGGCGTGGTTTCCTACGGTTTCGCGGATAACCGGCCGCAAATGGCAACATTACCTATGCCGCACGAGCGCACGCAGTGCTATGCTGCGCGAATAACTCCGGAGGGCATGATCCGTGAGCTTTTCTCGAATCCTAGCCGCCGCACTTTGGGCACTAGCCGCCCTGCCGATAATGGCCGCCTCTTCGAGCGGTGCACGGGTACTGCCGATGGCGGCCGGCCCCTTCCTTGCGCCGCCACTCGCGCGCGACCGCGATGAAGGTGGCCGGCTGTCATCGGAGAGCACGAGCGCTAAGGGCCTGCTCTACGTGGCCCACGCGACGAATCCGGGTGGCGAAGTCGCGATTTACAAACAAGAGGGAAGCGCGCAGCGGCCCATCGGCCGAATCAAGGACGGCGTCGATGGTCCGTTCGGCCTGTTCGTCGATCGGAAGCGCAATCTGTACGTCGCCAACGTCGTGAATGGAACCGTCACGGTCTATTCTCCCGGCACGACGTCGCCATCGCTGACGCTGACCGGTGCGGGAGCGCCGTATGACGTCGTGGTCGGTCGCGACGGCACGGTCTACGTCGCGAATATCGGGGACCTCGATAATCCCTCCGACGGGTCCGGCTCCGTCTTAGCATATCCGCCCGGCCAGACGACGCCGTCAAAGACGATCGTCGCCTTCAAAAAGGTCGGCGAGTTTCCCACCGCCGTGGCGCTCGACTCTTCCGACAACCTTTACGTCGTCTTCCATCGCCCATACGACAGTGCCCGACCAAACAAGCCGCTCGGCGAAATCCTCGAGTTCTCGCAAGGTTCCATGACGAAAAAGAACCTGGGTATTCACATCGCCTCTCCGCTGGGGCTTACGATCGACACGAGCAACAATCTGCTGGTCATAGATCAGTCCGGCCCCTCAGTCGAAGTGTTTCCGGCGGGAAGCAGCACCCCCTCAAAGGTGATCTCCATTCCCGTCAGCGCGGCCTTTGTGGCCCTCAACCACAGCAACGACGAAATTTGGGTAACTGGTGGCTTCTACAGCATCGTCCACGAGATGTCGTATCCCGCCGGCCAGCTGACCGACACAATCGCAAAGAAGGCCGCGTACTTCGTGACCGGCGTCGCCACGAGCCTCGACGGCTCGTCCTAGCCGCCCGGCTCGTCCGGCGCGACGACCGAGGTATCGCGCTCCCAGCCCTCGGTTTCCAGCTTGATGTGTTGGATCGCGATCGCGTTCGCATCGGCGTTCAGGTCGGGGAGCGCCTGATATTCGGACGGCCAACAACTATAGACGTTGTAGGCGAGCACCAGTTGGCCGGCCTCGTTGTAAAATTCGAGATAGATGTCTTTGCGAAAGTCGCCGAGCGAGACTTCTGAACCCAGGCCCGCACCGTAGCGCCAGACCAGATTGGCCCAATCTTCGAAAGCCGTATCTTGCGTGACGCCGCGTTCGAGCGTGATCGCTTCGAATTTGTTTTGCCCCGGCGACTTATGGGGCGCGCTCGGGTCGCCCCCTTCGCGATGATCGACGACCTCGGTGGTACGAACCAATGCGCTGACCTTGCTTATGCCGGAAATGTATTTGCCATCCCACTTCACGCGGAACTGGTAGTTCTTGTAAGGATCGGGGCGGGACTTGCTATCGGGAAACTCAGGCATAGCGAAACTCCATTCGATGACCGCGTTTCATTCCGCCGCCGACCTCAAAGGTGCATTGCACTTGCCGGCGGCTCTACGCCGACGCAATTCGCATACGGTTGCTCGTTCGCATTCCGCGCAGAGCAGCCGATCTGGTAATCCCGGCCCTTCAGCAGGGACCCTAAGCGATCAGATCGAGCCGGGCGCCCTCGAGTTCGCTGCGCAGGCGATCCTTCGCTCGACTGATGTGGGTTTTCACCGTTCCGAGAGGCACTCCGAGTGCGAGCGCTATTTCCCGGTAGCGCAGCCCCGAGAGGTAGTGTAGTTCGAGGACAGCCCGATAGCGTTCGGGTAGCGCGGCAAGCGCATCACGCACGGCGCGTGCGCGGTCGTCGCGCAACGCGAGTTCCTCGGGCCCAGGCGTGGGCGACGGCACGTGCTCGCCGAGATCTGCTCGCGCGTCAACGCGCTTCCGCTTTCGCAGCGTGTTGAACGAGGCGTTGCGCGCGATGGCGAACAGCCAGGGCCGGAACGCCCGGCCGCGCTCGATGGAATCCAAGTGCTGGTAAGCGCGCAGTAACGCCTCCTGCACGACGTCCCCGGCGTCATCGGCGTCGCGCACGTACCGGTAAGCGAACGCGGAGAGCGCATCGCGATAACGCGCGGCCAGCACCCCGAAGGCCTCGGAACAGCCGCCGATTGCCGCCTCGATCAGGGCGTCGTCGCTCGGTAATACCTTCACGACGCGGCCCCCGACTGCAGTAAATCGCGCAGGACGACGAGTTCGTCGCACAAGACTGCGAGCCGCGCGCCGAAGGCGTCTTCGCTCTCGCGCGGCGCCTGAAAGAGCGTGAAGAGGTATTCGCTATCCTTTGGCCCGTTGGGCACGACTCGCGTCGGCGCGCGCAGCGCGTAGGCGTCGGCGGAAATCAGCCCGAGAAAATCGACGATGCCGTATCCTTCGTCGACGCGAAGCACGAAACGCGTCTCGCCCCGAGAGGTCGTTGCAATCCAATAGTCGTCCTCGGCACGGACCGACTCAGCGAAGGCCGGCGCCCAGGCCGGCAGATTCTCCGGACGAGAGATGTAGGCGAATACCGCTCGCGGTTCGGCGGCGATCGTGATGCTGCGCGTTCGCGTTTTCACGACGCCTCCCCGAGCGGCGAATGGACGATCAGGTCAGCGTTCTCCAGTGCGATTTGCTGCAAGACATGCGCGGCTTTGCGCCAGCGCGGATCGGCGTAACGCTCGTGGTGCCGATCGAAGGCAAAGTACAGCAAGGTCGCAGCGCGCACGAACGTCGCCCACGCGGCCGGACCCCGCGGCGTCTGCGGATTGTCGAGCGCACGAGCGTAAGCCCGCAGCACTGCGTGCACCAGCGGTCGCACGTCGTCCGGCGTTTGAGGCTCGCAGCCGACTGAGAGCACCCGTTCGAGCGAACGATATGCTTCGGCAGCGTCCGGATCCGCGAGGCGCGGCTGCGAATCGTTTCGCTCGGCCGTCGCCTTGAGTAAGAACATTTGGCAACCTCCGGCGACATCGTAGGCCACAGCTTGCGCTGCGCCAAGCTCCAATTATCCGAGCGCCGATGGTGCCAGGGTCGGCCTTACGCGCGCAAGGCTGCGACCATTGTCGTGACGGCCGCGGCGAGTGCGGCTTCGCCGACGCAGGCATAACCCATTACGAAACCGTTGCCGGCCCGCCGCTCCGCGTAATACATCGACATGGGCTGGACGTTGATGCCGCGTTTGCCGACGATCCCCGCGGCCGTCAGGTCATCGTAGCGTTGCGCGAGCTCCGGAGTGAATTTCGCGATGAGATGCATTCCGGCCACGTCGGGATCGGTCGTAAGGAGCGCGCCGGCCTGCGAGGCGAGCGCTTCGAGGAGCGCTTCCTGTCGCAGACGATAGATGCGACGCATGCGGCGGACGTGCGTCGCGAGATGGCCTTCTCCGATAAAGCGCGCGAGCGCCGGTTGCGGAAAGATCGAGGGCTGCAAGTCGACGACGATCCGGCCGCAGGCAAATTGGACGGCGAGATGCTTGGGGACGACCAAGAACCCGAGGCGAATTGCCGGAAAGAGCATCTTTGAGAACGTGCCGACATAGATCACGCGCGCGCTTGCAATGCCGCCGAAACCTGCGAGCGCGGCGAGGGGATGTCCCTCGTAGCGAAACTCGCTGTCGTAGTCGTCTTCGACGATCCAGGCGCCGACGCGCTCCGCGAACTCGAGCAGTTGAAGGCGCCGGTCCAGCGACATCGTGACGCCGGTCGGGAATTGGTGCGACGGCGAGACGGCGATCAAGCGCGGCGGGTTGGACAGGGCGCCGTCGAGCGTGAGTCCTTCCTCGTCGACCGGAACCGGGACGACCTCGGCGCCGGCAGCGCGAAGCAGTTCGCGGATGGCCGGATAACCGGGATCTTCGACCCAAGCGCGGTCGCCGGGATCGAGCAGCAGGCGGGCCGTCAAATCGATCCCCTGTTGCGCTCCGGCGGTGATGATGACTTGCTCCGGGCCGCACGCGACGTTGCGGGCCGCGCGAACGTACTCGGCGATCGCATAGCGCAGCGGTTCGAAGCCGCGCGGATCGGATTCGGTCACGAGTGCAGCCCCGTGCTCGCGCCACTCCTGGGTGGTCAGTTGCATCCACGTGGCGAGCGGAAAGAGCGAGACGTCGGGCATCGAGGGCGAGAACGCGACGTGCCGTCCGCCGCGGTGCCCCAAACGAGCAGCCGCGACCGCCCGGCCGCGTGCTGAGAGTTCGGGCGGGGCGCCGCCGCCGAGCTTCGCGAGCGTGGCTTCCCTCGCAGGCGCCTTAGCGGAGAGCGTCTCGTCCGGAAGGTCGCGGGCAACGAACACCCCGGATCCGCGAACGCTTTGCAAATACCCCTCGGCAACCAACTGAGCGAGGACCTCGAGCACGGTGTTGCGCGAGCACCCGACTTCCGATGCCAGCAGGCGGGACGCAGGCAGCTGTGTGCCCGACCGCAAGGCACCGTGCAGAATTCCCGCCCGAATTTGGTCGTACAGCTGGCGTTGCAACGGATCGCTCCGCGAGCGATCGATGCTCAGGTTCACCCAGAAGGAGCCGCTTTGCGTCTGCGCCGCGGCCGGCGCGTTTGGTTCCATGCCGAACCTTTTCTAACAGCGCCTGAGCCCTATCGCGCCCAGCGCTCTACGCCCGGCGACCGCAACGGACCTGGCCCGCACGCTCCCGCCTGCGCCCTAGGGGCCTTCGGCGGACGCAGAAACGAAGTCTTCGTCAGCCCATGGGTCGACCAGCTCCATGCGCGGGAGTTTGCGCGGATAGACCTCACGCTTTTCGTCGAGCCAGCGCCGTGAAAGGACAGCAATCATTTCGAAATTTTCGAACAACCCCGGGCCGGCCGTACGCCGCATGACGGCGATCAGCGGCGCGCTCGTGGTCCACGTCCAGAGTACGACCGGGGCCCACATGTCGCAGACGAGATCGCGCGGGACGACGTTTCGATTCGTGTAGCTCCCGAGGGTTTCGAAGAGCCGCAATAGAGGAAAGACGGGACGCGACCAATCCGGCGGATCGCCCTGGAATTCTCGCCGCGAGTCGGGGTCTTGGAGCCGGGCGACAACCGCGGGGAGCGCCTCGCGTGCGGCGGTCATCTCCGGCCGCTCGTATGCCTCCCGAAAGTCGTTGAGGACCATGAGTACGTTGCTCGTGCGCAAATGCCGAAGCTGAACGAAAGCCGCCAGAGCAGTCGCGGCAATGACGAGCAGCGTCCCGGCACTCGCGAGCGCCGTAATATACTCGGGCGTCATCGCGCCCCGCCGACCTTCGCAGGCAGCAGCAAGTACCTTCGAACGATTCCGTGGCTCGCGTACACTTATGAGATCGTGTAGCAGCCTATATCGTGCCGGCGTCCAGGGCCGCCTCGGCTTCTGCCAAGCTCGGAAACCGTCGTATCCGATCGAAGGTACCGCTGAATTTACCCGTTCCCTTCACGAAGAATTCGTGACCTTGATAGACTTGGTCGATCCGCGTGACGTACCAGATGCCGGGCGTGGGATCCGAGCTGACCTCGGTAACCGTTCCCGACGTCGCGTGCGAAGGAAGGGCATTCGGCGTATAGGTCAATTGCGTGACGCGAGTGCGTGCGGGGTCGATCCACATGATGCCGTTGCCGTGCTGGGAGTCTTGCAGGGTGCTCTTGAAGTTGATTGCTAGCTGCCCGCTCGGGCAGCCGGAGCACGCTTGCGGCTCGGAGAAACTGTAGTCGCCCATGTAGCGCGGGTCGTAGGGTTCTTTGAAGAAAATCTTACCAGCGAGCCAATCCTTATTCGTTTGTGACTCGCGCTCCGCGAGCTGTTCCGGCGAAAAAGCCTTGGCGTCGTCGGTGATTTGATAGTATTTGACCTTCACGAAAGCGCCGTTATTGAAGAGGATCCCGCTATCGCTCGTCTCGGTGTGCGTGACTGGTCCTGCCTTGATCGTCGTCGAGAAGTGACGATCCATCCCGATTGGGCCATGCAGCCCGGCTGCGTAAGCGAGAGCCACGTTCTGGACCAGGCTCGGAACCCCCGTGACGTCGGCGTAACTTTGCGCCCCGGAAGCTGCAACGAGTGCAAGCGGCAAGCAAAGGAGCGGTAGCAATCGCAGGGGGCGTTTTGAGAGTTTCACTGTTATCCTCGATTACCGCAGCTTTTCGACTCCGAATTGTCGATCTCCGGCCTTGAGCGCGGGGGCCGTGCGTGGCTGATAGCCTATCTGCCGCCGGCGCCGCGACCGCCGCGCGGGGCGGGCGCGGTCACGGCGTTGGCTAGCCGGTCTGACGGTTTAAGAAGCTCAACGTCTTCTGGTTAAATTCGTCGACGCTTTCGTAAATCGGGGCGTGGGCGCACGTTTCGAAGATCACGGTTTCGGTCTTGTCGATGCCGCTCGTCATCGCCTCAGAGAATCGAGTTGAGGTTACCATGTCGTAGCGACCGTTGGTGATTTGCGTCGGGGCTTCGATGTTCTTGAGAATCGCCAGAGCATCGTGGGCGATCACGGCATTTGACTGACGGCCGAACGCATCGAGCGGCTGCACCGGACGGCTGCGGACGAACGCCGCAAGCGAATCGATATACTCCGGCTTGGCCGCGTACAGCTCCGGCGTGAAGCACCAGGGAAAGATGCCCCCGATCACCATCTCGGTAACGCTGCCCAAGCCCTTCGCCATCGCTTGCCAGCTTTGCGCGACGGTTTTCAGGAACGGGTCGGTCTTGGGCCAAGCGCTGTGCAGCGACAGCGACTTTACTTCTTGCGGATATTTGCCCGCGAGCCACATCCCGATCGCCGCGCCCAGCGATAATCCGGATACGTGAGCCCGCTCGACCCCGACCGCTTGCATAAAGCCGGCGACGTCGTCGGCGAACGATTCGGTCGAATAGCCACCCTCGGGCTTGTCGGTCTCACCGGCGCCACGCGGGTCGATCGAGATGCACGTGAAGTGCTTGGAATATTCCCCGAGTTGGAAGGCGTAGCACGCGTTATCGGCCGCGAGATATGGGATAAGGATCAGCGGCTCGCCGGTGCCCTGCTGCTCGTAGTTCATCATAATGTCGTTGACTCTGACTTTCGGCATCCGAACCTCCCTTTAACAAGTACGTTGCAATGAAAACCGAGCGGATTCCCTCTCACGGCATGGCGGCGCGGTCGTCAGCCCGTAGAAACCTTGTTGCGTCACGGGGTTAGCTTGAACATGCAAAGGGCCGGCCGGCCGCCGGCGGAAACGGCGGGAAGCATGGACCCGAGCATCGTCTGGCTTCGGCGGGATTTGCGGCTGCACGACAACGTGGCGCTTTTCGAAGCCTGCCGGCGCGACGCGCGCGTTTGCCTAGCGTTCGTGCTCGATCCCAGCCTGCTGCGCAGCGAACGCGTGGGAGCTCCGATCGTGCAAGCATTTTTCGATGCGCTCGCGGCGCTGCGCGCGAACCTGCGCGAGTTGGGAAGCGATCTCGCGCTCCTGGAGGGGGATTTCGCGACCGAACTCTCGAGGCTAGCGCGGCGCATTGGCGCACGCGAGGTCTTCTACAACGAAGATTACGAACCGGAGGCGATCGCACGGGACGCATCGGTAACCGCGGCGCTCGAGCAAGAAGGCGTTGTGATGCATGCGTCGCTCGATCACGTCTATTTCGGCGCCGATGAAATTCAGCTGGACGGCGGCCAGCCGTACAAGGTGTTCACGCCGTTTAAGAGGCGCTGGATCGAACGCCGCCACCCTCTGCCGCGCCCGCCGGTGCCGTCAGCGCAGCTCGCAAAGGGCTGCCTTCTGTCGGCAGAGTCGATCGGAACGACTCGCGGCGTCCCGCGGCCTGAGGACTTCGGGCACCGGTCGTCGGCGCGCTTTCCGCACGTCTCCGAAAAGCGCGCCCGTGCGCTGCTCGGCACCTTTCTTCGGAGCGGCGGCGCGGTCGAGCGGTACGAAGTCGAGCGCAACTTCCCGGCGAACGACGGAACATCGCATCTCTCGCCGCATTTGCGGGCTGGAACGATCGGCATACGCGAGTGCTTCGAGCGCGCCTTCGAGCGCCGGGACGAATCCCGCGGCCACGTGCGCGCGAGCGTCGAGGCGTGGATCGGTGAGCTTATCTGGCGCGAGTTCTATCAGATGATCCTCGCGCGGTTTCCGCATGTTGCCACCGAACCGTTCCTGCCGGCAGCCGCGCGGATCCCGTGGCGTTCGTCCGAGGAGGACTTCGCCGCGTGGTGCGCAGGTCGAACCGGATATCCGCTGATCGACGCCGCAATGCGCCAGCTCAACGAATGCGGATGGATGCACAACCGCCTGCGGATGCTCGTCGCCTCGTTTCTTACCAAGGACCTCTTGCTGGACTGGCGCCGGGGCGAACGTTATTTCGAAGAGCACCTCGCCGACGCGGACGTCGCTCAAAACAACGGTGGTTGGCAGTGGGCGGCTTCAACCGGGACCGACGCTGCGCCGTACTTTCGCATCTTCAATCCGATGCGTCAGAGCGCGATCTTCGACCCGTCAGGCACGTTCATTCGCCAACACGTGCCGGAGCTGCGCAAGCTGCCCGATGCGCACATCCACCGACCGTCGACGGCGCCACCGCTGCTGCTCGCGGAGGCCGGAATCGAAATCGGACGCACGTATCCGGCCCCGATCGTCGATCACGCCGTCGCCCGCGTCCGCGCGCTCGACGCATTCGCACCGGTTCTGCGAGCGGCCAAACCCCGCGAAACAATGCGCGCCAAGAAGCGGCCGGGTGTTTAGGACCCCAGGGCGCGGGCATACTCGCTCTCATGAGCATCGCGGCAAAAGAACTCGTGGTTCGACAGATAGAGAAGCGGTCAGCGGAGCTGGGTCGCCAAGTTCTTGCAACCGCCGACACCCTCCACCGTTTTGCCGATCAGCTACGTCAGGACGAACTCGCGGCCGGGACGGCCACCGTGGCGGAAAGCGCTGCGGAGTTCATCGAACGCGTTGGTCACTACTTGCAAGAAAGCGACTTCGAGACGCTTGTCTCGGACGCCGAGCAGTTCAGCCGCGAGCGCCCGGTCGCCGTCGGCGCGGGCGGCCTTATCCTCGGCTTGCTTGCATCTCGCAGCATCAAGATCGCGGCGGCGCGTCGCGAGCTCTCGGAAGGCCGCGGTGGCGCCCGTGAAAATTCGGATCCCATCGATAGCAGCGACGCTATCCCGCCTCGGGCTCGGCGTCGCCCAAGCAGAGCCCGCAAACTCGAAAGCCGGGTTTCGAATGGAAAGTAAGGCTGCCGCAATCAAGGATGAGCCCATCCCGGACCTCTTCCGGCAGTTGTCCGCCGATATGTCGCTCTTGATTCGTCAAGAGATGAAGCTCGCCCGCGCGGAATTCACGGATAAAGGGAAAAAGGCGGCCAAGTCAGCCGGCTTTTTTGGAACGTCCGCTCTCTTCGGGCTTGCGGCGTTCGGCGCACTGACGATTACGATCGTTGCGGCGCTTTCGCTTCTCGTTCCCGTTTGGGTTGCCGCTCTCATCGTGACCGTCGTGTACGGCGCCGTCGCTGCAGGCGCCGCGTTGATCGGGAAGTCGTCACTAGAAAACGTTGGAGCGCCCATCCCAGAGCAGACTGTGCGCAGCGTCAAGGCAGACATCGACGAGATTCACGATGGGATCCAACGCGCACGATGAACCTCGGTGTGCTCAAGTCCGTTTGGCAGGCGTTCAATGAAGATAAAGCCCCTCGGCTTGCGGCGGCCATCGCGTACTCGACGATCTTCTCGATCGCTCCGCTCTTCATCGTCCTTATCGCGATCCTGGGTTGGATTTTCGGGGTTCAGAACGGCGGGCACGGTCATCACGTAGCCGAGGCGGCGCTGCTCGATCAAGTGCGCAATCGCGTGGGAGCCGGCAGCGCCGAGGCCGTGCGTCAGCTCATTGCGAGCTCATTCAACAAGCCACGCCAGAGTATCATTGCCCAAGTCGTTGGTTGGGTGGCCTTTATCGCCGGTGCGATGGCGCTCTTCGCGTCGCTCCAGGATGCGCTCAACACGATTTGGCACGTCGAATCGATTAGGGGCGGCTGGAAGCAGATGCTCCGAGACAGACTCGCGTCTCTCGGGATGATTTGGGTCGTCGCGTTTCTCTTGCTTGTGAGCTTTGTCGGTAATGCCGCCGTCGCATTCGTCGGCTCTCACGTCCTCTCCGGCGTCCCGGTCATCGGCAACCCCGCGGTTCTTGCAGTTGTCGACTTCATCGTTACGTTTGCCGTGGTGACAGTCGTGTTCGCACTGATCTTTAAGGTGCTACCCGACGTTACCGTCGCCTGGCGCGACGTTTGGGTAGGTGCTATCGCGACCGCTGTGCTCTTCGTCATTGGTGAAGGGATCATCTCAGTGTACCTGGCGAAGGCCGGAGTGGCCTCCGGGTACGGCGCCGCAGGTTCTCTGCTCGTAACGCTGCTGTGGATCTACTATTCAGCAATGATCCTCCTGTTTGGTGCGGAGTACTCAAAGGTCGTCGCCGGGGAAGCGAAGACCGTTGCGCCGAGCAGAATTCGCCAATTGACCGATCAGCCCGCCGGCGTGGACCCGCGCCTAGCGGGCAAGACTTCGTAATCAAGGAGTATACGATTCAGCCGAACGACGATCCAGAAGCCATCCGACGAGAAATCGAACAAACGCGCGAGCGCATGGGCGATACGGTCCAAGCGTTGGCGTATAAAGCTGACGTGCCGGCGCGGGCGAAAGGTGCCGTTCAAGATCGCGTCGACGCGGTAAAGGGCGCCGTTGCCAACGTCGCCGGTAAGGCGCTGTCAAGGTTCGGCAGCGCTCAATCGGCAGCGGCCAGCGCTGGTTCAAGCGCGAGTACGGCCGTTGGCGATGCGGTGGCTCAGGCGAAGGCAAGCCTTCCCTCGACGGACCAGGTGAAAGCAAAACTCTCGCAGGCCGGCTCCACTGCCGTCGGCAATCCGCTTGGCCTTGCGATCGGAGCGGTCGCAGTCGGCTTTATCGCGGGGTTGCTCGTACCGGTCAGCGATCTTGAGCGCGACCGGCTCGGCCCGATCGGCGAACAGCTTGCAGATAAGGCAAAGGCCACTGCGGGAGATCTCATAGAGCACGGAAAGTCGGCCGTGACCGACGCGCTTGGCGGTAGCGCTGGGAGCGACCAGGATATCTAGACGACCCTGGATGCCGCGATCACATCCTCGCGCTGGGCGGGGTGTACCTACAGCAATGAATTCCTCGTTCATATCGGTCCCGCGGCAGAAAGATTTGGATGAAGTAGGCCGGGTCGAGGTATACCTCGGCCTAGCTGAATTGCGGGTCCACAACCAGTCGAGTAACCGGCTCGCGAACGAATGATTGCCTTAGTCGGGCGTGCACGGTACCACGTGTTCTGGAGTCCCAATGTTGTTCTTGTCCAGCTTCACGGGATCGCCAAACGTGTCGCACGCACCAGTCTTTGACACCTTTAGATAGAGGTCTCCCTCGTCGGATGAATCGCGCGTTATGTCCATCGGATGCGCAAGAGCTTTGACCCCAGAACCGTTGTGCGTATCCACTTTTAGAGGTGAAGAAGCGATAACGAGTTCTATAGATATGCCGCCCGCCGCCGTCACCTTCACCTGAATATCGCCGATCCCGTCGGGAAAGAACAGCTCTGTCTTTCGTTCGGCGCCGTCGTCCCGCGGGACCTCACGGCGCGAGGCCAGGGTGGCGAGAACGTCCTTGACGAGTTTTGCGACTTCGTCGGCCACTGAAGATATCGGACTCACCATGATTCGCGTCCCTTCGTAGAATTAACAGACATAGGGTGCCATCTTACGTGCGAATCGCTCTTACGTGCGAATCGCTGCAGCGATCGCCATTCGATAGTCCCAGCTCGCTCCCTCAGCCAGCAAGCATTCTAGAGTCGACGGCCCCAGGGTTTGACGTAAAGCAAGAACTGCCCTCTCGTATTCTTGCCGCTCCGTGTACTCGCGCGCAGAGCCGGTCGATGCTAGACGCGCATCGACGAACCCGATTAGGCGGGCAGGCATTGATAGTAAGTCGTCATTTCTCGAGTCCTCTCTTGGCCGAAGCGCTATTGCCGTAGCAATGTGCTGCAATGATAACAGGATGGCGGCTTCCTGATGCGACGCCTCCGCCGCGATAAGGCTCTCCCGTCCGTACTCCAAAGCCTGCTCTAGCCGGCCCGCCGCGATTAAGTATGCTGAAAGGTTGGAGAGCATCAGCGCGTCGCCTCCCGCGTTGCCCGCCAATTCGGCAGAGATCCGGTCGATCGCGCTCCCGACTTCACCGTTATAGAAATCCATTTCTGCCAGATTGGTAACGACTGCCCGAATGCCGCGTTCATTTTCCGTTCGCCGAAAAACTGCCAGCGCCTTATTAAATGATGCGCGCGCCTCGACGAACTCCTCGGCGAGCACATGCGCAGCGCCCAGATCGCTCGCGATCACACCACAAAACTGGGCGAGGTTGGCGCTCTCGAAATACGTCTGGGCCGTTTCCAGCTCGATCTTCGCGTCGGACGCATGGCCGAGCAGCGTTTGTGCGTGGCCGCTAACGATCTGTGCCTCGCCTGCAAATTCCTCATTGCCGAGGCTTGCGAAAGCCTCCGAAGCGGCTCGTGCGTAAGCCAGCGCCGCGGCGCCCCGGCGGAGCGCTATGTTCATTTGTGCAAGTCCGAGCGTGAGTTCCGCATTCACGTCGACGGGCAAATCGTCGAAGCCCTGCACGAGCTCGATCAGCTGCAGGCCCTCTACGGGGGCCAAGACCCCGAGCATCCGGCGCGATCGCGCGACGATTCGTGCGCCCAAAATGATGTCACCGTTGGGCCCGAGCGCCCATTTCACGGCGGTCCGGATGTTTTCGATTTCGGGTTTGAAGAGCGACTCCCATTCGGCTGTCGCTGCCGTTACCCACTCCGCGTGGGCCTTCTCGACGAGTTCCAGCGCCCAGCGAGCCAGCGACGCGAAGCGGACCGCGGCTTCGCCGCTTTCCGCGAGTTTTTCGGCGGCATAGTCACGTAGCGTCTCGATCTGACTAAGACGGCAATCGCCCCGTGCCAGAATCGCGCTGGGTGCTGCGACTAGCGACTTATCGACGAGCGAGGCCAGTGGATCGAGGATGTTGCGGTTTGCCGCGGCTTCCTCAGCGCATACAGCCGCGCACGATTCGATCGTGAATCCGCCCGCAAATACCGACAGGCCACGAAAGAGTCGCCGTTCGCTATCGTCGAGCAGCTCGTAGCTCCAATCGATCACGGCGCGCATTGTTTGTTGGCGCGGCAGTGCCGTACGCGAGCCGCCGGTTAGCAACCGGAATCGTTCTCGGAGACCCGACGCCAACCGATCGAGGGAGATAACGCGCAAGCGCATCGCGGCGAGCTCAATCGCAAGTGCGATGCCGTCGAGCCGCTGGCAGATCGAGACGACCGTAGCGAGGTTGCCGCCCGTCAAGCGAAACTCACGATCGACTTCTTTTGCGCGCACGACGAACAGAGCGAGGGCATCATAAGCGAGCGCCGTCTCCGGCGTGACGCCGGCAGAGTCTTGAGGCGTTGCGAGCGAGGGTACGCGATAGATCACTTCACCGCGGTAACCGATGGGTTCGCGGCTCGTGGAAAGGATTCGCAGGTCGGGGCAGCGCTTCAGGAGTGTTTCGACCACGGGCGCAACTTCTCGCACCAAATGCTCGCAGTTGTCGAGGACGATCAATGCGGTGTGGTTCTTCAGCCGGATGCAAAGCGCATCGAGAGCATTAGCGCCGTTCGATTCCGCCACGCCGATCGTAGCGGCGATCGTGCCCGTGATATCCCCATCCACCGTAATCGACGCGAGTTCTACGAACCACACCCCCTGCAGAAATCGTGCGATCCGGTCTTTGCCGACTTGCAGCGCGCAGCGGGTCTTGCCGACGCCACCCGTGCCGCATAACGTAATCCCGCGCGTGCTATCTAGGCGGGACCCAATCTCCTCGACTTCGCGCTCCCGTCCGACGAATGTTGAGGCAAATTCCGGAATGTTGTTCGGTATGATGCCGGCCGATCGCAGTGTCGGAAATAGCAGCGCAAGGCCCGGCGCCTGGATCTGATGGACGTGCTCGAGCCGGCCCATATCCTTAAGGTAGTGTTCTCCGAGGTCGATGAGCGACACCCCGACCGGACAAACCTCGGCGAAGAGCCCCGCGGCCGTGCCCGACAGTAACACTTGCCCGCCATGGGCGATCGAGAGCAAGCGCGCCACCCGATTGACGGTCGGCCCGAAATAGTCACCCTCGCGCTCGTCGGCGGTCCCGGTATGGATGGCCGCCCGGACCCGGATCCCGTCGACCGCCGAAAAGTCATCGGCTGCAAGGGCCCGTTGCGCGTCGAGCATCGCGCCGACGGCGTCTTCAGGATGCCAGAACGACGCGCAAAAGGCGTCGCCGACAGTCTTGAAGACATAGCCGCCGTGCTCCGAGATGGCAGCGCGCATGAGGACGTCATGCCGACGTAGCGCATCGCGCATCGCCTCGCGAGCACGCTCCCACCGCACCGTGCTTCCTTCGATGTCGGTGAAGGCAAACGTGACCGTCCCGCTCGGGGGCGGACCTGAGACGCTTTGAACTGAGCTTGGGACGATCTTCACGTTCTTCGCCCTTCACTAGCGCGTCCGGGAACCTCCTTTCAGACTGCCGGTGGCTGCGCCCAAGACGAGCGGCGCAGCCTACGATTTTACAAAGCGCCACGAGGTTACGGCTGGCGGTCCAACGACGTCTTTGAGCTTAGCGAAAGCCCATCTCGCGCAGCGCCGCGACCGGGTACGGGGTTCGCGTGTCGGAGCAGTCGCGGCGGTGCTAGCCCGTGTGACGGTCCAAGAAGCTCAACGTCTTCTGGTTGAATTCGTCGACGCGCTTTCGTAAATCGGGGCGTGGGCGCATTTCTCGAGGATCACGGTTTCGGTCTTGCCGATGCTGCCCGAGCCTTTTCCCATCGTCTGCCAGCCTTGCGCGACGGTTTTCAGGAGGGGGTCGGTCTTGGTTCAAGCGCCGTATTGCTGATAGCGATTTTACTTTTTTGCGTATACTTGCCCGCAAGCCACATCCCGGTCGCCGCGTCCAGCGATAGTACGGATACGTGAGCCCGGTCGATCCCAACCGCCTGCATGAAGCCGGCAACGTCATCTGCGAATGATTCGGTCGAATAGCCGCTCTCGGGCTTATCGGTCTCGCCGATGCCGCGCGGGTCAATCGAGATGCACGTGAAGTGCTTGGAATATTCCCCAACCTGGAGGGCGTAACATGCGTTGGCGACCGCGAGAATGGGATGAGAAGCAGCGGCTCGCCGCGCCTTGCTGCTCGTAGTTCATCGTAATGTCGTTGACTCTGACCCTCGGCATCCGAACCTTCGCCTCTGAGTCCCACTCTGCGAGCGCATTACTGACGCGAAAACGCCGGCGGAACGTACCGCCAGCGTTTTCGACCTTCCGTGCTTCCGGGAAAACGCTCAGGTTTAGCGAACCCCGGCCGTCGCTCTCAGGTGACGAAGCTTGATATCGCCGGCGACGATTTCGGTTACCGTGCTATTCTTCATGTTTTCTTTGACCCAGGCGAGTGCCCGCTCACCCGCGGCTTCCGCGGAGGCTCGATCGGCAAATGCCGTGATCGCAGCGCCTCGGTCGCGGCTCTCTTCGAGGAGCAGCGTGTACGACGCAAAGCCCGGCATACCACTCAGCAGCGGGAGCAGGCCCTCGCGCACGAGCTTTTCGCTCTTATCGGCCTCGGCGCGCGTCGTTTCGATACGACGCATGATCCCGTAGCCCGCTTTCGCGTTCTCAACGACGTGCCGGACGACGATTTCTCCGGTCGTCACGCGCGGCGGACCGCTTACGAGAGAAGCCACGTTCTCTTTCACCCACGCTGCTGCCATCTTGACCGAATCTTCCGCTTGTTTCTGAGACTCGAACGTGCTCGTTGTGAGGATGCCGTCCGAGCCAATTTGTGCGAACGAATATCCAACAAAGCCCGGCGCCTTGTCGATCATCGGGACGAACTCAGCGCGCACCCGCTCGAAGAGCTCGTTAACTTTTCCTGGTTGAATCTTGTACTCGCGAATCGCTCCGTACACAGATTGCCTCCTTTGGTTCTTGAACCATCGCGGACTATAGAACCTCGGCCCGGCTTTGTCAAATCTGGGATTTTCGTTTCTGTGACACCTTCGAACGCGGCTCAGTGCGCGACTAGAGTGCAATAAGCAACTAGGCGGACGCTGCGACGCCCCGCGATCGGCTCCCGACGTCGCCTCGGACGCGCCGCCCGTGCATGGTGCCGCCGACAGCCAGCACGGTCCCGGTCGTTGAGCCGGCCCATTGCGCGGCGAAACCTCTCGAGAATATGGCTCGTCGAGCTCAATGGAGGCAAGCCCGACAAACATGAAGACCGTCAAAATCCCGAACGCCGATCATCCGATTACGATCGAACCGAACCCGTCACGCGTCCGCGTCATCGTCGCGGGGCGCATCGTCGCCGACTCGCTGACCGCGCTGACCCTGCGTGAGAGTGACTATCCCGCAGTGCAGTACATCCCCCGCGACGACGTGGACATGTCGCTACTCGAGCGAACCGACAACCAAACGTATTGCCCGTACAAAGGCGATGCCGCATATTATAGCATCCCCGCCGGCGGCGAACGAGCGACGAACGCCGTCTGGACCTACGAGGCGCCGTTTGAAGCGGTCGCCACGATCAAGAACCACCTAGCATTCTACTCCGACCGCGTCGACGCCGTCGAAGAGTCTCTGGCGTAACTCCAGGCACGCACCGCCGTCGTGGCCGAGACGCCCACGATCACGGCCGGCCGGACAGACGTCGGCGGCCCTGCGTTGGTTGGTCTAGGCTACGCGATTAGCCTCCGATGCAAATTAGGCGAGAGGAATCAGACTCGCTCCGAGCCTTCGGCGGCGCCGATTACAAGAGTTTGGAACCAGATGCCGCGAAGGCCGCTCGCGATGTCCTCGGAATCGGGCCGAAACGTTCCTTGGGCGGTAGCTGTGTCGTTTCTCATTCGACCGTTGCCGGACGTCTTTTCGCTGCCCGAGGTCTACGCCGTTGCAGACCCGCTTCGCAAGGCATTCCCCAACAACCAGCATGTCGAAGCGAAGATTCGCCAGAGCCTTCAGCTCCTCCGCGACCGCGGAGACATCGCCTTCGAGGGCAGGGGACGTTATCGTAAGCTGCGCGCTGCCGTGGGGCGTAGCGTGCGCATCGACTTTAGCGAGGCAGCGCGCTACGCGAGCCGATCGCAGATCGCGAGGGTCGCAATCGAAGCGTGGGTCGGGACGAACGTCGACTGTTGGCGCTGTCGATCTTCGCTGTTACCTGTTCCCACCAACACGAGGTTGCTCGATGCGGTCTGCCAGGGCGCAGGCCATGAAGTACAAGTGAAGGCTGTCTCGGGCATATCGGGCGATACTCTTTCCGGCGCCGCGTTCGGACCTATGGCGAAGCGTCTTGCCGAAGGGTCGTTGCCAGACTATCTGATTGTGTCCTACGACCGCCTCAGGAGCATCGTCGTGTTGGCGGAGTACATTGACGGCACAGACCTCGTCCTTGAGCGCCTGAAGGCACGTTCGGCCCTTAGAGAAGGCGCGAGGCGAGCAGGATGGATCGGCTCCGTCCTGGACCTCGGTGGCCTGGCACGTCACGCTGTTGTTGGGCCTACGTTCGATCCCGACGTTGCCTCGTGGCCATAGAGACGTCGAGTGCGACGGCGTCCTACTCCGTCAACGATGTCGCTACACTTGCGATCAGAGGGTCGATGTCGTCATCGTACAAGCCGGCGCTGCTAAAGGCGATTGTGCGCATAGTGCGGGCTGGAGCGGAACCCGCAATTCCGCTGCTTCGGATCGGATCCCAGTTCGTCAAGCTCTACTGGGTGCAGACGGTTGTCTTCCGCCTTCGTCAAGCCGCGACGATCATTTCTGAGCCCGAGGTGGTGAGAAGAATTCGGAGCGCCGCCGACATGAACGGAGCCAGAACCATCGACGTGTTGCCGCCTGCGGTGCGTGAGCGTCTCGACCGCGAGATGGCCCGCGTCCTAACTATCAACGTGCTACAGGCTTTCCACCGCAGTAAACCCGCGAGTATGGGGTGTCTCTTCGAGTGGTCGCCAGGATCCGAGTTCATCATCGTACCGAACGCAGCGATGGAATTTGTCCGGCTTAATGCGCGTGCTCTCGAATCCATCGCAAACCTCTGGTGGGCAAGATGGCTCGAAAAGGTCAACGTGTTGGCACCTCTGGTCATCGAGAAGGTTGAGCGAGACGGGGCCGAGCGCGCTTCCCTAACGAAGTACTTGAGAGTGCTGCTTCAAATCGATGAGCCGAAATGCTTCTACTGTAGGCGTGCGCTTAACGACGGCCTCTCGACGCATGTCGATCACGTCATACCATGGAGCTTCCTCCTCGAAGACCCACTCTGGGATCTCGTCCTGGCTTGTGCGAACTGCAATATCGCGAAATCGGACACTCTTCCACGGCGGGACTTCATTGACAAGCTCGCACAAACTGGGCTGCGCCGCGCGAAAATCACGTTGCCACCTGGCTTCATCTCTCCGCTCTTAGCACGCGAGGAGATCGATCGCTACTATGAAGCGGCGCTCTCAGTAGAGTGGCCAGTTGGCTGGGCCCCGGCGCCCAACCTTGCGGAGCATTAGTCGGAACGTGCCGATCATTCTCACGCAGCACTATTCGCCCTTAGATAGGGTCTACCAGGATGCGGAGTACTCGCTTTATCACTATCCCCGTGTATATTTCACGCGCGTGGAGGCGTACGACCGCTTTATTTATTATCGTCCCCTCGGAAAAAGCTCTCAGCGCCACGACTCCCGTCATTACTTCGGTCACGGTGTGATCGGCCCGTCGTTTGCGGACCCCCACAGAAGCGACCACCGCTTTGCACCACTTGTCCAGGCGCAGAAGTTTCCGCGTTTGGTAGGTATCCGCGACGCGCAAGGTTTGTTCTATGAGACCGAGGGAGAAACAGCGCCTCAGTTTCAGGCGGCCGTGCGGCGTCTTAGCGAAACAGCGTACCATCGGATCCTGGCTATTGGGGGCGTTACGGCCGCTTCCATCGATAGGATCCCCAGCACCGAGGCAGTTAGCGCCTTCTATGCCCCGAGCACGGCGTCGCTGCCGCCTCGCGATCCCTTCCGGCGCATTGAGCTCATACCGCCCGGTGCGGGCTACATACCACGTCAAACAGAGTTGAACGTCTACGAATCGGCAGCCCTTCAGGAGCGAGCACGCGCAGATCATCAACACGTGCTCGCCCTGATCGCGAAGCACGTGCATGACCGCGGTGGAATCTGCGCCTACAATAACAACGTCGATCTCTTCGCCGACTTCGGGAATTCGACACTCCTGATCGAAGCGAAAAGCGTAACGGACGTCAGGCAGGCTGTGGACCGCATGCGCTACGGCTTAGGGCAGCTCGCAGACTACGGCTTCCGTTATAAAGAAGATCTCCGCGGCGCGCGTGCGGTCCTCGCCTTTGGCCAGGCACCCGACAATCAGACTTCCTGGATTGCGGACGTTCTCGAGGAGAATGGAGTCGGCTTCGTCGCGAAAATCGGTCAAGGGCTAGTTCCACTTAACGATTTAGGCAGGCAGTTGCCCCTCTTCAAAACCTGAAGTCGTCGCCCTCCGGGGCGGCTTGTCCGACCGGGCGCACGCCATTGCCCTTTGGCTTTTCGGCTCGGTGTTTCGCAACTTCGTCAAGCGGTCTGGCGTTCGTCGGATTCGCTTTCACGATCCGCGCGAGAGGGACGCGTCGCTGCTAGCTCAGGCGGGCGTAGCGATCGAGGCGGTGAGCAAACGTCTGGGCCATGCCACGATCAGCATCACTGTCGACCGCTACGTCGCCATGGTCTATCGCGGGCGCGGGTCGCGGCAGCAGAAGGGCTCGAGCGGCTCACGCGCTAGCGTCAATGGAGAATCCGTTGGACGGGGCATCCGTTAGACGGTACTAAAACCGGTCCGCTAGACGGTCGCTAGATTTGGGCCGAAAATATCAGGCCGAGCGAGCCGAAAACTATTGCAGGACGAGGACGATGTTGGTAGCGCCAACGGGAATCGAATCTGATTCCGACGATCCCGACTAATCCCGGTCAGTCGTGGAAGCGTTCGTCAAATAGATGCTTTCTCGAGCTCACTGTCCCCGCGGGTCCCGGCTAAAACCAAAAGATTCCGTAGAGTCCGTGCCACAGCGGTGCCGCCGATTGGGCCGAACCGCAATCGTGCGATTATACCGTACTCCCCTCAGCTGCGCGTAACCTGAAACAAGCTCGGCTCAGGGGATTCGATGGCTGATAACGCCTCCTGGTATGCGTTGGCTTTGATCACATCGTGTCGCCTGGTGTATGCTCTTACGAGCAGATCAAGCGCGCGCTTTCGCGTTTCCTGATATGGATGGTCAGCCAAAGGTTCCATGAGCTCTACCACTCTCAAATCCATACCCTTTCGTTCATACATCGTCGCCGCACCGTGCGCTGCCAATATGTCGTCCGGATTTGCTTCTAGCGCGATGAGAAAACTCTCTAGCGCTTCGTCGGTCGCGGTGGGATGGCCAGCGTTTCGAAGAACCATGCCTCGTTCTCGGAAAATAAGGGCTCTGTCGCGCCCCTTGCTTGGAGCATTTGCTGCAGCCTGCTCGTATAGCTGCAGGCACCTGGCTGTATTTTCACGGACATGCCGTTGAAACTCCGCGTACGCCTTCGCGGAGCGCCAGCTCCGCGGGTTGCGATTTAATGCTCTCTCATAGAGTTTCTCAGCCGTATCTGCCTTGCCGCGCCGCTCGGCACTCTGGGCAAGAGATAAAAGGTTCGCGTCGGTCGCATCGCGGCGCTGACGCAACTCGCGAACAATGAGGCGTTCCTCCGGATCGCCTACATCCTTCGCCTCATACCAATTCACAAGCCGTCGTCGGATTCGTTCTTCAAGTCCGCTATGCTTTGCGACTTCCTTATAAACAAAGGATCTCGTTATCGGAATAAGTGTATAAGAATAGTCATTCTGATCTGGATCAAACTGTCTGTGCACGAGGGCGTCTTCTACCATTGCGTCAATAGCGTCCTGGGTCCCGGACAAAGCGCCGCACCCTACCGACACAGCCTCTCTCGTTAGAGGGGCCTGAAACAGCGACAGCACTTCGAGCACATGTTGCTGGGCTGCGTTTAGCGAGTCAAAAACGCGTCTGAAGCAGAACTCTAGGAGTTCCTCGCTTTGCCTACCGGGGGTTCGCAAATCGCGGATGAGAGCCATTGTGTCAGACGGGGTCCTGGAACGGCTAAGAACCCACCGGATCGCGAGAGGAATGCGATCGCAGGCAACCGCTATCGCATTCTTTTGGCTCTTGCTCAGTTTTAATATATATTTTAGATGTAGCTGAGCGGAAGCCAGCGATTCAATAAACCGGATAGCTTCATCTTCTGTTAGCGGCCCGATTTCTATTGGGCGAACCGATACGCGCACTGACGTGCGCCGGGACGTGGTGATGGCTTTGACACCCTCGGGAAGGTTGTCCAAGAAGCCAATAATCCGCGTGTCGTCTACCGTTTCAAGGTTGTCTACGAACAACAAAACGGATTCGCTCTCTAGGAGCGTCCGCACCTCGCTCTCTTTGAGAGCCAGGTCATGGGCTCTTAATTCCGGGAAATCGAAGACCTCCAATATGGCATCAAGTAAGGATTCGAAGCTTGTTAACCCCGGGCTTAGAGCTACGATTCCAGATTTTGTCAGCTCGCGATCTTTTGCTGTCAGAGACACGATATACTTGAACTGTCGGCGATCATAAGCTCGTTTCGTCGCCCAGGTCGCTAGGGTGGTCTTGCCGACACCGCCGATGCCGATGAGAGAAGCGATGGACACACGCTTGTCATTCAGAGTTCGCTCGATTTCTGCGCAGGGTTCGTCGCGCGGCACGAATTGCACAAAGTCGGGCGCTAGAACGCGGTATTGCCCTTCGTTGATGTAGTATGCATCTCCTACCGACGGTGCTGCTCTCGACAGCTCTAACTGGTCGGCTTCGGTACGAGTCAGAATGAAGCTGGAGTCGCCTTTTCGTATGGCCGAGTCTCCTTTCTTAAAAAGAGCTCGGCCGTTTACCTGAGGTGCATCGGAAATGAACCTTTCGAGGCGAGGGCCCGCGGGAGCAACAAGAGCGACTCCGAGGTATCTTTGATCGCGCTGAATGAACTCACGGTGGTATTCAACCCACAAACGATCGCTGATGAATCTTCTCAGCTGATCATTGAGTCGCTTGCTATCAATCGTTGTCGTGCAGCCTTCGAATTCGAACCCGTCCGTTATACCGAAGACGATTACTCCGCCCTTGTGGTTGTGAAAGGCGAGGACGTCCTTCGCGAGATCGGCCCAAGGATTGTAGTCCTTTGATATCCTCGGGCAGTCTTTCTTGTAATCCCATAAATCAGTTTCCGTCTTAAAGCCAAAACGGAGTTCCGTGCTGCGCGGCTCGAACATTCGATTCATCAGAGCGTCGATATTCTTTTGGCGAATGGCCGCTTCTATGTCAGCGTCTCGTGTTGCGTAGAAGTCGTTTACGTCCACGGCATTGTTTCCTTATCCTCCGCCAGCTAAAGCCCAGACTGGAGTCGGTGTGTCAGCGCAGAACCGCAACGGCGTCGGCAAACGGATTTGGCGGCGGACTGCGGGCTTGGCGTAATGGCGCCTACATCAGGGGATATTCTCGCACCCTCGACGAGAACGGCTGGAACGGTGGGTTCTGTGCCTTTGCCGGTTGCGCTCTTTCGGTTTTCAGGATACATCGATTATCTCGTCCCCGTCCCGTTCTGTGCGGAATTCGACGCACTCGACTGTTCGACATGTTTCTTCGGATTTGTCGAAAGATAGCCGTCGTACGAGCTGACTATGAGGTAGCCGCCCCCTTTTCGTTTGTAACCGACGACAACATCGACCTTGAAGTCGGAAAACGTTATCGTTACCGCCTGGCCGCTTCTGCTGATCTTCGGCGTTGTGTAGGGCTTCAGGAGGACGGCACCTCGGTCGAGTAATGCGGTCGGGCCGTATTTTCCGTGGTAGGACGGGTTGAGCACGATCATGACGTCCACGTCGGCATCCTTGAGCGGGAGGATCATCGTGTTGCGGTGGTACGAGCCCGTTAGGAAGTCCTCGAGCGTCGTGAATTCGGTTTTGATCACGTCACAAACATTCGTATGTCGTGACGCGACCGTGCTGGATTGCAACGTCGTGATGTTCAGTCCTGATTGAAGCTCGGCGAATCCGGCTACAATGGTCTTGGGCATGCAGAAGTTCCCGTGATTTCAAGACGTTGGTGGTAACGCAGCTAGATAGAGTTCCGGATGGCGTCGAGTGGCAGGCGGGATCGACCGACATCCACCTCCGCAGGTTCATGGAATTGCGGTCCATCGCCCTATGCTGTCGGGCGGTTGTGGTAATCGTAGATATAGTTCGCCATGGCATCCATCAGTCTGCTCAGGCCCTCCTGATTGCCAAACAGGCGCGTAAGGGCTTCATCGACCGCAGAACTTTGGGTGTCGTTCTTCTGCGTAATTTCTTCCTTGGCTTCTACAAGCATTTGATGCCCGATGGAAACGACGTCGCCGGCGTTCTTGAATTGTTCGCGCGAGTTGTTCAACGCTTGGTCACGCAATGTCGGGTCCTGCACCATCTCTTGGGCTGTTTGTGAAGCGAAGACGAGCTGGTGCTGGTCGTCGATGCCGACGCCTAGCAGTTCATTCATCACCCGGAGGATCTCAGCCAGGGCCCGTACTGCTTCTGGTGCGCCTTGGCCGTTCCGATGGACTTCATCGGATCGAGTTCGACCACGGATCCGGTGTCCAAGTCGATACCACCCAGGAAACTGATCTTTTCCCTGTAGTGAGTCATCCGCACGTCGCTCAAGTCGATATCGACCTTATCTCGATCGTTTTTGAGCAACCGCGTCAGCCCGGAGAAGAAAAGCGACCGCTTCTCGAGGTCCGTATCACCATAGTTATAGATTTGCGAGAGAAAGCCGTAGACACGAACGAACTCGGCTACGTTCTTCTTGAAGATTTCCGCCCTTTGGATCTCCTCGGAATCGTTTTCTTCCGCGGCTTTGGACGCCCACGCTCGATAACGATCGACGACAGGATCCAGCACGGCCTTAAGGAGCCCTTGGCTCTTCTCTCCACTCTTGGCTTCTTTCGCCTTTGCAAGCGCTGCGAAGTAGCGATCGACCTCATCGGCGGTATAAATACCGGAATTGTCCAACTTCGATTGCAGGTCGTGGATGATGTCCGGATCCGTCACGCCACTAAGCGCGGCAACTTTGTAATACGGTCTGAATGCAGCGAGAATGTCTTCAGGTTTGTTCGCGAAGTCCAGGATGTATGTCTTGTCCTTCTTGAACCCGTCGCGTTCGTACGTCCGATTCAGACGCGACAGCGTCTGGACGGCCGCGATGTTGGCCAGCTTCTTATCGACGTACACCGCAACGAGCAGCGGCTGATCGAATCCGGTCTGAAACTTCTCTGCGACGATCAATAGCTGGTAAGCATTTCCACCGAATGCCTCGTCGATAGCCTCGCCTTTGAGTTGGTTCATCCCGTTTTCGGTGTAGGTTTCTGTGACGCCATCTATCTCGTCCATGACCTCTCCCGAAAACGCCGCGAGCGTCGCGAGGTTGTAGCCTTTCCTCTTGATGTATTTGTCCATGGCGAGCTTATAGCGGACTGCCGCCTTGCGGCTCGAACACACAACCATCGCCTTCGCGCGCCTGTTTAGAAGCGGCTCGACGGTGTCGCGGAAGTGCTCGACGATGACCTCGACCTTTTGCTCGATGTTGTAGGGATGCAGCCTGGCGTAGTTCTTGATGACCCTCGCGGCATCGCTTTTTGGGACGACCAATTCTCCGGCTTTATCGGTGATGGTGGCGAGACGATAAGCGACGTCGTACGTCGTGTAGTTCTGGAGGATGTCGAGAATGAAGCCTTCCTCGATCGCCTGCTGCATCGTGTAGACGTGGAAGGGCGCAGGCTTACCGTTCGCGTTCGGTCGCCCGAAGAGTTCCATCGTTTTGGGCTTCGGGGTCGCGGTGAAGGCGAAGTAACTGATGTTCTTCGCGCCTGCGCGCTTCGCCATCTGCGCCAGCAGTGCGTCTTCGGCCGAGACCGCCTCTCCCTCATCATCAGGGGCCGTATCGGTGATGCCGAGGGCCTCGCGGAGCTTCCGGGCGGCTTCGCCAGTCTGTGACGAGTGCGCCTCATCCGCTATTACCGCAAACGAGCGCCCCGTGACGTCCGGCAACTCCGAGATGGCGTCTAGCGCGAACGGGAAGGTTTGGATCGTGACGATGATGATCGGTGTCTTGTTCTTGAGGGCGGCGCCGAGCTGAGCGGACTTCGAGCCCTCCTTGGTGATGCGCTGGACGACTCCGGCTTTGTGCTCGAATTGCGAGATGGTGGCTTGTAACTGGTTGTCGAGGACCTGTCGGTCCGTAACGACAATGATCGAGTCGAAGACCTTCTTGTCGGCGACGCTGTGGGCGCTTGAGAGCTGGTGCGCCAGCCACATGATCGTGTTCGATTTGCCAGACCCGGCCGAGTGCTGCACCAGGTACTTGTTGCCCGCACCTTCGGCTTTGGCGGCGGAAATAAGGCTCCGGACAGCGTCCCACTGATGGTAGCGCGGGAAGATGATGTTCTCGTTGTGCTGCTTCGTCCCATCGACGGTTCTTGTCGTCTTTTCGAGATGGATGAACTTCTCTAGGATTTCGAGCCAGGCGTCGCGCTGGAGGACGCGCTCCCATAGGTAGGCCGTCCGGTGGCCGTGCGGGTTAGGCGGGTTGCCGGCAGCGCCGTCGTTGCCCAAATTGAAGGGCAGATAGACGGTTTTCGGTCCGGCAAGCCGGGTCGTCATCCGAACCTCGTCAGTACTGACCGCAAAATGAACGAGGGCGCCGCGCTTAAAGGTGAGCAGCGGCTCAGGCGTGCCGGTTGTAGCATCAATGGGAAGCCGGTCGAACCGGTACTGCTTGGCGGCGTCGTCAATGCACTGCGTGAAGTCCGTCTTCAGTTCAATCGTGGCGATCGGAATTCCATTGACAAAAAGGACCAGGTCGATGCTCTTCTCGTCGAATTGAGAATAGTGAACCTGGCGGACGACGCGGCAGCGGGCCTTGCTATACTTTTCGAGCGTCTGAGGGTTCAGGCCGTGACCGGGCTTGAACGCGCACATCTCGAACCGCGCGTTGAGCCGCTTGAATCCGCGTCGGAGAACCGCGAGCGGGCCCTCTTCCTGCAACGCCTTCGCTAGGCGCTCAAGGATGATCGAATCGTTTGAGCCGTTGTTGCCGGCGGCAATCTTGTCGTACTCGTTTGGTTGAGTGTCGTGAATCCAGCCGATGACATCTTCAGGATACAGGCCAAGCTTTCGATCGTACTTCGCGGGGTCGCCTTCGATCCAGCCACCATTTGCGACGAGATAGCCGACGATTTCCGACTCAAAGACCGCCTCTCTGTGGATAGCAGACACTAGGAGCCGACCTTAATTCGCGGCTGCGTAGCCTCGTTCGCTCGAATGTTTATCTGACCCGTAACAGCTGCCGCGATCAGAGCCGAGCGACGTTCCCGCACAAGTGCAATCGCGCGGCGCGTTGTATCAATAGCTGTGTCAAGGCGTCCACATTGTTCGTTCAGGGCGTCTACAATGCTCCGTTGTTCAGTAAGTGGCGGGAGGCACACCGATAGGGATCCGGCAGCGCCAACGTTGAAGTGCTGTTGCAAAGCACCACCTGATTCTAAAGCATACTGAATCTTTGCAGCGTTTGAGTTCAGATAATATGCAAGGAATTCCGAACTAGCATTCGGTGATCGGCGGGCGATGATAAGGTCAATACAGTTTGCGTTGTCAAACCGCCCATCCACGACCGCACACGTGCCAGGGCGCCCGGTGCGCACGATCACGAGGTCGCCACTTCGGATTTGAGACTTTCGGTGCAGCACGTTGCTTTCGGGGCTAATGTAGACGAGATTTTCTGCGCTGATATTGCGTTCCGAAATGTTCAGCGAACGCAAGCAGGGCACACCTTCGGCAACATAATAGGCGGCCGGTGTAACAACAATGCCAACTGTTATCCCTCTGACCGCGTGCTTCAACGGCGTAAGGACCCAATGCCTAGGAATTGTCCCGATCCAATCGGTGCCAGTTTCTTTCGTCGGAGCGCTCGGATCAAATCCCTTCGTGACGGCCTGCGTGATTAGCGCGACGCGCTTTTCTTCAAGCAGTTGGATGAGGCGCTCGTACTTCGCAACTAGGCCATCGGCCTGGGCTGTCTCGCGGTCAAGGAAATTCACGATAATCTGTTGAGTGTCGATCGGTGGTACGCCGAGGGATAGGTCCTTGACTCTCGCTGCGCTGAAATTCTGTATAGTCGATTGGATAACACGGCTATTTACTTGGTGCCAATAGTCGTATGATTCAGTCCAATATGCTGCAAACTCCGGCAGCAGTCTTTCGTTCACGGAAACCTTTACCAAATAGCCAGCGAAGCAATGTTCATGCGCAATGTCTCGGTGCAGGTAGGCTTTCCCAAAGGTCGCACCCACGGCGGAGATGAGGATGTCCCCATTTCTCAAAGGTGCTTCCCTAGCGATCTCGGGAGGCAAAGACGCGACTGTGTCAGTGCGGAGTGTTCTCGGTCCAGCAATATCGGTGATGCGGACGTATCTCGGCCAGTCCGCAACTCCATCTTGAGCCGACTCCCCGACTCCATTTCTGATCGGCTCCTTACTGAGATGACGGAGCCGCATCCGAGGCCAAGGAAAGGTCACGCCGTGACCTCGCTAAGCATTGCCACAATCTGACTCGTAACCGTGCCTAGGTCCGTATCGATCGTGTCGAGTGACCGCGGCGGAACATAATTGTAAAAGTATCGTGTGAACGGCACTTCGTAGCCGACGCGCGTCTTCTCATGATCGACCCAAGCGCCTGCGAGAAAAGGCTTTACCTCCCGGGCGAAGTAAGCGTCGACGTCTTCATCCAGCGGGACGTTCTCGGTGTCGCGCAAGTCTGGGTCTGGCTGAGGTTTGCCCTTTGGTCCGAGGCAGACCGCAGCGTTGTCGTCACGCTCTGAAAGAGTCTGCCAAACCACCTTGTATTGCACGGCGGAAAGCGACACGGCAGCCTTTTTGAGTGCCGCGTCAAGGGCTTTGAGAAACGCCGGACGATCTGTAAAGACCTTCGCCGGATCGATCGCGATCAGTGCGTGCTTCAGTTTCTGGAGCTGTAGATCGTTCTTCGTCAGCGATTTCTCGGCGTCCAGGCGCGCGAGTCGCTCCGGGCCGGCCTGGAAGTTGAGGCGTAGCGGACGTTCCACAACAATGGTCCGGTAGCCGAAGGCATTGTTCGACAGCACTTTTGAGAAATCACTGTCCTCGAACTCGCCGTAGATGCGCACAATGGTCGCGATGTCGTGCTCGTCCATAAAGCGTCGCTTGCTGCCCAGGCTCTTTGACATTTTCTTCCAGAACGACGTCGCGTCGAGAAGCTGAACCTTCCCCCGCCGCTCCGCGGTCTTCTTGTTCGTGAGGATCCAAATGTACGTCGCGATGCCGGTGTTGTAGAACATTTCGGTCGGTAAGCCGACGATCGCTTCGACGAGATCATTCTCGAAGAGGTATTTCCGGATCTCCGACTCCCCCGAGCCCGCACCGCCGCTGAAGAGCGGCGAGCCGTTCATGACGATACCGATCCGGCTGCCGCTTGGGTTCTTGTCGGGCGGCTGCATCTTCGAGACGAGGTGCATCAGAAAGAGCATCTGGCCATCGCTGATGCGCGGGAGCCCAGGACCGAAGCGGCCCTTAGAACCACGCTTCTGGTGCTCGTCTTCAACCGTCCCCTGGATCTTCTTCCAGTCGACACCGTATGGTGGATTCGAGAGCATCCAGTCGAATTTTTTGTCGGAGAACTTGTCGTCGGAAAGCGTGTTCCCCTGGATGACGTTGTTCACGTTCTGGCCCTTGATAAGCATGTCGGCTTTGCAGACGGCGTACGATTCATCATTGAGCTCTTGGGCATAGGCCGTCACTTTGGCGTTGGTATTGTACGCCTTGATGCGGTCCTCGGCGACGGAGAGCATGCCGCCGGTTCCGGCTGTAGGGTCATAGATGCTGCGCAGCGGGGCCGTATTCGTGAGCAGGTCGGTGTCACCGGCCAACAACAGGTCCACCGCGAGTCGGATTGCATCCCGTGGCGTGTAGTGCTCACCAGCCGTTTCGTTGGAAAGTTCGGCGAACCGGCGGATGAGATTCTCGAAGGTATCGCCCATTTCTGAGTTCGAGACGACGTTCGGATGGAGGTCTACCGCGACGAACTCTTTGAGCACCTTGTAGAGCAAGTTCTTTTCGTCGAGCTCGGCAATACGCGCATCGAACTTATAGCGCTCAAAGATGTCTCTGACGTTCGGACTGAAGCCATCGATATAGCCTCCGAGATTCGCTCGCACGTGGCTCGGATCGTTGAGGACCGTCGTGAGCGTCAACGCAGAAGCGTTATAGAACTTGAAGCCGGCGGCTTTCTCCAAAGCGATCTTCTGGTCAAGTCGCAGGTTGTCGAGATCGCGCATGCCCTTCTTCGCGGCAACGACGGCAGCTTTCGTCTTTTCGAGCACGCTATCAAGACGCCGAAGAACGGTGAAGGGGAGGACAAAGGAGCCGTAGTCGGCAGGTTTCACGTCGCCGCGCAGGAGTTCGGCAATCGACCAAACTAGCGAAACAGTGCGTGCGGGTTTGGGTGGGAGCTTACCGTTTGTTTCCCCGACGAGCTTTGACGCAGTTGAGGTAGTACTCGTGGAATAGACTCCACGCTCGACCCGCGTGATTTCATTTGCTCGCACCATGCGCGAGAGAACTTGGTCGACAAGCTCTCTTGAAGCGCCTATCGGCGCCGCCTGGAGCACATCGGACACGGAGAAGGTTTCTGATTCGCGCGATGCCTTCAAGACTTCGTTGCGAAGCTGCTCGGATAGATCGCCCCATTGCGGTTCGGCCAGTTCTGGCATCGTTGTGTCACTTTCGTATTAGGCTGCGTTAGCCGTAATGATATTGCAAGATTCTGACAAATGTCAAGAATTGTCAGAAACATTTTAGGCGAATGCTGTTGGGCGCTGAGCAGATCTACGCGCCTCGGTGCGGGGCGCCCGGTTGGGCAAGTACTATAGCAAAATGCTATACTTTTCGCATGGCCAAAATCGAGGATACGCTTCGCGAACTGGCTGCGGAGCAAGAAGGCTTCTTTACCGCCCGGGCGGCGGAGGAGGCCGGCGTTCCCCGCGTCCTCGTTGTCCAACTCGCCCATCGAGGCCGCCTAACACGGGTCGCACAGGGCCTATACCGATTCCAAAACTGGCCTACGACGCGCCTTCAGCAATATCACGAAGCCGTGCTCTGGCCGAGGGCTCACCGCGAGCTCGAATACGCCTTGGTCTCCCACGATTCCGCGCTTGAATTGCATAACGTTACAAACCTCAATCCCGGCGTCATTCACGTCACGGTTCCGCCGAAAACGCGCATCTCACGCCAGCGGCCGGTCTGGCTCCTACTTCATTTTGCGAATGTCGCCGAGGCTGACCGAGCTTGGGAGCAGGGCGTTCCGATCGTCAGTTTGCCGCGAGCGATCGAGGATATCGGGCCCCTGCACGGCGCTGATGTAGTTCACCGAGCCGTAAGCGAAGCCCGTGAAAGGCACCTCCTACGGGAGGACGAGTTGCAGCGCCTTGTCGACACGTTCGGTAGCGAGGTATTGGAGCCATACCATGCCGACTAGCCAGAGCGAGCGGCGCCGTGCACTCGAACGACGGATTACCAACGTCGCCAAGGAGCAAGGCACGACCGCCGCCCGATTGCGCCGGCTCGTCGGATTTTCGGTGTTGTGCGAGACGCTTTCTGAGGCGGCAGCTCGCGGCGTTATTCCATTCTTCTTCGTTAAGGGCGGTGTCGCGATTGAGTTGCGACTCGGGCTGCTTGCACGAGCTACACGGGATCTCGATATCGGTCTCTGCGCGTCGCCAGCTGAGCTCCTTCCCTTTTTCGATGCAGCCCTCGACGTCGGTTTCGGAGACTTTCGTCTACGTCGGCGAGGTGAGGCGCGGATGTTGGGCAATGGCGCGCTCGCCCTAGAGATCGCTATCGAATATCTCGGCCGCCCGTGGGCAACCGTTGACGTTGACCTCTCCCCGGCAAATGCTGACATGGAGACGGACTCCGTACAGCCCATCGCCCTCGCGGAGCTCGGGCTCGAATCGCCGCGCTCTGTGCCCTGTCTGGCAGTTCCGGCGCAGATCGCGCAAAAGATTCATGCGCTCACCGAGCCCGAGCCCCGTGGCCGTCCGAATCCTCGTGCCCGCGACGTGCTCGACGTCCTTCTCCTGGCGGAGCGCGCGGAGGTCGATCTCGCAGCGGTCCGGGCTGCCTGTGAAGGTATCTTCGCCGAACGGGCCGCTCACACGTGGCCAGTCTCTTCGTTTGCCTTTCCGCCCGGCTGGCGCGGGATATTGGCTGAGCTTGCACGCGAGGTGCGCTATGATACGGACGACGTTGTCGTTATCGAGCAGCGCTTCAACTCGTACCTGGCGAGGCTCATCGAGGCGGGCTGAGCGGGCCGGCAGGCCCGCGACCCGGCCCCCAAACTGGTTGGACGGACGAGGCCCGAAGGCGTTGTACGTACAACCACCGGCTTGCGTCTTGAAAACCCTTCGGTCGGCGTTAAGCTCAAACTACGGCAGTAAACGTTCGCGCGCAGGGGAGTAACGTGGCGGCGCAAAGCCGGAGCATCGCCGCGCAATGTCAGTGAACGCGAGACGTTACGCGCCTGTCATGCCCCAGATACTCGCCTGGATCACGATCGGATGCTCGCCGGCAACGGCACCGCCGCCTCGTCGCGAACGCAACCGTTGCGAGAATGTATTGCAAAATGTAATGTGCCGGCAGCGACCGCCGCATCTCGATAGCATCGTAAATGCGCGGAGCCGGAGTCATTGCGACATACGGCCGAGTCCAGGGTTTGCGCGTAAGAGCCGAGCGCAGCGAGCCCTGGATGCGGCCGCTAAAATGACGCTAGCCGGCTCCGTGCATCTCTATTTCGTTTGCGGTATAATTGACGTGCGAAGTCACGCTTGACTTTCGAACGCATTATTATGCGGGCAAAATCCGCTCTGAAGGTTCTGCTGCGGAGCGGTTTGCATTTTGAGGGGACCACCATCAACGAAGACGGACGTTTACGCGATGCGCGGGATGTGCTAAGCGTGCGCGACGTGCAGCGCATCCTCGGCATCGGGCGCAACGCGACGTACGAGCTAATCGCCTCGGGCCGGTTACCGTCGGTGCGTGTTACTCCGCGTCGAATCATCGTCACGAGGGCGTCGCTCGAAGCATTCCTCGGATTGCCGTCGAATCGTCCCGCCAACCAGCAATGAGAGGGCACCTGACACGCGGCAGCGCGATCGGAACGTGGTACTTGCGCGTAGAGTTGGCACGCGATGGCAACGGCCAGCGTCGCCAGCGGCGTGAGGCAGTGCATGGAACGAAAGCCGAAGCGCAGCGCCGGTTGCGCGACCTGCTGCGCGAGGTTGAGGCTGGCGGCTACGCCGGTGATAACCGGCTAACAGTCCGCGAGCTCGCGCTGCGGTGGCTTGCAGCCAAAGAGCAACGCGTCGCAATTAAAACATATGCCTTCTACGCGTCGCGCGTTCGGCTCTATATCGTGCCTGCGCTTGGATCGTTGCGCGCGGAGCAGCTACGCCCAGCGCACGTCGAAGCGGTGGTCAGCGCGTGGTCGCGCGGCAAGCGCAACGATCGAGAACGCGGCGCACTCTCGGCACGCACAGTCGCGCACATCTTTAACACGATGCGCACAATGCTGCGCTGGGGCGCCAGGATGGGATTAGTCATGCGAAGTGCTGCGGATTCGGTCGACCCGCCACGCTTCCAGCGCAGGGAAATGCACGTGCTCGATCCTGCCGGCGTCACCAAGCTGCTGCGCGCCGCGCAAGGTACAGAACTGCAAGCGATCATTGCGGTGGCGATCGGAACTGGGTTGCGGCGCGGTGAGCTGCTCGCCTTGCGGTGGTCCGACGTCGATCTCGATGCACGGCGGCTCAACGTCCGCCGCTCACTTGAGAGTTACAAGGGCGCCACACGAACGAAGCCGCCGAAGACTGCGCGGAGCGCGAGAACAATCGCACTGCCGCCGTTTGTCATCGACGTTCTCCGCAACGAGCAGATACGCCAACGAGAACTGCGGCGTACGCCCGCCGACGATTGGATCTTCACGCGCCCGGACGGCGCCTTGTGGGAGCCTGGGGCCTTCTCGCTGGCATTCGCGCGGTTTATCAAGGCTGCGAAGCTCCCGCACGTGCGCTTTCACGATTTGCGACACTCGTTCGGAACGCTCGCGCTTGCGTCGGGCGTCGATCTTCAAACCGTGTCGCGCGCGCTCGGCCACGAATCAACGGCAATCACGTCGCGAATTTACCTTCACGCGATTGACGCGCTACAGGAAGATGCCGCAGCACGCATTGAGGGGCTGCTTGGAACCGTGGTTTCACATGCTCTTGCGAAGCCGTCAGGTTCGCTCACCCTTCGACAGGCTCAGGGTGACACTGAAGGGCAGGCTCGCGTTAACAACCCCGACGAGTCCGTTCCACAACGATGCCACATCAAGCCGGCGGCAATCAAAAACGCTCGTAGATTCGAGCGTTTTGTGGTAGCGCCAACGGGAATCGAATCGGTCGCAGTACGGTTATGGCGGGACGGGACGGGTCGCGAACGGCCGCTTTACAAGGGTTTCGGGTCACCGCGGGTTGCGCCGGGTCGCTCGCGGTTGCGATCGACGGCAACCGTTTGGCAACCGCGGTTCGGTCGCTAGAACGCTTCGGCCTTCGGGCGCCGGATTGCTCCGACGTTGAAGGGCGCGGCGACCGTCAACAGGTCAGCCGTGCAAGCAGGGGTGCACCAGCGCCTCGCCCTGTGCTTCCGACGTGACAGCCGCCGCGACCTTGCGAAGGGCCACGCCGGGCCATCATAGGGACGCCCACCTCCCCGCCTTGTACCCCTTGAACACCTCGCGAAATGCGGAGGTTAGTTTACCAGAAATGTCCGGGAGACTAGGCCTAACGTTATGCTCCCACTTGAGCGTTTGTTCTTGAAGCAAACGCTCGACGGTTCTCGACGTGCTGTTCGTTACGAAGAATTCGTGCTTCGCCGACAAGTCGCGGGCCAACCCGACAAACGAGCGGCCGTAGTTGAGGTTCGTATTCGAAGCCAGGTGTTTGCATTCGATCGCGACAAGGGCGCTCTTTGATGCCGGCGATACTTCGTTTACCCGGCAAAATGACGCATGATCGGCCAGTAACGCCACGATATCGCACTCGTGTTCTACTTCAGATGTGCCGCGGACGCGAATTCCAATATGCGCCTCAACTGGCATCTTTCGGTCGAAGGCAATCAGCGCATGCGTGTAGCCTGGTCCATCGCGGTAGATCCATCCTGGCGATATCCTGAAGCAGAGAGATGTCGCGATAAGTCCATTGGCGCGCCGATATGTTATCGAGCCATGTTCAAGGCGCGCGGCCGCTAGCAATAGTCCGAACACGTATTGCTCAAATAGATCATTGTTCTGGACGCGGGATGCCGCGTAAGGCGCATTCACGGCTATCCCAACCAGTCTTAGAATCTCCGCCTGCAACTGCCGGTCAATAGGCATGTAGGACAAAATCCTTCAGCAAGAAGCGGAGTTTAGACGCAGCCTCCGAGGCCGCTGCGGAAGCTTGCCTTACATCGAATTTGTCAATTCCATCCTCGGCGGCAAAGACGACTGACTCGACTTCAGGACCCAAGAGTTCGAGGCCGGCCGCGCTTAACTCACCCGGTTCAACGAAGACCGAGTATACCGCCGTTAAGTAAAGTGCAACGACTTCGTCGATCGTATATTCACGAGTAATGGTCGCAGTCACGCGCCCTGGCTTAGTTTCAAAGGCGCTGAAGTAGTTATCAAAGTCCGCAAAAGCCTTTGAGGAATCAGTTGCTTCTCTGACCTCTTCGCGCAGGCCGACCGCAGATGCTTTTTTTCGTTCAACGTCAGCGCCCTGTTCTATTGCCTCACGAACGGAATCATCGACCCAAGCGAACCCGTGATCGCGCAGCAACGTCGAGAGCTTTTCAATAAACTCTGAAGTATCCATAATATGATTGTTTCGCAGGCCTTAACGTACGGTGGGGCAGTGGTGTACAGCAGAGTGACTTCTTCAGTTTTCGGGGCCTCCGGGCCGTGATCCGGTGGACCGGCTAGTACGACATCCGTGCGGCGCTCGCTTTCCGTCATCTAGTGAAGATGTCGGTGTCCGTCCGGTGCGCCCACGCGCGCGCGCTTTCGGTCGCCTCTTTGGCAAGCGCTAGAATAGCGAGCGGCCGAAAACCGAACCGTATCTTCTCGTAGTCGTCGCCGCCCGGCGCATCGCTGCTGTGGTTGCTGTAGAATGCGGGTTCGGGTGCGCCGCCCAGTTCGTTGACGAGATACGCCGCCTCACGACCCTTAGCTACGCTCAGCGCGTGGACGACCGAGTGGCGGTAGTCTGCGAGCAACATGCCGGCGTAGTCTGCGCGGCCGAAGAGCGTTGGCGGTAATACAAACTTGTGCTGAGCCGCCCAGGCTTCGAAGATGGCACGCCTTGGGTCGTCGACGGTTCGGCGGAGTTGCGGAACCGGAGCAATGGGAAACTCGCGCAACATCGGCGGGAGCATTGGCGCAAGTGCAAGAATCTTCGGCTCAGTGGCGTGGTGGATTTCACGCGCAAGCGTCGGAATCGAGATCCGGTTCGTGAACGAGGGGGCGAAGGTTTCGAGGAGACGTCGGAAGCGACGCACGTCTTTCCCCTTCGTCGAAAGCGGAGGCTGACCCGGGGTGAGCGTCGCCTGCTCGACATATCCACCGTAGTGCTCGGCAAGCGTTGTCAGCGCGATCATCGTCAAAGCGATGCCATCGATCGAATAGGGGTTCATGGCGAAGAGCTGCTCGGGGAGTTCGAGCCGCTCCCTCAGAAAGTCGTAACCGTTGTTGATGCGCCAGGTGCGCACTTCCGTTTCCGTCTGCGGCCACGGGTTCGGCCAGGTTCTGGGCATCGTATAACTTTCGCTGCGGGCTCACGCGATTGATTCCCGAGCGGGGCAGTGAGCCAAGAATCCCTGTCACGAGAAGACCTCGATTTCCGAATCGTGCCGGCTCCGGTTCTCGTCGGCGACGGTCGGCGACGAGCGTTTTCTTGCGACTGCAACGCAAGCGTGACCCCAACTTCGCATGTAAGGGGTCGGGGGTTCGAGTCCCTCCATCTCCACCAATAGACCCCCGTATAACGGGGTTTCTTTGCTTACTTGTCTAGCTTAGTTAGCAGGCTATTCGGCACCCTACAACCTTTCTTACAACCACTCGAGGACAAGAGAGCTGACCGCAACTGTTGGATCGCCACAGCGGGCGCGAGTAAGGCCGGGTCCCGGGACCGCGGCCGGACGAGACCTTCCTGGGCCTCGGCTTTATGGCTCGGCGCATCGGCGGCGGCCAGGTTCACATCCCGCATCGTCCGGCTGGGTGATCGGTGCCTCGAGCGCGTCCAGCTCGCCGAACTTAGCCGCGTCGTCGGTAGCGAGAAAGGTCGTTCATCTTAGCCGACGGAGGGATTCCTCGCGGGCACCAGGCCCTCGAGGCTTGCGATCGAGCTCGCGCCCACTCGGCTATCCAGCGCATACCGCACGCCGCTCCGTTTCCTTGAGCAGCAAAACGACGAGATCAGCTCGGCCCAACTCGCCACCGAGGTGTGCTCAACAAGAACCTCTGGGTATGGTTTCCATCCGAAAAGCTCTTACGCGCTTCTGTCAGGTAAGTGTAGATGACCTCATCTGACTCACCAAACGTCTCCGGGCCTCACGTATGTACGAGTCGGCTTCAAGCGGGCTAATGATATCGCTGTTTTCGAGAAACTATCGACCGAATGGAGTAACAGTAAACTTGCTAAAGCCCGGGGCGTCGGAGGGAGCGTAATTATTATTAGGAGATTCCCGCTGGGTGGCCCGGCCTCGGCGGGCACTTGAAAACCGGCCACCCGTGGGCAGTTCAAAATAGGCCAGCGGCCACCGTCGTGCCCGGACAGAGTGTTACGTGGGCGGGTGTTGGATTACGCCATGGTGGGGACCTTGCGCCGGCGGGCAGCGAGATTGGATTCGTGAAGCCGGAAGCTCTTGCCGCGAATCTCGATGAGGTCGCTGTGATGCATCAAGCGATCGAGAAATGCAGCAACAGCCGGAGTGTCGCCGAACAACTTTGGCCAGTCGTCGAGCGGGCGGTTTGACGTTATGATCGTCGACGCTCGTTCGTAGCGCCGCATCACGATTTCGAGCAGATCTTCGGCTGCCGCCGTCGGAAGCTTGCGCATGCCGACGTCGTCGACAATTAGCAATGGGATTTCGCTGTAGGTCGCGATCGCTTCCGCTCTTTCACCGGTGGCAGCCGCGAGAACGAGTTCCTCAAAGAGGACGTGCGCTCAACCAAACGGTCTCGCC
>PMHO01000024.1:0-27997 GCA_003156715.1 Candidatus Tityobacter terrigena
TCGTGCGCGTGCGCGACGGCGTGAGTTTCGGCGGGGAGACCTTGGCCATCTGCGCGGGACCGTGCAGCGTCGAATCGCGCGAGCAACTCGACCTGACGGCAGACGCGGTCGCGCGGGCCGGCGCAAACCTCCTGCGCGGCGGCGCGTTCAAGCCTAGGACCTCGCCCTATGCCTTTCAGGGGCTGGGCGAGGAGGGCCTCAAGGTCATGCGCGCGGCGGCGGACCGCACCGGCCTGGCCGTCGTGACGGAGGTGCTCGACGTGCGCGACGTCGAGCTGGTCGAGCGCTACGCCGACGTGCTGCAGATCGGGGCCCGCAACATGCAGAACTTCGGGCTCTTGCGCGAGGTGGGCGGCGCGCGCAAGCCGGTGTTGCTTAAACGGGGCATCGCGGCAACGATCGAAGAGTGGCTGATGGCTGCCGAATACGTCTACGTCTCGGGGAACCACGAGATCGTGCTGTGCGAACGCGGCGTCCGGTCCTACGACCAGCAAACGCGCAACCTGCTCGACTTGGCGGCGGTGCCGCTGCTGCGGACGCTGACCCATCTCCCGGTCGTGGTCGATCCGTCGCATGGCACCGGCGTGCGCAGCCTCGTGGTGCCGATGAGTCTCGCAGCGATCGCAGCCGGAGCCGACGGACTCCTGGTCGAGGTGCATCCGAATCCAGCGGCCGCCTATTCCGATGGGCCGCAGTCGCTGACCCTTGCGAACTTCGCCGACCTGATGGCTCGGCTCGCGCCCGTGGCGGCCGCCGTCGGCCGCGGACTGCCGGCGCCGGCCCTCATGGTATAACCTGACGGAGCCTGCCTTTCGCGCGCTCGGGATCGTCGGAACCGGGCTGATCGGCGCTTCGATTGGGCTGCGCGCGCGGCAGACCGGCGCCCGGGTCGTTGGATTCGATCGCGATCCGGCGCACGCCGAAAGCGCGCGTTCGGCTGGTGCGCTGGACGTCGTCGGCGCCGAGGAAGCGAGCTGCTTCGAGGGAGTCGATGGGCTGGTGCTGGCGACGCCCCTCGCGGCTACCCTCGAGCTGCTGGCCCGCTTGCGCTTCGCGCGCTGCTTGCCGCCGCTCGTCATCGACGTGGCTTCGCTACAGGTCCCGGTGGCAGCCGCGGGAGCGGCGCTAACCCCGTTCGTGCCGACGCATCCGATCGCCGGCTCCGAGCTCAGTGGACCGGAAGCCGGCCGTCCCGACCTTTTTGCCGGTCGAACATGGGCCTACGAACCGGATCGGCCGGCAGCTGCGCGCACTGCGGCCATTGCGCTGATCCGGCAGATGGGCGCCGTACCGTTCGCCGTCGACGCGGCCGTGCACGACCGGGCGATGGCGCTGACCTCGATGCTCCCCCAGCTCGTTGGCACAGCCCTTGCCTGCCGCCTCGCCCAGCGTCTGAAAGACCCCGCGGTCGCAGACCTCGTCGGTCCCGGAATGCGGTCGAGCGTACGCTTGGGTGCCTCTCCTTGGTCGATGTGGCGCTCGATCCTCGACTACAATCGCGATGCCGCCGCGCAGGAAGTCCGCAGCCTCTCGGCCATACTCTCGGACGTTGCGGATGCTCTCGCTTCGGGAAACCTTGCCGAGCTCGAGCCCCTCTTCCGGACGGCCGCGCAAGCGGTCGCCGGGTCGACCGCCAACACCCCTGCTGCCGATTCCGTTTTGCAATAAGAGACGCTTCCGAACTTTGCAGTCAGACGCTTAGAAATAAGGGAATCCCGAATGCGACGAATTCCGCGCGGTCTTGCGTCCACTCTCGCCATCGCTGCCGTTGCCGCCCCGTTGTGGGCGCACGCGCAACCTGCACCGTCGGGTTACGTCCCGCCGAAGCTCGTAAAACCCGGCAAGAGCACCACGCCCCTCGGCGGCCCCGGAAAAGTCATCGTGAAGGTGCTGGTCTACGCCAACGCCACCTTCAAAGTTATTGAGGTTCTCAAGTCGACCAATCACGCCGACGATGCCGCGGCGTTAGAGATCGCGCGAACCGGAACGTACAAGCCGGCGCTGAAAGCCGGGAAGCCGCAGACCGCGTTCTACGACTACGAACTCAGTTTCACGGCAAGCGGTGCGAGCGCCGGCCAATCCTCGGCCAACACGCCGCTGGACGAGGCCGAGCGCCAGCTCCGAACCAACAATTTTAGCGGCGCGGAAACTGCTCTAACGGGCTACATCGCAGCGCATCCCGGCGACCAGCGAGCGGAGACGGACCTCGGCGTCGCTTACGCTTTTTCGGGCGATCCGACCCAAGCGGTTGCGGCCTTCGACAAGGGTGGCCCCGTGCCCGACAATTACAAGGTCGTGGCCGGAAAGGCGTACGCCGACTACGCCATCGTCGAGTACAAGGCCAAGGACAACGATCTTGCCTTGGCGGCAGCTAAGAAAGCGGTCGCGCTGGCGCCGGCCTTGGGCACCTACAATACCCTCGGCTTAGCGGAGTCCGCCACCGGGGATTTCACCGCGGCGGCTGCCGATCTCGAGAAAGCGCGCGCCCTCGGGGCGAGCACGAACGCCGGCGTCAAGGACCGCGCGCAGGTCGACATCAACCTCGTTTCGACCTATCTCGCCGCCGGCAACGTGGACATGGCGAAGACGGTCGCCGCCGAGGTAGCCCAACTCGACCCGACTCAGGCAGCATCGGCGCAGTCGTTCATCGCCAACTACCTCGTCAAGCAAGCTCAGGGCCAAGAGACGAAGAGCGGAACCGCCGACGCGGCGGGCACGCTCGAAGCGGCCACGCAATCCTTGCCCACGCAGGCCGTGATGCTTTGGTCCCAGGCGGCGATTCTGTACCTCGAAGTCAAGCCGACCCCCGATAACGCAAAGGCCAAAGCCGATGCGGACAAGGCCCTGGCGATCGACCCGAACAGCGCGCTCGGCAACTACGCCGCCGGCATCGCGCTCGCGAGGCAAGGGAGCCGCAAGGAAGCACTCGTTTTTCTCGGCAAAGCCGACGCCGCGGCGAAAACCTCCGGCGACACGCGGGTAGCGACGTTGAGCGAGGCCGCCATCGCCACGATCAGCGGAGCCAAGTGAGGCCGCGCGAGGAATACCCTCGGAGCAAAGGTAAGAGACAGAGCCCGCGACGTGGACCTGGGCGTCGCTTTTCTATAGTCGGTCAGACGATTTAGCAAACATTTCACTGGAGGCGCCGGAGCAAGCGTGGATTTTTTCAGCGGGTTCTACAACTTTCTCGTGAGGGGCGGCCCGGCGATGATCGGGCTTCTGATCTGCTCGGTCGTCGCGGTGGCGATCGTGATCGAACGGCTATGGTTTTTCGCACAGCAGCACGGCGACAGTAAGGACCTGCTGCGCCAGATCGGCTCGAAGATCGCCGTCGACGACATCCCGGGAGCCATCCGGGTCTGCGACGAGCAGAAAGGGATGCTCCCCAAGATCCTCAAGTTCGGGTTGCTGCGCGGCACCAAGAACCGGGCCGACATCACAGACGCGCTCTCGATTGCGTTGATGGAGCACCTGAACTCTTTGGAGCGCAACCTGGCCATCATCGGCACCATCGCGGTCATCGCGCCGTTCGTCGGCCTCTTTGGGACGGTTCTGGGCATCATTCACGCCTTCGACGATATCGCTCTGAAGGGCAATTCGACGCCGGCCGTCGTGGCAGCGGGCGTCAGCGAAGCGTTGATCACGACCGCCGCCGGTCTGTTCGTGGCCGTCATCGCGGTGATCTTCTTCAATTACTTCAAGTCGCGCATCAAGACGTATAACCAAGAGATGATCGTGGCGGCCAACCAGCTTGCCGAGATGCTGCATTTCCACAACGTCGGCGAGCCGATTCCGACCGAGCTATACACTCCGACGGCCCCATCGTCGCGAGCGGCCGCGGGCGCCGCCAAGTAAAGAGGCTTCGATGTCGCTGCTGTCGGCCCAGCAAGAGTCCGACGTCATGGCGGAGATCAACATCACGCCGTTCACCGACGTGTTGCTGGTCCTGCTCATCATCTTCATGATCTTGGCCGCGCTCATTACGCCCCCGGGCTTCCAGAAGCAGCTTCCCAATCATACGAACAACACTCAGAGCAACAACGACGATCCGAAGAAGACGATCGACGTGGAGGTCAACGACCGCGGCGTCATCTTCGTCGACGGAACGCGCACCGACGAGAAGAACATCTATTACATCATGAGCCAAACCTCGCTGCGGCGCGGCCACCTGCACGTCTCGATCACGGCGGATGCGAAGGCGCCCTACGGGTTGATCATTCGTATCCTCGACGCGGCGAAACAAGCCGACCTCGACGACGTCGGCTTCGTAACCTCCTAGGCTTCGGCAGGGACACGCTATGGCAGTTTCAACCGGTCAAGGCGAAGAGGACGTGATGTCGACGATCAACATCACGCCCTTCACGGACGTGCTGTTGGTCCTCTTGATCATCTTCATCATTCTCGCGGCGGTCACCAAAGAACCCAAGCTCCCCGACGCCAAGAACACCGACAAGGTCGAAGCGTCCCAGATCGTCGTGATCGTCGATGAGAAGAATAACATCGAGATCGGCTCGAAGATCGTGAGCATCGCGGGTGCCTCGCAAGCCTTTAAAGAGCTGCAGGACAACACCAATCACCTTTACACGAGTGTCATCATCAAAGCCGATCCGCGCGCAAGCTACGGCACGATTTTGCAAGTGATGGACGCCGCCAAGAACGAGCAGCTCACCAACTTCGGTTTGGCCAATCATATCGAAGGCCAGAAGAGCTGAGGCGTTGATCCGCATCATGAGGCTCGCCCGGTGAGCTCGAAAGAGCCCGTCCCGCCCGTCCCATTGATGCCGGCCGAGCGCGTCCGCTCGTTCCTGGGATGGGCCTTCCTGCTCTCGATCGCGATTCACCTCGCCTTCGGACCGCTGCTCAACTTCAAGAAATTCTCCCAAGACCAAAAGGAAGTCGAGAAAGTCTCGGTCAGCAAGAAAACCAAGGTCGTCGTGCCCACCCCGCCCCCGCCGACCCCGACGCCGCCTCCTCCGACGCCGCCGCCGAAGAGCACTCCTCCGCCGGTCAAGCAGACCAACCCGCCCCCGCGACCGAAGCTGGTCGTCAACGTCCCGAAGACCAATTCCAAGAGCGCGAGCGGCCCCAACGAGAACGCGTACAAGCAGGGTCCGGTCAACGAGAACGGCGTCCCGAACGGCACTAAGGGTTCTCCAGGCCCCGCCTCGACCGGCGTTCCGGCAACATCGGCGCCGGCAACGCCCGTTCCGACGCCGACCCCGACGCAACGGCCGAGTTGCGCCGTCCCGAATGCGGACGCGGCCGTCAAAGGTCAGCCCGTCACGCCCGATATGCCGGAGATCGCAACGCAGCAGGGCCTGCAAGGGACGACCCAAGTCAAGGTGACGCTTGATTCCAAAGGTAACGTCACCGACGTGAGCGTTTATAAGTCAGCCGGGGCGGCCGTCTTGGATCAAGCCGCGCTCAAAGCGGCAAAGCAGACCGCGTACACCCCTGAAATCGTCGACTGCGTTCCCACCGGCGGGTCGTATATTTTCCGGGCCGACTTCACCAACCAATAGCCTGTCCTGACGTTCCTACAGGCGATGTTGCTCGCGGTGCTGCAAGGCGCGAGCGAACTCTTCCCCGTCTCTAGTCTAGGGCACACGGTCCTCATCCCGGCGTTGCTGCACTGGCCGGTCGACCGGAGCGCGCCGAATTTCCTGGCCTTTGTCGTGGCACTGCACCTTGGAACGGCACTAGCGCTGCTGGTCTTTTACCGGCGCGATTGGAGCCGGATCGCGCGCAGCTGGCTAGCAAGCGTTGCGCGCGGCCGGCTCAGCGACGACGCCGATGAAAAGCTAGCATGGTTGCTGATCGCCGGAACGGTCCCCGTCGCCATCCTCGGCGCGTTCTTCGAACGGCCCGTGCGCGCGCTCTTCGGCTCGACGGCGCTGGTTGCCGGATTTCTCGTGCTCAACGGCCTGGTGATGTTCGCGGGCGAGCGTTTGCGCCGCAATGAAGGCGCCGGCCGGCCGGCCCGGCCGCTACCGTCGCTGTCGTGGTTCGACGGTGCGAAGGTCGGATTCGCACAGGCCGCGGCCTTGCTGCCCGGCATCTCGCGTTCGGGGGCGTCCATCGTTGCCGGCCTGCTGCTCGGCCTCACCCACGACGACGCTGCCCGCTATTCGTTTCTCTTGGCGACGCCGGTGATCGGCGCCGCGGCGCTCTTCGAGCTTCCGCAACTTTTCGCGCCGGCCGCACGCACGGTGCTGCTCGAGGCGACCCTCGGCGGGATTCTGGCCGGCGCCACCGCGTATGCGTCGGTCGCCTTTTTGACCCGCTATTTCCACTCGAATGATTTGCGCCCATTCGGATGGTACTGCTTGGCATTCGGGATTACGGCGCTGGCCCTCGTCTCAATGAAAGTGATCTCTTGAAAATCGTCGCGGTCGTTCTCGCCCTTGTCTTCATTCTGGCAGCGGTCATCTACGTCGTGCCGGGCGGCCCCTTCGGCCATCATCCCAAACACTCGATCCTTTTCGGCGTGCTCGCGCTCTTGTCGCTTTTATGGCTGCGCTTCCAAAGCGCCGGCACGTCGGCGCCGAGCTCGCGCTGAGCACCCCGCGCAGTCGCCGCGCTCCCGCCGTCCCGACGCACATCCGTCGCGACGGGAGCTTGACGATGGTCGACGTCGGCGCCAAGCCCGTCACCCAGCGCTTGGCGCGGGCCCGGGCGCTCGTCCGCATGTCGCCGGCGGCTGAAGAGGCTGTGCGGGCCGCGACCCTTCCCAAAGGCGACGCCTTCGTCGCGGCCCAACTGGCCGGTATCATGGCTGCCAAACAGACGGCCTCATTGATTCCGCTGGCCCACCCGTTGCCGCTGAGCAGCGTGGAAGTGGCTTTTGAGTGGGTGGCGCCGGGGCTGCTGCAGATCGAGGCCACGGCTCGCACCGCCGCGCAAACCGGCGTCGAGATGGAGGCCATGACCGCCGCTGCCATCGCGGCCCTCACCATCTACGACATGACCAAAGCCATCGAGCGTGGGATTGCGGTTGAGTCCCTGCACCTGGTCGAGAAGCGGGGGGGAAAGAGCGGCGCATGGCGGGCGCAAACGTGAGCGAAACGGTTCGCTATCGCACGGCCCTGATCGTGCTGTCGGACCGCGCCGCCGCCGGCATCCGTCCCGACGCATGTTTGAGCGTTGCGAAGGAAACGTTAGGCGACAGCTTTGAGGTTGTTTACGAGCGAGTGCTTCCCGACGAGCCGGCCGCCTTGCAAGCCGAACTGATCGATCTGGCCGACCGCTCGCGCATGCCGCTCGTGCTGACCACCGGCGGCACGGGTTTGGCAGCGCGCGACCGTACGCCGCAGGCGACCGCCGCGGTGCTCGACTACGAGATTCCGGGCATCGGCGAGGCGACGCGAGCCGCCTCGATTCCGCTCGTCAAGACGGCAATGCTGTCGCGGGCGATCGCCGGCGTTCGCGGGACAACCCTGATCGTCAATCTGCCCGGCAGCCCGAAAGCCGTTCGAGAGACGCTGACCGTGCTGCTGCCCGTCTTGCCGCATGCCCTCGATCTGCTGGCGGGCGAAGTCGCCGACGGTTGATGCTGCCTCCCAGCGCGATCGGTTTGAGGCGAGAACCATTTCGCGTCGGGCGACGTATCTAAACGTAATCCAAATGACCGACATGACGTATGACGAGGCGACCAGGTACCTGCTCGGCACGATCAACGAAACCGTTTCGCGCCGCAATCCGGTGCGCCTCGAGCGGATGGCGACGTTGCTGCGCCACCTTGGCAATCCCCACTTGACCTATCCGACCCTGCACGTGGGCGGCACCAGTGGAAAGGGATCGACCTCGACGATGCTCGCCGCGGCGTTGACCGAATCGGGTAAACGCGTCGGCCTGCATACCAAACCGCACCTTAGCTCGATGACCGAACGCGCGCGCATCGACGGATGTGCGATCTCGCAGGTGTCCTTCGCGCAGATGCTCGATGAGATGATGCCGGCGATCGAGCGCACGACCGTCGAATGGGGCCGCCCATCGTACTACGAAACGCTGCTGGCGCTCGCGTTCCACTATTTCGCGCGCGAAACGGTCGACGTGGCCGTCGTCGAGGTCGGCATCGGGGGAAAGCTGGACGGCACGAATTTGCTCGAGCCCGAAGTCTCGGTTATCACGAACGTCGGCCTCGATCACATCGACGTGTTGGGCGACACGATCGAGCAAATCGCTCGAGACAAAGCCGGCATCGCGAAGCGCGGCGTGCCGCTCGTAAGCGACGCCGGCGGTTCGGCGCGAGCCATCATCGAGGCTGCATGCGAGCGTAGCGGCGCGCCCTTCTTTGCGGTCGGCGAACATGCCGTCGTGACGTCGCGCGCGGGCGAGCTCTACGGGCAATCGCTCGAAGTCGCGACCGCGGGCGCGCGCTACGATCTATCGCTGCCCGTCCTTGGCGGCTTCCAAAAGCGCAACGCCGCTACGGCAATCGTCGCGCTCGAACGCCTCGGGGAGGGGCTGCGCCCCTCGATCGCGGAGGTCGAGCGCGCTTTCGCGCGGCTCGTGATCCCGGGGCGGATGGAATTTTTCCCGGCCTTTCCGAGCATCGTCTTCGACGTCGCTCACAACCCCGACAAGGCCGCCAGCCTCGCCGCTGCGCTTCGCGAGACGTTCGAAGGACGACGACTCACGTTCATCGTCGCCATCTCGGAGACCAAGGATGCGGTCGGCGTGCTGCGCCCGTGGTTCGCGCTGCCCGCGTCGTTCATCTTTACGGGCTTCGAGACGCCCGGGCGCTCCGCGGCGCGGCCGTCGCGGCTCGTGAACATCGCGCATCTCGAAGGCGTCTCGGCGCGGGCGATCGGCGATCCCATCGAAGCGCTTTCGGTCGCGCGCCGCGGCGCCGACGCCGCCAACGTCGTCGTCGTTACGGGATCGACGTTCATCGTCGGCATGCTACGCGACTGGTGGCTGGCAAACGTGGCCGAACGCTCGCGGAACTAATGGATACGAGTCCCGGTCGCGCGCCGCAGACGGTCATCGGCGGTCGCCGCTTGGTGTGGGGCGCCCGCACGTACGTGATGGGAATCGTCAACGCAACCCCCGATTCGTTCTCGGGCGATGGGCGCTCCGACCCCTCCGCGGCTATCGATTACGCGCTCGCCCAACTTGCAGCCGGCGCCGATTTGATCGATATCGGAGCCGAGTCGACGCGTCCCGGCCACCATCCGATCGACGCGGCGCAAGAGCTGCGGCGCCTGCTTCCGGTCGTCGAAGGCGTGCACGCGCGCGCCCCGCAAGCGCTCATCTCGATCGATACCTTCAAGCCGAGCGTGTTCAGGGCAGCCTTCGCAGCGGGCGGCGCGATGCTCAATTCGATTTGGGGGCTCGACGACGAGCTGCTCGAGAGCGCGGCCGCACGCGGAGTCGCGGTCGTCATCATGCACAACAAGCGCGTCGCGGTGTACGAGCGCGACGTCGTCGACGAAGTGCTGGCGTACCTCGAGCGCCAAGCCGCCCGGGCGGTGGCGGCGGGCATTCCGGCGGAGCGCGTGATCCTCGATCCCGGGATCGGTTTCGGAAAGCTTCCCGAGCACAATCTCGCCCTGCTCGGATCGCTCGGCCGGCTGGTCGCGCTGGGTTTTCCTACCCTGCTCGGGACGAGCCGAAAGTCGACGATCGGGAAACTGACGGGTCGCAGCGTCGAGCAGCGCGAGTTCGGCACCGCCGGATCGGTTGCGCTCGCAGCGGCGGCCAAGATCGACATCGTTCGGGTGCATGACGTCGCCCCGATGATCGACGTCGTCAGCGTGGCGGATGCGATCGTGCGCGGCTGGCGCCCGGCGGGGTGGAGCGAAACGCTCTGAGCGACCGCATCGCGGTACGCGGGATGAGCTTTACCGGCAAGCACGGGGCCTTGCCGGGCGAGCGCGACCGCGAGCAGCGCTTCGAGGTCGAGCTCGAGCTCGAAGTCGACCTGACTCGGGCGCGAGCGAGCGACGACCTTGCCGACACGGTCGACTACGCCACGCTCCACGCAACGGTCGCCGCTGTGGTCCACAACCGTTCCTACGCGCTACTCGAGCGCTTGGCCGATGAGATCGCGCGCACGTTGTTAGGGTCCGACGAACGCATCGGCGCCGTCTGCGTTACGATTGCGAAACCGCGGCTGCTGCGCGGTGCGACGCCGTCGGTCAGCGTACGGGCCGCACGCTGACCGTGAAGGCTACGGTGATCGCGGCGATCGGGCTCGGTTCGAACCTTGGCGAGCCGGAGGGTAACGTCGAACGCGCGATCGGGCGGCTCGCCGAAATCGGGCGCGTCGCGGCCCGCTCGCGGCTGTATTGGACCGAGCCTTGGGGAGTGGCCGACCAGCCCGTTTTCATAAACGCGGTCGTCCTGCTCCAAACGAGCTTGGGCGCGCGCGAACTACTGGGGGAGCTCAAACGGCTGGAGGGAGAGCTCGGACGGGGCGACACCTTTCGTTGGGGCCCGCGCGAGATCGATCTCGATATTTTGACGTACGGCGACGCAAGGATCGACGAAACGGATCTCGTCGTCCCGCATGCCCGGTTGTTCGAGCGCGCCTTTGCGCTTGGGCCGCTGGCCGAGGTCGATCCACGCTTCCGCGAGGCGTACGAGCGGTTGCCTGCGGCGGAGCGCGCCGGCGTCCGAGCGGCGAGCGGATAGACTTACGGACGGCTCGAAGGCGGACGGGTGGATTGGGACAAGGCGCTTGCTCGCGCTCGAGAGGTCGCCGAGTTCTGCGCCGAGGCCGGGCTCGAGCGTTATCGGGTTTCGCAAGAGGACCTGGAGATCGAAGTGCGGCGCAGCTCGCGCCGCGTTGCGGATGACGCCGCTGCGCCGGCTGCGGCTCGCCCGGCGTCCGGCAGTGGCCTTGCAACGTCGAACGGATCGGTTACCCACGAGGGACCGGCCGAGACGCTTCTCAAGGCCGAGTTCGTCGGCATCGTGCGCTTTACGCACCCGGTCGTCGTCGAAGGGGTGCATCTCCCCGAAGGCCGGGAGCTGGCCTATGTCGAGTCGCTCGGCATTCGGAATCCAATTCGCGTCGTCGCGCCGAGCCGCGTGACGGCGGTCTTGGTGAGCGACGGGCAGCCCGTCGAGTACGCGCAGCCGCTTTTTGCAGTCGAGCCGACGACGTGAGCTTCCGGAAGATCCTAATCGCGAACCGCGGCGAGATCGCGGTCCGCGTCAACCGCGCTGCCCATGAGCTAGGGATCGAGACGGTTGCGATCTTCTCGGAGGTGGACCGAGGTTCGCTTCACGTGCGCTACGCCGACGAAGCGTACTGCGTCGGCCCGGGTCCGGCCGCGCGCTCCTATTTGAACATTCCGAACATCATTTCGGCGGGGCTGATCTCACACGCCGATGCGATTCATCCGGGATACGGATTCCTCGCCGAGAACGCCCGCTTCGCCGAGATCTGCGCCGACCATGGAATCGCCTTCATCGGGCCGACGCCCAAAGTCATCCAGCAGATGGGCGACAAGGCCGCTGCCAAGGCGATCATGAGCGCGGCGCGCGTTCCGACGATCCCGGGTACGGACATCCTCGATTCCGCCGCCGATGCGATGCGCGCGGCCAACCAGCTCGGCTACCCGGTGATGCTTAAAGCCGCTGCGGGCGGCGGCGGTAAGGGCATGCGCGAGGTGCGCGGTCCGGAGGACCTGGCCCATGCGTTCGCTACGGCGCAGTCGGAAGCCGAGGTCAATTTCAAAGACGGCCGCCTCTACATGGAAAAACTGGTCGCGCGACCGCGCCACGTCGAGGTGCAAGTTCTTGGCGATCGCTTCGGAGACGTGGTGCACGTCGGCGAGCGCGACTGCTCTGTGCAAAAGCCTTCACACCAAAAGCTGATCGAAGAGGCGCCCGCTCCGGCGCTCTCCGAACGCATCCGCGCGCGGCTTCACAAGGTTGCCGTGAGCGCAGCGCGAGCGGTCGCGTACACCAGCGCCGGGACGCTGGAGTTCTTAGTCAGCGGTGACGACGTTTATTTCATGGAAATGAATACGCGGATTCAAGTCGAGCATCCGATCAGCGAGGCTGTGTACGGGGTCGATCTCGTCAAAGCGCAAATTCGCATCGCCGCCGGTGAACGCTTGGGCTTTAACCAGTCGCAGCTGCACGCGCACGGTCATGCCATCGAGTGCCGCATCAACGCGGAGGAGCCAGGAGCCGGATTCGTACCCGCCGCCGGAACGCTCACGGACGTGGCCTTCCCGGGCGGCCTCGGGGTTCGGGTCGACTCGCACGTCTACGCAGGGCTTGCGATTCCACCCTACTACGATTCGCTGCTCGCGAAGCTCGTCGTCACCGGTTCGAGCAGGAACGAGGCGATCGACCGAATGGCGAACGCCTTGCGTGAGACGCGCGTCAGCGGAGTGCACACGACGCTCGATCTGTGCCGGGCCATCATGAACGACGAAGCCTTCCGGGCGGGAGGGGTGTCGGTCGAGTACCTCCCGAGCTTTGCCGCAACGACCGCCGCCGCGACGTGACGCGGCGTTATGCACGTGAGCTCGCCTTGCAAACGCTCTTCAGCATCGAAATCGGCCGGCACGACGCTTCGGTCGCATTGCACGAGACGCTGGCGCGGCCCGGCGTCGAAACGCAGCGCGGCTTCATCCGCGACCTGGTCTACGGCACCCTCGAACACGCCGCCGAGAGTGACGCGCTCATCGCGCCTCTGCTCGAGGGGTGGACGCTCGAACGGCTGCCGACGGTCGACCGCATTCTCTTGCGCATGAGCGCGTATGAGATGCGCTACCGGCCGCATACGCCCCACGCGGTCGTCATCAACGAAGCGGTGGAGCTCGCCAAGAGGTTTTCGACCGAGGAGTCGGGCCGCTTTGTGAACGGCGTTCTTTCCAGCGTGGGCCGCAGCGCGTGACCGCGATCGCCGCGCGGCGGCGGCGGCAGCGCCGGGTCGGACTTGCGCTGCGCATCCTCCAAGTTTGCGTCACGACCGTCTTCCTGGTGGTGCTTTTCGCGGCAGGGACGGTTGCGGGGCTCATCTACTCGTACTCGCGCCACCTTCCGGACATCAACAAGATGGCCGACTTCCAGCCTTCGCGCTCGACCCGCGTCTACGCACGCGACGGCACGCTGCTCGCTTCGCTTTACCTCCAGAACCGCATCTGGATTCCAATTTCGAGCGTGCCGCAGATCGTGCGCGACGCCTTCGTTGCGACCGAGGACCGGAACTTCTACCGCCACCACGGGGTCGATTTTTATGGGATCGCGCGCGCGGCGTTCGCCGACTACCGGCATGAAGAATTCCAGGGCGCGTCGACGATCACGCAGCAGCTGGCGCGCGCGCTGTTCCTCTCGAACGAGGTCTCACTTTCGCGCAAGGTGCAGGAGGCGCTGCTCGCCCTCGAGATCGAGCGCTACTACACCAAAGACGAAATTCTCGAGCGTTATCTCAACCTGATCTATTTCGGCTCGGGCGCATACGGCATCGAAGCGGCCGCCCACACCTACTTCGGCACCGACGTGCGCCACCTGACGGTAGGGCAGGCAGCGCTGCTGGCCGGTTTGCCCGCGGCTCCATCCGACTACTCGCCATACGTCAACCTCGGACGAGCGCGCGAGCGTCAACAACACGTCCTCGACCGCATGGTGGCCAGCGGCTACATCACGCGCGAACGGGCCCGCGCCGAAGCCGGCGCGCCGCTCGCATTGATCGGCGAGCGCCCGAGCGGACTGCTGTCGTTTAAGTATCCGTACTTCACGACGTACGTTAACCACTTGCTGGAAAAGCAGTTCGGCACGCAAGCGACCTACGAAGGGGGTCTCGAGGTCGACACGACGCTCGACCCGCGGCTGCAAAAGATCGCGGAATCGGCCGTCAATTGGGCCGTCGGCCGGGCCGCGGCGGAAGGCATCAACGCGCACCAAGCGGCGCTGGTCGCAATTCGCCCGAGCACGGGCGAGATCCTCGCGATGGTCGGCGGTGCGGGCGGTTTTTCGCTAAGCAGCCAGTTCAACCGCGCGTGGCAGGCTTTGCGGCAACCCGGCTCGTCGTTCAAAGCCTATGTGTACACCGCGGCGATCGACAACGGTTATCCGCCCACGAGCGTCATCGACGATTCGCCGGTGAGCTATCCGATGGGCGACGGCACGATGTGGAGCCCGATGGACGACGACTTCCGTTTCATGGGCCCGATCACGCTGCGGACGGCGCTAGCCCAGTCGCGCAACATCGTTGCCGTCAAGCTGGCCGAAGAGATCGGCATCGATCGCGTTGTCGAATACGCGCATCGCATGGGCGTCACGGCGCCGCTCGAAGCTAACCTGTCGCTTGCGCTGGGGAGTTCGGTGGTTTCACCGCTCGATCAAGCCAGCGGCTATGCCACCTTGGCGAACCAAGGCATTCACATCGATCCCTCGCCGCTTCGCTTAGTCGAGGACTCGTTCGGAACGCCGCTGCTCGACAACCGCTTCCCGCAAGAATACGAAGTCGTGGGCGCGGGGACTGCATACGTCGTCACGTCGATGCTGGAGAGCGTGATCAAGGAGGGCACCGGCTATCCAAATGCCGACATCGGGCGCCCGGCGGCCGGCAAGACCGGGACGACGTCGGACTTCCGCGATGCGTGGTTCGTCGGGTACACGCCGGACCTGGTGACCGCGGTGTGGTTGGGCAACGACGACTATTCGCGAATGAACGAGTCGTACGGCGGGAACATCCCGGCCCGAACCTGGGCCCGCTTCATGCGCGAGGCGCTCGTCAAGACGCCCAAGCACGACTTCCTGTATCCAGCGGGCGAAGTGCAGAAGATCGCGTTGTGCGGCTACAGCCGGCGCTACGAGTATTTCATCCTGGGCACGGCGCCGCATGCTTCATGCGCCTCTCCGAGTTATGGCCCGGTGCGCCGCGCCGCCGACGTTCCTGCTCCGGCGGCGGTCGCTAACACGATGACGCAGCGCTACGCGCCGGCCGCCGCAGCTGCCGCTCCGCTGGTGCAGCCCGCCGAAGCTGCCGCGCCCGCACAAGCCGAACAAGCCGCCCCATCGCCGGGCGGCGACGCGACCGGCCCCCCGGCGCTACGGTTGCTCACTCCCGCACCGGAGGCTTCAACCGCACCGTGATGCTGCGGCTCGACGCGGCCGGTGCGCCGCAAATCGTCGGCGTCAAGCGCCTGACTGAGTACTTGCGCCGCAAGCTCGAGACGGACGACCACTTGCGCCGCGTGGCCGTGCGCGGCGAGTTGAGCAACTTCAGGGTCATGCCGCGCGGGCATCTCGGGTTCGATCTCAAAGAGAATGACGCGCTGCTCAGTTGCTTCGCCTTTGCCGACGATGCCGCGCGCTTCCCGGGTTTGCGCAACGGCATCGCGGTCGTCGCGACCGGTTCCGTCCAGCTTTATGCCGCCCGCAGCACGTGCCAGTTGCTGGTGCGCGATATCCGGCTCGAGGGCGTCGGCGACATCCAGCAACTCTTCGAGGAGCGCAAGCGGAAGCTCGCGGCGGAAGGCCTTTTCGATGCCGAACGAAAGCGTCCGATACCGCGCTACCCGTTTCGCGTTGCGCTCGTGTCTTCGCGCGGCGCCAACGGTGCGATCGACTTCGAGACGATCTTGCGCGCACGCGCTCCGCATATTGCGGTCGCTTGGTGTGATACGTCGGTGCAGGGGCCGAACGCCGCCGGAGAGATCGTCGGGGCGCTGCACCGCGCCTCGAGCTTGGACGTCGACGTCATCGTCGTCACCCGTGGCGGCGGGCGCTTCGAGGATCTGTTCGTTTTCAGCGACGAAGGAGTGGTCCGCGCGGTGGCCCGGGCTCGCCACCCGGTCGTTTCGGCGATCGGTCATACCATCGATCAGCAGCTCTGCGACTTTGCGGCCGACGTGCATCTCGAGACGCCTTCGGCGGCGGCGCGGGCGCTCGGGCCGGACCTGCACGAATTGCGCGCGCGCATCGACGACCGGTTGGGACGCCTGCGTTCGGACGGACGCCGAACGCTGCAGCGCTTGGGCGCGCGATTCGAACTCGCGCTGATGCGTTCGAAGCTCAGCGACCCGGCGCTCTTTCTAGCGCCGCTCGCGCAGCGTCTGGCGGAAACGGAAGCCGCGCTCGGCGCGCGGTCCGAGAACGGGCTGCAGCGGCGGCGCGATGCGCTGCGCGCTCTGGAGCGCCGCCTCGATGCGCGCGATCCATCGCGTGCGCTCGCCGCGCGCGGGACGGCGCTTCAGGCCGCACGCTTTCGCCTCGATAACGCCATCGCCGCCCGCTTTGCGCGATCGGCCCGCACGGTGTCCGAGGCTGGAACGCGGCTGTTGCCGGCGGTGCGGCGCCTGTCGGAACGCTCCCAGCAGCGGCTCTCGCTCGCGAGCGCGCATTTGGAAGGAAAGAGCCCCGAAGCAATCCTGCAACGTGGGTATGCCATCGTGGAGCACCGCGGCCGAATCGTCCGCGATCCGGCTGAGGTCACGCTCGGCGCGACGATCGTGGCGCGCGTGGCTCGCGGAACGCTCTCGGCGCGCGTCGAAGCAACGCATGTAGATGACGACCAACGCATCGGGTGAATTCGAAAAGGCGCTGACTCGGCTGGAGGAAATCGTCGGGAAGCTGGAACGCGAGAGCGTCGGCCTCGACGAATCGGTGGCTCTCTTTAAGGAAGGGAGAGCGCTGGCACAGCGCTGCGAGCAGCTCCTCAAAGACGCGCAAGCCTCGATCGAGGCCGCGGCCCGCGGAGAAACCGAGCGTTGAGCCAACGTTCCTCGGCGCGCCTCGACGAGGCCGTTGCGGCCCGCGCCGGGGTCACGCGTTCGCGGGCGCGTTCGCTGATCATCGCAGGGCGCGTTCGGGTTGACGGCCGGCCCTCGACCAAGCCCGGCACTGCCGTCACGGCGAGCGCTCTGCTCGAGATCGAGCGGCCGCGTCCCTACGTCGGGCGGGGCGGCGAAAAACTAGAGGCGGCGCTGGCCGCATTCGAGCTCGACGTGCGCGGCGTGCACGCACTTGACGTGGGGGCTTCGACCGGCGGCTTCACCGACTGCCTGCTCGCCCACGGGGCTTGCGACGTCGTGGCCCTCGACGTCGGCTACGGACAGCTCGCCCTTTCATTGCGAAACGATCCCCGCGTCATCGTACGCGAGCGCGTCAACTTCCGTCTGCTGCCCGATGACGCATTCGAACGTCCATTCGACGTCATCACCATCGATGCTTCGTTCATTTCCGTCCTGACGCTCGTCGCTCGGGCGCGTGCCTTTCTCACCGAATGCGGCGCCATCGTCGCGCTCGTGAAACCCCAATTCGAAGCGGGACGCGATCGGCTGAGCACGGGCGGTGTGGTGCGCGAGCCTGCGGTCCATCGCGCAATCCTCGAGGAAGTGCGTGCAGGAATCGTGGCCTTGGAAGTTACGCCGGTCGCCGTCGTGCGTTCGCCTCTGCGCGGCCCGGCCGGTAACGTCGAATTCTTCATGCTGGTGCGGCGGAACGGAGTGGCATTCGGCAGCGCCGAGCTCGCGCGCGCGCTCGAAGGTCAGAGCGATGCTTGACGCCGTCCGGCCCAAGACCGGCACGGTGCTTCTCTACGTCGATCTCGAGCGGGAGCGCGCGCGGGTGGCTGCGGTCGAAACGGCGCGGGTGGTCCGCGAAGCCGGATTCGCGGTCGCGTTCTGCGACGATCAAGCCGGCGAGCTCGGGGTCGCGAACGATCCTGGAGTGCCGGCGGGTGCCTCTCTCTTGGTGACGATCGGAGGGGATGGAACGCTGCTGCGTGCCGCGCAAATCGCCGCGCCGCACGGCATTCCCCTTTTCGGCGTTAACACGGGGCGGCTCGGGTTCTTGACGGAAGTCGATGGTCGACCGCAGGAGCTGGTGGGCCTGCTCGCGCTCCTGCGCGCCGGCTTCTACGTCGACGAACGCACCGCACTCGTTGCCGAACTCGCCGGGCGCTCCTTTTTTGCACTGAACGACATCGTGATCCGGCGAACGGGAACGGCGCACATGACGCCGCTGCGCCTGCTCGTGGACGGACGCGAAGCCGCTCACGTGCCGGCCGACGGCATCATCGTCGCAACGCCGACCGGATCGACCGCCTACGCGCTATCCGCCGGTGGTCCCATTCTGTGGCCCGACGTCCCCGCAATTTGCGTCATCGCCCTCGCGCCGCACACGTTGTTCACGCGCCCGATCGTCGTGCCCAATACGGCAACGATCACCCTGTCGTCCGACGCAGAGGATGCGCGCATCGCGCTCGAGGCCGACGGCCGCGAAGTCGGTGAGCTGCACGCGACCGAAAGCGTGACCGTCCGGCGCTATCCGACGCCGGTTCGCTTTGCGCGGCGCGAACCGCTCAACTTTCCACGCCTGCTCGAAAACAAGCTGCGTTGGAACGCACCCATCAAGGAGCCCGACGGCTGATGGCCGCGCCCGCTCGCACGGCGCGCATCCGGCGCCTGGAGATCGAGAACTTCGGCCTCATTCACCGTGCCGTGCTCGAGATCGCCGACGGTTTGACGGTATGCAGCGGCGAAACCGGCTCCGGTAAGACGATGCTGCTCGGCGCGCTTTCCTTCGTGCTCGGCGGGCGTGCGTCGGCCGACACCGTCCGCTCGGGTGCGGCGCGCGCCCGCGTGACGCTCGAGGTCGAGACCGACGACGCGCTGCGGCGCCAGTTCGATGAAGACGGGTTCGAGCTGGAAAGCGGGGAGCCCGCGATCTTGGTGCGCGAATTGGCCGCGACCGGAAAATCGTCGGCGCGCATCAACGGCCGCGCCGCAACGGTCGCCCAGCTGCGCCTCTTCGGCGAGCCGCTGGTCGATTTCGTCGGTCAGCACGAGCAGCAGCGGCTCCTTTCGCGCGCCTACCAATTGGATCTGCTCGACCGGTTCGCCGCAGCCGAGCTCGAGCGCGAGGAAATCGCGGCAACGCACGCGCGCGCCGTTTCGCTCGAATGGGAACTTCACGTGTTGCGCGAGGAGCGCGACCGCGCCCTGGCCCACAACGAATTCGCGCGGTTCGCTCTGGCCGAGATCGACCAAACGGCGCTCGAAGCGGGCGAGGACGTGCGCTTGCGCGAGCGACGCGACTACCTCGTCAACGTCGAACGAATCGCGGCCGCACTCGCGCAAGCCCACGGGGCGCTTTCGGCCGACGGTTCGGCCGTCGAAATGCTCGGCGTCGCGGCCGCATCGCTAGCCGGCGTCGCCCGCTTCGGTGAGGAGCTCGCACGGCTGGCCGAAACGCTTGCGGGCTTGCAAAGCGACGCGACCGAAGCCGCGGTAGCGATCGCGCGCGAATGGGAACGTTCCGAATTTGACGTTGGTGAGCTCGAGGCAACGGGTGCGCGTCTCGACGCCGTCGAGCGCTTAAAGAAGAAGTACGGCGGCACGCTCGAGGCCGTCCTCGAGGCGCGAGCGCGCTTCGCCGCCTCGATCGCCCAAGTGGAAGAGGGGGTAGAGCGCGAGGACGCGCTCGGGTCCACGCTGCGCACGACACGCGCCGAACTCGTCGGGCGCGCCGCCGACCTCGGCCGCCAGCGCGCCAAGGCTGCGCGCGTGCTGGAGATCGCCGTGTCGCGCGAGCTCGCCGCGCTCGCGATGCCGGCCGCACGCTTCGAGGTCGCAATCGAAACGCTCGAAGCGCCTGGGCCTTACGGAAGCGAGGCGGTCGAGTTCCACCTTGCGCCCAACCCCGGTGAGCCGTTGCGACCGCTCGCGAAAGCCGCATCCGGCGGCGAGCTGTCGCGCGTTCTGCTCGCGATGGTCGTCGTGCTGGCCGACCGGCGCGACCGCAGCACGCTGGTCTTCGACGAAATCGACGCCGGCGTCGGCGGCGCGACGGCCAACGCGGTCGGCGCACGCCTCGGGTTGCTGGCGCGCAACAACCAAATTCTTTGCGTCACGCATCTGGCCCAGATCGGATCGTGGGCCGACCGCCATTACGCCTTGCGCAAGCACGAGGAGCACGACTCGGCTACGATCGAGCTCGTCGAGTTGCGCGAAGGCGACGCGGTTTTGGAAGAACTGGCGCGCATGCTTTCCGGCAGCGCCGCGACCGTTGCTCTCGAGCACGCGGCCACCATGCTGCGCCAAGCGCGCACCCGAAAGGCATCGACGAAGCTCAAGGTCTGAACCGGCGCGCAACGTGCGCTGGCACAGCAATCGACCCGCGCCTTCCCTTTTTTAGTTCAGGAAGAGCGCGGGTCGAAGTGTGCCGGTGGTACGCCGGCTAGCTATCGCCGGCGTTTGGTCGAGGTGTCGCCGTGACTTGCGTTAGCGGACCGAGACGGCGTGGGGCGCCGGCGGGACGGCCATTTCGCCCATGCGATCGCTCGCGTGGCCCAGTGCCGACGCGACGACGCGGTAGTCGAAGAGGAGCGTGCCGCGTCCGCCCTGCGTCTCGCGCACGACGAACGAGGTCGGAGTCTTGTTCGCAACGTACAGGCCGCGCGTGTCGCCGTTCGGCGTCAGAAAGACGTGGTACGGCGCTTGAAGGTCGATCGAGTCAGCGAACGTGCGATCGAGCGCTACCGTTGCCTGTCCATTGACGAGTCGCCCGGAACCAACGTCCTCGATCGTCTGCGTCGTGGTCCGAGGCGCGTAGGCCACGACCTGCTGGTGATGCCTCGTGATCACGAACGAATTGAGCGACCCCTTATAATAGATGTCGCCGTCTCCGTCCGTGTAGTCAAGATCATTGCCGTTGGCATCCGTCAGGACAAGGGGATACGTTGCCGTACCGGCCGGTGCGCGGCCGATGACCCCGATGTATCCGCCCGAAATGTCGGTCCCGTCCGCGCCCGAGGCCGTGGCGCTGACGTAAAAGGATCTCGTATTCGTGGCGCTTGTGACCAGGGAGAGCGCTGGTCCCGTGTTGTCTATGGTTTCACAGGGCGAGGTTGAGGCGCACGTTGTCGTCTTGGGGTTCTTGGTCTTGTCCGGATGAACTTTCGTAGTGGCTGCAACGACGCTAAAGCTTGAGATCGCTAGCGCCGCCCCGACGGCGATGGCGCCGGCCGAAGCAGTTGGTCGCTTGAGAAGAGACTGAACGAGTGAAAGCATCTAAGAGGGATCCTTCCTATTTCGACAATGCCGGAACCTGAAACAGGCCCGGTCATCCAGGCTAGCTTGTGATCCGCAAACAAGTTGGATGGACACTCCACAAACGCTCGTGGAGCTCGCACACTGGGGAAGGACGCCATCGTTCCATGGTTACCTTTTCAGCACCTGGCGCAAGTCGCAGACCTGGTCGGAGACCTTCAGGGCAGCGTGTGAATTTTGAGGACGTTGGTCCCGCCTTGGGCGACGGGCATGCCGGATGTGACGGCGACCGTTTCGCCGCTCTTCGCGAGGTTTTCGCGCAGCATGCGCGCTTCGACGATGTCGATCAAGCGCTCGAAGTACTTGTAGGGCTCGACGACGAGTGCTTCGACCCCCCAAACCAGCGCTAACTGGCGGGCGACTTCGCGATAGGGCGTCATGGCCACGATGCACGCCCGCGGGCGAAAGGAAGCGATGAAGCGCGCCGTGCTACCCGTCGTCGTGCCGGTGACGATGAAATTGAGGCCTAGATCTTCGCTGATCGCGCCGGCGCCTTCGGCGATCGAGGTCTCGACGGTGCGCTCCAGACTTGCCATGCGCCGTTCGCGCAGATCCTCGTGCGGGTAGTTGCGTTCCACTTCGCGCGCGATCGTCGCCATCACGCGCACCGCTTCCACCGGGTAGGCGCCGCGTGCGGTTTCGCCCGATAGCATCACGGCATCGCTTCCGTCGAGGATCGCGTTTGCCACGTCGGTTGCCTCGGCACGCGTTGGACGCGGGCTGGAGATCATCGACTCGAGCATCTGGGTGGCGGTGATGACGGGTTTCGATGCGCGGTTCGTGCGTGCGATGAGGTCCTTCTGCACTAGCGGCACGCGCTCGAGGGGAATCTCGATGCCGAGGTCGCCGCGAGCGACCATGATGCCGTCGGCTACCGCAACGATCGCGTCGATGCATTCGAGCGCTTCATGCTTCTCGATCTTTGCAATGACGGGAACGTTCTTACCCCGCTCCGCCATGAAGTTCTTGACGCGCTCGATGTCGGCCGGCGAACGGACGAACGAGACCGCGACCCAGTCGACGTCCTTTTCGAGTCCGAACGCAAGATGGTTGAGGTCGCGGTCGGTCACGGCCTCGATCCGGAGGGTTCCATCGGGATAATTGATACCTTGCTCGGCGCGCAACTCGCCGCCAACTTCGACGAGCGTCTGGATCGAGTCGGGTGTCTTCCCGACGATTCGTAAGGCGATCGAGCCGTCGGCAAGGTAAATTCGCTTGCCTATTTCGACGTCGAGCGGCAGGCCGTCATAGTTGACTGCGACGCGCTGGGCACTGCCTTCGACAGGCTCGATGGTGAGCTCGAAGGCGGCCCCATTTTCGAGCCTGACCGAATCGCTATCGGCCGGCAACGATCCGGTGCGCACTTTGGGACCTGGTAGGTCCTGCATGATTGCGATCGGCTGATCGATTTCTGCAGCAAGCCGGCGAAGCTCGTCGATGACGGTCGCGTGCTCGGCGTGCGAGCCGTGCGAGAAGTTCAGGCGCGCCACGTTGACACCCGCGTCGACCAGCGCGCGCAAGACGCGCGGGTCGCGCGAAGCGGGTCCAATCGTGGCGACGATCTTGGTTCGCTTGCGCACGACGGAACCGTCCACGTCGCGCGCGTTCGAACGAAAGGCTGCGCCGTTCCTGCGCGAAGAGTGCGGCATGACGTCGTATCGGCGGCGCACCGATCCGCTGGAACGACGGCGGCTGTCGCTCGCATACGTCGTTTCGCTGCTGCTGCACGCCTCGCTGGCAATCTTTTTCGTCGCGCACATCGCGATCCCGCAAAGCAACTCCGGCGCGCAAGGATCGCAAGAAAGCGAAACGATCGCCGTTACAAGCGAGGCAACGGCGAACGCCGGCTTCCAGGCTGCCCGGCCGCAGGCGAGCGCCGCGCCGGTCGTCGCACCCGCCCCGTCGCCAACGCCGCGCCCCGCCGCGGCGGCACTCACGCCCCCCTTGACGCGCGTCGTTCCCCTCCCGGCCAGGCCGAGGGTCGCGCGAGCCGCGCCGGAGCGAAGGGAGCTGTCCGCAAACGCACCCAGCGCCCCGCCCCAGCCGCCACCGCGCATCGCGGCTCTGGCACCGCTCGCGGTGTCGGTGCCGACCTACGAACCAAGCGCCGCCCCGACCGCGCCGCCACCCAGCGCGGCTCCGCCCGCAAGCGCGCCTCCGCTGGCAATTCCGAGCCGTCTTCCGAGCGAACCGCCGACGCGGGCTCCGACCGTTCCGCCCTCCGCCATACCCGCGCCAGTCCAAACCGAAGCGCCGACGCACGCTCCAGCGCCGGCGCACACGGTCGCGCCAACGTCTGTTCCGACGATCGTTCCGGCCGCCGCCCGGACGGCAGCCCCGAGCGCCCGGCCCTCTCCAATCCTCACGCCTCGGCCGCCGCTGCCCACCCTCGTGCCGACGCTAGCGCCGGCTCCGCCGTCCGTCGCGCCCCTGCGAACGGCTCCGCCGACCGTCGCGCCCCTGCGAACGGCTCCGCCGACCGTCGCCCCACCGACGGTTGCTCCGCCGCGGCCCCTGCCTCCGACCGCGCCGGCGGCCCTGCGGTCGACGCCCGCGCCCGCGCCGCCGGCCGTAGCGCGGATCTTGCCAACGTCCGCACCGACGGTCGCGACCGCTTCCGTGCCCGGGCGGCAGCCCGCTCCGGTGGCCAGTTCGGTCCACCAGGGGTCGCCGGGGGCGAACGCCACACCGGCGGTAGATTCCGCCGCTCATCCGGGCCTTAACGGGACGCCCGGAGCAGGCAAGGTCGGGGCGGGCAGCACGAACGGCGGCGGCAAGAATGCGTCTGGGGAGGCGAGCGGCCCCTCGAAAACCACGAAGACGTCAAAGGGCGGCCTTTCTGACGCGGCGCTGGCCAAACTCAATAGCCGCCTCAACGGCATGCTCGGCGGCGGGACGGTCGCGTATTCGGACAAGCATTTGACCAACGACCTCGCCGCGGCGATCGCCCAGGCCGAGGCGGATTACTTCAAGGCCGCTGCACCGCCGGCCGACGTGCTTGCGAAAGCGCTCTACGTGGTCACCCGCAACGCCTCGCTGTTCGAGCCGGCGCGCATCATGTACGTTCTGAAAAAACGGCGTATCTTCGGGTTCGCGATCTGCACCGGATGGCTCGTCGAACCGCATCCCCCGGGCGGCGGCGCCCCGGCTGGATGGTACACGGTCGGCCCCTGCACGGGGGCTGACTTCGAGCCGCCGCCGGGACTTCCGACGCCGCGGCCATCGCCGTAGTGAGCTCGATCGGCGTAACGGCTCGATGCGGCCAAGCGCTTCGAAAAGCGGGACGTCAGCGTCAGCGAAACGGCGGAAAGAGCGGCGCCCCGTAGTCTTCGGAGAAGCGCGAACAGTGGCGGGCGGCAAAGTCGAGCAATCGCGCCGCCGCCGGCCGAGCTTCGGGGCCTTCGAACGGTAGCGCGCGAGCTTGCGACACGTCGAAGAGCAGCGTGCCGCGCGAGTACCGGTAGTATTGTGAGCCCACGTCGAAGTGTGTGGTCAAGCCGTCGGCGCCGAGCTTCGCGTCGCGGTTGAGGACGTCGGCCCGTAGCGTGCGGTCGCCGTACGTCAGGGCGAGCGCGTTCGAGCTATCCCACCACGTCTCGAAGATGGGCCCCGGCCCGTCATCGGGGCAGAAGCCGCCGAGCAAGACGATCGTCCCGTGGGGTGGCTCGCGCACCGCTTGCCGGAGTGCGCGCAAGATCGCTTCTTGCCGTGCCGATGCACGGGCGTAGTGCGCTAGAACGTCGCCGTCGACGACCAGGCCGGCCGCGCAATAGAGGGTGACGCCCCAGATAAAAATGCGACGCCAGTTGGGCCAGGCGCGCGCGTCCCACAACCATCGCAAGCCTCCCACGATCGAGGCGACCGCACCAACCGAAGAAGCGTTGGTGACGCGGCCGACGAGGCCCGCGACGCTGACGTCGAGCGGGTGCGTGAAGTCGACCGTATACGCCGCGAATAGGGCTCCCAGGCCGACCAACGTCATCGAGCGCGGCCAATACGCTTCCGCTGGATTCCCTTCGTCGGGCAGGCGCCGAAGGTAAGCAAGAATCGCGAGCCCGGCCACTAACGCGAGTGCCAAGATTGCGATCCGTGCCAGGTTGCCGAAGCTCCCAAGGTCGTGCGCGGCGACGGCAAAGAGGTACGGAAACGCGACGCCGTCGGCGCCAAAGTGCAAAACTGCGGCTTTGACGGCAAGCTTCGCGTAGTGCACGAGGTGAGTCACGATGCCGGAAGGTCCCACCGGCTGCATCGAGGCGGCTTTGAAAACCGTCATGGCTACGGTCGCAATCATCAAGCAGCCGGCGATGGTAACGGCGCTCGCGCTTCGCCGCCCTTTCACGACGACGATGGCAGCGACGATCGGCGACAGCGGGATCACGACCTCGTAGGCAAGGCCGGCTGCGCCCTGGAAAACCACCGCCGCGATGAGCCACAGCGCGAAGGCTGGGCCGCGGGCGCGCGGCGCGCGCAACGCGGCGTAGGTCGAAAGCAAAAAGCACAGCAGGCTGAGCTCGGCCTGTAACGCGGCGAACCAGATGCGCGCGGGGATATTGTTGGGCAGAACCGCGTAGAGCAGGGTCGCGCCGAGACGCTCGAGTCGCGGTATTCCGAGCAGCCCCAGCACTGCCAGCAATGCGACGCAGGCGCCGGCGAAGAGCGCGAGCCCGAGCAACTCGTTGCCAAGCGGCTGCATCCCGTAGACGAGGTAACAGAACGCCATCAGGGCGGTGTGCAGCGGGCGCTTCCAAAGGGGCGGCCCGTCCAGTGCCTGGTAGTACGCCGCGAACGAATGGTGCGGCGCCGATTGCAAGGTTTCGAAGAAGCGCCAGTCGTCGCCGTAGTAGCCGATCCGGCCGGCGAACGCGAGGTTGGCGAGGATGACAAAGACCGCCACGAAGAGCCCGTCGGCGCGAGGGGGAAACGTCCCGCCCCCCGGGCGTTGCGGGATCGGCATCGGTGCGCACTTGCCCGCCGCGGGTGCCCATCCTGCCGGGGACCGAACCCGGCCACTCGATCGACGGCGCGGGGCCTGGACAACGAGCCGCCGGCAGGGCGTGTCCCGTGTGCCGTTTGCACCGGGGCGGGAGCCGTGGTATACTGCGTTTCGGTAGATACAGAAAAAGCGTGGGTTGCGTCCCGCGCTTCGTTGTTGTAAGAGGGAAAACCGGACTGCGTTTAGCCGAAGCCTTCGAGCGTGCCGCGCTCGGGCTGCCACATGAGGAAGCCTTTCGCGACGTCGAAATCGTCGGGTGCCGGGCACAGCGCCGCGGTGCGACGACGGTGTTGGTGCTTACCGTCGATCGCTCGGGCGGCGTCGATCTGAAGCTGTGCGAGTCGCTGGCGACGCGCCTCGACGCGTTGCTTGCGGACCAGACCGAGAGCTTTACGCTCGAAGTCGAGTCGGCCGGTCTGAACCGGCCGCTGCTGCATCCCTCCGACTACGAGCGCTTTCGCGATCGGAACGTGCGCGTTTTGACCACGCTGCCGATCGGCGGCCAGAAGACCCACCGCGGCAAGCTGGGCGGCGTGCGCGGCGCTGCGCTGCTGATCCACACCGACCACGGCGAGCTGCCGATTCCCTTCGAGATGGTGAAATCCGTCAACGTAGAGTACGATCCCCGCGCCGATCTGGCGCGCGACAAGCGAGAAAGACGTCATGCCGACAAAGTCCGTTAAAGCCGCTCCCGACGAACCCAGCCTGCGCGAATCGCTGCGAGTGCTGCAGGGCGAGCGTTCGATCCCCTTCGAGATGCTGCTCGAAGCGCTCGAGGCTGCGCTCATCTCTGCCTACAAGCGCAACTTCGGCGGCGAGGCAAATGCGATCGTCTCGATCGATCGCGATACGGGCGAGTACAAAGTCTATCATCGCCGCAACGTCGTCGACGAGGTGACGGATCCGAAGCTCGAGGTGTCGCGCAAAGAGGCCGGCCAAAAGTACGAGCCCGGTGACTTTTACGACGAAGAGGTGACGCCGCGCAACTTCGGGCGCATCGCGGCGCAGACGGCCAAGCAGGTGATCGTTCAACGCATTCGTGAGGCCGAGCGCGACACGATCTTCAACGAGTACAGCCAAAAGCTGCACGATGTCGTTCAGGGAACGGTACAGCGCTACGAACAGCGCAACATGTTCGTCGACCTCGGCAAGACCGAGGCGCTGCTTCCTCTCTCCGAACAAGTGCCGCGCGAGAACTGGCGGATCAACGATCGCATCAAAGCCTACGTCCTGGACGTCCGCAAGACCAACAAGGGCCCGCAGATCATCCTCTCGCGAGCGGCCGAGGGGCTCGTGCAGCGCTTCCTCGAGATGAACGTTCCGGAGATCAACGACAACATCGTCGAGATCATGGCGATCGCGCGCGAGCCCGGCAGCCGCTCGAAGGTTGCCGTGCACTCGCACCGGGCCGACGTGGACCCGGTCGGAGCATGCCTGGGTCCAAAATCCAGCCGTATCGCCAACGTCTCCGACGAACTGCGCGGCGAGAAGATCGACATCATTCGCTGGTCGCCCGACCCGGTCGCGTTCATCAACAACGCGCTCGCGCCGGCGAAGGTGATCGCGGTCGAGCTCTTCGAGGACGAAGGCGTGGGCCTGGTCATCGTGCCGGACTATCAGCTTTCGCTTGCGATCGGTCGCGAAGGTCAAAACGTCAAGCTGGCCGCGCGCCTCACCGGCTGGCGGCTGGACATCGCAAGCGAAGCGGCTGCGGACGAGACACGGGCCCGTTACCTTGCCGAACGCGAAGCGCGCCAGCAGCCGATCGTTGAGGAGGCCCTCGAGGACGTTTCGGGTGCGGAGGGTGAGCCCGAGGCGCCGCAGATCGACCCCGAGATCATTCGCAAGCTCGAGGAGTTCAAGCGCACGATGTTCGATACGGCGCAGCGGCGCGAGGACAGCTGAACGCCTCGGGAGGTGAGGCGCGCAAGCCGGTTCGCACCTGCGTCGGGTGCCGCTCGCGGTTTGCGCAAAGCGC
>PMHO01000024.1:28002-28588 GCA_003156715.1 Candidatus Tityobacter terrigena
GGACTTGCCGCCGCCGCAACGGCGCTCGAGTGGGCCGACCCCGCTGTTCGAGGGCCGGGCGGGAGTGTATGATGGAGGTGTGTGCCCGCAGTGGCGGGGCGATACGGTCGCCTCGCACGGAGAATCGGCGCAGGCACCCCCGGAGCACATCGATGAAGTAAGAGGATTACCTGCGTCGCAGCCCCGACGGGCTCGGCCGGGTCTTGATGAAGGACGTAATGGCAACCGGTAAAGTCAGGATTTTCGAGCTGGCGAAAGAGTTGGGCCTCTCCTCGAAGGAGCTGCTCGACCTTTTCCAACGCCTTGGCTTGGAAGCGAAGAACCAATTAAGCGTCGTCGAGGCGCCAATCGCCGAAATCGTGCGCGGCGTGCTGCTAGGTGGCGCCTCGAAGGCGCCCCCCAAGGCGGCGGTCGCCGCGGCGGCCCCGCCCGTTGTGGAGCCGAAGCCGGCTGTCGTCCCGCGAGCGCCGGTTAAGGCGACTCCGCCCCCCGAAGAGCCCGTCCCAACCCTGCGGCCCGTGGTCTCGCCGGCGTCGCGCCGCGCGGCGCCCAGCCGGCCCGCGACCCCCGCCCCGCCGTCATTGCC
>PMHO01000014.1 GCA_003156715.1 Candidatus Tityobacter terrigena
GTCTCATGCTGGCCGCATCTACCACGATCGCAAGAGGGCGGAAGGAAAGACCCATCGTCAGACGCTCCGCTCCCTCAAACGGCAACTCGCCACGGTCGTGTTCTATCGCCTGGCGACCACGCTGCGCACGCGCTCCACCCGAAAAATTTGCGGCCCAGGCTTGACTAAGCCGTTCTCACCCTCTCCGTCGAAAGCAGACCCCCCGAGCCGCCATTAGCCGGCGGCTCGGAGCGCAGAGGGAACGGCTTAGTCAAGACTCACGCTGCAAGTTGCCCTGCGCAGGGCTTTGGCAGTGACGCGGCGGGGCGATAGAAAATAACCGTAGCGAGTTGTCGCTTGAGTGACCGCATGGCCTGACGGTGCGTCTTGCCTTCGGCGCGCTTGCGCTCGTAGTACGTTCGTCCCTCGTGCGTCGACGTCGATCGTGTCCCAGGGCGTGGTGTATGAGAGGGCCGCTTCTGTAGCCTAGAAAGCGGCCATCGTGGCTCTTGGCGAAGGTTGTTTTTGCACCACAACTTTCCGCGAAAGGGATACCACGATGGCCAAGGCCAGTATCGCACTTACGAACTCGTTGAGAAGCGGGCGAAGGACGACATCGTCCGGGACCTCCTCGAGGCGAGGCGAGCTCCTCGCGCTGCGGTGGTCCGATGTCGACCTGGCTGTCGGGAGGGTATCAGTCCAGCGAAGCCTAGAGCGCGTCGAGGGCGAGATCCGCACCAAGGAACCCAAAACTACCCGCAGCCGCCGCACGGTCGCGTTACCGATGTTCGCAGTGGTCGCGCTTCGCGTGTGGAGGGACGATCAGCTTAAGAAGCTTGCGGCTCTCTTTGGCGACTTAGAGGCACGACGGCGCCAGAAGGACGGCGCAGTGTTCGACCGTGTAGCCGGCGATCTTTGGGATCCTGGTGCGTTTTCGCTCGCGTTCTACCGCCTCGTACGGCGCGCCAAACTGCCAGCGATCCGCTCATGATTTGCGGCATAGTTACGGAACGCTCGCGCTCGCTGCCGGCACGGACCAGAAAACGATCAGCGCGGCGCTCGGTCATTCGACCATCAGCACGACAGCGAACATCTACCTTCACGCCGTGGAGTCGCTGCAACAGGAGGCGGCGAACCGAATCGACCTTATCGCCGCCGACGCGCTCGAGCGCGCGCAAGGTGAAAAGCGTCGTTCCTCAAGTCGGCGGTAGCAAAATGGTAGCAAACCGCACGGTCAATAAAGGGAAAAGCCCGTGGTTACAGGCTTTTTGATGGTAGCGCCAACGGGAGTCGAACCCGTCTCTCAGCCTTGAAAGGGCCGCGTCCTAACCGATAGACTATGGCGCCATGATGGGCTTGGGCCCGGCTGGATTCGAACCAGCGCGCAACCAGTTATGAGCCGGCCGCTCTACCGCTGAGCTACGGGCCCACGGCCGCTCCAATTTGACCGCCCACGGGCCGACGGCCTGCCATGCGGTTGGTCCCGGCGGCGTCCTCTGCCCCGGCGAGGGGGAGCCCGGCGGTCGAATTCCTGGTACAATAAACCCACGATCTCCCGCCGACCGAACGGCTCCTTTGGACCCGAAAACGTGTCTTGGTAGTAGGTGAGCAGATGAAACTTCACACTGGGATACTCGGAGCTCTGGCAACCGCCGCAGCAGTTGTAGCGCTGGCGTTTCCGATCGCGGCGAGCGCTCAGTCCGAACAGACCGTGGCCGGGTCGGTCACCGCCTTCGACGGGCACTTTGACATGCATGTCAAGGATGCGCAGGGCAACGACGAGCACGTCCGCCTGCATCACGGGACCATCATCAACCCGCGCGGCCTCACGCTGTCTACCGGCATGGAAGTCCGCATTATCGGACCGGTCGAGAACGGCGTCCTCGAGGCCAATGAGATCGACACCCCCTACAACCTTGATAGCGAAACCGGCGGCTACTATTACTACCCCGGCCCGTCACCCTTCGCTTCGTTCGGGAGTGGCCCCGGAGCGGACTGGTACGACTCTGGCTGGGGCTGGAGCGCGCTTGGCCTTGGCCTCGGTCTCGGCTACTGGGGCTGGGACTACCCCTACTACTCTTACTACGCCCCGGTCTTCGTCGAACCGCCCGGCAGCGTCACCCCCCGTCGCCCCGTCCATCCAGGCGTGCCCCCGCGGGGTGACATCGAACCCGAGGACTTCGGTCCGACACATTTCAGCATGCCCTCCCCGCCAATGACCTTCCGGCGCTAGAGCTCGCGCAGGGTAACTCAGACCCCGGAGAGCTGAGCCTAAACCGGCCGATAAGCGCCCGAGCCGACATAAAACGCCCGCTCACCCAGTTCCAGCTCGATCGCCATCAGCCGGTTGTACTTCTCGACCCGGTCGCTTCGTGACAACGAACCGGTCTTGATCTGCCCAGCCCCCGTCGCGACGGCGAGATCCGCGATCGTCGTGTCCCCCGTCTCGCCGGACCGGTGCGAGATGACGCACCTGAAACCAGCCCGGTGCGCGAGGTCGACCGCATCGAGCGTCTCCGACAGCGTTCCGATCTGGTTGACCTTGATCAAGATCGCGTTGGCGGAACGTTCCCGAATACCGCGCGCAAGCCGCTCGGTGTTCGTCACGAAGATATCGTCGCCCACGATCTGAATGCGCCCCCCGAGCCGCTCGGTCATCAAGCGCCACCCGTCCCAGTCGTCCTCGGCAAGGCCGTCCTCGATCGACACGATCGGATACCGTTCGCAGATGTCGGCATACAAGTCGACCATCTGCGCGCTCGTGTACGGCCGATCCGGCGTCGTCGGATAATACGCGCCGTCGCGATAAAACTCGGTCGAAGCCGGGTCGAGCGCGAGCGCAATATCCTTCCCCGGCTCGTACCCCGCGCGCTCGATCGCCGCGATCAGCAGATCCAGCGCATCGTCCAGCGTGTCGAGCGACGGCGCATACCCACCCTCGTCACCAACCAGCGTTTGCATGCCCTGTTCGTGCAACAGCTTCCCCAGCGCATGAAACGTCTCAGCCCCGTAGCGCACGGCCTCAGCCATCGTCGGCGCACCAACCGGAACGATCATGCATTCCTGAAACTGTAGCGCGCCCTCCGCATGCTTGCCGCCGTTGATCACGTTCATCATCGGCACCGGCAGCCGATTCGCGGTCGGCCCGCCAAGATACCGAAACAACGGCAACCCGACACTCACCGCCGCCGCGCGCGCAACGGCAAGCGAAATCCCGAGGATCGCGTTCGCGCCGAAGTTCGATTTGTTCGGCGTTCCGTCGAGCTCGATCAGTTGCGCGTCGATGTTGCGCTGTGCGGTCGCGTCCTCGCCTTCGAGCGACGGGCCGAGCATCTCGTTGACGGCGCGCACGGCCTTCTGCACGCCTTTGCCGTTGTAGCGCGCCTTGTCCCCATCGCGCGATTCAACGGCTTCGTGCGCCCCGGTCGACGCCCCCGACGGCACGATCGCTTCCTCGACCACGCCGAAGCTGGTCGCAACGGCAACCGCCACCGTCGGATTGCCGCGCGAGTCGAGCACTTCGCGTGCGTAGACGCTTTCGATCAGCGGCCGGCCGGCGCCGCGCATCGATTCAAGCATGCCGAATTCCCCTACGTCTCGACCAGCCAGCGCTCGAGCGGATGCGCGCCGGCGTGAATCTCGTGCGGCTCGAACCAGATCGGAATCTCGCGCTGCGCGCTTTCCGGCGAGTCGCTGCCGTGAACGAGATTGCGCCCGATCGTCTGTCCGAAATCGCCGCGAATCGTCCCGGGCCCGGCCTTGATCGGATTGGTCGCACCGTTGGTTGTGCGGCAACCCTCGACAGCGTCGTATCCCTCGACCACCATCGCCACGATCGGGGCGCTCGTAATGTACTCGACTAAACCGTTGAAAAACGGCTTCCCTTCGTGCTCGGCATAGTGGGTTCGCGCCCGCTCGCGATCGACTGTCATCAGCTTCAGGGCCGCGATGCGATAGCCGCGCCGCTCGTAGCGCGAGACGATCTCGCCGATCAACCCGCGCGCAACCGCGTCCCCTTTGCAAAGAATCAACGTCCGTTCGACTGCCATAGCGACGGGGTAGGTACGCGCCGCCGTCGCATGAGGCCTGTACGCCATGTTTACGGTCCGCTACGTCCCCGAAACCGACAGCACCAACGACGACGCGCACGCGCTCCTCGGCGAGCCGGGCAGCGCAGGCCTCGTCATCCGCACCGACTTTCAGCGCGCGGGCCGGGGACGCCGCGGGCGCTCTTGGATCGCGCCGCCGGGCTCTGCGTTGATGTTCACCGCTATCCTGCCGCAGCCGGTTCGCGTCCGGGCGCTCTGGGCGATCCCGTTTTGGACGGCACTCTGCGTCGCGGAGGGCATCGAATCGGCCTCCGGCCTGCGTCTTGAACTCCAATGGCCGAACGATCTGCTGCTCGGGGGGCGCAAGTGCTGCGGCATCCTATGCATCTCGCGCGTGAGCGGCGCGAGCGCCTGGGCCGGGTGCGGCGTCGGCCTCAACGTGCTGCGGCCCGCCGGCGACGCGTCGCTCGACGCCATCGACCCGCCGCCGGCCTTTCTCTCCGACAACTACCCGCAGCTAGACCGCGAGGCCGTCTTCACCTCGATCCTGGCTGCGCTCGAGCGGCGTGCCGCCGGGGTCGAGCACCCGCGCGGCGTCGCGCACGCCTGGGAAGCCCGCGCCGGCCTCCCCGGCGCGTCGTATCGCATCCTGCTCGATCAAGCCACGGAGCCGTTCGATGCGACCGCGCTGCGCCTATCCGACGACGGCGGCCTCGTGGTCAGGCGCGGCGAAGCCGAGCAGACCGTTTCGCTAGCCGACGCCCGCGTGCTGCGCCCGGACTAGTCCGGCGCTCGAAGCCGCGCTACGTACTGGAGGCACGCACCCGGCGCTCGCACGTTTCGCAGAAGTGCGAGAGCTTGTTGTCGGTGTCGAAGATCGAGCCCGAGAGATACATGGCGCAGCGCGGGTTGAAGCAGTGCTTGAGACCGAACGCGTGACCGAGGTCGTGGACGCACTCCTTGAGCGTTCGCTGGAAGAGCAGGTTCGCGTCGGCCCGATCGCCGTAGAAGTCGCCGCGCAAACGGTGCAGCGAAACGACGGCCACACGCTGCTCTTCGCTTGCGTCGCCGAAGATGAACTGGTGCGACGTCTTGTAAAGGTCGAAGTCGGTGACGGCGAGGCGCAGGCCGGTCGACTCGGGCGTGGCCGCGACGACGCGCGCGTACAATGTGTTGAGGAAGAGCTGCTTGCGCACGCTGTTGAGGGTCGTGCGCGGAATCTGCACCGCGCGCTCGACTCGGCACGAGAGCAGGAAGCGTTCTTCGAGGCACAGCGCCAGACGCGCAAGGAAAGACGAGTCGATCGCGTTGATCGGCACGATACTGATCTGGTCCAATGCCTCCACCTACCTGAGAACCCACATGGAGCGTTGCCGGATTCTTTGCTTCTCAGGCCCCGCGGACCTGTGCAGCATTACGGCCGCCGGCCGCGAACGAGCGCGTATGATCCTTGGTATCGGCACCGACCTCGCGGAGGTCGAGCGTTATCGCTTTGATAAGGCAAAGTTAAGCTGGTTCGCGCGCAGGGTCTATACCGACGAAGAGATGCGCTATGCGCTGCGCAAGCGAAACTGGGCGGAGCGCCTGGCGGGCTTTTTCGCCGCCAAAGAGGCCGCGCGTAAGGCGTTCGGCTTCGCGATTCCGTGGCGGGAAGTCGGCGTTTCGCACATGCGCGGCGGCAAACCGTTCCTGCAGTTCTTCGAATCGGCCGCGGACCTGCCCGAGCGGCACGCCGTCACGCGCATTCACTTAACGATCACGCACACCGCGACGGTTGCGTCCGCGGTCGTGGTCCTCGAAGGCGGTTAGCGCCCGTGCGCGCGCTGACCGCGGACCAGATGCGTGAAGCCGACGCTCGCGCGAGCGAACGCGTCGGAGCGGTTGCGCTGATGCGCGCGGCGGGCGAAGTGCTCGCGGAAGCGATTCGAGCGCACGCGCCGGACGCGCGGCGGCTGGTCGCATTCGCCGGTCCGGGCAACAACGGCGGCGACGCGTTCGCGGCGTTCGCGGAGTTGGATGCCGCCTACGAACGCACGGTGTATGCCGCCGAGTCGCACGAACCGAGCGATGCGCGGCGCGATGCCGAGCAACGCGCGCACCGTTCCGGCGTCATCAGCGCGGCTTTTCCGACGACGCTCGACGCGGCACTCGAGGCGCTCGACGGCGCCGATCTCGCGCTCGACGCGCTGCTCGGCACCGGCGCGCGCGCGGAGCCGAAGGAAGCGTTCCATCCCGCAATCGATGCGCTCAACGCCGCAGTCTTGCCGGTACTCGCGGTCGACATCCCGACCGGCGTCGACGCGACGCGCGGCGTCACGTCGCGGCACACGGTTCGCGCCTCATTCACCGTGACGCTCGGCGCGCTCAAGTACGGCCTTCTGGTCGATCGCGCGCGCGATTACGCGGGCGCGCTATACCTCGGCGACATCGGCATCGGCGGCGACGTGACGGCGCTCGACGGCCCGCGTTTCGAGGTGCTCGACGAACGCGCGTTCCTCGAGCTCGTGCCGCGGCGCGCGGACGATTCGGAGAAGCGCAGCGCCGGCGCGCCGCTTGTCGTCGCGGGCTCCGCGCAGTTTCCCGGAGCCGCGGTGCTGTGCGCGCGTGGCGCCGCCCGCGCCGGTGCCGGCTACGTGACGGTTGCAACCACCGATGAGGCAGCGGCGACGCTGCGCACGCATCTGGTCGAGCAGGTCGTCATGACGTGGTCGGAACGCGACCCGGCCAGCGCGATCGACGAATTGCTCGGGCTCACGCGGCACTGCAACTCGGTCGGCATCGGGCCAGGGCTCGGGCTCAGCGACGCGACCGGGACGATCGTGCGCGGCTTCATCGAGAGGCTGACGCTGCCGTTCGTCGCCGACGCGAGCGCGCTCTTTCACTTCGCCAAGCACCTCGATCTGCTGCGCGGCAAGCGCTGCGTCATCACGCCGCACGAAGGCGAATTCGCCCGGCTCTCGGGCGAAGGAACGGTGATGCCCGGAACGCGCCTCGAGCGGCTGCGCGCGTTCGTCGGACGTACCGGCGTTACAACTCTGCTCAAAGGCCGTGCGACCCTCGTCGACGACGGCGCCACGGTGCACGTCAACACGACCGGAACGAACGCGCTTGCGACCGCCGGAACCGGCGACGTCTTGACCGGCATGATTGCGACGCTCTTAGCGCAAGGCCTCGCCCCCGTCGACGCCGCGCGCGCTGCCGCCTACTGGCACGGCCGCGCCGGACAACTCGCACACGCGCGCCGCCGCGTCGGCGTCATCGCCGGCGACCTTCCCGAGTTGCTCGCCGAAGCACTACCTTCCGATGATATCCTACACCACCCACCTGGAAGGCTGACGCGTGTCTTTTGAGGGGTGCCCTCTCGTGGGCCCGTCATGCCGAGCAGTGATTGGCGCCTTGGCAAGATGGAAAACAGCCGAGTGAGGTTCAAGCAATATGAAAGACGGCACAACAACCAAGGGCGAATCCCCTTCTCGGCTGATCGACGCGCGGATCAAAGAGCTGGGCGACTGGAGGGGCAAGACGCTCGCCCGCCTCCGCGCGCTCATCAAAGAGGCTGAGCCTGAGGTCGTCGAGGAGTGGAAGTGGAGAGGCGTTCCGGTTTGGTATCGCGATGGAATGATCTGCACCGGCGAGACCTACAAAAGCGTGGTGAAAGTTACTTTCGCCAAGGGCGCTGCTCTCAAAGATCCTTCAGGGCTATTCAACTCCAGCTTGGACGGCAACGTCAGGCGCGCCATCGACTTCCACGAGGATGATGAAATAGATGAGGCTGCCTTCAAGGCGCTCGTCCGCGCCGCTGTGGCCTTGAACAAACCATCGGCCCGAAAAACGAAACCCGCCTAAGACCTAAGACGTCCTCTCGCCCAATTCGTATTCTTTGAGCATTCGGCCGGCGCCATCATGCGACGGCCGCCTCGCGCTCGGCGAGAAACAACGTTGCATCGAGCGCGCGAGAAAGGTCGGCGACCAGGTCGTCGAGATCCTCGATGCCGACGGAGAGCCGCAGCAGGTCGTCCGTGATGCCAAGCTCCTCTTTTCGCGCGGCCGGCACCGATGCGTGCGTCATCGCGGTCGGGCTGCACACGAGCGATTCCACACCTCCCAGCGACGTCGCCAGGTTAAAGATGCGCAAACGGCGCGCGAACTCGAGCGCGCGCTGCCCTCCGCCGCGCACGCGCAGCGAGATAATCCCGCCGAACCCGCGCATCTGCCGCTTCGCGAGCTCGTGGTGCGGATGCGAGGCCAAGCCGGGGTAATACACGGTCGCGACGTCGCCGCGCGTTTCGAGCCACGCGGCGATCGCGCGCGCATTGCGTTCGTGCTCCCGCATGCGGACCGCCAGCGTCTTCACACCGCGCAGCGTCAGATACGCATCCCACGGGCCGGGAACGGCGCCGACGGCGTTCTGGTGAAACGCGATCTGCTCGTGAAGCGCCTGGTCGTCGGTGATCACGATGCCGCCCACGACGTCGCTGTGCCCGCACAGGTACTTCGTGGTCGAGTGCATGACGACGTCGGCGCCGAGCTCGAGCGGGCGCTGCCAAAACGGCGTCGCAAAGGTGTTGTCGACCGCGACGACGCGGCCCGGCGCTTTGAGCGCGGCGATCGCGCGGATGTCGGTGACGCGCAACAGCGGATTCGAGGGCGTCTCGATCCAGATCAGCTTCGTATTCGGGCGTATGGCCGCGCGCGCGGCGGCCGTATCGCACAGATCGGCAAACGTCGTCGTGATGCCGTACCGCGTAAGGACGTCGGAAAAGAGCCGGTGCGTTCCGCCGTACAGGTCGCGCGTCGCGACGATGTGATCGCCCTGCGACAAGAGTGCCGCGACGCCGGCGACGGCCGCCATTCCCGATCCGAACGCCGAGCCAAAGCGCGCTCCCTCAAGGACGGCAAGCTGGCGCTCGAGCGCGAGCCGCGTCGGATTGCCGGAGCGCGAGTAGTCGAAGCCCTTTGTCACCCCGACGCCCTCTTGCGTGAAGGTGGCCGTCTGGTAGACGGGGACGATGGTCGCGCCGGTGGCTACGCAGGGGCTCTGTCCCGTGCGGATCGCTTTGGTCGCGAATCCGCGGTATGCCACGTCAGCCTCGCCCGCAGGGGGGTGCGAATGAGACTGCGAGTGGCCGAAAGCTTCATTCGGCATGAGTTGCACTCCACAGTTGAAATCGTAAATTTTCCGGGGTCCGCTCGCCTACGTCCAACCCGAGAAGGAATCCTGCCGGCGGCGCCGTCTCGACCTATCCCAACAGTGCCCGCAGCCCAGCTTCGTCGACGATCGGAACGCCCAGCGACTGAGCTTTGGCCAGCTTGGATCCGGCCTCTTCGCCCGCCACCACATAGTCGGTTTTCTTACTGACCGCGGACGAGACTTTGCCGCCTGCCTCAACGATCAGCTCCGTCGCCGCTTCGCGCGTCAGACTCGGGAGCGTTCCCGTCAGCACAAACGTTTTGCCGTGCAAGGCCCCCGTGGCAGCCCGCTCTCGCTTGGGAGCGGTCATGTCGACGCCGTGCGCGCGCAGCCGTTCGATCGCCGCGCGATTCGGCGGCTGCTGGAAAAAGAATGCAACCGCCTCGGCGATCTGCTCGCCGATCCCCTCGACCTCGATCAGCTCCGCCTGCGTCGCAGCGGCGAGGGCATCGACCGAACCGAAGTGCGCCGCCAGCAACGCCGCGTTCTGCGAGCCGACGTAGCGAATGCTGAGCGCAACGAGCACCCGCGCGAGGCCGCGCGACTTCGAGCCTTCGATCGCGTCGATCACGTTCTGCGCCGACTTCTCGCCCATCCGCGGCAGCTCGGCGAGCTGCCCGGTGCGCAGGTCGTAGAGATCGGCGACGTCGCGCACGAGCCCGGCCTCGATCAACTCGGCCGAGAGCACGTCGCCGACTCCTTCGATGTCCATCGCGCCGCGCGAACAGTAATGTCGCACGCGCTCGACCAGCTGCGCCGGGCACGCCACGTTCGTACAGTAGCTGAAGACTTCGTTGGGCGGCCGGTCGACCTTCGAATGGCAGACCGGGCAGCGCTCGGGCATCTGGAAGACGCGCGCATCTTTCGCGCGCAGTTCGAGAACGGGGCCGACGACGTACGGAATGACATCGCCCGCACGGTGCACGACGACGGTGTCGCCGGCGCGGATATCCTTGCGCTTGATGTCGTCCTCGTTGTGCAGGGTGGCCATGCGCACGGTGACGCCGCCGATGCTGACCGGCTCGAGCACCGCGTACGGGTTGAGTTTTCCCGACCGGCTGACGTTGATGCCGATGTCGAGCAGCTTGGTGCGCGCTTCCTGCGCGCGGAATTTGTAGGCGGTCGCCCAGCGCGGGTCTTTCCCGGCGTAACCGAGTTTGCGCTGCAGCTCCAGCTCGTCGACCTTAATGACGACGCCATCGATCTCGTAGTCGAGCGATTCGCGCTCGGTTTCCCAGCGCTTGCAGAAGGCCATCACCTCGTCGATCGATGCGCAGCGCGTCGCGTGCTCGTTGACCGGAAAGCCGAGCTCGCGCAGATAGGCCAGCAGCGCGTGCTGGGTCTGCGGAGGTTCCAGACCTTCAAACGCGCCGATCGCGTAGGCGAAGAACGATAGGCGGCGCTCGGCGGTCAGGCGCGGGTCCTTCTGCCGCAGCCCCCCGGCTGCGGTGTTTCGTGGATTGGCGAAGAGCGGCTTGCCGGCCGCGGCACGCGCTTCGTTGAGGCGCTTGAAGTCGCTCTTCTTCATGAAGATTTCACCGCGCACGTCGATCGCGCCCGGCGCTTTGCCGCGCAACGTGCGCGGGACGTCGCGAACCACGCGCACGTTGGGCGTAACCTCCTCGCCGACCGTGCCGTCGCCGCGCGTCCCGGCCGAACGCAAGCGCCCGTTCTCGTAGCGCAGCGACATCGCGAGCCCATCGATCTTCAGCTCGCAGACGTAGGCGGCTTTAACCCCGGCAAGGCGCGTCACTCGCGCGTCGAACGCGCGCAATCCCTCTTCGTCGAAGGCGTTGGAGAGCGAGAGCATCGGGACTTCGTGACGATACGGCGGAAACTCCGACGAGGGCGCGCCGCCGACTCGCTGCGTCGGCGAGTCCGGGGTGACGAGCTCGGGGTGCGCCTCCTCGATCGTAACGAGTTCGTGAAGGAGCGCGTCGTACTCCGCATCGCTGATCTCGGGCGCATCGAGCACGTGATAGTTGTGGTTTGCCTCGTCGATCAAGGCCCTGAGCTCTTCGGCCCGCTGCGCCGGCGCGAGCTTGCTCGTCGTCGCCACACGCGTTTCCTAAGCCGTCGCGCGAGCGGAGCCGGCCGCCGCAAGCGCCTTGAGTTTGTGTTTTTCGATCTTGCCGAGGGCGTTGCGCGGCAGCGAGTCGACGATGTGAACCTCCTTCGGAATCTTGAAGCTGGCGAGGCGCGCGCGCAGCACTGCCAATAGGGCGTCAGCATTCAGCGACGCAGCGGCTTCAACGAACGCGGCCGGACGCTCGCCGCGCACGCTATCCTCCACGCCGACGACGGCGCACGCGAGGACGCCGGGAAACCGCTCGATTTCGACCTCGATCTCGCGTGGAGAGATGTTGAACCCGCCGCTGATGATCAGCTCCTTGATGCGCCCGGCGATCTGGTAGACGTCGCAGGCGGGGTCGAAGCGCGCGAGATCGCCGCTTCGGAACCAACGCACTCCGTCGGCGTCGACGAGGAATGCGTCGGCGTTCGCCTCTGGCAGCTCCCAATATCCGGCGCACACCGTCGGGCCGCTGACCAAGAGCTCGCCGATCTCTCCGGGCGTGACCGCTGCGTCCCCTCCCGGCGCGACGATGCGCACGCGGGTGCCGGGCATCGGCACGCCGACGCTGCCTGCAACGCGCGGACCGCCGTAGCGGTTGCTAAGCGCGAAGCCGAACTCGCTTGCGCCGTAGCGCTCCAGGATGGCGATGCCGAAGCGCTCCTCAAACGTGCGATGCAGCTCGAAGGGTAGCGGAGCCGAACCCGAGACGTACAGACGCAGGCGCGGCGCGCTTCCATCACCGATCGCCTCGAGCAGCCGAACGTACATCGCCGGAACGCCGAAGAACATCGTCACGTCGCGGGCGCGCATCCGATCGAGCATCCGCTGCGCATCGAAGCGTTCGTACACCAGAAGATGGCCGCCCGCCACGAGCGTTCCGTTGAGCGCCGCGCCGAGGCCATGCATGTGGAAGAGCGGCAGCCCGATCGCCAGCACGTCGTTCGCGCGCCAGCGCCACGCGACGACGACCTGCGCCGCAATCGATGCGATGTTGCCGTGGCTGAGCATGGCGCCTTTACTGCGCCCCGTCGTTCCGCTGGTGTAGAGAATGACGGCGAGGTCGTCGTCGTGCGGCGCCGCGGTAGCCGCAAAGCAGGGCCGGTCGAGGTCGTCGGCCCACGCCTCGACGTCGTCGGCCGATACCGTTTCGATCGAAAGGTTGAGCCCCGCAACATGCGCGGCCGTTTGCGCGCTGACGAGCGCAAGCGAGGGCCGCGCATTCGCGAGGATGTGTTCGAGCTCGGCTGCCCGGTAGAGGACGTTGGTCGGGACGACGATTGCACCCAAGCGTAACGCAGCCAGATACGCGTAGACGAAGGCCAGCCGGTTTTCACAAAAGATCGCAAATCGGTCGCCGCACCGGAGCCCATGCGCGGCGAGCTCTGCCGCCACCCGCAGCGAGCCCGCGTGCAGCTCGGCGTAGGTCACGCCGTTGACCGCGGGCGCAGCCCCCCGGTCCCGCCGCACGCCATCGAAGAGGTCGAGCAACGTCACCGCGAGGCCGGCCGCTTGGTTCCGGAGGTCGTTTTCATAAAGACACCCAACTTCATCTGGTCAAACCATTCGACCCGCTTGCTTCTGCGCTGAAACAATTTGACGCTTCGAGCGGAACTGTGACTAGCCGGGCACCCTGGCGCCCAGCCGTCACTAAGAAAGGCCCCTTCGTGAAACATCTCTCGCTCCTGGCGTTCGCTTTGTGCGCGCCGCTGGCGGCGCTCGCACCGGCTTCCGCCGAAGCGCCATATTCGTTTGAGGCCGCTCCGGGCAAGCTGCCCAAGACGGTCGTCCCGATCAGCTACGACATCGCCCTGCGCCCGAACCTGACCGCGAAGACCTTCGAGGGCAATGAGACCGTCCTCGTGACGGTCAGCTCCGCGACGGCCAGCATCGTTTTCAACACGCACGATATGGTCGTTTCGCAGGCGCAGCTGAGCGGCGCGCCGGCTCCGGCGATCGCCACGGACAACGTCAAGCAGATCACGACCCTGAGCTTTGCCCGCCCCGTGCAACCGGGAAGGCACTCGCTCGTCTTGAGCTTCTCCGGAAAGATCGGAGCGGCGCCGCAGGGCCTTTTCTATCAAGACTTTACGACGCCGGCCGGCAAGAAGACGATGCTCGCAACGCAGATGGAGTCGGCCGATGCGCGCCGCATGTTCCCGGGCTGGGACGAACCGAGCTTCCGCGCGATCTACCGCCTGAAGGTCACGATTCCGAAAAACTTCGATGCGGTCTCTAACATGCCGCAGACCTCCGAGGCGATCTCGGGCGACCTCAAGACCGTTGCGTTTGCGCCGACGCCGAAGATGGCTTCCTACTTGGTCGTGCTCTGCGCGGGCGAGTTCGGGTATCTCAACGGCAGTGCCGACGGCGTCAAGATCCGGGTGGTCGCGCCCAAAGGGCAGGAGCAGAACGGTCAGTACGCGCTCGACGCTGCCGAAAAGCTGCTGTCGTACTACGACGACTACTTCGGCAGCAAGTTCCCGTTGCCCAAGCTCGACCTGATCGACGTTCCGGGCGGCTTCCCGGGCGCAATGGAAAACTGGGGCGGCATCACCTTCAACGAGCGCGTCTTGATGTTCGATTCCAAGACCGAGGCCGACAGTGCCAAAGAAGAAATCTTTCAAGACGTTGCGCACGAGATGGCGCACCAGTGGTTCGGCGATCTCGTAACGCTGGCGTGGTGGGACAACCTTTGGCTCAACGAAGGCTTCGCCGACTGGATGCAGACCAAGGCCACCGATCACTTCAATCCGGAATGGCACCTGTGGGATCGCGTCAACGGCGACGTTGAGGAAGCGATGAGCACCGACGGCCAAACGACGACGCACCCGGTTCAAACCCCGATCGCGGACGAGACGCAAGCCGATGCCGCCTTCGACGAGATCACCTATCAAAAGGGCGGAGCCTTCATTCGCATGATGGAGGCGTATCTGGGCGAGACGGCGTTCCGCGACGGCATTCGCCTCTACATGAAGCAAAATGCCTACAGCAACACGACCTCGGCCAATCTCTACGCGGCGCTCGGCGCGACGTCGCACCAAGACGTGGCGGCGTTCGCCAAAGCCTGGACGCTCGACCCCGGCTTCCCGCTCGTCACCGTAACCGAGACGTGCAGCGGCGGCACGCAGACGCTAGCCGTCTCCCAGCAGCGCTTCTTCTACGAACCGAATCAAACCTCAACTCAGCTTTGGCAGATTCCGCTCACGATCGCGCCGGCGAGCCATCCTGCCGACGCGCACGTTTCGTTGCTAACGGCTGCCTCCGCGACCGTTCCCGGCGGAAGCTGCGGCGAGCCGGTGCTGGTCAACGCCGGCGCAACCGGATACTTCCGAGTTATGTACGACGCCGCGACGGCGAAGATGCTGAGCGATCGCATCGAGCAGCTCGCGCCGGCCGATCGCGTTCGTATCGTTGCGGATAGCGCCGCCACGATGTTTGCGGGCACGATCGCGCCCAGCGCCTACCTCGATCTCGCGGCGCGCTTGGGAGACGATCAAAATCTGGCCGTCTTGACCGCCGAAATCAACACCAACCGGCTCTTGTCGAATATCGAGGAAGCGCGTCCCGGCGAAAACGCTTTCGACGCCTACCAGCGCGCCCAATTCCGGCCGGCCTTCGAGCGCATCGGATGGGATCCCAAGCCCGGCGAAGGACCGACCGTTGAGCAGGTCCGAGGGCAGCTCATCAACGCGCTAGGCAACGCCGGCGATACAAAGGTCATCGCCGAAGCGCGCGCTCGCTTCGCTAAGTTCTTGACCGACCCAAACTCGCTGGCGGTCGGGCTACGCGGACCGGTGCTCAACGTCGTCGGGCTGTACGCCGACGAGGCCACCTGGAAACAGCTGGCCGGGCTCGCCCAGACGGCTCCCACACGGGAAGAAAAGCAAATGTACGGCGTGGCACTGTGGCACGCGCGCGATCCGAAGCTCGCCGCGGTGAACCTCGAGCTCTCCCTCAAGCTTCCGCCGGAGGTCGGCCCGATCCCCGGCTTGATCGATATCGTTACCGTCGCGACCGCGGCCCGCCAGCCGAAGCTCGCCTGGGATTTCTTCGCCGCCAACGAGCCCAAACTGACCGAGCAGCTCTCGTCGTTCGAAAAGGCGCTGATGGTTTCGCGCTTCCTTCCCGCGTTCTGGAATGCGGCACCGCTCGATACGCTGGAAGGCTTCGCGAAGTCGCATATGCCGCCCGAGGCTGCGCCGCAGCTCGCGCGCTCGGTTCATGCAGTCGAGCTCATCAACGCCGAGTCTCAACGCATCCTTCCGCCGCTCGATGCATGGGTTTCATCCCATGCATCGACGACCGCCGCAACAAACTAAAGCGAGCGTTGCGTTACTGAAGCGGTGTGGTGCTCTTGAGGACCCCCTCCCCGAACGAGGCGAGATACACGTAGCCGTCCATCCAGGTGACGCCGATGAAGTGGTGGGGTATCGCGCCGTTGTCGATGCGCTGCCACCTCGATCCGGTGTCGTACGACACGAACGCACCAAAGCGCGTCGTTAGCACGACTGCGGGCCTGCGCCCAGGCGGGGCCTGAGGATCGAACGCGAGCCGGTTCGCATAAAAACGGGTTGCGTAGTAGCGAGCTCCCGGAGGCACGAAGTCCTCGTCCGGCGGCTCCGGGATCTCCGGCCAGGGGCGCTGCGTCGGTGGTTCGACGAACGTGGACGCGAGCGAAAACGTTCGCCCGTCATCGACGCTTCGAAAGATCAGGACGTTATTGGTCGCCGGATCGTGGTCGGCAAGCAGAATCGTTCGCGGGACGAGGGGGTCGGCCGCGGCGTAGAATCGATGGGCCGGATAATACTGCTCGCGAACCGTAAGAGGAATCGCTTGCGGAAGGCCACGCACTTCGCGCCACGTGGCGCCGAAGTCGTGCGAAACGTAGACGTGATTGGTGAACTTTGCCTTTCCGGTTGCAACGATCAGCGTCCGCGGTTCTTTGGGCGACACGACGACCTGGTAGGGGTCGCCGAAGTGACGGAAGGCCGGAGTCCAGGTCGTACCTCCGTTGAGGCTCCTCGCCACCTCCGGCGCCGTGGAGTCGTCGCGTATGATGGCGAGCATCGTCGAACCGGTTGGCGGTTCGAAAGCGAGCGACTCGATGCCGCTGCCGGCCGACTTACCGAATGTGTTGCAGCCATCGACCGACGTGAAGAGACCCTGGTCGGGGTGCGCGAGGTAGCACATCCGTCGATCGTACGGATTGACGAACGATTCGCCGCCCTCACTTGAATATTGGAGGAAATGCAGCTTGGTGCCATCGTCAGTCCCGGAGATCGCGCCGTAGTCTTGCAGCGGGACGACGATGTTGCCGGCGTCCCGCGTCAAGCTCACCGAGTAGGCGAGGAAGTTCGGAACGTACTTGGTGAGCAGCTGGGGAGAGCCCGCGGCACAGTCAGCGTCGTAATACAGTCCCTGATCCGTGGTAAAGTAACACGCTTCCGTGCCTTTGTATTTTCCAGGCTCCGGGAACACATAGCGCACGTCGGAGACCGCCGTCTTTGCACCGCGGCTGCGCTTGGGCCGCGGTTCTCCGTTGGCAGTAATATAGAAGATGTAGCCGCCCCCGTCATCGCCGAAATAGAGCCGGTTGGGAACGATGCGGCTGAAGGCGATCGCCTGCGCCCCAATCGAGCAACGGCAGTACACCCGATTCCACGTGCTTCCGCCGTCGACCGACCCGTACATGACTTCGTTCCACACGCCCTCATCATCGACGTTCGCGTAGACGACGCTGGTGTTGAACGGATCGATCGCAAGGTCGTGGATTGCCCCGGTTCCGGGATGGCCCACGGCGGACCACCTCTTCCCTTTGAGGACATAGACCTCGCCGCCGGCATCACCGGCAAACGTAGCGCCGGCGGCCGTAACCACCGACGTCGCTCCGGAAGCCGAGGGCAGCGATACGGACCAGCTCGCCCCGTCATCCTTCGACGAAAGCACGCCTTTGCGAGAAGCAAGATACAGCGTCGAGCCCACCTGCGCGAACTGCGTCGACTCCGCACGGTCGATGTTGGTCCAGCTGTTGCCGCCGTCGCGGGAGCGGAACGTCCCACCGAATTCGGTCGCCGCCAGCACGATCGATGGGTTCGCCTGGTCGACCCACAAGCCGTTGACGACCGACGAGATGGTCCCGTCGGGGTTCGTCAAGCCGTCGTCGGCCGTTTCCCAGTTCAGGCCACCGTCGGAGGTGCGGTAGATTCCGGCTTGGGACGGTGATTCGCGCGGCGTGTTGCCCCAACCGCCGCCGACGAATATGACCTTCGGATTTTTTCGCACGTACGCGAAGGCGTTGAACTTTCCGGATCCCCCGTGCACTGCGGGCCCGTAGGACGTCCACTCCGCGGTGCCGCGTTGCGCCTGCACCGGCACCGGGCACTGGATCGCTAAGAGCGCGAGCGCTCCGATGGACCCGGCGATCACGAGCGGCGATATTGCGCTGAACGCAGGCGGGCGCACGGTTATGACGCGGGCAACGCGCGCTCGATGATGGCGTTGATGTCGAGACCGGACGGCAGCGTTCCGAAGGCGCGCCCCCAGTCGCCGCCCAAGCGCGAAGCGCAGAAGGCGTCGGCGATCGCGGGCGGGCTCGTCTGGAGCACCAGCGCCGTTTGGAATAGCAGCGCCATCGCTTCGACCAAGCGGCGCGCGCGGAACTCGATATCGTCCGTATCGGACAATTCACGCTGGACGATTCCGAGCGCCGCATCGTAGCGAGCGTCGGCACCTTTCGCGGCGCGAACTTCGGCCAGGTACGACTCGATGATGCCCGGCTCGCGGCTCATCGCGCGCAGCACGTCGAGCGCGTTGACGTTACCGCAACCTTCCCAAATCGAGTTGAGCGGCGACTCGCGGAAGAGGCGCGGCATGATGCTTTCCTCGACGTAGCCGTTGCCGCCCAGGCATTCGAGCGCTTCGACGACGTGAGCCGGCGCGCGTTTGCACACCCAGTACTTGCCGATCGCCGTGCCGATGCGCTTGATGCGCCCCTCGTTCGCGTCACCTGCGGCGGACCGATCGCACGCGCGGGCGAGGCGCGCGAAGAGCAGGGTGGCGGCCTCGGACTCGAGGGTGAGGTCCGCGAGCACGTTGCGCCCGAGCGGCTGATTCACGAGCAGCTTGCCGAACACCGTGCGATGCTGGGCGTGGTGTACGGCTTGCGCCACGGCTTGGCGCATGACGCTCGCGCTGCCGATGATGCAGTCGAGCCGCGTGAAGTTCACCATCTCGACGATCGTCGCGATCCCGCGGCCTTCTTCGCCGATCAGCCAGCCGGTGGTGCCGTTCAGCTCGAGTTCGCTCGACGCGTTGGAACGGTTGCCGAGCTTGTCTTTGAGGCGTTGCAGCATGAAGACGTTGCGCGAGCCGTCCGGTAAGAAACGCGGAACGAGAAAGCACGACAAACCGCCGGGCGCTTGCGCGAGCACCAAAAACGCGTCCGACATCGGCGCGCTGCAAAACCATTTGTGCCCGATCAGGGTGTACTCGGCCCCGGGACCGCCGGCGCCGGCGGGCGTCGCGCGCGTGGTGTTGGCCCGCACATCGGAACCGCCCTGTTTCTCGGTCATCGCCATGCCGAAGAGCACGTTCCCTTTACGGTCCGCCGGCATTAGTTTCGGTTCGTAGTCGTAGGAGAAGATCAGCGGCTCCCACTGCCGCGCGAGCTCCGGCTGCATGCGCAGGGCCGGAATCGCGGCATGCGTCATCGAGATCGGACAGCCGTGACCCGCCTCAACCTGGCTCCAAAGAAAGAAACTCGCCGCCCGCGCCACCTGCGCGCCGGGACGCGGCTCCTTCCACGACGACGCGTGAAGCCCGTAGGTCTTGGCAGCCTCGACCAGCCAGTGGTACGCCGGGTGATACTCCACTTCGTCGATCCGGTGCCCGAAGCGGTCGAATGTCTTGAGCACCGGCGAGTTGCGATTCGCATCGAAGCCCCACCCGATCGCCGCTTCGCTGCCGGCCCGGCGCCCGACATCGTGTAACGTCGCATTCGCCCACGCCGCGTCGTTCGCGCCAACCGCATCCTGCAGCGCCGCATCGGCCGCGTAGGCGTCGTAGTCGACCAGCGGCGGGGGTTGATTGGTGACGTCATGGGTTCGAAGCGCATCCGGCGCCGGGCGATCGAGAATCTCCATATGCTAACCTCGGGGCCCGTTTTCGCTTCATGCCGCAGGCGTTCCGGCCGGCATCGATCGCTTCACGAACCGTCCTCGGCCAGGACCGAATCGCGAAAGGAAGTCGCGGCGTCGATCGCGTTCCTTGCACCATGCAGACTGAATCGAAGCGCCTATCGCCGCACGAGCCGGCGTCGTGACGGAGCCCGTACGCGAGCGCGTGGTGCGCTGGCAAGACCCGTCGATCACCGCGGCCGGATTTCGCGACGTGAGCGGAATCGAGGCGCTGCGCGCGATGCAGCGCGGCGAGATCCCACCGCCGCCGATTGCGCACCTGATGGGCTTTTCGCTCGAAGAAGTCGATGAGGGCCGGGTCGTGTTCGGTGCGCTTCCGGCCGAGTATCACTACAACCCGATCGGCGTCGTGCACGGTGGTTTTGCATTGACGCTGTTCGATTCGGCGCTTGGATGCGCGGTGCAATCGGCGTTGCCGGCGGGCGTCCGCTACACGACGACCGACGTGCAAGTGCGCCTGATTCGCGGCATCACCAAGGACACGGGGCCGGTGCGCTGCGAGGCCAAGGTCGTTCACGTCGGCCGCTCGACGGGAATTGCCGAGGCGCGCATGACCGACGGCGCTGGGAAGCTGCTCGGGATCGGCACGACCGCCTGCGCCATTTTTCGCGCCTGAGAGCCGCAGTACACGCGCGCTGCCGATACAGTGGTTAGACTGGAGGTCAGATGAAGCCGTCTTTCCACGTCGCCGGTTGGGCGCTCGTGCTGGGCGCGTTGGGCGCGCTGGCCGCATGTTCGGGCGCCCCCGGCAGCTCTTCGATGGGACCGTCCGGCGCGAACCGCTCCCAAACGGACGTGCGTGCCGGTTCGCGGGTCCCGGCTTCGGCGTCGAATCCGACTCCTACGCCGTCGGCCCAACCCGGCGAACCGGAGGTCGGCGGTTGCCAGATGTTCCCCGACGATAATCCGTGGAACACCGACATCTCGAGTTATCCCGTCGATTCGAATTCGGCGAACTATCTGGCGACAATGAACGCGTCGACCACGTACCTGCATCCCGACTTCGGCAGCAATCCGCACTGGGGCATTCCGTACACCGTCGTGCCGCCCTCGCAGGCATACGTGCCGATGAAGTTCTTCCTTTACGCCGATCAGAGCAACCCTGGCCCATATCCCTTCCCGGCCGACGCCCCCATCGAAGGCGGCTCGCACTCGCATGGCGACCGCCACGTTCTCGTGGTCGATCAAGGGAATTGCAATCTCTACGAAACCTACGATTCGCACTACGTTGGTCCCGGTTGGCGCGCCGGTAACGGAGCGGTCTTCGACCTCTACTCGAACGCGCTGCGCCCTAACGGCTGGACCTCAGCCGACGCCGCCGGCTTGCCGATCCTAGCCGGCCTCGTCCGCTACGACGAAGTGCAAGCCGGCGCCATCAATCACGCGCTGCGCTTCACGGTGGGGTCGACCCAGGCCGGTTACATTCACCCCGCGACGCACTACGCGAGCAGCATCACCAACCCAAACTATCCGCCGATGGGCCTACGCGTGCGCCTCAAGGCGAGTTACGACATCTCCGGCTTCAACCCGACCGCGCAAGTCATTTTAACCGCGATGCAGCACTACGGCATGTTCGTCGCCGACAACGGCTCCGATTGGTTTTTCACCGGCGCCACCGACACGCGCTGGAACAATCACGTGCTCGACCAGCTCAAAACGGTCCCCGCCTCCAAGTTCGAAGTCGTTAAGACCGGCCCCATCCACCACTAACGGATCGCTCGCGCCCGACTAAGCGGCGCTGCGCGCTGCGTTTTGTTCGAGGATGGCTCGCTCGCGAGCGCGGATCCGATAGCCTTGCCTCGAGCGCTGGTCGAGTTCGATCGAACGCTCCCAGAGCGTTGCTTCGTAACCGCGCTCGATCTGCGGGTAGGCGCGCTCGAAGCCGAGTTCGAGCAGGGCGTTGCGGTTGTCGGTCACGGGTGTCAGGCCGCGCCGGAGGAGCGTCTGGATTGCTTCGCTGGTGTGGACGACTGCGGCCATGGGGCACCTCGCATCGGAGTCGGTGGTTGCGCCACCATCCTACGAAGCGTGGCCCGAGGCGAACAGGCACGACTGGTACACTTGGGCTGCACACTTACTGTGTAGGCGAAGTGTACGAGGTCGTTCTGTCGGCGGTCCAGCGGCTGCGGTAGCGTCGGTGCATGCGGACGGCCGCCCCTCGGCGGCATCCAGCGCACCAGCCGCCTATAGGAGACCACCCCAATGCACAAGCAGACCTCGATCTCGGCCCGCATCACTGCCGGCCTCACCCTGGCCGCCACCTTGGCCGCCTCGACCGGTACCCTTCCGTCGATGGCCGCCACCCTAGCCGCCGCGCCCGGAAGCGTGCGGCCGACGGCCGCTACCCTGCAGTCCGCCGCCGGAATCATCTTCACGGCGACAATCCCGACCCTCCAAAAGCCGCTTCCGCTCTTCCGCCTCGCGCGGACCGCGGCGCCGGCCTCTTTCGTCAAGCAAGTAATCGGCGCTGCCCAGCCGATGTCCATGGAAGGCACGCGGATCGTTGCGCGCGACAGCCGTGGCACGATGCACGCCTACGCCGATGCGGCGACCGGCGAAGCGCAGATCTTCCCCGACTTCGCCTCGACCGGCGCGGCGGCGCAGCCCGCCACCCTCGAAAACGCTGCGAGCGCGGTTTTTTCGCGCGGCGACGTCATCCCCAAAGACGCGACGACGGCTCGCATTACTGACGTGATCCCCGTGATGTCCGCGCAAGCCTCGCACGGCAGCGACGGCTCCTCGCAAGCGCTCAGCGCACCGCAGCGCCTCTTCACCTACTACACGGTCACGCGCTACGCGGCCGGGCTTCCGGTTTTCGGCGATAGCTCGCAGGCGACGGTCGGCGTCGGCAACAACGGATCGATTCGCGCCTTCGTGCGCCGCTGGCAAGCTGCCAGCCCCGCGGGCGAAGTCGCACCGGCGACCACGCCGGCGCAACTGGTTGCGTCGATCGACGCGCAGTTGAAGAATTACGTCGAACGCGACGTGACGATCACGGTCGATAGCATCAAGCCCGCCTACTACGACGGCAACGCCAAGTACCTGCAGCCCGTGTACGAGTTCGAGGCCACCATGCACCCGTCCAGCAAGATCACCTCGAACGAACACGTGCGCGGCTTCGTACCGGTCGGCAAGCTCGTCGAGCCGATCCGCGTCCTCGGCGTGAAGAACGGCGCCGGCCCGAGCTCGCCGCATCCCGCAGGTTCGGGGGGCCCGATGGTCAGCCAGATCATGCTCGGGCAGTACGCCAACGACGACGGCAGCATGCAAGACATGGCCAACGCCTACTACAACGGTTTCGACTCGGTTTCGCCGGGCGTCTACGGTCCGCCGATCAACCGCATCCAGTGGTACTGGGCCGAGACTTGGCAAGTTCTCTCCGATGCAAACTCGTACCTCAACGCCATGAACGTTGCCTACACGATGCCCCACGGCAACTGGTGGGTCAACACGACCAACGGTACCGGTGGCAGCCCGTGGTACGTCGACCAGATCGGCGTCGGCGGAAACCCAGGCTACGGCTCAGCTTCCGGCGGACACCTTGCGGCTTGGATCATCGACTCGTGTGAAGTGATCCCGTCGTACTACGATCTCCAGTACACCACCGGCAACGGCAACAGCGCCTTCACCTACTGGTGGCCGGTGTTCCAGGGGCTGCACCGCGCGCTCGGCTTCCGCACGGAGATGCTGCTCGGCGAAGACACCATGAACTACGACATCGCGCAATCGATGGCGGAAGGCGCCGGCGCCGACAACGCCTTCTACAACGGCGTCGCGGCGGTCAGCTTCGGAACGTACACGGACGGCCACCTCGGCCTCACCGTCCACTACGACCGCGTCTCGATCATGCACGATCCCCGTAACTACAACGAGACGATCTATGCGATCCAAGGTCAGTCGGCCTCGGGCACGCTGAACAACGTCTGGATGAGCAACTAGCTCGGCACCTAGAAGGGCGCCGGCCCCGCGGGCCGGCGCCCTTCACGCGCTCGCACGGGCGCCTCCGTGCTATCTTGGGTGGGCCGGCCCGCCTGCCGGGCCGCGAGCAACGCGGCGCTCCTTCTTCCCGAGCTCCCACATCTCCCAAAGGAGAGACTCCTCGTGAGCATAGCAGTTCTGCAGCGCGCGCTTTTCGGCGGCGTGCTGATCGCAACCATCGCCGTCGCCGGCATGACGCGCGGCTCCGGCACGACCTTTTCCGCCAAGGCCAGCCATACGTGCGATTCCGACACGACGTGCAGCGTCGTTACTCAAGACGGAACCGGTCAAGCTTTCGCCGCGAACGCCGCGGCCAACAACGGCGCGGTCGGTACGACCGACAACCCTTCGGCAACGAGCGGAAAGCGCTACTCCGGGGTCTGGGGCAACGACTCCTCGAGCGACGGCGGCACGTTGAACGTCGGCGTCTCCGCCTCTTCAAGCAACGGCGCCGGCCTGCTCGCCACCTCGAAGAACTACGTCGGCATCGAAGTGCAAGGCGGCAAGCCGTCCGCCCCCGGCAGTGCCGGGTCCGTCTATTCGGCGCTTGCAGTGACCGGTGGTTCCCATTCGAATACCGAAACGCCTCCTCCGCTGATCGACGCATGCTCGTCCAGCGGCCCGATGCCGTGCACGGACGGTTCGGCCGTTTTCAAAGTTGCCAACAACGGTGCCATCACGGTTGCGGCCTGCACCGGCTGTCAAAACGATCAGACGAGAACGTCCTCGGGCCGCCACGTCGAAGCGTTTGCGCCGCGCGTTGCAATGCCGACCGTCGAAGATATCGGCGAAGGGCAAGTTTCCGCCGGCCGCGGCTACGTTCGAATCGATCCGGCATTTGCCGAGACGATGGACCGTTCGACGCCGTACCTCGTCATGCTGACGCCCGAAGGCCCGAGCCACGGCTTATATGTCGCCGAGCGCAGCCCGAACGGCTTCAGCGTCCGCGAAAACCCCGGCGGCGCATCGACGCTCGCATTCACCTACCGCATCGTCGCGAAGCCCTTCGATACGCCCGCCCAGCGCCTACCGGCCGCAAGCGGCCGCTAACCGGCCGACCGGGTGGAAGCGCTGCGCACGCGGCGCTTCCACCCAATCCAGAAATCAGCGCGGCAACGCGAGCTCGATCGCGCGTTCCTCGCTCAACGCCGCACCTTCGTCCAGGCGGCGCGCGAGCTCGGCCGCGCTGAAGGACGCGGCGAGCAGCGTGCGCAGCCGGTCGTATCCAAGGCGTTCGGTGGGTTGCCGCGCGAGGCCGAGCGACTGAAGACGCGCGTCGGTGAAGCCGAGCAAACTCGCCGCTCGCTCACGATCGCCCGACAGCCCCGCGATCACCGCAACGTGCTCGAGCGCAACGACCAGACCAAACGGCTGCATCTGTCCGTGCACCTCCTCGAGCGCCTCGCGCGCGTAAACGGACGCTGCCTCGAGGCGGTCCTCGGCGAGCGCGTAGGCTGCCAGATTGGCGCTCATCAGCGCGGCTTCGTCTTGGTCACCCAAGATGCGGAACAACGAGCGCGCCTGCGTCGCAAGCTCGACCGCACGTGCGATGTCGCCGCGCGCGAATTCCAACTCGGCGAGGTTGCTTAGGAAGTGCGAGTGTCCGCGGCTCGTGACGCCGTCGCGCACGACGCTCAATTCGAGCGCTTCCTGCAACAGCACGCGCGCACCGTCAAGGTCGCCGCGCAACCTGCGCGCAGCACTGAGCGAATCGAGCGAAGCGACGACGCGCCGCTCGTCGCCGAGCCGGCGAGCGATGGCGAGCGCCTCCTCGAGCGCCGACTCGCCTTCTTCGGCACGACCGCCGAAAACGAGCGCGTTTCCAAAAAGGCGCAACGCGCGCGCTAGCTCGCGCTCGTTCGACAGATCGCGATGCGCGGCGACGGCGCGCTCGGCTTGTTCGCGCCGTTGCACGCCGAGCGGAAGGACGGCCGCGAGTGCGAGGGCGACGGCCGCAGTCAGGCTCGGATCGCGCGGCGCGTCGATGCGCTCCTGCGCCGTCTCGAGCCACATTCGCCCCTCGCGCGGCTGTCTGCTCGGCCAGTATTCGCCGAGCGCGGCCGCGAGCGCCGCACCGGATTCGACCGCGTAACCGCGCTTGAGACTCCAGTCGAGCGCAGCGCGTACGTCGTCGAGTTCGCACTCGACCCGCGCGAACCACACCAAGTCCGGCATCCGTTCGAGTTCTGTTTTGGCATGCTCGCCGAACGCCCGAAAATAGGTCGCGTGCCGTCGCGCAACCGCTTCCGCTTCGCCGCTTTCCGCCAGGCGCTGGCGCGCATACTCGCGGGTCGAGTCGAGCAGCCGGTAACGCTCCTCGTCGCCGGACGGTTCCGCGACCACGAGCGATTTGTCGACCAAGGCCCAGAGCAGACCGAGCACCTCCGACGGCTCCAGGTCGCTTCCATCCGCAGCTGCAGGGCCGCCGCACACCTCGCCGGCAGCCTCGAGCGTCCAGCCGTTTGCAAACACCGACAAGCGCCGAAAAAGCAAACGCTCTTCTTCCGAAAGCAGACCGTAGCTCCAATCGATCAGCGCCCACATCGTCTGCTGGCGCGGCAGTGCGGTGCGGCTTCCTCCCGTCAGCAGGCCGAAGCGCTCGTCGAGTTTCTGCGCGAGCGCTCGCGGCGCGAGCACGTTCACGCGCGCCGCAGCGAGCTCGATGGCGAGCGCGATGCCGTCCAAACGGCGGCAAATCTCGCCGACGGCCGGGGCGCTATCGTCGCTCAGCCGAAAGCGCGCATCGGAAGCCGCGGCGCGTTCGGCGAACAGGGTCACGGCGCCGTAGCGCAGCGCTTCCTCCGCCGCCAGCGCCGCGCGCTCGGGCGGAAAGGCCAGCGGCGGCAGCCGGTAGATCTGCTCGCCGCCGACGTGCAGCGGCTCGCGGCTCGTTGCGAGCAAACGCACGTCGGGACACGCGCGCAAGATCGTTTCCGCAATGCGCGCTGCCTCGACGATCAGATGCTCGCAGTTGTCGAGCACGAGCAGCACGCGACGGCGTCGCAGATACGGCAGCAGGGTCTCCAAGACGGGACGGTCCGATCGCTCCGCGATGCCCAGCGCCGATGCGATCGCGCCGGCGACGAGCGCCCCATCCGCGAGCGGCGCCAGCTCCACCAACCACACGCCCTCGAGCGATCCGCCGGCTGCACCGTCGGCGAGTGCGCCGGCCGCGATCTGTAGCGCCGTTCGCGTCTTGCCGATTCCGCCCGACCCGACGATGGTGACCAAACGGCTGGTCGCGAGCAACGCACCAAGCTCGGAGACTTCCACTTCGCGACCGACGAAATTGGTCAGTTGAAGCGGCAGATTGTTCGGTTGGGTGGGCTCGTCGGGGGCGGCGCCGCCGGCCGCCGGCGAGTCGAGCGGCGCTCGCTTCGGGCGCTGCGGGCGTGCCGCCGACTCCAGACGCGCTCGCTCTTCGGGTCCCAGCGCTAGCGCTTCCGCCAGCAGTGCAACCGTGTCGCGGTACGGCGCGCGGCGCGCGCCGCGTTCGAGGGCGCCGACCGTGACGACGCTCATCCGCGCGCGTTCGGCTAAAGCCTCCTGCGAAAGCCCCGCCTGCAGCCGCAACTGCCGGAGCAGCGTGCCGAATGCCGGCCGGCCGACGTCCTCCATCGACCACCCCATTCACGATATCGGGACAAACCCACTACGCGCCGCGGCGCCTCGCCGCCTGGTGTGGCGCTTACGCCTCGACGGCCACGCGCTCGCTCTGCGCCAGGTCGTGGAGGCTTTCGAGGTTTTCTTTTTCCAGGAATTCCATGTGCACGCGGTCGGGGCGCACGGCGCCGTGCGCGCGCTCGTCGGCCAGCACCGGCCCGAGATACTGCCCGGTGAACGAGGCCGGAGTTGCGGCGATCTCTTCGGGCGTGCCGGTCGCAACGATTTCGCCTCCCCGGTCGCCGCCCTCGGGGCCAAGGTCGATCACGTAGTCGACCGTCTTGATGACGTCGAGGTTGTGCTCGATCACGAGCACCGTGTTGCCGAGCGCGACCAAACGCCGCAGCACGTCGAGCAGCTTGTGGATGTCGGCGAAATGCAAGCCGGTGGTCGGCTCGTCGAGCACGTAGAACGTGCGGCCCGTGGCGCGTTTCGAAAGCTCGGTCGCAAGCTTGACCCGCTGCGCTTCCCCGCCCGAAAGCTGGGTTGCGGGCTGGCCCATTTTGATGTAGCCCAGGCCCACGTCGGCGATCGTCTTGAGACGGCCGTGGATGCGCGGGATGGCCGCGAAAAACTCGCTCGCCTCGTCGACGCGCATCTCGAGCACATCGGAGATCGACTTGCCTTTGTACTTGATCTCCAGCGTCTGGGCGTTGTAGCGCTTGCCCTTGCAGACCTCGCACGGCACGTAGACGTCGGGCAGGAAGTGCATCTCGATCTTGATGATGCCGTCGCCTTGGCAAGCTTCGCAGCGCCCGCCCTTGACGTTGAACGAGA
>PMHO01000056.1 GCA_003156715.1 Candidatus Tityobacter terrigena
ACCATGCGCCGGTCGTCCATCATGCGCCGGCATATCATCCCCCTGCGGCTCACCCAGCTCCGGCCTATCATCCTCCGGCGGCTCACCCAGCTCCGGCGCCTCCGGCGGCGCATCCCGGTCCCCCCGCTCCCGGACGGGACCGGTAAGACTGCCCGGTTGATTTCGCGCACGGCGAGCGGGCGACTCGGTGACCGAGCGACGGTGACGATGCAGGCGTAGACCGGCGGCATTCGATGACTGCCGGTCGATTGCCGCGAACACCGCTTTCATGAACCGACCCATCCGGCTCGCCACGCTCGCACCGGCCGCCGCTTTCGCGGCCTGCGCTTGCTCCGACCTTGGCCGCGATTGGTTCTGCGGTGCGCTGCGTGTGGCGTTCGATCCGGCCGGCCACCCGCCGGTTTAGGGAGCCCAGCCCGTGGATGTCGTGTTGGCGGATCGCCTTCAGTTCGCGTTCACCATCATGTTCCACTATCTCTTCCCGATCGGAACGATGGGCATCGCTCCGTTCATCGCGTGGTATAATTTCCGCGCGTTGACGACCGGCGATCGGCTTTGTTTCCAAGCCGCGCGTTTCTGGACGAAGATCTTCGCGGTCAACTTCGCGATAGGCGTCGTTACCGGGATCCCAATGGAGTTCCAGTTCGGCACCAACTGGGCCGCGTTCTCGGCGAAGACCGGCTCAGTCATCGGGCAGCCCCTGATGATGGAGGGCGTCTACGCGTTCTTCCTCGAGTCCGTCTTCCTCGGCGTGCTGCTCTACGGACGCGAACGTGTGTCACCGGCGCTCTATACGGCGTCGGCGATCGTGGTCTGGCTCGGTGCTTGGCTTTCCGGGTTCTTCATCGTCGTCGTCGACGCGTGGATGCAGCATCCCGTCGGATACTCCATTGGACCCGGCGGGCGAATCCAGCTCCGGGACCTCGCAGCCCTGGTGTTCTCACCTTTCGCCGCGTGGCAGTTTGCGCACGTCGTTACCGGCGCGATCGTCGCCGGAGGCTTCATCCTCGCCGGTGTCGGGGCGTACTATCTCTTAGCCAAGCGCGACGTCGAATTCGGACGCGAGTTCGTGCGGACCGGTGTGCTGGCGGCGCTCGTAAGCTCGGCGCTCGTCATCTTTCCGACCGGAGATCGCAACAGCGACAACGTCACGGCGTACCAGCCGATCAAGCTCGCCGCCATGGAAGGTTTATTCAAATCCAGGCATGGCGCACCGCTTGCGATCATCGGTATGCCCGACGTCGCCGGCCGCACGCTGATCGATCCAGTTTTCGCACCCGATCTTCTGAGCTTCTTAGCCTACGGCAACTTCCGCGCCAACGTCGCCGGACTGACGTCGTATGCGACCGCGTTGTGGCCGCCAGTCGAGCTCACGTACTATGCGTACCACGTCATGGTCGGTTTGGGGACGATCTTCATTGCGGTCGCGGCAGGAGCGGCGTTTCTTTTGTGGCGCCGGCGCCTGTTCGCAACGCCGCTCGCGCTATGGGCGCTGCTCCTGATCATGCCGTTTCCCTACATCGCAAGCGAAGCGGGCTGGGTCGTCGCCGAAGTCGGCCGCCAACCGTGGATCGTCTACGGCTTGATGAAGACGCAAACCGCGGCCTCACCAAACGTCGTCACCGGAGAAACGATCTTCACGCTAATCGGCTTCGTGGGGATGTATTTTCTGCTCGGCGTTTTGTTCTTGTTCTTAACGCTGCGCGAGATCGGCATCGGGCCGGCGGACGAGCCGGCGCCCGGTGGCGTACCGGCAGCGGGGCTCGGCGCGGAGGCGTGACCAGCCTTGCTGCGTTCTGCTTGATCGGCGGAATGCTCTCGGTCTACACGCTGCTGGACGGCTACGATCTCGGCGCGGCGGCAATCTCACCGTTTCTGACAAAAACGCGCGCCGAGCGCAGCGCCGTCGTCGAGAGCATCGGGCCCTTCTGGAGCGGGAACGAAGTCTGGCTCGTCGCGGCGGGGGCCGCCCTTTTCGCTCTGTTCCCGCAGGCCTACGCGGTCTCGTTCAGCGGCTTCTACCTTCCGTTCATCGTCGTGCTCTGGCTCTTGATGTTTCGCGGCATCGCCATCGAGCTGCGCGAACATCTGCCCGGCGTGATTTGGATGGACTTCTGGGATGCCGCGTTCTCAGTTTCGAGTGCGCTGCTGATCCTGCTCTTCGGCGTGGCACTCGGCAACCTCGTGCGCGGCCTGCAGCTCGACGCAAACGGCTATTTCTTGGGGACGTTTTCCTCTCTGCTCAACCCGTACGCGGCAGCCGTCGGCGTGCTCGCCGTGGTCGCCCTCGCGCAGCATGGACTTGCATACGTAGCCGAGCGGGTCGACGGCCCACTCGGAGAACGCGCGCTACGCCACGTCGGCAGGCTTTGGTGGCTGGTTTTCGTGGCCTACCTCGCCGTCACCGCGGCGACGGTCGCCGAGCGCCGAAGCGATCTTGCAAGCTCCCCGCTCTCGATTGTGGCGAGCCTGGCAGCGCTAGGGGCACTGGGCGCAGTGTGGTGGTTTGCAGGACGCCGGCGCGCAGCGCCCGCGTTTCTTGCATCGGCCTCATTTCTTGCGGGCTTGCTCGTGGCTGCAGCCGCGACGATGTATCCGTATCTGATCCGGCCGTATCCGGGCGCGGCGGGTGGGCTGACGATCTTCCAAGCCTCGCCGCCGACCGCGACCCTAGCGCTTACGCTGCTGATTTCCTCGGTGGGCCTCGCTGCGGTCATCGTCTATTCGGCCTTCGTGCGCCGGCGCATGGCGCTGAAAGTTACCGTGCACGACGATCGTTCCGTCTAACGGGTCGCGTACGACAAATCGCCGACGACGTATCGCCTCAGCGCGGCGGGCGAGCGACGTACGAATTGCTGCCCGGCATCCACTGGCACTGGCTCCCATCGCGCATCACGAACGTCTCGCATCCGTCGACTTCCACATTGAACCCGTCGTTGTGCGCCTTCGTGCGCGGCCAATCGACGTTTTCATCCTGCCGCGCGGCCGCGCGCGCCGTGCGGTATGAAAATTGCGGTAGTTTCGTCAGCGCATTGAGGGCGCGAACGAGCGACTGTGCGTGACTCATCCTTCGCGGCAAGATGTTCGTGGGCCGCGCCGCGCCTCCCGCGCGGGCGGCTCGAAGGGGATGAGGGGGCCGTCATACGAAGCCCCGGGGGTCGACGCCGAACGCGGAGATCGAAACGTATGGGGGCTTGGGGAGTCGGTTCCTTTGAGAACGACGACGCGCTGGATTGGCTGGCGGCTTTCCGCGAGCATCCGGATGAAGCGTCGGTGCGCGAGACGCTGACCCTGATCGGCGAAGCGGAAGAAGATAGTTTCCTCGATGCGGCCGACTGCGCCGATGCGATCGCTGCGGCCGAAACGGTTGCCGCCGCGCGCGGCCGCCCGCTTGAAGTTTCGCTGCCCGACGACGGGGTTGCATTCCTGACCGGGCTGCGTTTTGCCGGAGTGCGCGAGTTGACCCAACTGGCCCTGCGCGCGCTCGACCGAATTCGGACCGATCAAAATTGCGAGCTTCACGACCTCTGGCGCGAGGCTGAAGAAGAGGAAGCCCGCAGCGAGTGGCTGGCTGCCGTTGAGGAATTGCGGGAGCGCTTGCGGTAGGGGGTCGAAGGTCTAGCCCCGGCGCCCGTGGTCTAATGGATAAGGCACGAGTCTTCTAAACTCGAAGATGGGGGTTCGATTCCCTCCGGGCGCATTGTTCGCGAACGTGGTGACTGTAGCTCAGTTGGTTAGAGCGCCGGACTGTGAATCCGGAGGTCGCGGGTTCAACCCCCGTCAGTCACCCCAGGCATACCGACAGACCGGCAATGGGAGAAATCGATGAAGCTAACGGCGTGTTTTGCACTCGCCCTGCTCGCCTTTAGCGCGTGTACGCGTGTCGGAAGCGCCAATCGCTTCAACGCGGCACTCCATTCGTGGACCGAGCCCGACACGGTCCGCATCGGCCTCTATGAAGAACCGGACACCCTCAATCCGGTCATCGGCACGATGTCGTTTTCAAGCGACGTCTTTCAGCTCGTTTTCGATGGGCTCATCCGCTACGACGATCACGGGCGTCCCATCCCCGACCTTGCGCGCGAGGTTCCGTCGCTCGAGAATGGAGGCATCTCTCCCGACGGCCGCACGTTGACCTACCATTTGATGCCGAACGCACGGTGGTCCGACGGGGTACCGGTCACGGCCGACGACGTCATCTTCACGTGGCATGCCATCATGAACCCGCAGAACCTGACGATATCGCGCGACGGGTACGACCGCATCACAAGTATGGACGCGCCGGACCCGCACACCGTGCGCGTCCATCTGCGCGAAGTATATCCGCCCGCGCTTTACCTCTTCGCGGACGGCATCATCGGCGCGATCGTCCCCAAGCACATCCTCGGAGCGTACCCGAACGTCAACCGCGTGCCGTTCAACGCGGCGCCGATCGGTTCGGGACCCTTCATCCTGCGTTCCTGGGAGCACGGCAACGCGATCCGTTTAGACGCAAACGACGCTTACTTCCGCGGCCGCCCGAAGCTGCGCCACGTCGTTCTGCGATTCATTCCCGACCAGAATACGCTCATCTCGCAACTGCGCTCTCATGAGATCGACTTATATTACAACGTCTCGCTGCAGCAGATGGCGCAAGTGCAGACGATCCGGGACGTGAACATCACGCACGCCAACTCGACGCTTCACTGGGAGCATATCAACTTCAACGTTCGCCACGCGCCGCTCGACGAACGAGCGGTGCGCCTTGCGCTGTGCTACGCCTTCGACGAGCGCGTCCTGCTCGACAAGATCTACCACGGTTACGGCCGTGCGGCTCCCACGCACTTCAACCCCGATTTCGGTTGGGGCGACCCACGCGTTGGGTATTACCCGTACGACCCGCGCCGCGCCGGAGCGCTGCTCGATGCAGCCGGTTGGAAGCTCGGATCCGACGGAATCCGCAGTAAGAACGGAAAGCCCCTGTCATTCGGCATGACGACCGTAGCCGGGGTCAAGCAACGCGAAGCGATCGAAGTCTACCTGCAGAATGCATGGCGGGCCGTCGGCGCCGATGCAATCGTCAAGAATGCGGCGGCGCCGACGCTCTTCGCACCGGCCGGGAGCGGCGGTTTACTCCTGGGCGGGAAGACCGACGTGACCGTATTCGCCTACGAAAACAACAATCCCGATCCCGACGACACGGCGTACCTCAATCCCAAGAGCCTACCGCCGAACGGTCAGAACACCACCTTTTACGTCAACCCGGAGATCGCGCGCCTTGAAACGGCCGGCCTTTCCAGCTTCGATCCCCGTATACGGCGCCCCGCATACGAGCGCATCGACCAAATCCTCATTCGAGACGTGCCCGAATACGTGCTCGACTGGCTTCCGGAAATTGACGTCGCCAGCGTCGACCTGCACGGTCTGCGCCCGGTGCCGATCGGCTCGGATTTGTGGAACGTCGCCGAATGGAGCCTTGGCCCGGCTTCGGCCGACACCGCGCAAGCGCACTGAGGCGATCCTGCAACCCTTCGCGTTCGCTTGCCGATTGCGGCCAGTATGCAGAGCGTAAGAGAACTCGAGCGTCAGCCCTCGCCCGCCCCCCGCCCGCAACCGTTGGCTTTCTATGGCAAAACGCTCTGGATGGGCTCCTGGGACACCAACCATCTTTATGCGATCGATCCGCACACGTGGCGCGTGCTCGAGGAAGTTGCGGCACCGGGAAAGCCCTACGGCCTCGCCGCGTTGGGCGCCGAACTGCGCGTCGTCGTCTCGATCGGCGAGGAGGACGACCGCTATCTTTATCGATTCGTTCCGGGGCAGGGCTTCGACCCTGAAAGCAAGACCGCTTGCCCCGACTTCACCGGCTCGCATCTTGCCTCCGACGGCACGACGCTCTATCTCGGTCAAATGGGCAAGCAGCGCATTCTGGCGTTCGACGCAAGCGGATCGCTTCTTCGGGAAATCGCGTTGCCGACGCGCTGCGGAGGCATGGGCTTGCGGGCGGGCACGTTCTACATCATCTCGGCCGACGATGAGTTCGAAAACCTCCAACTCGCAACGCTGGACGTTGCGGTGAGTCATCCGGCGCTTGCCCCGGTGGCGGCGATCCCGTTCGACGCACGAAGCCTCGCGTTCGATGGCGACGCCTGGTGGACGAGTCACCGCGAAGCGAGCCAGATCGTTTCCTTTCTGGCCTAGGCCTTTGCTTTCGCCGAAAGGGCGGGTTCCGGGCGGAGATGAAACAGTGCCGCGGCGTAAGGGTTCGCGCCTTTAGCTCAATGGTAGAGCATCGGACTTTTAATCCGCTGGTTCTGGGTTCGAGTCCCAGAGGGCGCACCAGCCCGCTTTGCTCGATACGACGGTCTTTTCCGGAAGGCCGTCGTTTCGTTTCGCGCTCGCCGAACGGCGCCGCTGCGCGACAAGTACCTCCGAGGATGCGTTGAGCAGGTTGACGAGACCCCAGTTGACGGAGAGGACGGCATGGCCCGGATCGATAGCGTGATGTCAAGTCGCCGGCGCTTCTTGCGCGCGACGGGGGGCGCCGGTTTAGTCGCGGCGGCGGGTTTGGAACCGCTCGCGAACCTCGCCCGTGCGGCCAGTCCCTCGCCCGGAGCCGCCGCGCCGGCCTTCAGTTGGGACCACGTGCCCGCCGCGGCCATTCTCGGCAAACCGACCGGCGATTTCTCCGCCCTCGAGGCTGCGTTCATCGGCGGTCACTTTTCTTTTATTGCGCTCGAGCCGACCGGCATGCCGAACAATCCGCCCGGGCAAAACTTCGTGGAAGTCGGCGCTGCGCGCAACGCGCATTTGCTTAAGAGCGCGAACCCGCAAATCAAAATCTTGATCGCCTGGGATTGGCAGGGTACCGTCGCCAACTACCAAGCCTACGCGCGCCCGGATTACGACCCCGCTTGGCGTCTCGCCAAACACAATCACCACATTCACGACATCACGAATCAAGCGTTTCGCCAATGGTGGGCGAACGCAGCGGCTTCGATGGTCGACCGCCCTGAATTGGACGGCATCTACGTTGACGGCATCGCCGACGACGTCGCCAATCCGAGCGTCCTCGACCTGCTGCAACGCTTGCGCCGCGCCCTCGACGCACTATCCGTGCCCAAGCTCGTGATCACCAGCGCTAGCGGCCAAGGCGCGCTTCCCGGCGATCCGCTGAGCTTGTATAACGTCGCGGACGGCGAGGCGATCGTTCACTTCGCAGAGATCGGCAACGGCACACCCGACACGATGCGGGCCAACATGAATCAAATGGCTGCGCTAGCTCTTGCGGGCAAGATCGTCCTCTTCAAAGCCTGGCCGAAGTTTATCGCGGGAGACCCGACCGAAAAGGTGCTCACCTACGGTCAGAGACTCGCTCTCGCGCGCCGGAACATCGGCTTTCCTCTAGCCTGCTTTCTCGCGGCGGCGCAACCGCACTGCTACTTTCAGTACGGGTGGGGTTTCAACAACGACGAGGGAACGTACGTGCTGCACGACGCCAAGGCTTCGGCCGACCGGCAGATGGTCGATGCCAGCTATTATTCCGAACTACTTCAGCCGCTTGGGCCGCCGCTCGGGAACCCCGCGATCCGAGGCTACGAGTACACGCGCCGCTTCCAACATGCAGCGCTGCGCGTCAACGTCCAAACGCGCCAAGTCGCTATCAACTGGGCCTAGCCGCTTGCCTGGGTAAAGCGAGACGGCAAACTGCGGGCCGCCGTTGCAAGCCGCATATGCCCGTGCGAGCGTGGCTCGCGCGGCGTGGGGAGGTGTCAGGCGGTGCCGGTCAAAGGAACCTCAAACGTGAAAAGTCCTCGTTCGATGCGCCTTTTTCGGGCAATGCGATTCACGTTGCGCTCGAGGCTGTTTGTGTGTCTCCCAGGATCCGCACGCGAGTTGGAGGTTTGACGATTTCATGGCCATCTTGAGGAAACTCTCGCTGCTCGGCGTCGTCGCCTTGCTCGCCGGCTGCTCCGGGTCTGGAAACGTCGCACCCGGTGGCGGCCAGGCTCCCGGTCACACCTCCTCGGGCAAGTTCCTGGCAAAGATCGTCGTGCCCGCCCGCGCACACAGAGGCTCGAGCGGCAGCCGGAAAATGCAATACGTCTCACCCTCCTCGGAAGGGCTGACCATCATTTCCTATCCGCAGGGAAGTTCGACGCAGAATGGCGAGGCCGTGGTTGATATCTCGGCATCCTCTTCACTGTGCACGACAAACCCAAGCAGCGGAGTGCGCACGTGCACCGTCTACGGTCCGGCCGTACCCGGAACCAACGACATCGACTTCACCGACTACGACGAGGCGCCGGTTAGCGGAGCGATTCCGAGCGGGGCTCACGTTCTCTCGGTGGCCAGCCTCATCGGCTTCACGATCGTTGCCAACCAGGCCAACACGGCGACGGTCTATCTCGAAGGTCAGCCGTATCAGTTCGAGTTCGAGCCCGGCGTGATGTCCTTCCCGGCCGACGGCAAGAGCCACACCTCGACCTTGACGGTCGACGTGGAGGACGCCGACGGCAACACGATCGTAACGGGAGCGAACGCACCGTACGATACGCCGGTGATGCTGACGCTCACCGAGACCAACGGCAGCGGCATCACGAAAATTTCGGAGAACAGCGGGACCCCCGGTACGACGGAGACCTTCACGACTTCCAATAACACCTTTGCGATCGTCTACGATGGCGGTGGTTCGCCCGGTGCCAGTAACGGCAGCACGTATTATGCGCTCGTGACCGCAACGTCCGCCGACGCCCTGCTTCCCGCAACGATGGAAGTCTCGCCGCTTTACTTAGCGGGATCCGTGCCCCCCTCAGGTACCGGTCAGACCTTCACGGCGGGGTATCCCGCTTCAATTGGGTTCACCGCGGCGGGGCAGATCGTCACCCTCACCTTGGTGCAGTTCACCGAACCGACCAGCGGCACGGGCTACGCCGTGAAAAGCAGCACCTGCGGCGGCAGCAGCGGGATCGCAAACGTGACGCAAAATAAACCAGTGGGATCGCCCATCTTCACGGTGACTGCGGGAACCGGGTCGAGCGGCACGTGCACGGTGACGCTTACGGATGGCGTAAGCACGTATCCGATCAACGTCACCTTGACCTGATGGCGCCGCGGGGCGTCGCGACGATTCGAAATCTTACGATTGCTCTAACGGTTGCAGCGGCGGCATTGGCTGCGTGCGGGGGCGGCGGCGGGGGCTCGACACCGAACAGCCCGGGCATGCCGACGCCGACGCCGCGCGGCACGGCCGTTCCGAGCGCGACGCCTACCGCAACGTCGACCGGGAGCCCAATTGGAACGCCGACGCCGGTGCCGACGCCAACGAAGACCACCACTTTCGGGGTACCGATCAGCATTCCGAGTCCGGTACCGCAGCCGCCCGGCTCCGGAAAAATTCAGCACGTCGTTATCATCGTTCAGGAGAACCGCTCCTTCGACGATCTCTTCAACGGTTTTCCCGGCGCCGACACGGTCCAGACTGCAAACAACATGGGGACGATCGTGCCCTTACAGCCGGAAGATCTCAACGGTACACTTACCCCGGTTCACACACACTCGACGTGGTATAAGAGTTACGACGGCGGCAAGATGGACGGCTTCGTCGCGGCGGAAGCGCCCGGGACGACCACGCCGCCCTTCTCGTATGTGCCGGAATCGGAAGTTCAATCGTATTGGACTCTAGCCCAAACGTATGGCATCGGCGATCGCATGTTCCAGTCAAACACCGGCGGCAGCTTTGCGGCGCACTTGTATTTGATTGCGGGTCAAGCGGATCTGAGCGACGTCCTAAACATTCCCGGCGGCAATCAGAGCAACGGGTGGGGCTGTGCCGATCCGCCAGGGTCGAGGGTCGATCAGGTTCAGCCGAATTCTCCCATGGAAGTTCCCGGACCGTTCCCATGCTTCAACTTGCCGTCGATCGGTCAAGAGCTCGACGCGAAAGCGCTAACTTGGCGCTACTACGCGAACGCCCCGGAAGGTATCTGGAATGAATACGAGGCGTTGCCGTACGTCTTCGACGGTCCGGATTGGTCGACCAATATCATTAGCCCGGAGACGCGCATCCTAACCGACCCGAGCGGCCCTTCCGGAACGCTTGCTAGTGTGACCTGGGTGACGCCGAGTTGGGAATCCTCCGACCACCCCGGCGACAACGGCGGACTCTATGGGCCGCAGTGGGTGCCGAGTGTGGTCAATGCGATCGGCGAAAGCTCGTTTTGGAATAGCACCGCCATCTTCATCCTGTGGGACGACTGGGGCGGCTGGTACGACCACGTCTCTCCACCCCAACTCGACAGCATGGGCCTTGGTTTTCGCGTGCCGCTGATCGTCGTCTCGCCGTACGCGAAGGCCGGATACGTTTCCCACGTCGTGCACGAACACGGCAGCATCTTACGCTTTATCGAAGAGCAGTTCGGCCTTTCGGCAATGGCAGCGAGCGACGCGCGCGCCGACGATTTGCGCGATTTCTTTAACTTCAGCCAAACGCCGACGCCGTACTCACCGATTTCGACGTCGCTTCGGCGCCCCGCGGACTTCCGCTTTCCCGGAGCCATCGATCTAAGGCGCGCGGGCGACCTCGACGACCCGCCCGACGCTCCAACCTCGGTTCGATGATTCGAAATTCGATAATTCGAAATCGTGCCGCTGTTTTCGCGATTGCAGCGAGCGCGCTCGTCGCCTGTTCCGGAGGCTCGAGCTCGACGCCCCACGGCCCGCCCGTGAGCGTGACCCCGACGCCCGGCACCCTTCTCGAGGCTCCGATCGTCGTGCCGACCGCAGTCGCGCAATCCTCCCTCGGCGGCGGTAAGATCCAACACGTCGTCTTCATCGTTCAGGAAAATCGCTCGTTCGACAATCTTTTCAATGGCTATCCGGGAGCCGACACGGTCACGACGGGAAGCGACCTCGGTACGCTCGTGCCCTTGCAACCTGAGGGTTTGGAATACGCCGCCTCGGCCGGCTACCGACACGCGAACTGGTGGCTGGATTGGGATGCCGGGAAGATGGACGGTTTCAAGAGATCGGGTTCCGTCAAACCGGTCGCACCGCTCGTGGCCTACTCGTACGTCCCGCAATCGGAGACGCAACCATACTGGCAATTGGGGCAAAGCTACGTTCTGGCCGACCGGTTCTTCCAATCCAATACGGGCCCGAGTTTTGCAGCCCATCTGTGGTTGGTCGGGGCGCAAGCGGCTGGGGTCGCCGACGTTCCATCCTCCGACGTGAATGGATGGGGCTGCGATGACGCGCCGGGGACGACGGTTGACCTAGTGGGACCCGACGGGACCTCCGTGGCAGGGCCTTATCCGTGCTTCGACTTCGAGACGCTGGCAGACCAGCTCGACGCGAAGGGACTCGCTTGGCGTTACTACACGCCGAGCACGGAAGCCATCTGGTCGGCGTACAACGCAATCCGCCAGATCCATTTCGGTCCCGATTGGTCGACCGACATCATCGCGCCGGAGACGCGCGTGTTGACCGATGTCCCAGGTCCCTCCGGAAGCCTCGCTACGATGACCTGGATCACTCCCGACTTGGCCGATTCCGATCATCCTGGGAGCCTCTCAACGACCGGTCCGCAGTGGGTGGCGAGCGTCATCGACGCAATCGGCGAAAGCAAGTATTGGAACAGCACGGCCATCTTCGTGTTATGGGACGATTGGGGCGGATGGTACGATCATGTCTCGCCGCCGCAACTTGATAGCGAAGGCCTCGGCTTTCGCGTACCATTGCTAGTCGTGTCGCCGTACGCTAAGGCGGGCTACGTTTCGCATGTCGAGCACGAGGTTGGAAGCCTCTTGAAGTTCACCGAGGAGGTTTACGGGTTCTCGGCGATGGCCGCTAGCGACGCGCGCGCCGACGACCTGAGCGACTGCTTCAACTTCGCGCAGCCGCCGCGCCCGTTCGTAACGATTCCGACCGAGCTCCGCCGGCCCAGCGACTTCGAGCGCGTCAGGTCGGCTCCATATGATCCGCGCATCGAGTACTAGCGAATTGCACCGAAGGAACGTTTCATGATTCGCCCTCCAGCCATCGCTTTCGCCATCGCGGCGAGCGCGCTCGTCGCGTGTTCGGGGGGCTCGTCGGCCACGCCGACTCCAAAGGGCACGACGCCGCCCGGCACCAAGCTGGTTGCCCCGATTACGATTCCGACGGCGGTCGCACAACCGCCGCTGGGCGGCGGGAAAATCCAGCACATCGTCATCATCGTTCAGGAAAACCGGTCCTTCGACAACCTCTTCAACGGTTTTCCCGGTGCCGACACGGTGCAAGTCGGAAACAGCTATGGCACGCAGGTGTCGTTGCAGCCGGTGGCGATCAACGGTCCTCCGTCCGACCTTTTTCATCTGCATGCGACATGGTGGACGAGTTACGACTCCGGGAAAATGGACGGCTTCTCGGCAGCCGGCCCTCCAGGCGATGCACTCGAGCCGTACTCGTACGTGCCGCAGTCGCAAGACCCGCAGTACTGGACGCTGGCGCAAGATTACACCCTTGCCGATCGGATGTTCCAATCGAACACCGGCGGAAGCTTCGCGGCCCATCTGTATCTCATCGCGGGACAGTCGGATCTTGCCTCGGACACGCCGCCTGCGGAAGCGCAAGGCTGGGGCTGTGCCGATCCTCCGGGAACGACGGTCGACCTGGTCGGGCCCGATGGCTCGACCACACCTGGGCCGTACCCTTGCTTTCAGTTCCAGACCCTGGGCGACGAGCTCGACGCAAAGGCGCTTCCGTGGCGCTACTACGCGCCGCAGCCGGACTGGCTGTGGAACGAGTACGAGGCCGTTCAACACATCTACGACGGGCCGGATTGGACGACGAAGATCGTCACCCCCGAGACGCGCATCCTAACGGATCCGAGCGGCGCCGGCGGATCGCTGGCCGCGGTAACGTGGGTCGTTCCGGATTGGGACGACTCCGATCATCCCGGGGCAGGCGATGCGGGAATCGGACCGGAGTGGGTCGCGAGCGTCGTCAACGCAATCGGTCAAAGCCAATTCTGGGACAGCACGGCGATCTTCATCCTATGGGACGACTGGGGCGGCTTCTACGATCACGTTGCGCCGCCGCAGTTGGACAGCATGGGCTTGGGATTCCGGGTCCCGCTGATCGTCGTTTCACCGTATGCCAAGAAAGGATACGTCTCCCACGTCGAGCACGAATTCGGCAGCATTCTTCGCTTCTCGGAGGAGACGTTCGGGCTGCCGCAACTCAGCGCTAGCGATGCGCGCGCCGACGACCTTAGCGACTGCTTCAATTTCTCGCAGAGCCCCGCGACCTTCACCCCGCTTGCGGTCGCGCGGCATCGCCCCCAGGATTTCCGCAACCTAAAGCCCGGACCGCTTGGACCGGACAAAGAGTATTAGTTCGCGCATGACATCGGCAGCTTACTGAAGCTAACAAAGCAAGTGTTAGGAATGCTGACTTTGCTAAACTCTAACCAGGACCGCTCGGCCCGCAAGTCGAGTATAACGTACGACGCTGCGCGCTGCCTTCACAAGGAGTGAGAAGTGATTTCCATACGTTCCGTGATGATGCCGGGCATGCTTGCCGTATTCGCAATCGCTGGAGTCGCCTGCAGCGGCGGCGGTGGCGGTGGCGGCAGTTCACCCACCCCCAACCCCGTTTCCGTCAATCCCAATAGCATCGCGTTGACCGCGCCGGGACAGACGGCCACCGTCACCGTTCAAGAGGGGAGCAGCCAAGCCGCCATCACCGTGAGCGACGGCAGCAGCGATGTGGCAACGGTGAGCCCGTCCTCGCAAACGCCTGCCTCGGCCGGCGCGTCGGTCACCTTCACCGTTACGGCGGGAAGCACGGCCGGTACGACGACGCTCACCTTCAGCGGCGTCGATGGGCATACGGCGACGGTCACGGTGGGCTTGACGACGAGCGGCATATCGATTCAGGGGCACCGATGACGCGCAGACCGAGGCAGGTCCCCCTCTAAACCGGTCGAAACCCGACCGCACCGGGACGTTCGGTCGTACGCTCGTGCCGTTTTCTCGACACAGCTTTCGTCTTGCTCGGTTCCCTAAAACTTAAGGTTCATCGCTACGTTCGATAGCCTCAGGATCGTTCGTTGCGCGCCAATTTCGGAGGTCCGACGCGATCATAATGCTCCCGAAGAAATTCTTGAGCCTCGCCGTCATTGTCGCATTCACCGCGTGCTCGGGTTCCGGCACTTCAGGGCCGGGCGCATCGTCGTCGCAACCACACCAGACCGGCTCGTCCGCAAAGGCGTCGCTGAAAATCATCGTCCCGGCGCGGCACACGCTTGCTTCAATGAAGAAGCGCAAGCCGCTCTACGTCTCGCCCAGCTCGGAGTCGATTCTCGCCCAGTCCTACCCGCACGGCTCGTCGACTTCGAACGGATCGACGGTGGTCGACATTTCGCCGGGCTCGCCGAACTGCACGAGCAGCGGCAGCAGCGGCGCGCGGACGTGCATGGTCTACGTCCCGGCTCCGGTGGGCGACGACGATTTTGTGTTGACCGATTACGATGAGGTGCCTCCGCCGGGCGGCGACTACCCCGTCACGGCGCACGTCCTTGCCGTTGGCTCGCTAACCAACGTGACGATCGTGGCCAATACCTCCAATAGCCTGACGATTTACCTCCAAGGGCGTCCCTCCACGTTTGTGTTTCTTCCAAGCCCAATGTCGGAGCCGGCCAGCGGCACGCCCTCCAGTTACGCGCTGCAGCTCTTGGTGCTCGATACCGATGGTAACGTGATCACTGCGGGAACGAACGACCCTTACGAGTTCCCCGTAACGCTGACCGTTGCAGAGCCAAGCGGCGACACGGGCCATACGACGTTGAGCAAGAACGGAGGACCTGGGGGCGCTTCCCAGACCACCTCGGAGTCGAGCGATTCGTTCAGCGTCAATTACGACGGTGGTGGTTCGGCGGGGAATGGTATACCGGGTCAACCGAGCTACGTGCCGGCCTACTTCGCGACGATCTCGGCCGACGATTTGCCGGGCGGCGTCCCGCAGCCGACTCCGAATCCGTATGCCCCGACTGCCGGGGTGGGATACTTCTCGCCGCTCTATCTGACCGGCTCGGGCGCCGGCTTTACGCCGGGATACCCGGCCGCGATAGCGTTCAGCGGCTCGGGTGTGACGGTCACGATCACGCTCCAGCAGACGTATCAGCCGGCCGGCGGCACCCTCGGGTACGGCGTTTCGTCCAACACGTGCGGCAGCAGCGTATCGGTGCCCGCGCCTAACCCAGACACGCCGCAAGTCTTCACCGTCACGTCGGAGACCGGATCGGGAACGCCATGTACGGTCACTTTCACTGACGGCGTTTCGAACTATCCCGTCGACATTACCTGGAGCTGAGGTAGCCCTTCAATGAAGAATCGTTTGGGACTCTGCGTCGCACTCGCGCTCTTGACCGGATGTTCGGGCGGCGGCTCGTCGTCGGTCGCGCCCAGGCCGCCCGCGGGCAACGGCCAGAGAGTGAACGCCACGTTCAAGATCACGATTCCGAACAGTGGAAGCTCGCAGCAGTCGGGCACGCGCAAGCCGTTGTTCGTCTCGCCCTCATCGAACGGCATGCTCGTCAACGTGTACGTGGCAGGTTCCGGGGACAAAACCCCGATCGCCTCGGCCGCGGTCAACATCGGCCCGGGCTCGGGCGCGTGCACGAGCGGAAGCGGCAGCCGCACCTGTACGGTCGTCGTTGCGGCTCCGGTCGGGTCGGATGATTTCATCTTTACGGATTACGACAAGGCTCCGGTCGCGGGCTCGTTTGTCGGGGCGAAGGAATTGTCAGCGGGCTCCGCGCTCGGCGTGACGATCGCCGCGGGCGTTGCCAACACCATCAGCGTGACTTTGGATGGTGACATCGCCACGATCAAGCTCGCCTCCAACGAGATATCGTTCAACGGAAACGGCAAGCCGCAAACCGCGGACTTATCGCTCACCGCCCTCGACGCGGACGGCAATGTCATTACGGCAGATCCGTATCTGTATCCGATCACGGTGAGCGTGACCGAAACCAACGGCTCCGGCCATACGCGCCTATCCCTCAACGGCGGGACTGCCTCTTCGTCGGTGACGGTCACGCAACCGAGCGATGCCGTCGTCGTCTTGTACGATGGCGACGGTTCGGCTTCACCGCCCTACTACGCCAAACTGAGCGTCGCCACGAGCGGGGTGTATCCGCAAACCGTCCAGGTCTCGCCGCTCTTCGTGACCACCTCGCCCGCGGCACTGAACTTCACGCAGCCCGGGCAAACGGCGACGCTTACGATGACCCAGCAGACCTTCAGCGGCGCGAAGTATACGCTGACCAGCACGAACTGCACGCAGCTCAGCGTCCTCACCTTCACTGAGGGCTCCAACTCCGAGCACTACAACATCACGTCGGGCTCCTCGGACGCGACACCGTGCACGCTGGTCGCATCGGACGGCGTCACGCACTACGACGTAGCGGTCAATCCGACCAACGCCGGCGGCAGCGTCGGGGTTCCTCCCGGCACGGTGCCCTCGCCGCAACCGGGAATCAGCAAGATTCAGCACGTCGTCTTCATCATCCAGGAGAACCGCTCGTTCGATAACATGTTCCACGGGTTCCCCGGCGCCGACACCGCCAGCCAAGGTTACGATAGCAATGGAAACGTCGTACCGCTCAGTCCGATCAGCATCGGCGCCGGCATATCGCCGGGTCACCTGCATGACGACTGGGTCGAAGAGTACAACGCCGGTAACATGAACGGCTGGAACATCGACGCTACCGAGAACGGCGTTCCCGAGGGCGACGTGTACTCGTACATCAACCCGAGCCAAGTCAAGCTGTACTTCAACATCGGCGAGGCCTACACGGTCGGTGACCGCTACTTCACGACCAGCAACGGCGCGAGCTTTGCGCAGCATCAATACCTGATCGCTGCCCAGGCCAACAACACGGAAGATACGCCGCAGCTCAAGGGCGTCTCGCGTTTGCAGGCTTGGGGCTGCGACTCCCCGATTGGTACCACGGTCGACGTTCTGGATCCGCTAACCGGTCTCTCGACGCCTAACTTGACCGGGCCGTTCCCATGCTTCGACTACCCGACGATGGCCGACCAGTTGATGGCCAAGGGCCTCCAATCCAACTTCTACGCGGTCGCGATCTCGGGAACGACCTCCGGACAGCCCAACTACGGGCAGTTCAGCGCCTACGACGCGATCGAGCACATCTCTTGTATCGGTGGGACGCAGCCGTGCTCGCGCAGCTCTTACTGGACCAATAACGTTATTTCGCCGCCCGAACAGGTCCTGACGGACATACCGGCCGGCAAGCTGGGCGCCGTAACGTGGGTCGACTGCGACATCTACGCGACGTGCGATCACCCGCTCCAGACCGACACCACCAGTCCCGAATGGCCGACCGACGTCATCGACGCGATCGGGAAAAGCAAGTTTTGGGACACCACCGCGATCTTCTTGATCTGGGACGACTGGGGCGGTTTCTACGACCACGTCGTGCCGCCGCAGCCCGACGAACTCGGGCTAGGGATGCGGACTGGACTCGTCGTCGTTTCGCCCTACGCCAAGAACGGTTATGTCTCACACGTCCAGCACGAGCACGGCAGCCTCTTGAAATTCGCCGAGGAAGCGTTCGGACTGAAAACGATGGGTGCGACCGATTCTCGTGCCGACGACCTGCGCGACTGTTTCAACTTCAACCAGTCGCCGCAGGCCTTCAAGGGACCGTTCGACGTCATGCATTCGCCACAGTACTTTGAGAAACGCCTAATGAAGCCGTCGTTCTTCGAGCCATAGCGCGCCATGTCGATCAATCACTAATCCCGATAAGGGGGTGTCGTGCCGAATCCTTTGCGAATGTCGCTACCAGTGGCGGGGGCAATCTTGCTGTTTGCCTCCGCTCTGGTATCTTGCGCCGGCGAAAGCGGCGAACCAAACTTCCAACCGATCAAGCCGACGCCGGTACCGACCGCGACTCCGACCGCGACTCCCGTGACGACGCCGACCCCGGTGCGGACGCCCACGCCGCTTCCGACCATCACGCCGGTTCCGACGCCGACGCCGGTACCTACCCCCACTCCAAAGGCGACGCCGACACCTTCGCCGATTCCGACCGTCCTGCCGACACCCACCCCGACGCCTCTGGTGATCAGCATACCGGGCGGAACGGCAACGATGTCGTTCACCGCAGCAGGGCAGCAACAAACTGCCACGGTCGACGACTCCGCCTGCAGCGGCGGGACGATCACCGCCACCAGCAGCGACAAAGCCGAGGCAACGGTTAGCCCCGCGACTGGGCCGCCCAAGACGGTTTTCACCGTAACGGCGGTCTCGGCCGGCACGCCCACGATTACCTTTACCGACTCGTGCTCCGACGCTCCGGCAGTCATCTCCGTCACCGTCACCACGTCAAGTGGCTCGATCCACTAAACCGGATCCTAGCCGCGTCTGCCCCGGAGGGCGCGTGCGCATATAATCGGCAGGGCGACCCGGCTACGCCGGGAAGCCTTGCCGCCGGGCACCGCTAGCTCAATGGTAGAGCAGTTGACTCTTAATCAATTGGTTGGGGGTTCGAGTCCCTCGCGGTGCACCAGATTTCCCTCGCGCAAACGCGCCCGGACTCTTACGGCTCGGGCCTCCTGCTCACAGGGCGTATTGCGGTTGATGCCATACGGATAGTGTGTTACGCTTGGCGTATGACACGACCCGAAACGCTTTCGGTCAGGTTGAGCGTCGAGGCACGCCGGACGCTCGACGAGGCCGCCATCGAACGCAATGCCGACGGAGCTTCGGCGTTGGCCCGAGAAATTCTGGAGAGCTGGGTAGCCGAGCGTCAGGCTAGTCAGACGCGGGCCGGCGTGCAGCGCGCCATTTCGTATCTTAGGGCGCATGGTGGAAACTGGTCTGACGATCCTGGAGATTTTTTTCCGGACGCGGCCGAGACGTGACGCCCGGCGACATCGTCCTGGTCGACTGGCGCGACGCACTCGAGGCCTCCGGTGAGCCGAACAAACGCCGCCCCGCAATAGTCGTCGGGGAGCCGCCGTACTTCGGAACCGGGCTGCCCTTCGAGATCGTTGTTCCGCTCACGAGCGAAGCCGCGCTTGCGATCCCCGATGCGTCACTTCGCATTGCGCCGGCACCAGCAAACGGATGCGCGAAACTGAGCTATGCATTGTCGTGGAACGTGCAAACGGTTCCTCATCGGCGATTGTCCGCCACCCGCTCGAGAGTTACCTCGGATCAGCTCGACGTCATTCGCGGTCAGGTCGCGCGATGTATCGGCGCGCTCTCCTGATGTAGGCGCCAGGTCACGATACGCCGTGCCGCCGCGCCGCGTAAATCGCCGCAAATTTGCGCATGAGGTACCTCCATGAGGAAGAACGCTATTTCGCTGAGAGTCATCGTACCGATCGTGCTTGTCTTGACTCTCGTGTCGTTCGTCCTTCGGACTTTCCTCGGGTACGCTCTCCGGATGACCGCGGATGACGCGGCCCGATGGAGCCTTTGGGTAACGATCGTGCTCGGCAGCGTAACGCTGCTCGCCGGAATTCTGATTGCCGTTTGGCAGAGCGCCAGCCAGAGCAAGAGTGAAGCGGCCCGCGAGGATGCGAACGTATGCGATCAGATCGTATTACATCTTACCGCCTGGCACGACGCCTTACGAAAGGCTGTCAGGAAGAACAGCCGAATCGGAATTCGGCTAGCGATGGCCGGCGTGTCGTCTCCTGCCGTCGAATACCAGTTGCGCGCAGATGACCTTGAAGAGTTCAAGCTCGGCGTGTATTTTCAGGGGCCGCTCGAGGGTTGGTTGGATCGACTAAGAGCAATACCTGGGAGCGACGATGCCGTCAAATTCGTAAGCGACTTTGAGGAGGTCGCGCTTCGGTCTAAGGAAGAAATCTCACGTCTGTATTCTAAGGTATCGCAGCTCGAGGCTGGTGCGCTCTCGGAGGAGAAGCGTCGAGAGCTTGAAACGAGCAAGGCTGAGAGCCTCGAAGTTGTGAGGAGAGCCTACCGTAATGCGCAACAGGCACTGCAAGCGTTGGCGGCATCCATTCGCCGACGCCGGTAACTTCGTCCTCAGCCTGCGGATCGACTCTTAACCACTTGATTTGGGCCCGGTTCGCGGACCAGCATGTGAACGCGCGAACGCCCGTCCCGTAAAGGGTCGAGCGTTCACCGCTTCAGCTCACTGGCAGCCGCAGTGCCAATGACCGTTCTGGTAGACGCAGATCTGCGGGCAAGCCACCGCTGTCTTGGGCCCTGAGAGCGAGACGAGCAGTCCGAGGGTTAACGCGGCCAGAATGAATCGACGTACCATCCGCTACCTCCGTAGGAAAATGTGGATGCATAGACTGTACCCAGCCGGCGAGCCGAGCAAGCCGCATCGCGATGGCGAAGCCTCCCTGACCGCCTGAACGGGATGGCCGGCTTGCTTGGCGTCTGCGCCATGCCCGGCTTCAGGGTTGAGCGAGCCCCGTCACGGACATAGCGGTTCACCCGGTGGACAGGTTTGTCGGCCGCGCTGGCGTAAGCGAGTCGTCACTCAGCGCGCGTTTATCGAAGGTGGGCCGCGATGTATCGTTTTGCAATTTGCGTCGCTTTTGCGCTGGCGGCCGTCTGCCCGGCCGCCGGCTCTTCGCCGGCCCGAATGGTTCCGCAGCGAGCTATGCCGTCAGCGAATGGCGCACGCAACGCCGTTCCCCCTACCGGCAGCGTCCCGTCGCCGCAGCCAGGCATCAAGAAAGTCAAGCACGTCGTCATCATCGTTCAGGAGCACCGTTCGTTCGACAATGTATTCCACGGGTTTCCCGGCGCCGACACGGTTAACTACGGTTATGACAGCAGTGGGAACAAGATTCCACTGAGTCCGGTCAGCATGGGCGCCGGTATCGTGCCTGGGCACCTTCACGACGACTTTGTCATCGACTACAATGGCGGCGCTATGAACGGCTGGAACCTCGACGATTCAGTGAACGGGGTTCCCGAAACCTACTCCTATGCGTATATTCCTAGAAACCAGGTCAAACTGTACTTCCAAATCGGTGAGGCATACACGCTGGGTGACCACTTTTTCCCGACAAGCAACGGCGCCGACTTCCCGCAATATCAGTACCTAATCGCGGCGCAGGCTCACCGGACGGAAGATAACCCGATGTTGAAGGGCGTCGAGCGCATGCAGGCCTGGGGCTGCGACTCGCCGCCCGGCACGACGGTCGACGTGTACGATCGCAAGACGGGTGAGTCGACGCCCAACCTCACGGGCCCCTTCCCGTGCTTCAACTACGAGACCATGGCCGACCAGCTAAACGCCAAAGGCTTAGAATCCAACTACTATGCGACGGCAATCAGCGGTTCGACCGGCAGCCAACCAAACTACGGGTGGTACAGCGCCTACGATGCAATCCAACACATCGCTTGCATCGGGGGAACGCAGCCGTGTCAGCGCAGTTCTTATTGGACCAATGACGTCATTTCGCCACCTGGGCAGATTCTTACCGACGTAGCGGCGGGCAAACTCGGCGCCGTCACGTGGGTGACCTGCGTCCCCGGGTCGAGCCCCGCCACCTGCGATGGGGCGGGCAGCCAGAAATGGCCGACCGATGTCATCGACGCGATCGGGACGAGCACGTTTTGGGACAGCACCGCGGTCTTCGTCATGTGGGACAATTGGGGCGGCTGGTACGATCACGTCGCGCCACCGCAGCTTGACGAGCTCGGTCTGGGCGTGCGCACCGGTCTGATCGTGGTCTCTCCATTTGCCAAGAACGGCTACGTTTCACACGTCCAGCACGAAACCGGCAGCCTCTTACGGTTCGCCGAAGAGGCATTCGGGCTTCACACGATGGGTGCGACCGACGCTCGCGCCGACGACCTGCGGGATTGTTTCGATTTCAAACAGGCACCCCAGCCGTACAAAGGACCATTCGACCTCACGCTGCTGCGACGCTGACGGACAGGTTTCGAATCAGGCGGCCCTTGACGGCGTAGCAGTCAGAAGCGGATCGTCGTCGCGATGCCGTATCCATCGGCCGAACCGATCCCGGTTACGGCGTCATATCCCGGACCTGCCGAGACTCCAGCAGCGTCCTCACCTCGTTGGATGTCGTGGAAGAGCGTCGCACTCCGTGTCGAGTACCCATATCTGAAAAAGCCACGGTAAAGCGAGTCCGTCACGTTGCCGAGGCGTGTGCCTGCGATTTCTTCGATCTCGGCGAGCAGCGCCGCGACGGGCGCATTGTTCACAAATATTTTGGGATGCTGCCACTTTCCGGCGTAGTACGAGGCCGGCCCGGAGCGGTTGATATCTGCCGGAATGGCGACGTCGGGCGTGTTCCGGCCGCCAGGCTGTACGTTTGGAATATGCTGTTGGTACTTGGGAAGCGCAAACAATGCAGACACGCCGCCGTTGGTCATTGCGCTCGCTCCCTCCGTGAGGTATGTCCCGTCGTTCATTTCGAGGCGGGTTGCACCAATGGCGAGGAAGTGCGGACTCGTCCCAGGCGCCACGGGGGTTGGCGGCGCACCGCGCTCGCAATAGCCTCCACCGAACTCCGGCGTCTCAAACGCCATTCCGAGCGCGTTTCCTTGCTTCGCTAGAGCATCCATGCTCACGGCAAGCGAGCGATACGGCGCTTCGCAGAAGCCGTACGAGAAGTTGACGACGCTGACGGTATCGTCGGAGACGATCTGCGTCATGGCGTCGGCAATGGCAGACGGAGTCACCGCAGGCATCTCATAGTCGTAGTACGCAACTCCCGGCGCAACCCCCACGATGTATTCGGCATCCTCCTGCGCACCATTCCCGTCTACGCACGAGCCGGCACAGCCGCCGTCGACAGGGACCGTCGTGGTCGGCGGCCCCGTCCGCGCAATGCCAAAGTACGCAAGAAATGAGCCTAGGTCGGTATCGGAGACCGGGCCGTCGACGATGTCGGCGACGTCAATGCCCGTTCCGTCGTAGGTGCCTCCGCTCTGAGCCGCGTGCTGTATGGGAAAGTCGTAAGGAGCCGCAAGTGCCGCCGGGCCGTAACCCAAGTACGGTCCGAAGTACGGCGGACCCAGAGGCGTTGCGGCACCCTCGCTTTTGCTCGCGAAGCGTTCCGGGCGCGCGACCGCGACGCGACCCGCGATCGCATCGTTGCGATCGACGGCACGAACGAGCATCTGTAGCGCAGGCAACTCAGTCGCAAAGAAGCGGTCGACTACGGCGCGGGGCGCCCACGCATCGATTCGGGTGCGATTCGCAAACGTCGGCCCGATTGTAAATCCCTCTCGCCTCAACTCCTCGACGATCCGCTCGTAATCAGCGGCGGCCGGCGCAAACGCGGAGCGAAACTGCCCGGGCGTGAGGAAGTGCCGGAAAAGCGGCGACGCCGGATCGTTTTGCGCCTCGAGCAGCCGGTCGAGCTCAGCCTCATTGCGATAGCGCAGCGTCAGGCCGAGCGTGACGCCACCGCGCACGGCCGCTGCCAGGAGCGATGCTTGCGCGGCCGGAGCTGAGATCAAACTCAAGAGCCCGGCGAGTGCCAACGAACCGGGCACAGACGCGCGCCATATTTTACTCATCGGATCGCGAACCTTCCGACGTTGTTCGAATAGCGGTCGGTAAACCAAATGTTGCCATCTGAACCGACGGCGATGCCCAGAATCGTGAACGGTATGGGCGTTGGATACTCCTCTGCAATTCCGTCGTGCAACACGCCGATCGCGCTGATCGGGCCTCCGGTGCCGCAGCGGCAGCCGTTCTCGGTGAAGTACACGTTGCCGTCGGGACCCTCGATGACTTGCTGCGGTACCCCGCTTATCCCCGCGCTATACACGTCGAGTTCATGGGTGACGGGGTCGACGGTGTCGATGCTTCGTTTCTGAGGGTTCGGAAACCACATGAGCCCACCCGGGCCCGATATGATATTCCACCCTTCGTTCAAGATGCCGACGTGCGCCTCGAACTTCTTTCCGGCAGGCGGGAAGAATCCGACCAGGTCGCCGCCGTTGCCCGGCGCTCCATCGAACGTGAGGAACCAGACGTTCTTGTCCGGCCCCAAAGTTAGATTGATCACGGGCAAGCGGAGCGTATCCGCAGGCAGTGCGGATATCACGCCGGCCGTCGTCGCGGTGTACATCGTGTGGGTGAAGAACGACCAAAACCAGAGGTTTCCGTCGGAGCCGGTCGTGATCGCGCTGAAACCGAGGTCGCGAGTCGTGTCCGTGTACGTCGTGACGCTGAGATCCTTTGCGATCCTTCCGATCGTACTGCGATAGGTCACGTACCACATGTTGCCGTCGGGTCCGAGCGTAATTCCTTGCGTGTAGTGCGGAGCCGGAACCTCGATGGTCCTGCCGTGGCCGTCCGGCTTGAGCTCGACGATGTCTCCCCGATAGTACTGACTGAGCCAGAGCGCATTGTCCATACCCGGGGCAACGTACTCCACGCCACCGTTCTCGGGGGTTCCCGGTATCGTAAAGATGGTAAAGCGTCTATTTCGCTCGACGTAGTCCCGTCGGGGCGCAACGAAATCGACGATCGATGGACGGGTTGTCTGCGCCGTGAACCGGCCGGCTTGGGGCGCCTGCATTTGCGCGCGCGCAGTCCCAGGCCCCGGCACTGCGGCGACGCACGTGCCGGCGACGAGCAGAAATACCGCGAGGAGCGCAACCGGCATCGTGTGAAAGCGGGGCATCTGTATCTCCGACTGTAACGGTAGGTGGGCCTTAGCCGGCGCCCGTGCCGGGTATCCGCCATTGTGAACCAGATTTGCATTGCACGACAAGGGTAATGACCTAGGCCGAGTGCAAGCAGCCCGATCATGGGAAGCTCGTCGCTGACCAGGACTCAGGGATCAGGGCATGCCGCGCCGGCCGACGTACGCGTTGCTTTAAACCTTCTTTCGGCCTTGCTGCGCGACGATCCGCAGAACGTGCGGCTCCGACGGCAGCAGACGATCCTCGACCGCTACGATCGGCGCGGCGAGTCCAGAGACGCCATCGCACGCGATCTGCAGATTTCGGTGCGCACGCTTTACCTCGAGCGGCGCGCCGCTTTGCGCCGTGCGTGCTCGCCGCCCGTCACATCGAACTCGCCAGCTCTGGCTGTCGATCCGTCGCGGTCACCCGCGTACGTAGCGCCGCCCCTCGCCTTGACGATGATGCGCAGTGCCGAGGCGCTCTATCAAGTTGGCGCGCTGCGTCTCGCTGCCGACTGCCTTGAGGCGGTCGCGCGCGAAGCGGCTGACTCGACGACGAAGGTGAGTTCGCTCGGGCGTCTAGCGGAGATACTGACCGACGTTGGTGCGCTGCCTCGAGCTGAGGCCGCCGTCACGGCAGCGATGCGGCTGTTGCCCGAGGTCGCGACGGGAGCGAGGCCGGCGAAGCGAGAGGTTCTCGCCGGTGAAGTCCGGCTTTCCCTCGCATTGCGTGACCTCCCGCGGCTCGACGCGGCACTTCGGGAGCTCGAGTCGGAGGGCGATGAGGCTGTTGACGAGCGCGGTTGGCTGCTGCGGACGCGGGCCAACACGTATGCAAGCGTGGGTCACTACCACATCCTCGATTTGCGCCATGCGCTGGAACGCGCGGAGCGAGCTGCTGCTGCGTTGACACGCGCGCGCGGCGTGCCCGCCTTCGTTCGAACGCACGTCTTGACGACTCTGGCCGTGATGCACGCGCACGACCCCCGTTCCGTCCGACAGGTCGCAGACGAGAATCGTGCCGCGTACGCCCTCGCGGTAGAACATGGCATGATCGCCGAAGCCTGCGACGCGCTCTTCAATGCGCTGAGTTTTGCTCTGTACTGCGACGAGCCGCTGGGCTTTCCGTTCGGTGATGCCTCCGCTCGAGCGTTCCTCAACGACGCCGTGCGGGAAACGGAACCGCCGGCGGATTGGATGGTCGTGGCCATCGTCAAGACGATGCGCGGTCACTTCGACGACGCGCTCGCGCTCCTCGATCTGGAAAGTGGCCATCAGGATGGAGCGCCAGTCTGGCCGCCGGCGAAGAAGACACTGCTCGCCCGGATTCTTTACAAAGCCGGACGCTACCGCGAAGCGGAGCGGACTGCCCGTAGTGCGGTGCGCGATTGGGGGCGCGTCTGCAGCGGGGCCGAGGGCGCCGCCCTGCGCATTCGAGCGGAGGCACTCGAGGCACTCGGCGAGCAACGTGCCGCAGCCGCGGTCATTCGCGACGCGATCGCTTCCCTCGAACCGCGCTCGCCGGTCCATCATCTGATCGGCGCCTATCGTTGTGCTTTCCGCCTGACGCAGGATCCAAAATGCCGCGAAGGACTTGAGTATCTCCGGGGTCAGCTCGACACGTCCGCCTTCCGCGCACCGCGACGCGCCCGTCTTACGCGGCGCGAGCGCCAGGTTGCCAGGCTAGTGGGGGCAGGTCGTACCAACCCGCAGATCGCTGCGGAGCTTGCGATCAGCCGCAAGACCGCGACCAATCATGTCGCCTCGATCCTCAGCCGGCTCGATTTGCGCGCCCGCTGGCAAGTCACGCCCGAACTGCTTGCGGAGGTCGCGGAGGGGACCTAGGCCCCAAAGGATGACGAACTCAAGGACGGCTCGAAGCGACGGCGAGCCGGTTTTTAGGAGGTCATCGTGATCCGATCTTGGCAGCGTGCTGAGCGGAGTGCAGCACCGAGTCTTGCTTACGTTGTACTGATACTGCTTGTGGCGAGCGGCGCCGCGGCGCAGACGGCCGCACCCGTTTCTCCTGCGCCGGTCGCAAGCGGGGCCGCATCGGTCTATGACGGTGCGTGGAAAGGCACGTCAAGCGAATCCGGCGCCGCGTGTCCTGCCTTTAAGTTCAGCCTCGTTATCGCGGCCGGCGCGATATCGGGACACGCTGTGCTGCCCATCGCCGTGCACGAGAACCATCTCTTTAATTTGGGCTCGGAAGACACCAATTGGGACGTCTCGGGGGCGATCTTGGACGACGGTACCGTGTCGTTTATCACGACGACTGCCGATAAGGACGTCGATCCGAAGCGGCGTTCGATAAAATTTGCGGGCAGCGCGACGGCCGATACCCTCCAGCTCAAGCAGGGTGAGCCGTCGATGTGCGGTCGCAGCCTCACGTTGACTCGTTCGAAGCCCAAGTAATGCGGTCCCCGGCGCCTAGCGCCCGACTTGGGCCGTGTGCGTAACGAGCCCCGTGCCATCCCAAACGTGCAGCGCATAACCAGGTGGCTCGAGACTTAGGCCCAGCGGTTGTTCGGCGCGGAGTGCCAGCACGAATTGGTACGCCGTGCTCGGTGCAGTGTAAGCGATCGTGCCGTTCCAGCGGACTTGCATCGCACGGTGGATGTGCCCGCTTACAATCCGTTCGATCTGCTTGTGACGCGAAACGATCGCGCCGAAGGCTTCGACGCCGCTGAACCCGAGCGCGTCCAGCCGGGAAATGCCGGTGCGGAACGGCGGATGATGAACGAATACGAGCGTCGGGGCGTTAGGCCGTTCGGCAAGACGCGCTTCGAACCACCGGAGGCGCTCGTCGTCAAGGATCCCGCCGGCTCGATCCGGCGAGGTCGAGTCAAGGCCGATGAGGCGGAGCGGGTAGTGCTCGATCGCATACTGTACGTTTTGGCCACCCCGCGGAAGATAGGCATGGTCCGCGAATGCTTCGCACATCGCCTCGCGCTGGTCGTGGTTTCCGGGTATGATGTAGGACGGCATGCGCAAGTCGCCCAGGATGGAACGCAGCCGGCGATACTCGCGCGGTTTGCCCCGGTCCGTTAAATCGCCCGTCGCGATAACGACGTCCGGACGCGGCTTTAACGCATTGAGGCGCTCTACGCAGCGGCGGAGGTGTTTGGCGGCGTTTACGATACCGTACAGGCGACGGCCCTTGCGCTGGATGTGCATATCGGTAATCTGAGCGACGATCATCCTGCCGCCGGCGCCTCGCGATCGCGCCCTTTTTGAGCTCCGTCCTTTTGGGTAGACTGAGCTGGCATATAGGAGTAATCAGTGAAGCTTCTCTTACAGATCCTGGTCGCAGTCGTCTTGCACCCGCTGGCCTTCTTGCTCATGCTGCTGAATTTGCTCGGCCGCGACGACATCGACGGTTCGAAAAAGTTCATTTGGGCGCTCGTCGGGCTCCTCTGGGGCATCGGACCGATTCTCTACATCCTCATCGGCGAGGGCGCCCTCTGGTAGCAAAGCTGCCGCGGCCGGCTAGCGCGTCTTAAACGACCCGAGCGGGCGCGTGTACGGCCCGGCGCACTTCGGGGGCATGCCGGTGTAAACGAACTCCGTCCAGCTGACGTAGTACACCGTTGCCGGCGTGAGCTTGGGGACCGATGCGGCGTAGTACGGACCTTGCGGATAGTCGGGTGGTGCGGCAAGTGGCGTCCGTAACGGCGATGGCGCGGGGCCCAACGCACCGACAGGCACAGCCGCGCCCGATTGGGTCGTCAACTCGACCGTCGTCGGACCATAGTAGTTCGCCGCGATGCCGTTGACGATCAACGCGCCGAGCGAGCGCGGCACGTGCCGGCTGCCGGGCGGCGGATACGCCAGGTAGAGATAGCGGTAGGGCGCCGGCGCCGGCGGAGGGCAGCTCGCAGCCGGCGACGGCGCCGGCACGCGACCCTGCGCGCGCGCCGCAGCATTCGGGCTGCCGGAATTCGGCGAGCTCGCCGCCTGAGGCGGCGCGCTGGAGTCCGAGCAGCCGGCCGCGGCAAGAGCTCCGGCAAACAGGACGGATAGCGCAACTCCGAGCCGGGGCACTTCCATGTTTTGCCGCGCTAGCCTCAATCGAGCCATCATCCCGTGCGGAGCACTTCGGCGCGATCGCTCCCGTCACCCGGAAGTGTCCTCGCTAAATCGCAACATCCGGCTCGCTTCCTTGCCCGTTACGTCTGTGGACGTTGTCTACAAACTGACAATGAACCTCTCTTATGCGTGAGGACAAACCTTATGAAATCTCGGAGCCTCGCCGGCGCGCTTGCGGGTGTCGCCGCGCTCAGTGCAGCCGTGCTGTTGTATTCCGTTTATCCCGGTCGCGGCTCGGATCATCAAGACTCGCCGTCGATGGTAAGCCAGCCCGGAGCGGACATCACGGACGTCTACTTATTTCCGTCGGCAACGAATGCCAACGCGGTCGACCTCGTCATGAACGTTCACCCGCTCATTCCGGCCGGAATGGGAGGCTCGTACTTCTTCGATCCGAGCGTTCTCTACCAGTTTAAGATCGCCCATGGTCCACTCGGAACGACCAGCGCCGAAGACACGGTCCTTCAAGTGAAGGCGAGCGGCACGGGCTCCAGTCAAACGCTGAAACTCTTTGGTCCCATGAGGCCACAAATCTCGGGCACGTCGTCCGTGATCAATGGGCGCGAGACCGGCTCGTTCCCGTTCAATAATCCCGGGGGAACGATGCTCGGCAACGGCGTCATCGCCTTTGCCGGTCCGCGCGCCGATCCTTTCTTCTTCGACCTATTCCAGTTCTTCTCGATCCTGCCCGATCGTGACTACGCCAATCCGCGCACGGGCGACATGCTCGGATCGTCGACGCCGACGTTCAACGGCTTTCCATCCGGAACGACCTCGGGACCGAGCGGATCGGGGTACGCGTGCAGCACGAACCCGTCAACGAACGCCCTGACGCAGATCAATGGCGGCTTCAACGTGCTCTCGATCGTACTTGAGGTCCCGAAAACGCTACTCATGCCACGCGGCGACTCTTCGATCGTCCACCTCTGGGCAACCACGAGCGATCCGACGAACAGCCGCATCAATAACCGCGTCGTCTACCAGCAAGTCGAGCTCCTCTCGCGGCCGGCCGTTAAGGAGCTGTTCGAAGTCTTCCGCCAACACGCCGACACAAACGCTTCGAACCCGTACGCCGACCGTACGATCTACAATTCGATCGGGTACTTCACGCGGAACGTCGCAGGTCGCAGCCGTAAGATCGCCGGAGTTTTGCAAGCGGTTCTCTATCCGAACGAGCTCGCAGCCGACCTGTCGCAATCCGGTCCTGCGGCCTACTTGGGAGTTGAAACCGGGGGCGCGACCGGCGGCTTGTTCGGTGGCCGTGGGCTGACCGACGACGTCATCGACATCTCGCTCGGTGCGGTCTTCGGCGGAACGATCCCGGCACTCGGACTCGCCCCCGACGACGGCGCCGAAAACACATGCCTTACCGACGAGCACGTCTCCTCGGGCCAAGGCGGAACGCAGACGCAGTCGGGCTACCCGTACCTGGCCCCGCCGCACTAACCGCACGTTCCGATAGTCCAAGGGTTCTCGCGCCGAGCGCCGGGCAATTCGCCCGCGCTCGGCGCGTTCGCTTGACGGCTCGCGCAGGATGACGCTA
>PMHO01000003.1:0-993 GCA_003156715.1 Candidatus Tityobacter terrigena
ATGCTGCCCTGAGCCAAAGTTACCTATCTCCCGCGTATCGGCGCGTCATTGGCGCCGACGCGACGTCTCCCTTTACCCGGACTTGCAACGCCGAACGAGCGGGAAGCTGCACCCGGGCCGCACGGGGATACGCCCGCAAACAGCCATCCCCTTCGTGGCCGGCAACGCGCAATGGCCGTGCGGCCGGGCGTTTCCTCGATGGCCTGGGCGGGAAAACGCATTTAGGGACGGCGCCCAAACCTTGGAGGAAGCACGATGATGCCAATGACCGATCGCGATTCTGCAGCCGAACTTGCACGCCGGATCGAAGCCAGTCTCACCGATCCGTCCAAAGCGGACGAGGCCGGCCGGCCGCCGTCCGACAAACCCCCTGCGTTCGCGGACGCGCTGATGTCCGAAGAGCCTGGCTCGATCGAAAAAACCGTCGACTTGAACTCGGCCGATTGCCGGCTCATCGCGCGGGCGTTGCAGTATTACGCCGCGCGCTCAGCTTGATGTATTGATTGCCGAACGCCGCTCTCGCGCCCGCGGAGCCAGCGCAAAGGTGCCGAATACCGTCGCGAACGCTATGAGGGCGAACGCGAAATACGCATTGCGATAGCCGGCGACGTCGCCGATGTCGGCGCCCACGATGCCGCCCGCCAGCGATCCGCCGAAGATCTGTCCGACGATCAAGAAGACGCTCAGCAGGCCGACGGCCGTACCGCGCATCTCGGCCGGGGCTTCGTTAGAGACGATATAGCGCGTCGGCGCCCCGAGCAGCGCGCCGAAGCCACTTCCGGCGATCGCGATTCCAACGATCGCCATCGGAAGCAGGGCCAGCGATGCGCCGAACAGCGCGAGGCCCACGGCCGTGAGGCTCGCTCCGATCCCCAGGACCGCCCGGCTTCCGAACGCGTCGAGGGCACGTCCCGCCAGGGGGATGACCGCGACGAACGCGATCGCACCGACGGCAGCGATCGCGCCCGCGGCCGCGTACGAAATGCGGTCCGC
>PMHO01000003.1:1024-96327 GCA_003156715.1 Candidatus Tityobacter terrigena
GCAAACGACGCGGCCGCGACCAAGAGCCCGAGGATCACCGTGCCGTTGCCGAGCGTCGCCGAGCGCGTATCCAAGCGCGTCAGACCGACCATCACACCGAGCAGGCCAAGCGCGAGGGCGAGTATGCCGGCGAGATCGAGTGGTCCGCGCGCGCGCGCCGCACGAGAAGGCAGATAACGGCTCGCGAGCCAGATGACGGCAAACGCCAACGGGATGTTGGCCGCGAAGATCCAGCGCCACGAAAAGAAATGGGTCAGGATGCCGCCGACGTTCGGTCCGATAATGGCAGCTAAACCCCAGACGGCGCCCAGCAAGCCGAGCGCCGAGCCGCGGCGCTCGAGCGGAACCTTGTCGGCGATTGCGGCCGTCGCGACCGGAAAGATCCCGCCCGAACCCGCCGCCTGNNATAGATCGTGCGCCGTCCGTAACTGTCTGAGAGCTTGGTCATCACCGGAATGCTCACGACGTTGGCAAACAAATAGAGCGTGAAGGTCCAGGCCACATCGCGCGGTGCAACGCCGAAGCCCTTCGCGATGGCGGGCAGTGCCGGTGAAAGCACGCCGAGATCCAGCGCGCCGGCAAATACGCCGAGGGCCAAGGTCAAGAGCAGCGGAAGGTTGCTGCGATCCAAGCGGTGACCCGCCAGTTGCGCCGCGTCCCCTTCGTTAGCCGCGCGGGGCGCGTCGTGGATGGTCAACGAGCGATGATGCGGTCGACGACCATCGCGGCGCACATCAGCGCCAAATACAGCAGCGAGTACTTAAAGAGCACGCGCGCCAACGGCTTGGTCGGTCCATGCAGTATCTTCCACGCGTCGAAGATGAAGAGTGCGCCGAGCAGCGCGGCAGGCACGAAGTACCACCAGCCCATCACGCCGAGCGGCGTCAGGGCAAGGGAAACGGCCACGAGGATCACCGAGTACGCGAAGATCGCGCGCTTGGTGTGCGCCGCGCCGCGGACGTTCGGAAGCATCGGGATGCCGGCTTTGTGGTAGTCGGTGTCGGCCATCAAGGCCAGAGCCCAGAAGTGCGGCGGCGTCCATAAAAAGATGAGAGCAAACAGACCAAGGGCCGGAGCGCCGACGGTATGGGTCACCGCAGCCCACCCGACAAGCGGCGGAACGGCGCCCGCCGCGCCGCCGATGACGATGTTCATGGTGGTCGTTCGCTTGAGCCACAGCGTGTAGATCGCGACGTAATAGAGATTGCCGGCCAGCGAAAGCCAAGCGGCCAAGGGGTTGGCCAAAACGAAAAGCACTGCGAACCCTGCCACGCCCATAAGCGACGCGAACAACAGCGCATCCCGCGGCGCGATGCGCCCGGTCGCAAGCGGCCGCATCGCCGTCCGCGTCATCAGACGGTCGATATCGCGGTCGAAGAAGCAGTTGAACGCCCCGGCCGATCCGGCGGCCAGCGCTCCTCCGCCGAGCGTCGCGAGCGTTAAGCCGGCGGGCGGAAGTCCGTGCGCCGCCATGATCATTGCGGCCGCCGTCGTCACCAACAGCAACGCGATGATGCGTGGCTTGGCGAGGTCGCAGTAGTCGACGAACCGGCCACGCGCTCCGGAGCGAAGCGCCGGCGAGCGGCCCTCGAGGCGCGAGAGCGTCGAGCTCATCGAGGCGGCAACACGAAACGAGCGCCTACGTGCGTTCGGGAATGGAAAACCTTCACGAGAAGGCCAGTGTAGAGGCGCACCACGACGACAACAACGACAATTGCCTTCGGGGGCTCAGGTGGATCGCCTTCGTTGCCCCGGCGTGGATGGGGCCAAAGTAGCCGGGGCGAAGGCGCAACCCAATGAACAGGCTTGCCGCCCTGGCGGTGCTCGGGCTGCTGCTAGCCGGCTGCCGCGAAGTCCGCGTCAAGACCTACTCCACCGGCATGACGTCGGTGAGCGGCGGCAATCAAATCGCGGTCGTCCGCAACGGACACGATTTAGGGGAGTTGGGAATCCGAGCGCCCGTCCGTTTCAATCACGAGTTCGGCGTCCTGCTCGTCATGGGGCCGCACACGGATACCGGCTGGCGGCAAGTCATCGAGTCGATTCGCGCCAACGATCAACGGGTGCGTATCGTTGCCTACGAGCGAGCGCCTGCCGACGGCGGCGAGCCGGTCGCTCCGTACCGCACGTACACGCTATGGATCATCCCAAATTCGGTGTACCGCATCGGTTCGGTCCTCGACGTCGTCACACCGGGAGGCGAGCCGATTGCCTCGACGGTCCTGCGATAACCAGCCCTAGCGGGAGGAGAATGGACACGCACATCGCTCTGCTCGAAACGCAGGTGACGCGTCTTGGGATCGTGCTCGAACCGAGCGGCGATCCGGCAGAGGCTGCCGGAGTCCTCAACCCGGGAGCGACCCGGGCTCGCGACGGCACGTTACTGCTCTACCCGCGCGAGGTCGCGGCGGGAAACGTGTCGCGCATCGGCCTGGCAGCCCAGTCCGAAGGTGACGGTGAGCTCCGCTTCATCCGCGCCGGCGTCGCCCTCGAGCCGGCCGAACCCTACGAATTGCGCAGCACCCCGGGAGGCTTCGGCTGCGAAGATCCGCGGGTGACTTTTGTCCCGCTGATCGACGCGTACGTGATGGCCTACACGGCCTTTGGACCGGATGGGCCGCGCATCGCCTTGGCGCTTTCCGAGGATGGCTACGCCTGGCGGCGGCTCGGCCTGGCCGACTTTTCGGCTGCCGGCCTGCCTCGCGGCGACGACAAGGATGCGGCTTTTTTTCCGGAACCGGTCATCTCGCCGGCCGGCGTGACGAGCCTAGCCTTTTATCACCGCCCGATGACTCACATCTCGGCGGTCGATGGGCATGCCGCCGTGCCGTTGATCCTGAGCATGCCGGCGCGCGAGCGCGAGTTGGTCCGCATCGCCTACGTGCCCCTCGAACCGGTCCTGGCCGACCCTGCGAACATCGTGAAAGTTGCCGAGAGCGTCCCCGTGCTCGAGCCCGCCAGCCGCTGGGGCCGCGTTAAGAACGGCGCCGGCACACCGCCCGTGCGCATCGAGGAGGGTTGGATGTCGCTCTTCCACGGCGTCGACGCCGAGTTCGACGCCGGAAGCCGGTTCACGGGCCTGCGATACAGCGCGGGGATCGTGATTCACGACGCCGAGCGTCCCCACGTCGTGCTCTATCGCTCGCCCGAGCCCATCCTCGTTCCCGAGCGCGACGAGGAGCGCCGGGGGGTCGTCAGCGACATCGTGTTTCCGACCGGAATCGACGTCGCGTCCAAAGCGCGCAGCTACGACGTCTACTATGGAATGGCCGACGCCCGCATCGGCCGGGCACGCCTCGCACTCGGGGCGTCCGCGCTTGAAGCAAGCGACGCCCAGGAGAGCGCCGCGTAGGAGGCGCGGAATGCTGCGCTACTACGCGATCGCCACCGTCCTGGTGCTCGGAGCACTCGCCCTCGGGCTGGTCTTCCTCCACCGTGGGCCTGCTCTGCAGGTGGCGTCGGTCGATTCGACCGGTTCGCCGAGCGCAGCCAGGCCGCCCGTTGAGGCGACCTTCAGCCCCTCGGGCGTGAAGGGGACCGCTCCTTGGGCGCTTTCGGCTTTGACCGAGTGCTTCCATCAGCAGTTCGAGGCACACGGATCAGATGCTTACGTTCGAGCGCTGGTGCCGCGTGGGGCGCGTGAGGTCACGGCCGACGTCGACGTGACGGTCGCCGACTGCCGCCTGTCGATCTATGCCGACGCGGCGGAAGTCGAGCGCCGCGACGACCGGCTCTTCATCCCGCCGGATGCTCACTTCTATACGACGCCGAGCGGCGCGCTCGTCCTCGTGCAGCGCGCCCCCACCCACGCCTCGCTGCGGGTGTACCGCCCTGCGAACGGCGCCAAGATGAAGTTTGAGCGCGTTTTCGGAACCCCTGAGCCGGCGTGGTGTTTTCAGGCTCGGAGAGCATGCACACCAAGGACCACGAACTGAGCGACGCGGTCGAGCGCCGCCGCACGTTTGCCATCATCTCGCACCCCGACGCCGGTAAGACCACCCTCACCGAGAAGCTGCTGCTTTACGGCGGGGCGATTGCCACGGCCGGACAAGTTGCCGCCCGGCGCCGGGCCCGATCGGCGACCTCCGACTGGATGGCGCTCGAGCGCGAGCGCGGCATCTCGATCACGTCGACGGTCCTCCAGTTTCCCTACGCGGGCCACACGCTCAACCTTCTCGACACGCCGGGGCACCAAGACTTCGGCGAGGACACCTACCGTACGCTGCTGGCCGCCGACAGCGCGGTCATGCTGATCGACGCGGCCAAAGGCGTCGAGCCACGCACGGAAAAGTTGTTTGCGATCTGCCGCGATCGCCACATTCCGCTGTTTACCTTTATCAACAAGATGGATCGTCCCAGCCGCGATCCGCTCGAGCTGCTCGACGAAATCGAACGGCTTTTCGGATTGCGGACGTGCCCGATTAACTGGCCGATCGGCGACGGGCCTGGGTTTCGCGGGGTCTACGATCGCCGCTCTCACGAGGTCCATCTGTTCGAACGGACCGAGCATGGAGCCAAACGCGCGCCGGTGCGCGTGACCGACATCGGCGACCCGGCGCTTGCGGCGTTGACCGACGCGCAGACCTACGCCCATTTTCGCGAGGCACTCGAGCTGATCGAGGGCACCGTCGCGCCGCTCGATCCGGCGGCGCTCGCGCGCGGCGAGGTCACGCCGGTCTTCTTCGGCAGCGCCGTTACCAACTTCGGGGTGCAGCTCTTCCTCGACGGCTTCTTGACGATGGCGCCCCCGCCGGCCGCGCGCTTTGCCATCCGAACGGGCGGGGCCGAAGCGCTGCCCGTTTTGCCCGACGGCGATCAATTCTCGGGCTTCATCTTCAAGATCCAGGCCAACATGGACCCGCGCCACCGCGACCGCGTTGCATTCCTGCGGGTCTGCAGCGGCAAGTTCGAGCGGGACATGACCGTTCGCAACGTGCGCAGCGGGAAAGACGTGCGCCTGACGCGCGCCATGCGGCTGTTTGCGAGCGACCGTGAGGTCGTCGACGAAGCCTATGCTGGAGACGTCGTCGGGCTCATCAATCCCGGAACGTTCGCGATCGGCGACACGCTGTGCGCGGGGACGCCCGCCTTTGCGTTCGATCCGATACCCTCGTTCGAGCCCGAGTATTTCGCAAGCGTCCGCAGTCTCGATTCGAGCACCTATAAGTCGTTCCAAAAAGGCGTGGCACAGCTTGCGGAAGAGGGCGCCGTGCAAGTCTTCTATCCGCCCGGCAACCTGCGCATCGAGCCGGTGTTCGCGGCCGTCGGGGAGCTGCAGTTCGAGGTCGCGCGCTACCGCCTCGAGGCGGAGTACAACGTGAAGGCTCAGTTCACGCGTTTGCCGTTCACCCTCGCTCGGCGCGTCAGCGGCGGCGTCGCGGAGGCGGCCCCGAGTAACTGGCCCAGCAGTGCGAAACTCGTCGAGGACAGCAAGGGTAGACCGATCGTGCTTTTCGAGAGCGAGTGGAGTTTGCGGTTGGCGCAGGAGTGGAACGCCTCGCTGCACTTTGCTCCATTCGCAGAAGCCGCTTGACGATGGAGGTTGGAAAGAACGTGCGCATCGGTCTGCTGACGGCAACGCTCGCGCTAGCGGCGTGTGCGGGAGAGAACCACAACGAGCAACTCGCCGATCGCGTGACGATGGCGATCGTTGCCAACGACATGCGCCCGGTGGAACCCGATTTCAACGCTCTGGCGCGGCCGGGGCTCGAAAACCGGGCCAAGGTCGGCCGCCTTTCCGACGATCTCAACGCCCTCGGGAAGTTCAAGCGCACGCATGAGACGACGCCCAAAGATGCCCCGCCGCTGCGCCACACGTTCGATGCCGACTTCGAGAAAGGCGCGTGGGTCGAGGACCTAACCTTCGATACCGACGGAAAAATCGCGTCGTTTCACGTCCATCCGCCGGCTGCGATTACGCAGTAGTCCGGGCACGGGCCGTTACGAGCGGCCGTGTTTGACGCTGGAGAGGTTGGACGCCACGCCGCGGTAGAGGTGGCGCATAACGTCGACGAGCAGGCTGCCGACGCGAAAAACGCCGTCGCCCGAGATCGTGATGGCTTCCCATTCGGTGCCCTCGTGCCGGTGAACCAGCGCGTAGGTATCGTCGCCGAGGACGTAGACTGCCAGCTCGTTCGATTCAGCCAGGCACGGCGAATCGGCGAGCGAGGCGGGATCGACTTTGGTTAGGAGCTTCATCCGGTTCGCAACCTTTCTAGCGGTTAGCGCCATGAACTTCGATGGCGGCTTCTGCGAACCCGGCGTTCTTTCGTATCGCGACGCTCACTCTCGGTCGGGCGGGAGATCCGAAGGCGACATCGAGAGAAACTGCTCGGCGCCAACGGCGGTTGTGACCGGGCTGAACGGTTGCGGGGCTTGGGTAAAGTCGAAGCAGTCGGCGAGGTCGTCGGCACGCACGTCGGTCGTGCCGAGGGTGGGCAGAGCAAAAAGCTTCTCCGTGAATTTGAGCAGGCTGCCGAACTCGTGCTGTCGATGCGAGACGTAGCCGCGTCTGGCGTACGGGCTGACGACGATCATCGGCACGCGGAAGCCAAGACCCATCGCGTCCAGCTGCGGCGGTGCGACGTGGTCGTACCACCCGCCCCAGTCATCCCAAACGATGAAGATCGCGGTCGTGTTCCATGAGGAGCTGCGGCCCACCGCGTTGACCACGGTCGCGACCCACTGCGGCCCAAGATCGTGGCTCGCCGTCATCGTGTGTTGGGTGATGCCCGATTGGGTGTGGTCCGAGGCACGGAAATCCGGCGTGACCCACGTGACGGCAGAAAGCGAGCCGGCTGCAACGTCGGTGAGAAAGCGCTTCTCGGGGGTCACGATATTATGACTCCAGTCGGGTCCGTAGCGGATCTGCCGGATGGCGTCGAACGCGGTCCAAATGCTCCCTAGGTCGTTTGTCTGCGGCCCGTAGTCGCGCCAACTGATGCCCTGCGCGTCGAGCAAATCGGCCAGCGTATGGTACGCGAAGCACGGAAAGATGCCGCCGCCATATGTCGCGCCGCGCTTCCCGAGTTGCGCGGCCGTCGTTCCCTTGGGCGAGTCGCAGCCCCACGCGAACGTCGTCGAACCGATCTGGTCGGGATTCCCGACCACGTTGTCGGACTCGCCCGCGATCAGGTACTGGTGCGCGGGGAAACTGGGTCCCCCCACCGATTCGAACATGCGGTCGGCAAGCGTGTAGCGGCGCGCGAGCGCCCAATACGGCCCGACTTCGCCTTGCGGAACGTAGGCGTACACGAAATCGCCTCCGTCGCTGCGCTTGGGATTGGTGCCGATCAGGTCGAAACCGTTCATCCGGCCATGGTTGTAGGAATTCAAGAATGAATCGCGCGCGTGATCGACTTCGGTCCCGTCGTCGAGGCTTACCATATGGAGGCGAACCAGCGACCCGTCGTGTCGCCGGCCGGCGCGCACGGTATCGGCCCCAGGAAAGCCGTTAAAGAGGTTGTCGAAGCTACGATTCTCCTGTACGACGAAGACGACGTGGGTGATCCGGCCCTCGGGAAAGGCGGCTTCGACGCGGCTCGTCCCGAGCGCCAAAAGGAGAATCAGCCCCACCCGCGCGGATCTGAGCGCACTCTTGAGCTCCATGCAGCGTTCTTTCCCCGCATTGGGTAAGGAATCTCCGTTATGCGACGAACCCTAGCAGTCGCGGCACTGCCGTTGCTGCTTTTGCTTGCATCGTCGGGATTCGCGAGCGAAGACGTTTCGCTTCCCGACGAGGGCCGGGCCGAGCTCGACTATCGGGCGGCGCTGCGCGGCCATATCAAGCACGTCGTCTTCATCATTCAAGAGAATCGCACGGTCGACAACCTTTTCAACGGTTTTCCCGGGGCCGATACCGTGCGCGCCGGACAAACTCACGAGGGCGAGGCCCGCCTGCATCCGGTCGATCTCGACTTTCCGGCCGACGTCGACCATCAGCACCGCGCCTTTGTTGAAGAGTACGACGATGCGAAGATGGACGGCTGGGACCGCGTCGAAACCGAACCGCGCCAGGCGGCTACCTTCCCGTACGCGTTCGTGCCGGAACAGGAAATTCAGCCGTATTGGGACATGGCGCGCGCGTTCACGTTCGCCGATCGCACGTTCCAGTCGAACACGGGGCCAAGCTTTCCGGCGCACTTATACTTGATTTCGGGTCAGGACGCGTTCGTCTCGAGCAATCCCAACCACGTCGAGACGAGCCAGTTTTCATGGGGCTGCGACTCGCCGCCGACCACCTTCGTCAGCCTGCTCGATCCGATCGGCACCGAGGTTCGCGGACCGTTTCCGTGCTTCGACTTCGAGACGCTGGCTGACGTTGCCGAAAGCCACGGCGCGACCTGGCGCTACTATGCTCCGGCCGACGGCAACCTCGGATACATTTGGTCGGCCTACGATGCGATTCGGCACGTTCGCTACTCCTCGCAGTGGGATAACGTGGTGTCGCCGGAGACGCGCATACTGACCGATGCGCGCGCCGGCAACCTAGCGGCAGTCACCTGGGTGGTGCCCTCGGCGCAAAACTCGGATCATGCCTTTCCGCGCCGCGCGACCGGCCGCGACGTCGGCGTGCGCGGCCAGTACGGCCCCGATTGGGTCGCCGCGGTCGTCAATGCGCTCGGCGAGGGACCGCTGTGGTCGAGCACCGCCGTTTTCGTCGTGTGGGACGACTGGGGCGGCTGGTACGACCACGTTACGCCGCCCCGGCTCGATCGCATGGGTCTTGGCTTCCGCGTTCCACTCATCGTGATCTCGCCCTTTGCGCGCCGCCACTACGTTTCGCACGTGCAGCACGAGTTCGGAAGCCTGCTGAAGTTTGCCGAGCTTGCGCTCGGGTTGCCGACGCTCGGTACGACCGACGCGCGTTCGGATGCGCTTCGCGATTGTTTCGACTTCGAGGAACCGCCGGAGCGCTTTCACGCCATTCCCGCCCTTTACCAGGCCGCGTACTTCATCCCACCCGGACGATACGACGGCCCCCCCGACGACGACCAATAGCGCGTGAACCTCGAAGAGCGCTTTGCGCTGACCTTCGACGACGTCGTTGCCGCGGCGCAACGGCTTCGCGGCGTCGCCCATCGCACCGCGGTCGTCACCTCGCGCACGCTGGACGCGCGGACCGGCGCTGCGGCGTTTCTGAAGTGCGAGAACCTTCAGCGCATGGGTGCGTTCAAATTTCGGGGCGCGTACAACCGCCTCGCGCAGCTGGCCGAAAGGGAGCGCCGCGCCGGCGTGGTCGCGTTTTCCAGCGGCAATCACGCGCAAGGCGTAGCGCTGGCCGCGCAGATTCTGGGCATCCCCGCGGCGATCGTGATGCCGCGCGACGCGCCCGCGACCAAAGTTGCCGCGACGCGCGATTACGGCGCCGAAATCGTCTTCTACGAACGCGAGCACACGAACCGCGCCGAGATTGCCGCCGCGCTCGCGCGCGAGCGCGGCGCGACGCTCGTGCCGCCATTCGACGATCCGGCGATCATCGCCGGGCAGGGCACGGCCGCGCTCGAGCTGCTCGAAGACGTGCCCGATCTCGACGTGCTGCTGGTTCCGGCGGGCGGCGGCGGATTGCTCGCCGGCTGTGCGCTAGCCGCGTCCGGCCTGCGTCCCGGACTCGCGCTCTACGGCGTCGAGCCCGCGGCTGGTGACGACTTCGCGCAATCGTTCGCGCTTGGCGAACGCGTCGAAATCCCGGTGCCGAAAACGATCGCCGACGGGCAACAGACGACCTCGCCGGGCGAACTCACCTTCCCGATCGTGAAGAACCTATGCGCCGGCATTCTTACGGTCAACGACGACGATCTACGCGGCGCGATGCGCTTCGCGTTCGAGCGCCTCAAGCTCGTGATCGAGCCGAGCGGCGGAGCGGCCCTAGCGGCTCTGCTTGCCGCCAAGCTCGACGCGCGAGGCCGCCGCGTCGGGGTCGTGCTGAGTGGTGGCAACGTGGATCCCGCCGGCTACGCGGCAATCCTGGCCGAGCGCGCGCCGGCCTAAGCTATCTCGATCGAGGCGATGGCGCGGCGCAGGATGTCGCGTAGCGCGCGCTGGTCGGCTAGCGAAAGCCGGTCGATTGCCGGCGGCGGCTTGAGCATGCGTTGCCGCACCTTCTGCTGCAGGCGCGTGCCGGCCGGCGTCATGATCAAGGCTTTCACGCGCCGGTCGTAGTCGGCGCTGCGGCGCTCGACGTAACCGTGCGATTCGAGCTTGTCGACGATAGCCGTCACGTTCGAGGCGTCGCAACTCAGGGTCGTCGCGAGGTCGCTCATGGCCAAAGGCTGGTCGTTGGAAAGGGTCTTGAGCGCAAACATCTGCTGCGGGGTCAGGTCGAATTCAGCGGCGATGCTCTCGATGTACGGCTTGCTGACCTTGACCAGGTCCCATAACAGCTCCCAAGCCTGTGCTCCAAGCTCGGATTTCTCAGATTTGTGCGCGCCGATCACCGCTCCATGATAACCGAAGCAAGGGCTTTGCGCAAGACCCTTGACTCTTATGAAAGTCGGTAGTATAAACTAATTACTTGACAAACCAAAGCAATATCCTGAGCCGGCCGGTAGGAGGGCTAACCTTGGACGATCGCAAGCAGCGCGTGGACGACGCGGGCCCCATGGAGTGGTTCATGGGAGCGTTGCGCATCGTCGAGTTTCAGGGAGGCTATTTCGACGATCTCAGCCGCGCGACGGCGGCCAGCGCCCCGCCGTGCGAAACCCGGTGAGCACGGTGCTCGAAGGGCGGGTCGACGAGGTGCTCGTCGATGCAGCCCGGGCCGGGTCGTCCGAGGCGTTCGGCGAGCTCGTGGTGCGTTATCGCGCGCCGTTGGTCCGACTGGCGTACCGTCTGACGCACGACCACGAGGAAGCTGACGACATCGCACAGGACGCGTTCATTCGCGCCTATCGAGGATTGGGCGACTTTCGCCCGGACCGTCCTTTCGCACGCTGGCTGTTCGTCATCGCGCGCAATGCATCGCTCGACGCCATCCGCCGCCGCCGACGCTCGAAAGGGATCGAACCGGAGGAGCTGCTTTCGGGCGAGGGCACGACGCACGACCTCGGCCCCGAGGAGCTAGCATTGCAAAACGACGAGGCGTTGCGCGTTCGGCTCGCGCTCGATGCACTGCCCCCCAAATATCGCGAGGTGCTGGAGCTCTACTACCTCGGAAACTTCCTCTACCGCGAGATCGCCGAACGGCTCGCAATGCCGATCGGAACCGTCAAAACCTACATTTCGCGCGCCAAGCGACGCCTGCGCCACGAACTCGAAGCAGAAGCCGAACTCCTAGCCGCCTAACGCCCCGCGTATGCGCGGAGCGCCCTAAGCAAACGAAGGAAGTTCTGATTTGGCGCAGGCCTAGGCGCCGGCGGCCGAAGTGTACTTACGCGTACATGAGGCCGCCGGCAACGACGGCCTGCGTCAAATCAGAACTTCCCTTCCCATCCCGTGGAATTCGGGGTTGGGGCGCAGATGCATCAGTTCGGCCATGCGGTTGGAGAAGCCGAAGAATGAGGCGATCGCCGCGATGTCCCAGAGGTCGCGCTCGCTGAACCCCTCGGCGCGAAGGTTGGCCAGTTCCTCGTCGCCGGGAGCGAAGCCGGGCTCGTTGACGTGGGAGGCAAAAGCGAGCATCGCCCGCCAGCGAGGCGAGAGATCGGCGGTGCGCCAGTTGATTGCGATCCGATCGGCGAGCACCGGGTCTTTGCCGAGAATGCGCAGTGCTGCGCCGTGCGCCGTCACGCAGTACTGGCAGCGGTTCTCCGACGAGACCGCGACGACGATCGCCTCGCGTTCGGCGCGGCTTAGTCCGCCTTCGGCGCGCATCAGCACGTCGTGGTAGTGCATGAAAGCGCGAAAGTGTTCCGGTCGCGCGGCGTACGCCAAGAAAACGTTGGGAACGAACCCAACTTTCTCGCGGTTTTTTTCGAAGACCGCGCGGATGTCGTCGGGCAGCTCCGCTTCAGGCGGCGGCGGAAAGCGCAAAGCACCGTCGCTCGGGGTTCCTGCCGTCTTACGATCGTGTATCACGTTAACCTCGCAGCATCTCGCGGGCGGCGTTGTGACCGGCGGCTCCCATGACACCTCCGCCCGGATGGGCCGCGGAACCGCACAGGAACAAATTTTTGATGGGCGTTCGATAGCTGGAATAGCCGGCCGCCGGACGGAAAACGAAAAGGCGGTTCAACCCCATTGCGCCCTGAAAAATGTTGCCGCCCGTCAGATTGAACGTGCGCTCGATGTCGACCGGACTGAGAATCTGGCGCGCGATGACCGACTCTTTGAAGCCCGGCGCATGGCGCTCGACCATCTCGAAGCAGCGGTCGGCGAAGGCGTCCTTCGCAGCCTGGTCCCACGACCCGTCCGCGAGCTGATAGGGCGCATACTGACAGAACATCGACATCAAGTGTTTGCCCTCGGGAGCGACGGTTGGATCGAGCGCCGAGGGAATGGTGCACTCGACCACGGGCTCGGCCGAGGGCCGGCCGTATTTTGCGTCGTCGTAGCCGCGCTCGATGAAGTCTTGGTCGGGGCACAAATGGATCGTTCCGCGGTGCTGCGGGCCGGCCGATGCACCCGGAGCGGCGCTGAAGTTCGGAAGCTGCGAGAGCGCGACGTTGATTTTGGCCGAAGCGCTGGCGTAGTCGATCCGCTTGATCTCGGCCAGAAACTCGGGCGGCAGGAGACTCGCCTCGACGAAGCTTTCAAAGGTCAGGCGGCAGTCGACGCTGCTGGCAACGTGTCGTGCCCGCAGCTCATCGCCGTTCGCTAGCACGACGCCGGCCGCGCTCCCTTTCTCGACGATGATGCGCGCCACTTCGGCCTCCGTTCGAATTTCGGCGCCGAGCTCGCGCGCCGCCTTCGCCAGTGCTTGGGTCAGGCTTCCCATGCCGCCCTCGACGTAGCTCCACACGCCGCGTTTGCCGTTGGTCTCGCCCATCACGTGATGGAAGAGAACGTAGGCGGTACCCGGCATCGAGGGCGCGGCGAACGCACCGATGATCGCATCGGTCGCGAGGGTCCCCTTCAGCTGCTCCGAGTCGAACCAGCGGTCGAGGATGGCTCGCGCAGGCCCGGTCAAAACGTCGATCGTTTCGCCCATCGCCCCATTGAGCTTGTGGGCGGCAAGGCCCAGCTTCGCAAGGCTGACGAAGTCTCGCGGGCCGGGCCGAACGACGTTGGGCGGCGTCTGCATCAGCGTCGGTTCGATTGCCGCCGCGACCCGTTCGAGCATCCGCTCGTACTCGGGGTAGCGCTGCGCGTCGCGTTGGCTGAACTTAGCGATCTCGCGTTGATTGGCGGCGCCGTCGGGGCCGAGCAGCAGGTAGCGACCGTCCACGAACGGCGAGAACGACGACGGGTTGCGCTCGATCAGGCGAAAGCCGTAGTCGCGCAGTCGCAAGTCCCGCACGATCTCCGGTCGAAACAAGCTGTTGACGTAGGCCGCGGTCGAGACTTTGAAGCCGGGGAAGATGTTGTCTTCGGTTACGCACGCGCCGCCCACGATGTACCGTCGCTCCAGTACGAGGACGCGCCGCTTAGCGCGCGCCAAGTAGGCTGCGGTCACGAGGCCGTTGTGACCACCCCCGATGATGATTGCGTCGTACGGTTTCAGCGCAATCTCCGGCGCGTCTTGGGCGGATGCTTGGGTTGGAATGGTGAACCCGGCACGAAATTCCGATCGTGACGCAAGGACGCGTCGACGTCCTCGCAGCCGATCGGCGTAAAGGCGCGGCAGTCGTGCGGCCGTCCTTCGTAGATGCCGCAGTAGTGGCGCCCCGAGCTCGATCCTTTGAGGAAGACGCACTGGTCCGCGACGTCGTCGGTGACCTTGCGCAAATAACCGACCGAGAAACCATCGGCCGAATCGCGCTTGACGACGTATTCGTCGAGCGCGTCCTCATAGTTCATCCCCAAGAAATCGGCGATGCGCTGCACGTCGGCTTTTGAGACGAACGGCTCGTATCCGCTGCAGCACTCGGCGCAGCCGGGCGGGCAGGCGATGTTGTCGGGCATGTCGCGCAGATGCTTGCGGGCCAGCTCGATGACGGCGCGAACGGCCTGCACGAATTCAGGGTCGTCGTTGTACTTGTAGATCCATTCCTTCTGAGTGATCTCGTTGGTATTGTAGTTGTTGGTGATCTTCTGGTTGTAGAGGATCGTGACGTGTTCTTCGGTGATCTCGATCTCGTGGACGTGCTCCATGGGGGCCAGGTCCAGCATTTCGAGCCGCGTGGGCTGCCGCGTACGGTTGGTGAACGAGCGAAGCTCGCGAAGGGCCGCGTGCGATATGAGGTCGATCGGTTCGTGCATGGGCTGGCTTTCTCGGCCGACCCCGCCGGCCCCGGCAAGGTGCGCAACGGAACCTGCGGAATTTGCGTTGGTAACGGAATGGTCAAAAAAGAACGCGCGCTCGGTTGGGTGTTTCGCGTAGCGCGGCCGGCGGCCGCGTTCGTTGCGTTGTCGGCGGTGCTCGGGGCGCCGGCAGCGTCCCGCGCCGGCAGCGCGGATGCGGCCCTGCAGAACAAGATCCGCAGCGTGTATGCTTCGGTCAAGTCGTACCGGCTGACGGTCCTAGGCTCCGTCCGGTCGACCGGCGACTTCGTCGCACCCAACAAGTACGAGATGACGACCGATCTCGACGGCAAGCCCGTCAAGACGATCATCATCGGCACGACCTACTGGATCTACGATCAGGGAAAATGGGAAAAGTCGGGCGATACGGGCTCGAGCTTGGACGCCGACATCGCCGGCGTCATACGCCGCCTCAAGCTAGGAACGGCCAGCAACTTCGTCCGCCTGCCAGACCAGATGAGAAACGGAAAGCGCACCGGAGCCTTTCGCGTCTCTTTCGGGGGCAGCAACGAGGTGTGCGATTTCGACCTGCAAACGTATTACGTCACCCGCTGCCAGCGCGACGAGCTGACGATCCTCTACTCCGGCTTCAACGACCCGTCCAACACGATACCAGTCGTTAGGTAACGGCCCTAGGGGGCTTGCGTGGGAGCGTCCAGCGCGATCGCCGTCAACAGGCGCACTCCCGTTTCGAGCGCGGTCTCATCGATGTCGAAGCGTTCGTGATGGTGGGGAAAGCCGGTGCGCTCGTCCGCGCAGCTTCCCACGAGCGCAAAACAGGCCGGCACTTTCTGGGCGAAAAACGCAAAATCTTCGGCCCCCATGTGCCGTTCCGAGCGGATGACGCGCTTGCTGCCGAACTCGCGCTCCGCAAGCGCCCACACGTAGGCCGTCTGTTCGGAATCGTTTGAGGTGACCGGGTAGCGCCAAAGATAGGCAAAGTCGTAACGCGCTCCGGCGCCTTCGCAAACGCCGCGCAGCACGCGCTCGATGCGCTCCGACATCTTGGCGCGAACGTCCGGGTTGAAGGCCCGCACCGTGCCGAGCAGCTCGACGCGCGAAGGGATGACGTTGTGCGTCGTGCCGCCGGCCACGGCTCCGATCGTGATAACCGCCGGCTCGACCGGGTCGATCTCCCGGCTGACGACTTGCTGCACCGAGGTCACGAATTGCGCGGCGACGAGGATCGGATCGACCGAGAGGTGCGGTGCGGCACCGTGGCCGCCGCGGCCGTGAATGGTCACTTCGATCGAATCGCTCGAGGCGTAAAACTCGCCCTCGCGCAGACCGATCACGCCGGTCGGGAGCTGCGAGAATAAGTGCAGCCCGTACGCGCGCTCGACGCCGAAGCGCTCGATGAGGCCCTCCTCGACCATGGCGCGCGCACCACCCTTGCCTTCTTCGGCGGGCTGAAAACAGAGCACCACGGTGCCCCGCAGGGCGTCGCGCTTTTCGGCAATCAGTGCCGCGGCGCCGAGCAGAATTGCGACGTGGCCATCGTGCCCGCAGGCGTGCATGCGTCCGGCGATTCGCGAGCGATAACCGTGCTCGGCTTCTTCTTGGAGCGGCAGTGCGTCCATGTCGGCGCGCAGCATGATCGTTTTGCCGGGCTGCTCGCTGCGAAGGACGCCGACGACGCCGGTCGTCGCGATCTGCTCGTGCACTTCGTAACCGAGCGCACGCAAGCGCTGGGCCGCGATCCCCGCCGTACGGTATTCCTCGAAGCCGAGCTCGGGAAAGGCGTGCAGATCGCGGCGCAGCGCGATGACGTCCTGTAAGAGATCGCGCGAAGGAGCCAGCGGCGGCGCCATAAGGGGGGTGTTCGCGTTTCGGGCCGAACCGCCTCGCCGCATGAAGGCTCTTGGATGAAGGCGGTCGGCGTCGATCTCGGCGGCTCGCACGTTATGGCGGCGGTGGTCGACGATGACGGCGCGATCAAGCAGCGAGCGGAGCACGAGGTCGTCGACCGTGCTTTCGAATCGGTGGCCAAAACGGTCGGCGATGCAATTCGCGAGGTGCTCGAGGGCAAGCTCAAGGACGTCGCAATCGGCGTTGGATCACCGGGGAACGTCGACTTGGCGACCGGTGCGATTCGCTACTCGCCAAACTTCGGCTGGCACGATGCACCCCTCGGGCAGAGCCTGCGCGAGAACCTAGGCCTGCCGGTGTTCATCGGCAACGACGCGCGCTGCGCCACCCTCGGCGAGCACACGTTCGGCACGGGCCGAGGCACCGCGAATTTCGTCTTGATCACGCTTGGCACCGGCATCGGCGGCGGCATCGTGGCAGAGGGAAATCTGCTGCTCGGCAACGCGGGTGGCGCGGGCGAACTCGGGCACCATCAAGTGCGCGCGACCGACGGATTCATTTGCGGCTGCGGCAAGATCGGCTGCTTCGAGGCGCAAGCCTCAGGCACCGGGCTGTTGCGCCATGCGTTCGCCGTTGGCTCGTCCTTTCCACGCAGTCAGCTCGTTGCGGGAAAGCCTGAGAAACTCGGTTCGAAGGCGATCCGGCGCGCCGCGGAAAGCGGCGAGCCGCATGCGCTAGCTGCCTGGAACCGGTACATCGACGATTTGTCGCGCGGCCTCGCGAACATCATCGCTTTCGTCAATCCCGAGCTCATTGCGCTCGGCGGCGGGGTCGCTAGCGCCGGTGATTTCATGCTCAACGCGGTGCGACCGAAGGTCGACGAGCTTACCACGATGGTGCCCAGGGGCCAAACCAAGATCGTCGAGGCATCGCTCGGCAACGACGCCGGCGCGATCGGCGCGGCGACCATGGCGCGTCGCGGAGGGCTGACGACGAAGGAAGCTTCGTAGGCGCTTGATGCGAGCGCAGGCTCTCGATTTAGATCGAAAGCACGATCTTGCCGGCGATTTTCCTGGACTTTTGCAGTTCGAGCGCGGCAACCGCGTCGACCAGATTGCGTTCGGCCACGATCGGTACGCGAAGCCGGCCCTGTTTGACCATCTCGGCGAGGCTGCGCAGCCCTTCGCGCGACGACTGGGGCGACTCGAAGAGGTTGACGTTGAGGCCGGTCAGGCCACGCTCTTTGAAATGCTCGGCGTCGACCGCGCGGATGGTCGATGCGATCGAGCCGCCGGGGCGCAGCACGTCGGCCGTCCTCTTGACGGCCTCAGCGTCTTCTGCCAAGTCCAAGACGGCGTCGACGCCGTTCGGGTATTTCGTCCGAATGCTCTGCACGACGTCGTCACGGTCGTAAGCAACGTACGTTTCGATGCCGAGCGCGTCCCCAATTTCCGCATTGCCGGCGCGACCCGTGCCCGCTACGCGGATGCCGCGGTCGCGTGCGATCTGGGCTGCGAATTGCCCGACGGCGCCGCTGACGCCGACGATTAGCAACACCTGGCCGGCTTCAAGGCCGAGGCGCTCGACGCCGGCGAGGGCCGTGAGCCCGGCGGTCGGCAGAGCGGCAGCGTCGGCGTCGCCGACGTCGATCGGAATCTTGGCCACCGGCTGCGTTCGATCGTCCTCGGGGACCACGGTCAACTCCGCGTACGCGCCGTGTTCCCGGGCGATGCCGAAAACGCGATCCCCCTCGGCATAGTGCCGCACCCGATCGCCGGTTCCGACAACGACGCCCGCAAAGTCTTGGCCGAGCACGAACGGAATCGGGCGTTCGTAGACGTCGCGATTCTTCCAATCGATCGGATTGACGCCGGCGACGCTGATGCGAACGAGCACGTCGTGCGGGCCCGGCGCCGGGTCGGGGAGGTCCTTGAGCGCTCCTAACCCGTGGCGATGCTCGACGACGACGGCGCGCATGGCCCTACAGGGCGGCGACGCGTGCGATCGGCGGGCGCCACGCGCCCGGCTCACCGCACGCCATCGTTGCGATCAGCTCGGCGATGCGGCGCGAGCTTCCACGCGGTGCGACCGTGCCCTGGCGCGCGCGCATCGATTGCAGCCGTTCCAGGCTCGAGACGATCCGCCGCACCGAGCGCACGACGTCGGCCGTGGTGAGCGCGACGACCCCGATGCCGTTGGTTCGCACGTAATCGAGGTTGCCGCGCTCTTGCCCTGGGATGAAGTCGTAAACGACGACCGGTACTTCGGCGACGCTCGCCTCCGCGATCGCGCCGGGCCCGGCTTTCGTCACGAGCAGGTCCGCTGCTCGCATCAACTCCGGCACGTTGTCGCAATAACCCAGGATCGTCATCGGGGTGGGCGACGCGGGCGCGAGCTCGCTCAGTTTTACGCGCAGCGCGGAATTACGTCCGGTGACCACCACCAAGTGCAACGGAAGCTTCGCTTTGGCAAGTGCGAGCGTGGTCGGAAGGAGCTTTCCGCCACCTTCGCCGCCCGCCATGAGCAACGCCACGAAACGATCGCTCGGAAGCCCGAGCCGCATCCGCAGATCGCGCTTGGATTCGAGGACTTCCTCGAACTTCGGATGGACGGGATGGCCCAGTTGGAAGATGCGCTCGATCGGAATGCCGCGCTCGCGGGCCCGGTCGTAGACTTCGCGCGCCGGAACGACCACCGCGTCGACCTCTGGAACCAGCCAACCCTCATGGACCCGGCCGAGATCGGTGATGACCGTGATCACGGGGACGGTAAGCATGCCGGCGTCGGCGCGCGCGCGCAGCGCGGCATGGTTGAGCAGCGGATGCACCGATACGATGACGTCGGGCCGATAGCTTACGAACAAATCGCGAAGCCGCTCGCGGTAGAGCGGCTCGCAGAAGCGCACGACGCCTCGGAAGCGCCGGATGCCGTTGGTTGCGTGGTACAGCGCTCCGTAGAGCGGAGGCGCGAAGCGCAGCGCGGCACTGTAAGCCGGTCCGAGTTGCGAGAGAGGGAAGGTGCAGTGTGCCGCGACGTCCTCGATGCGGTGATCGAGTTGCAGCGGAACGCCGTCGGGACCAATTTTCACCGCGTCGAGAGCGGCAACGATGGCGTTGGCTGCGCTCCGATGGCCGCCGCCCGTATCCGAGATCAGCAGCAGGACGCGCTTCGTCATCGACCCCTTCTTGCGGTCACGCGCGCTGCGTGTTGCGAAGCGATCGCAGCGCGCGAATTCGCTGCAGGCGCCTCAGGGCGTTCCGGCGGCGCCGCGCAAAGGCTCGGACGTACGTGATGATCGCCCGCGAGGGTGCATCGTAAAAACGGAAGATGTCGCCGTACTCTATGTCGGGATTGCGGTGATGTCCGTCGTGATCCTCGGGAAGGACGATCTGCAGCGCGCGGCAGGCTTTGACGACCCACGGCGGCGTCTTCCAACCGAGATCGGTCGTATGCCGCCACCAGACGTGGAGCTGACCGGCGATCAAACCCAGAACTGCGCCGGCCGCGGCGGCGGGCCCAAGCGTCGCGAGCCCGAGAGCGATCGCGATGTAGGGGAGCGCTCCGAGCAGACCGTCGAGCAGAACTTGGGGATCCTTCGAGAGGACCGCGTGATCCCAAAAGGAGCGCGAACGGTCGTGGTGGGTGCGAAGGTGCAGCTTACCCCAGAGATGCTGCGGCACGTGATAGAGGAAGGTCGAGGCGAGGTCGCCGACGACCAGCACGATGACCAGGGCCACGAAAAACATCATGATATTGTCGCCCACAAACGCATTCCCGGCTCCACTATCCCAATCTCCTCGGCGGTTGAGACGGTTACAGTCCGTTTTGGTTCGACCATTCGCGTAACCCTGCGTGCCGGGAACGCAGCGCGCCCGCGGGAGCACGATAGCTCCGCTCTCTCTCATTCCCTTTTTTTGGAAAATCGGTCGCGTTTTTGGCGGCGGCCGTGTGGGCCAGCACGGTTTCTGGTGGTTGCCGGCGTGCTCGCGTTGGTCGCCGGGTGCACCCCGGCGGCTCCCGGCCGCAGGCCTGCAGCCGTTTGGAGGCTGCCCCGGACGGAGCACCTAGCGCGGCTAGAGCTAGCCCTTGTGAGCTGGCGGCGGGTGCCGCAGGCGCTCGAGGCTCCGCGAGGCCTGCGCCTCCTGTACGATGCGCCCGTTCCGGGGCCACGGGTCCTCGCCGTGGTACGGTCCATCGTCCGCAGCAACCCGCGGATCGACCCCTTTGACGCGCTGGTTTTGGCCGGCCAAGCCATCGCCGACGCGCGCGAGCACCACCTCGACGCCGACTTTTTCTGCTCGGCGCTGCTGCAGGAGTCGGGGTTCGCCCCCGACGCTCTCTCGGCGGCCGGTGCCGTGGGAATCGCGCAGTTTACCCTCGGCACGGCTGCCGATGAGGGAGTGAACCCTTTCAACTGGAGCGATGCGATGCGCGGCTCGGCCGAGCTTTTCGGCCGTTACGTCCGGGCTTACGACGGCATCTACCCCGATCCGTATGCAGCAGCGCTCGCCGCCTACGACGCCGGCCCAGGGAACGTCGCCTACTATCACGGCGTGCCGCCGTTCGCCGAGACGCGCGACTACATCGGCGACGTCTACTATCGCTGGTCCCGGCTGCTCGCCGAGCAGCGGCGGGGGCACCGCTAGCCGCGGCATCCGGGCCTTTCCCGGCTTCGTTTTGCCCAGGGTGGAACGCCGGTGCGAATCCGAAGCGCCGCCTAAATGGGTATTACTGGTGTCAAGCGTCGACAGCGGCGGAGCGAAGGGATGGGACCCGTGAGTCTTGAGCAACTAGAACGGCCGGCGCGCGTCGGCGAACGTTTTCTGCTCTACCGCGATCCGGAGCGGGCCGTGGTCGCGACGTTCGGCGACGACGTGCGCGCAGGGTTGAGCGCGAGCCGCAAACATCTTTCGCCGAAGTATCTTTACGATGGGCTGGGTTCCGCGCTGTTCGAAGCGATCTGTTTTCTACCCGAGTACTATCTGACACGGGCCGAGAGCGAGATCCTCGATCGCTTTGCGGCACAGATGGTCGGCTCGCTCGACGGGAAGATCGAAATCGTCGAGTTCGGAAGCGGAAGCGCGCGCAAGACGCGCTTTCTCATCGGCGAGACGCTCAAGCGGCAGTCGCGGCTCGAATACCATCCGATCGACATTTCGGCAAGCGCGCTGATCGGCTCCGCAACCGCGCTCGTCGCCGAGTACGAACGTTTGGAAGTCATCGCGTACGCAAGCGACTACTTCGAGGTTCTCGCAGCGTCGCGTTTGAGCACGTCGAATCGGGTGCTCGCGCTCTTCTTGGGCTCGAACGTCGGGAATTACGAACCCGAGCAGCGCGAAGCGCTACTTTCGGCGATGTCGAGCGCCTTCAAACCGGGCGACGCGCTGCTGCTCGGCTACGATCTGAAGAAGGATGCCCGCGTGCTCGAGCTCGCATACAACGATCCGACCGGCGTTACGGCCGCGTTCAACAAGAACTTGCTCGGACGCATCAATCGCGAGCTAGACGGAGGCTTCGATCTCGACGCGTTCGCGCACGCATCCCGTTACGACTCCGTGCGCGGTTCGGTGGACTCGTATCTGGTCGCGCAGCGCGGCCAGCTCGTGTCCATCGACCGGCTCGGGATGGCGGTGCGCCTCTCGGTCGCCGAGCCCATCCATACCGAGTCGTCGTATAAATTCGCGCCCGAAGACATCGAGCGCCTGGCGACGAGTTGCAATTTCCGCGTCGCACGAACCTGGACCGACGAAGCCGACCGCTTCGCAGTGAGCCTGCTCGTCATCGTTTAGAAAGCAGCTGGCGGCGCTTCAGCCGGTTCGAACGCGGCGTTCGAGCCGGCGCAAAGCTGTGTCGGCACCGATCGCAAGCGCTGCGGCAAGGACGCTGCCGGTGACCGCCCGCCCCGGGTCGTCGTGCTGGAGGCCATAAAGGATCAAGACGCCGAGGCCGCCGGCGTTGATCCATGCTGCCAGGCTCGCGAGCGCAATCAACGTGACCGTAGCGATCCGAATGCCGCCGATGATGACCGGCAACGCCTGGGGAAGCTCGACGCGCCAGAGGGATTGTGCGGGCGTCATGCCCAGCCCGCGCGCGGCGTCGACGGTCGCGCGCGGAACGCCGCGCAAGCCGGCGGCAACGTTGCGCACGAGGATCATCTGCGCGTAGGCGACGAGCGCGACCAGAGCCGTCAGCGTTCCGATGCCGAGCACTGGAATCAGCAGCGCAAAAACCGCTAGGCTCGGGAGCGTGTAGACGGTGTTGAGGACGCCCAGGACGAGCCGCCCCGCGCGCTCGTTCTTGGCGACGAAAATGCCCAGCGGAAGGGCGATTGCCGACGCCGCGACGAGCGCGAGCACGGTCAACTCGACGTGCTCCCCCAGGCGCTGCAAGACCGCGAAGGGATGCGCGAACAGGTACGTCACGGGCGCTTCACGCGGCGGCGGCGAGGGCCCGGCGCACGTCGTCGAAGGTGAGCACGCCGGCGACCGTATCGCCGCGATCGACCGCGACACAATCCGCGCCGTCCAGCAGGCGAGATAGTGCCTCGCGCAGCGTATGGGCGGCATCGACGTGCGGCCAACCCGCCGCCGCCCCGGCCGAGGGAAGCGGCCGCATCGCGTCGCCGCTGCGCAGCAGTTGCAGGCGCCGGACCGAGTCGGCTGCATCGAGCAATTCGGCGACGTAGGGCGTCGCCGGCCGCGCCAGCACGTGGAGCGGCGAACCATATTGGACCACCTGACCCGCGCGCATGACGACGATCTGGTCGGCGATGCGCAACGCCTCGTCGACGTCGTGCGTGACGAACAGCATCGTCGTTCCAAGCGCTTCGTGGATGCGGCGCAACTCGTCTTGCAGGGCCAAGCGCACGATCGCATCCACCGCGCCAAACGGCTCGTCCATCAAGAGCAGGCGCGGTTCGGCGGCGAGCGCACGAGCGACCCCGACGCGTTGCTGCTCGCCGCCGGAGAGTTGGCGCGGCAGGCGGTCGCGATAGCGGGTGGGGTCGAGTCGGACGAGCTCCAGCAGCGCGTCGGTTCGCGTGCGGATCTTGGCCGCATCCCAGCCGATGAGCTCCGGAACGACGGCGATGTTCTGCGCCACGCTCATGTGCGGGAAGAGCCCGACGGCCTGGATCACATAGCCGATGCCGCGTCGCAGTTGCTCGGGCGCAACGCCGGTGATCTCACGCCCGTCGATGAGGATCCTGCCGCTCTGCGGCGCGACCAGTCCGTTGATCGTGCGCAGGAGCGTGCTCTTACCGCAGCCGGAAGGTCCGAGCAAAACGACCAGCGCCCCACCTTCGATCGACAGGCTGACCCCGTCGATCGCGGCTCGGTCGGCGCCCGGATAACGAACGTGGATTTCCTCGAGACGAACGGGTACTCCGCCCGCTATCACGACAACCCGTGCGCGGTCAGAAACGTGCGCGCGACGTCGGCCGGCTCTTGACCTTCGTCGTCGACCTTCTCGTTGAGCCCGCGCATCACAGCGTCGGTCAAAAGCGGCGCAACCGGATTGAGTGCGCCGGCAATTGCCGGATGGCGCTCGAGTGCCCCTCGCCGCACGACCGGCGCGACCTGATAGACCGGCCAGAAATGCTTGTCGTCGACGAACACGATCAGCTTGTCGGCCGCGATTTGACCGTCGGTTCCGAACGCAACGACCACGTCGACTTGACCGGATTCGAGGGCCTTGTATTTGAGGCCGATGTCGAAAAGCCGGACTTCTTTGAAACGGAATCTGCCGTAGGCGCGCTGCAAACCCGGCAGACCGTCCTCGCGCTTGGTGAATTCCGGAATCGCCCCGAGGCGCAACTGCGAAGCCACTCCGCTTAGCTGGGAGAGGGTCGTCGCGCGGTATCGCTGCGAGATTGCCGCCGTCGTCGCCAGGGCCTGCGTGTCGTTCATCGGTGCGGGGTCGAGCCACACGAGTTGATAGCGTTGCGCGTAGGCCGCTTTGACCGTGCGGTAGATCTCGGTCCCGCTGCTCGTAGGATGGAGCTTGAGCTCGGTGATCAGTGCGGTCCCGGTGTACTCGGGGTACAGGTCGATGTCGCCCCGCTGCAGCGCTTCCATCGCGACCTGCGTGCCGCCCAGATTGAGTTTGCGCACGACGGGCAAGCCGGCGCCTTCGAGCCGCTGCGCGTACATCTCGCCGAGCACGAGCTCCTCGGTGAAATTCTTCGAGCCGACCGCAACGCTCGATCCATTCGCGTGGGTGCACGCGGCCATGGGTGCCGAGGCCAGCAGCGCGAGCGCACGGCGCCGCGAAAGCGTTGACGGATGCATGGGCCTCTCGTTCATCACGCCGGTCCCCAAACGCTCGTTGAGAGGCGGCGCTCCAAAGCGCCGAGCAGCGCTTCCGCTCCAAGCGCGAGGATGCTGACCGAGACGGCTCCTTCCAAAAGTTGCTGCGTGTCGGCTTCGGCTAGGCCGTTGAGGATGTACTCGCCGAGGCCGCCGCCTCCGATGAATGCCGCCAGCGTGGCGCTGGCGATCACCTCGACCGTTGCGGTGCGCACCCCGGCGAACACCACGGGAAGCGCGAGCGGCCACTCGGCACGAGCCCGAACCTGCCCCTGCGTCATCCCCAAACCGCGCGCCGCCTCGACCATTGCGGCCGGGACGCCGCGCAGCCCAATATCGGTGTTGATTGCGATCGGCGGCACGGCCAGCAGCGTGAGCGCGACCAGGGCGGGCCAGAAACCGATTCCCAGCAGGGGGAGCATCAGAGCCAGCACCGCGAGGCTTGGGATGACACGCCCGACGTTGATCGTTCCAAGCGCGAGCTGGCGGAAACGGTCGGATCGGGCGGCCCACACGCCCGCCGGCAGGCCTGCCAGCAGCGCAAGCGCGAGCGCGGCCCCGGCCAAGAGGAGATGATCGCGAACGTGAAGTGCGAGGTCGAGCATGGAACACGCGCTCGTTCTGGAACGGCGGCCGGTTTTCCGGGACGTGGAGTTCGCGGCTCTGATGGCGAAGCAAATCCCGCATGATCGCCCCGTCCCCAGCCGAGGTCGAAAGCCCGGTTTCAACCCGGCCGCCGGATCTGGACGATCCCTCCCTTTATTTCAGCCGCGAACTCTCCTGGCTCGAGTTCAACGAACGCGTCCTGGAAGAGGCGATCGACCGGCACAACCCGCTCCTCGAGCGGCTGAAGTTCATGGCGATCTTCAGCACCAACCTCGACGAGTATTTTATGATCCGCGTTGCGGCGCTCAAGCAGCAGATCGCCGCTGAAGTGCACCGGCCCTCGAATGACGGGCGCCTGCCCGCGGAGCAGTTGAGCGCCGTCTCGACGCGCCTGCGCCCCTCCCTCGAGCGGTTCGCCCGGCTTCTGCGTGAGGAACTGCTCCCGGACCTCGAGGCGCAGGGCATCCGCATCTGCCGCTACGACAGTTTCGATGAGGCGACCCAGGCCGAGCTCAAGAAAACCTTCGACGAGCGCGTCTTTCCGGTGCTCACGCCGCTAGCGGTCGACCAGGGCCACCCGTTCCCGTACATTTCAAACCTCTCGCTTTCGCTCGGCGTCGAGATGTACGAGCAAACCGACGAGGGGCCCGAGATGCACTTCGCGCGCGTCAAGGTCCCGCCGAGCCTGCCGCGTTTCATGCCGGTCGCCGCTTCCGAGGGCGTACGGCACTTCGTCCTGCTAGAGGACGTCATCGCCCACAATCTGGACGCGCTCTTCCCGGGGATGCAGATCCGTGCGTCGTACTGTTTCCGCGTCACGCGTGACGCCGACCTCGACCTGCAGGAAGACGAAGCCGACGACCTGCTGCGCGCGATCGAGTCGGAGCTGCGCAAGCGGCGTTTCGGCGAGCCCGTGCGCTTGGAAGTCGAAGCGGCGATGCCCGAGCATCTGCGCGTTATGCTGCGGGAAGCGCTGGCCCTCGACGAGCTCGACCTCTACGAGATCGACGGCATGCTCGGGACGTCCGATCTTTTCGCGCTCGTCGGCATCGACCGCCCGGACTTGCACGACCCGCAGTTCACGCCCGCGATTCCCAAACGTCTGGTAGGCGCGCAAGACATCTTCGCGGTCATCCGCGACGGGGATCTGCTGATCCACCACCCGTACGAGTCGTTCGATCCGGTCGTGCAGTTCCTCCAGGCCGCAGCCGAAGATCCTCAAGTACTGGCCATCAAACAAACGCTGTACCGAACCAGCGGAGATTCGCCGGTGATCGCGGCGTTGATGCAGGCCGCTGAAAACGGCAAGCAGGTCGCCGCGTTGATCGAGCTCAAGGCGCGCTTTGACGAGGAGAACAACATCCACTGGGCGCGCACGCTGGAGCGCGTCGGCGCGCACGTCGTCTATGGTTTTCCGGGTTTGAAGGTGCATGCCAAGGTCATCCTGGTCGTGCGCAACGAGCCTGACGGGATCCGGCGCTACGTTCACTTCGGAACCGGCAACTACAACGAGAAGACCGCCCGCGTCTACACCGATCTGTCGCTCTTTACGTGCCGTCCCGCGCTCGGCGCCGACGTCACGCACCTCTTCAACCGCCTGACCGGGTTCTCCAAGACGACCCGCTATCAAAAACTCTTGGTCGCCCCGACGACGATGCGCAACGGATTTGGCGAGCTGATCGAACGCGAGATCGAGCACGCCCGTGCCGGGCGCCCGTCGGGGATCCTGGGCAAGCTCAACGCGATCTCCGACAAACGAACGGTCCAGTCGCTTTACCGCGCCTCGCAAGCCGGCGTGCCGATCGAGCTCATCGTACGCGGCATGTGCGAGTTGCGGCCCGGCATCCCGGGTGTGAGCGAGACGATCCGGGTGCGCAGCGTGGTCGGTCGTTTTCTCGAGCACTCGCGCATCTTCGTGTTCCAAAACGGCGGCGAGCGCGAGATCTACTTTGGGAGCGCGGACTGGATGGGCCGCAACCTCGACCGCCGCGTCGAGACGATCGTTCCGGTGCTCGACGAGTCTTTGCAGAACCGCATCTGCGACGAGATTCTGGCCGTGCTCTTAGCCGACAACTGCAAGACGCGCTGGCTGCTTCCCGACGGTAGCTACAGCCGGCGCGTTCGCACGGCGGGCGAAGCCGAGATCTGCGCCCAGCAAGTGCTTCTCAAACGCGCGCAAGCGATCTGAAACGAAGTCGGAAATCAGGCCGGCAGCGGGCGATCGGCGAGTTTGAGGATGAGGTTCCATTCGCGCACGTGCACCGGTTGTACGGAAAGGCGCGAGCCGCGCTTGAGGAGCACCATCGTGGGCACGAGAGCGACGTTCTTACGCAGCTCGGCCAGCGAAACGAAGCGCGGTATGTCACGCTCGTACGCCACGTCGACCATCTGCCATATCGGCTTATCTTTGGATGAGCGCGGGTCGTAGTAGGGGCCGCCCCGCTCGAACGCGGTGAAATCCGGGTACGCTTCGCGCACCACTTTGACGATGCCGGCGATGCCGGGCTCCTTCGTGCTGCTGTGATAGAAGAACCCGAGGTCGCCGAGTTTCATCGCCATCATGTTGTTGCGCGCCTGGAAGTTCCGGACGCCGCTCCATTCGGTGCGGCCCTCACGTTTGAGCCGATCCCACCCAAAGGTTTCGGGCTCGGTCTTGAACAGCCAGTGTTGCATGGCGCTCGCTTACGACCGGGCCGGCCGAAAAGCTTGCTCGAACGGGCGCCGCGCGTCATAATACGGTGCGATGCAAAGGCGATTCGTGACCAAGGTGGAGGAAGGCTGGGAGGACGTCGAGCGCGAGGGCTACGTGCCCGGCGTGCCCTCGAAAGTCGTCCGGCATACGCTCGTCGGCGGGCGCAAAGCCTCGCCCGACGAGCCGGGCCCGGCGATCGAGGTGCGCTACTTTGAAGTGCCGCCTGGTTCCGTGACGCGGCTAGAGAAGCACGAACACGAGCATTACGTGATCGTCGGGGAAGGCACCGGCCACGCCGTGGTCGGCCAGACGGTGCGCGAGGTGCATCCCAACGACGTCGTCTACGTCGCGCCGCTCGAACCGCACCAGTTCGTCAACCGCGGTGCCCAGAGGTTCGGGTTTTATTGCATCGTGAGCGCCACGCGCGATTTTTCTCAACCGCCGAATGCGGAAGAACTCGCCCTTCTGCTCGCCTCGCCGGCAGGCGCTTTCATCGATCCGCAAGGCGCGCCACCGCCCCGCCGTTCTGCTTAGCGCAGCTTGATGACCGGCGCGGGTTGCTTCCCGCCGAAGGCCTGCGTCAGCACGTCGCCGAGCTCGCCGCTTTGATCCATCGGGCCGAGAATATCCGTGTCGCCGTAGAAGGTGCCGTTGATAAAGACTTTGGGCAGCGTCGGCCAGTTCGTCATCTGGGAGAGGGCTTCGCGTTTGGGCATGTTCTCGAGGACGTCGATGACTTCGAATGGGTAACCGAAGCGGTTGAAAAACTCGATGGTCTCGCGCGTGAAGCCGCAGCGCGGCATCGACTTCGTGCCTTTGCCATAAACGAGGATCGTATGGTCGGCGATCTCTTGCTTGATCTGGGTGCGTATCGTGTCGTCGGACATGCGGCTTACTCCAGGATGACGGTGCGGATGGACATGGCGTGGATGCGGCCGTCGGCGCGAGCTGCGGCTACCGCCCCTTCGACCATGCGGTGGCGATCGAGCGCCGAGACTCCTCGGAACGCCTTCGATCGAACTAACACGTCGAAGTGGTCCATGGTGCCGGTCAAGTCGACAATCTCGACTTCGGCGTCGGGGATCGCCCGGCGGATCAAGCCGATCATGCTACTGTTGTCGATCATCGCGAGCGGGCTTACGCGGTCGAACGCACGTTCCTGCGTGGAGGGGGGAAGGCGCGGGTTCGGAGTCGGAGCATGCGTGATGCGCCCACAAAAAGCGGCTTTGACAGCGCTCCTGACGGTTTGCTCGCTCCTCCGGGCCGGGCCGGCCTCGGCCGCGACGATTGCCGTCCGGCCGCCGGACGGAACCTACACCTACGAGATCCATCGCAACGACGCGACGATCGCGACCTCCCGCATCGTCTTCAGCAGCACGGATCTGGGGGTTGTGGCAAGCGAGCACACGGTGTCCAACTCCGTTGACGCCACGGTGAAAACGACCTTCGACGCGGCCACCTTCGCGGAACGAACCTACACGGCCGACATCACCGAGCCCGCTGGTAACGAGCACATCTCCGCGACGATGGAGGGCGGCGTCGCGACCGTCGAGGCCGGCACGCGGCACTTTTCCGTACAAGCGCTGGCCGGTGCCCCGACGCTCGTCGTCATCGACAACTTGGTTTCTTTCAACGTGATCTTGCCCGCGATCGCCAAGGGCACGAGCACGACATCGGTCACGCTCGCTCTGCTCGATACCGGGCAGGCGTCGATGGGACACCTGGGCACGAGCGCCGAGTCGCCTCCGCTCACCGCTGAGCCGCGCGACGTGGGAATGACGTTCTCGGTGGGGGCACTTGCCGGAACGATTTGGTACGACCCGGCGACGCTGATCGCCGACGAAATCGACTTCCCCTCGCAGAAGGAGTCGATCCGGCTCGTGAAACGAACCGCCTAGCCGGCGGGGCAAGAGCGCTAGGGCGCCAGCTCCTTGCGCTCGGGACGTAAGGACCGAAGCAGCTCGCGCGTTTCGCGCAGCGTCTCGGGCAGGATCGGAGCCGCCTTTTCAATCACGCGCCCGGCGCTGGCCGCGGTGACGATGGATGCGATCCCCAGCAGAATCGCCGGGATGCCGTCGACGCGGAAATTCTTGCCGATGCGGATGCGCGCTCGTCGCGAAATCCGGACCGGATCGAAGAGAGCCAACATCCGCCACGCCATGAAGACGCCTTCGCCGAGGTTCCGGGGGCCGCCCCCGAAAAGAGCCCATCATGCAGAGCTCGAGCTTTACATGGGACGTTCCGCCGGAGTTCAACTTTGGCCGCGACGTCGTCGACGCGTTAGGCAGGCAGAGCCGGCGCGGCCTGCTGTTCGTGGACGCGCAGCGCGGGCGACACGATACGAGCTTTCCCGAGATCGCCGCAGCGACCCGCAGGTGGGCGGGCGCCTTGCGCGAGCTCGGCTTGAAACCGGGCGAACGGGTCGTCGTGCTCTTGCCGAAAATTCCGGCATGGCTCTTTTCGATGGTCGCGCTCGACCGATTGGGAGCGGTCGTCATTCCATGCTCGGAACAGCTTCGCGCCAAAGATCTGGCGTTTCGCGCGAACCATAGCGAGGCAACCACGATCGTTGCCCACGCGAGCAACCGTCACGAGGTCGACCTGTTGCGCGCCGATGCACCGGGCGTGCAGCGCTACTTGCTCGTGGGCGGGGCCGCGCAAGGCTGGTCGTCGCTCGACGAGCTGGTCGAACGAGCCGGGGAGTTCGCCGGCAATCCAACGCGCTCGGACGATCTCGCTTACATCGTCTACACGAGCGGGACGACCAAGGATCCCAAAGGCGTCATGCACGTCCATGCCTACACCTTTGCGAAGCGCATGCAGGCGCAGTATTGGCTCGACGCGCGGCCCGAAGACTTGGTTTGGTGTACGGCCGGCACGGGCTGGGCGAAATCGCTTTGGAACGTGCTGCTGGGTCCGTGGTCGTGCGGTTCGGCGATCGTCCTGCACGAGGGCGGATTCGAGCCGGCCGAACGCATGGATCTCATCCGCGACCTAGGCGTGACCGTGCTCTGCCAAGCGCCGACCGAGTATCGTCTCGAAGCGAAGCTCGAGCACCTCGGCGAGCGCTGGAAGCTGCCGGCGCTGCGCCACTGCGTGTCGGCGGGCGAACCGCTCAATCCCGAAGTGCTCGTACGCTGGAAGGATGCATTCGGGCTGACGATCCTCGACGGTTACGGGCAGACCGAGAACTCGCTGCTGGTGGCAAATGTCCCCGGTACCGACGTGCGACCGGGTTCGATGGGGAAGCCGACGCCCGGTCACGACGTCGATGTGGTCGACGCGCAGGGCAATCCGAGCGAACCCGGGGACGTCGGCGACATCGGCCTGCGGGGCGCGCCGCCTACGCTTTTCCGCGGTTACTACAAGAGCGACGCCGAGACCAAAGCGACCCGCCGCGGCGATTGGTACTTGACGGGCGACCGCGCCCAAAAGGATGACGACGGGTATTTCTGGTTCGTCGGCCGTGCCGACGACGTCATCTCGTCGGGGGCGTATCGCATCGGCCCCTTCGAGGTCGAGAGCGCGCTGCTGGAGCATCCGGCGGTGCTCGAGTCGGCCGTCGTGGGCAGCCCGGACGCCGACCGCGGCAACGTGGTGAAGGCCTTCATAGTCGTGCGGGCCGGTTACTGCGCGGACGAGGCGCTGGTCAAGGAGCTGCAGGAGCACTGCAAGCGGGTAACGGCTCCCTACAAGTATCCGCGTGAGATCGAATTCGTGCCGGAGCTGCCAAAGACGCGGTCGGGGAAGATTCGCCGGGTCGAACTGCGCCAGCTGGAGCTGCAGCGGAAAGGCGCCACCGCCGCCTCGGGCTACGTCTAGCGTGCGATCTTTGGGCGGCTGCGACTTCTTGCGGCGTCGAGAGTAAATCGACCGGATGCAACAGCCGCCGAGAGATTCGGACCCGAACGCTTTCACGCAACCGATGCCGGTGAGCCGGCCGCCGCAGCCGCCGCTGGGAGGCGGCGCTCCGCCGGGCGCCGGCCCTCCGCCCGGAGGCCGCCCGGCGCCCTACGACCATCGCTTCGGAAACGTACCGTCGTACCTGCTCGCACGCCTTCTGGCGTTCATCGTGGACATCGGCGGGATCGGCTTCGTTCTCGCGGCGTTCGGCTACGACGCCTTCGAACGCGGCTTGATCGTGTTTGCGACCCGCGATCAACGGGGTTTTGGATGGCTCGCCCTTGCGGCTCTAGCCTTGGCACTCGGGGTCAAATTCGTCTTTGAAGCACTGGCGGGAACGACCGTCGGAAAGCTCATTTTTGGCTTGCACCTGCGCACCGGACGCGGGGGGCATGCCGGCATCGGGCGCGCTTTCGTACGCAACCTCCTTCTTCCGATCGACGCGATCGGGATCGGCCTGCTGCTCGCACTGATCACGCCGCGCCATCAGCGCCTTGGAGACCTGGTCGCCGGGACCGTGATCGGTCGAAGTCCGATCGGTGCGTTCGCGCCGGTTCTCGGAATCGTGCTCGCGGTAGCGATCGGGTTCGCGCAAGCGACGTTCGGCGGCGGTCTGACGTCGGCAATCGGCGTTACCGCCGAGGCCGCGCTTTTTATTCCGCAGTTCTATTCGAATGTGACAAGCCCGGGCTCGGCGATCGCTCCGCTGCTGCCGGGGGCGCGCGCCGCGACCCCGAGCCCGACGCCCTTCGCGCCGCCGGCGGATATCTCGCCCGAACCGGCCGACACGCCGCAGCCCGAAGAGTCGGCCGAGCCCTCCGAGTCACCCGACGCGGGCAGCTCTCCCGATGCCGAAGGGTCGCCGCAAGAAGCGCCGCCCCAGGAAGCGACCCCCGAGGGACGCGCCAGCGCCAACGTCTAGCGCCGTCCGTGCGGGAAGTGGCGTGCCGAATCGGTATAGTTTCGCTCCATGCGAGCGGTACGTCTGAACGAACTCGGTGGCCCGGAAAAGCTTCACGTTGAGAACGTGCCCGATCCGCAACCAGGCTCGGGCGAAATTTCCGTGCGGATCAAGCGCGCCGCATTCAACCGGCGCGACGTCTTCATCACGCAGGGGCTCTATCCGGGGATCGAGCTCCCGAAAACGCTAGGCTCCGACGGTTGCGGCGAGGTGGCCGCGCTTGGCGAGGGGGTCACCGGTCCCGCGCCCGGGACGCCGGTCGTCATCAATCCGCAGCTCGGCTGGAGCGAAGACGAGGCCTTTGCAAGCCACGGAAGCATCCTCGGGATGCCGCGCGACGGCACCTTCGCGGAGCTCGTGACCGTGCCCGCGATCAACGTGCATCCCAAACCGGCGGCGCTCGATGACGACGAATGCGCCGCGATCGGGCTGGCCGGCCTGACCGCGTATCGTGCCGTCTTCACGCGCGGGCAGATCCGCAAGGAGGACGTCGTCTTGATTCCCGGCGTCGGCAGCGGCGTTCAGACGTTCGTCCTGCTCTACGCGAAACACGTCGGTGCGCGCACAATCGTGACCTCGGGCAGCGACGCCAAACTGGAGCGCGCGAAGCGGCTCGGCGCGGATGTAACGATCAACTACAAGAGCTCGCCCGAATGGCACAAGGAGGTGCGCAAAGCGTCGGACGGCCGCGGCCCGAGCCTGGTCGTTGATTCGACGGGCGGTGAGACGCTGACGCGGTGTCTCGAGGTCGCCGCGCTAGGGGCGCGCGTCGTAATCTACGGCGGGACTTCAGGCGACGCAAAGGTGCGTCCGTTCTCGATCTTCTGGAAGCATTTGGACGTGCTCGGCACGTCGATGGGAAGCGCGCGCGACTTCCGCAGCATGCTCGAGCTCTTCGAGAGCGGCCTCAAGCCGGCGCTCGATCGCGTCTACCCAATGGACGAGGTTGCGGCGGCTGCCGAGCGCATGCTGCAGGGCGAACAGTTCGGAAAGATCGTGCTCGCGATCGACTAACCGATCGGGCGCGTCGATGGCCTGCTACGGCGCCGGTTCGTAGACGACGATGCGCTCGACGGCTCGGTCGAATCCGAGTTCGGCCGCCGCGACGGAGGCAAGCGAGGGGTCCGCAAGCCGGCTCAGATCCGGGTTGAGAATCGCAGCTTCGCGCGCATCCGGCTCGCGCGCGAGAGTCCGCGTGACGACGCGGCCCTCGCTTTCCAGCGCGATCAGATGGGCGAGAACCTGGCGCGCGGCTGCCGGCCACAGCACCGCCGGCGTATCGCGATAGATGCGCTCGACCAGATCCGGGACGGTCGACGGCCGTTCGGCCAGCGCGCTCAGCACTTGACCTTCGCGTGCAGCGCGGTGCGCGATGTACTCGGCGATCTTGGCGCGGGGATCGTCGACCGCCTCGCCGTGCCCGCCATAGATCGTGCGCGCTGAAGCGTAGTTGTCTTGCAGACGTCCCAGCGTCGCCTGATACGCGCGCATGTCGCCGAAGGGCGGCGCAACGACCACTGTGCCGCGACCGACGATCACATCCCCGGCAAACAGCGCCCCTTCCTCTTCCATTCCGAACGCAAGGTGATCGACCGCATGGCCGGGCGTGTCGAGCGCGATCAGCTCGAGCTCTCCAAAGCGCAGACGCCGGCCGTCCGCCCAAGTGCGATCGTGCGGAAAACTCGCGCGGGCGTGCGCGTAGACCGGGGCGCCGGTTCGCGCCGCGAGCGGCGCCGCCGCGGGCGCGTGATCCGGATGACCGTGCGTGACCAGGATCGCGCCGATGGCAAGACCTCGGTCTCGCGCTGCTTCGACGATCGCGTCCACGTGGCGATCGATCGGCGGGCCAGGATCGATGACGACCGCAAAGTCACCTGCGTCGATCAGATACGTGTTGCTCCCTTCGAGCGTCATGGGTGAGGGGTTCGGTGCGAGGATGCGCGCCACGCGCGACGCTACCACTCGACGGCCTCCGCCGGGATTTCAATCCCTCCGTCCGCGCTGCGAAACGGCTCGACCGAAACGATGCGGCGGCTACTTGCATGCGCCAACATCGCTTCGAGCCGGTCGAATGCGGCCAAACGCTCGATATGTTTTCGCGTCGGGAACATCAGCGCGAACTCGCCCCGGTCCGCGCTCGCCAGCGCCTCCTTCGGATCGATCCAAAGCCCGTCGTGCAGTTCGAATGCGTCAGCCACAGCAACCTGATCGTGCGGCGCGCGCGCGACGAAGAAGTGCGTATCGAAGCGCAGCGGTTCGCTTGAGGGCGTCACCCAGTTTGAATAGTGGTGCAGTTCCCGCGCATCTAAAAAGAGGTCTTCACGGGCAAGCAGCTCTAGGAGCGCGGCGCCTTGGGCAACCTCCGCGCGCAGGGCCGTCAGCTTCTCCGGCTCGGCGAAGCCGGCCTGATGCCCGTCCGGGTCGCAGGCAATCAGGACGCCGGCTTCCTCGAAAAGCTCGCGCAAGGCTGCGACGGCAAACTCCGCTCCCACCGTCGCCGGCCGGCCGTTGAGCCGCGCGAACGCTTGCTGGCTGCCGTCGGCCGCGTCGACCGCCCCTCCGGGGAAGACGTACATCTCGGGGCTGAAGCGGCTGCGCGCGCTGCGCCGCGCCATATAGACCTCGAAGCCGCAGCCGCGCTCACCTTCACGTAGCAGCATCACGGTTGCCGCGGCTCGGGGAACTTGCATTGCGAAACCTGCTACGCCGCAGGCGCAACTGAATCCGTGCGGGCCGCTTCGCTTCGGCTCCGGGCCCGGCCGCGCCTCAGGCCGGACGAATAGCCAGCAGGAGAAATGGCAGCGTCCAGTTGACCGCGTGACTGGTCCAGCAAAAGACGCACGGCGCCCGCGTTACGAACAACAGGCTGTAGGCGAGAAAGATTGAGAAAAGTGCCGCGGCCAGCGTGGCCGCGAAGGTGGCGTCCCACACGAGCGCTCGCCCGCAAAAGGGTAACGCAGCGCCCAGGGCCAGGTAGTACGCCATACCGATAAAGGCGTTGGGAACGCCGCCCAGGGCCCGAGCGCGCGGACTTTGGACGACGCTCGGCGCGCTCAAGAGGCCGCGCGCGGCGCGTAAGCTTTTGCGAGCCATGAAGGCGGAGGCATACAGTCCAATCCCGCAAAGGAGAAGAACCGTGCCCTTCCAGACGATCACCGCTTGAGGCTCGCACTACGCAGGGCCGAGGCCGTCCTCGTCTTTTTAATGTCGTTCGCCTTGGCTGCCCTGGTAATCCGGTACCGCAACCACATCGAGGCCGCGCTCTCCCAAATCGGTCCTTGGTCGTATCCGCTGGCGATTGCGGTCTTCACGGCGGTTGCCTCCGCTCCGTTTTCGGTCACCGATGCTCTCGCGATCATGAACGGCGTCATCTTCGGGCCACTCTGGGGCTCGGTCGTCAACGCGGTCGGTCTGGTATTGGCGGCCTTAGCGGGCTACGCGATCGCTCGCCGTACCTCGCACCTTCTCGAGCTCGACCAGAACATCAAGCGGCTGCCGGTCTGGGTGAAGCGCTTTCGGATCGGTTCGCCCGGGTTTCTCTTGACGCTGCGGGTGATCCCGGGCATCGGCGGAACGATGGCGACGCAAATCGCCGCCGCCCTGCGCATCCCGGTGTTCGTTCACGTTTGGACCATGTGCGCGATCGCCGTCCCGATCTGCACGACGCTGGCCATCTTCGGCGACCGCGCTTCGGCTACGCTCCACGCTTACTATCAAGCGCACCGGCCGCACATGCGCGAATTCTTTCACCGCCGCCTGCCGTCGCGAGCCCGCTCGTGAACGTCGTGCTCGTCGAGGACGCGGAGTCGCTCGCCCGCCTGTGCGCGCAGATCGGGGCCGTCGAGCGCGTCGCGCTCGATACCGAGTTCCACAACGAGCGTTCCTACTCGGCGCGCCTGATGGTGGTGCAGCTCGTCGTGGGCGACGAAGTGGCGATCGTCGATCCGCTGCGGGTCAAGGAGCTCGGCCCGCTCGCCGAGGCGCTCGCGAGCAAGACGGTCGTCGGGCACGCGCTCTCGAGCGACCTGAAGATCTTCGCCGATCGCTTCAACCGTTTGCCCCAGGCGGCATTCGACACGCAGTTAGCCGCCGCGTTTTGCGGCTACGGCATGGCGATTTCGCTCGCCGATCTCGTCTCGGACGTGGTCGGATTGAGACTGCGCAAAGCGCACACAGTCAGCGACTGGAGCCAGCGGCCCCTGACGCCGCAGCAGATCGACTACCTGGTCAACGACGTCGCCCATCTCTTCCCATTGCAAGATCGTCTGATGGCGCGGCTGGCAGGGACCGGACGCCTGCCGTGGTTCGAGGAAGATTCGCAACCGCTGGTCGATCTGGAACGCTACCGGCCCGAACCGGAGCGGCTCTATTTGCGCATCCCAGGCGCGATGCGCATGAGCCGTCGCGAGCTCGGGGTCCTGCGCGAGCTTGCGATCCTGCGCGACGAACTCGCGCGCGAGCGGGACGTGCCGCTGAAGTACATCGTTCCCGAAGACGTCATGGCGGCGCTCGTCTCGCTGCGGCCCGCCACGCGCGACGACCTCTCCCAGCTGCGCCGGCTCGACGCCGGGACGCGCAAGGCCTTCGGCGACCGAATCGTTGCGGCGGTTCAACGCGGGCTATCCCTCGACGAGGAGGAGTTGCCGCGCAAGCCGGTACGTCCCCCCGGCGCCGAGCGTGAGACGATCGTGTCGTGCCTCTCGGTGCTCGTCGGCACGATTGCTGCGGAAAACGAGTTGCCGGCGGGGTTGCTGACGCCGCGCTCCGCCCTCGAGCGGGTAGCGCGCGAGCTTCCGGGCAGCCCGCAAGAGGTCGCGCGCGCCCTCGACGGCAGTCATTGGCGCGCGGAGTTGGTCGCCGGACCGCTGCACGAGCTCCTTGCGGGAGAGGTTGCCCTCACGATCGGCGACGGTAAGGGAGGCGCCCCGCGGGTTCAACGTGTCGGGCTGCGGAGTATCGGCCGAAGCGAATAACGAAGCGGGAGCGGCTATGCAAAATACGCACCCGGACAGTTTCAACGTTCGGCAGAACCTCAAGGTCGGCGACCGCACTTACTCGATTTTCGCGCTGGAAGCCCTAGAAAGATCCGGTTTCCCGGTGGCGCGTCTGCCGTTTAGCTTCAAGATCCTTCTCGAGAACCTGCTTCGCTTCGAAGACGGGCGCAGCGTCTCGAAAGACGACATCGCGGCGCTCGCCGGCTGGAGGCCGGGTGCAGCGCCGGAGCGCGAGATTGCCTATCGCCCCGCCCGCGTGCTGCTGCAAGATTTTACCGGCGTTCCGGCGGTCGTCGACTTGGCGGCCATGCGCGATGCGATGGCGCAGTTCGGCGGAGAACCGAAGAAGATCAACCCGCTGCAGCCGGTCGAGCTCGTGATCGACCATTCCGTGCAAGTCGACCGTTTCGGCTCGAACGGCGCCTTCGCGGAAAACGCACGCCTGGAGTTCGAGCGAAACGGCGAGCGTTACGCGTTCCTCAAGTGGGGCCAAGCAGCCCTCGACAACTTCCGCGTAGTGCCGCCCGACACGGGCATCGTGCATCAGGTCAACATCGAGTTTTTGGCGCGCGTGGTCTTCGGCGCGGGCGGCGCAGGGGTGGCCGCAAATGGCGCGGGCGCGGCGTATCCGGACACCGTCGTCGGTACCGACTCGCACACGACGATGGTCAACGGTCTCGGCGTGCTCGCTTGGGGCGTCGGCGGCATCGAGGCGGAAGCTGCGATGCTCGGGCAACCGGTGACCATGCTGATTCCCGAGGTGATCGGTTTTAAGCTGACCGGCGAATTGCGCGAAGGCGTGACTGCGACCGATCTCGTGTTGACGGTCACGGCGCTCTTGCGCCGCAAGGGCGTCGTCGGAAAGTTCGTCGAGTTCTTCGGTAAGGGGCTCTCGAACCTCGGCGTTGCAACGCGCGTTACGATCGGCAACATGTCGCCCGAGTACGGCTCGACGGTTGCAATATTCCCGATCGATCGTCATACGCTCGAATATCTTCAATTCACCGGGCGCAGCCCCGAACAGGTCGCGCTCGTCGAGGCTTATGCGCGCGCGCAAGGCTTGTTCCGAACGAACGAGTCGCCGGATCCGCTCTATACCGACGTGCTCGAGCTCGATCTTTCCAGCGTCGAGCCGACGCTGGCGGGACCGCGCCGTCCGCAGGACCGGGTTGCGCTCTCCGACGTGAAGATGTCGTTCAACGAGGCGCTCGAGGAGTGGCAGGCCGCGCGCGCGGTGCCCGGCAACGGGAAAGCCATGGAGAACGCGGTTGCGCGGCTCGAAGGTGAGGGCGGCGGAGGCACGGCGGTCGCGGCCCTTCCGCGCACCGAGCTCTCCGACGGCGCCGTCGTGATTGCGGCGATCACATCGTGCACCAATACCTCCAACCCCGCCGTGATGGTCGGCGCCGGTTTGCTAGCGAGGAACGCGCTCGAGCGCGGTCTGACGAGTAAACCGTGGGTGAAGACGAGCTTAGCGCCCGGCTCGAAGGTCGTGAGCGACTATCTGCAGCAGAGCGGCCTGCAGTCGGACCTCGATCGCCTGGGCTTTAACCTGGTCGGTTACGGCTGCACGACGTGCATCGGCAACAGCGGTCCGCTGCCGGAAGACGTCGCCTTTGCCGTCGCCGAGCACGACATGATCGTGGCCGCAGTGCTCTCCGGCAACCGCAACTTCGAGGGGCGCATTCATCCCCAAGTGCGCGCCAACTACCTCGCTTCGCCGCCGCTCGTGGTGGCGTACGCGCTGGCGGGGCGCATGGACGTCGACCTGACGCGCGAGCCGCTGGGCTGGGGGCGCGACGGCGAGCCGGTTTACCTGCGTGACGTCTGGCCGTCGAACGCCGAAATCGATCGGGTGATCAGCGATACGATTTCGGAGGCGATGTTTCACCATCACTACGGCGACGTCTTCACGGGCGACGCGAACTGGCGCGCGATGGAGGTCCCGACCGGCGAACGGTACGCGTGGGACCCAAAGAGCGAGTACGTGAAGCGCCCGCCCTACTTCGATGACATGCCCGCCGACCCGGAGCCGCCGGGTAACATCACGGCCGCACGCGCGCTCGCGGTGCTGGGCGACAGCGTTACGACCGATCATATCTCTCCCGCGGGCTCGATTGCGCGGCGCAGCCCCGCTGCCGAGTATCTGATCGCAAAAGGCATCGACCCGTCGGAATTCAACTCCTATGGCGCCCGGCGCGGGAACCACGAGGTCATGGTGCGCGGCACGTTCGCTAACGTGCGGCTGCGCAATCTGCTGGTGCCGGGAGTCGAGGGCGGGGTGACCCGCTATCTGCCCGAGGGGCTGGAGATGTCGATCTACGACGCAGCGATGCGCTATCGCGAAGATGGAACGCCGCTGATCGTCCTGGCCGGCAAGGAGTATGGCTCAGGCTCGTCGCGCGACTGGGCGGCGAAGGGGCCGATGCTGCTGGGCGTGCGCGCGGTCATCGCCGAGTCGTTCGAGCGCATCCATCGTTCGAACCTGATCGGAATGGGCATCCTCCCGCTCGAGTACGAGCGCGGTCAGACGCGCGCGTCGCTCGGCCTTAGCGGCGAAGAGACCTTCGACATCAGCGCCATCGCGGAACGTATCGCGCCGCGCAGCAAGCTGAAGGTGCGGGCCGGCGCTACCGACCGCAGCCGGCGCGAGACGGAGTTCGAAGTAACCGTTCGCATCGATACGCCCGACGAAGCCGAATACTTCCGCCACGGCGGCATCCTGCAGTACGTGTTGCGTCAGTTGCGCTCGCAAGCTTCGACCTAGCGCGTGATCGCGGGCCATCGGTATGCCGCGTTGCTCTCGTTTGAGGGGCCGGATCGCTATGCTTCGGTGGGCGGCCTGGGAACGCGTGAGACCTCGTTCGCGCGAGCGCTGGGAGAGGAGGGAGTCGAGACGCAGCTCTTCTTCGTCGGCGACCCCGCCCTGCCCGACGTCGAGCAGTTCGCCCCCAACGTCACGCTGCGGCGCTGGTGTCAGTGGATCTCGCAGTATCACCCGCGCGACGTGTACGATGGCGAGGACGGGAAAGTCGGCGATTTCACCTCCAGCGTTCCGCGCTTCGTTGCCGACGAGATCGTGGCGCCGGCTCGCCGGCGTTCGGAGCGCGTGCTGGTCATCGCCGAAGAGTGGCAAACGGCTCCGGCCGCGATCGAACTCGACCGTTTGCTGCGCGAGCTCGGCTTGCGTGACGCGGTGACGATCTTGTGGAACGCCAACAATACATACGGCTTCGATCGCATCGACTGGAGGCGCCTGCAGCGCGCCGGCGCGGTCACGACCGTCAGCAAGTACATGAAGTTCGAGCTGGCCGCCCGCGGCGTGCCGGCGCTGGTCATACCCAACGGCATCCCCGAATCGCTGCTGGACGGTCCACCCGCCGCGACGGTGACCCGTCTGCGCGCGGCACTTCGCGGGAGGCCGTCGCTTGTCAAAGTCGGCCGCTTCGATCCCGACAAGAACTGGCTGACCGCCGTGGATGCAGTCGCCGAATTGCGCGCGGCCGGATTGGCGCCGCAGCTCGTGTTGCGCGGCGGACGCGAGCCGTACGGCGAGGTCGTGATGGAGCGCGCCCGCGCCCGCGGGCTGAGCGTCGAACTTGTGAGCGCCGACGGTGACGACCTCGAAGCTGTTGCCGGCGCGCTCGAGCGATCGACTGCAGACATCGTCCACCTGCGCGCATTTCTTCCCGAGCAAACGCTGCACGCGCTCTATGCCGTCGCCGATGCCGTGCTAGCCAACAGCCGCAAAGAGCCGTTCGGCCTCGTTGGCTTGGAGGTGATGGCCGTCGGCGGGATTCCGGTGTGTGGGGCGACCGGGGAAGAGTATGCCGAACCGTTCGTCAACGCGATCGTCTGCGACACCGAGGACGGTCGCGAACTCGCCGAGTATCTGCGCAGCCTCTACGGCGACGACCGTCGCGCCGACCGCATGCGCCAGGCCGGCTACGCGACGGCGAATCGATATCTCTGGCCGAGCGTGCTTGAAGGTCTCGCCGTGAAGGTCGCATACGTGTCGCACCGCGGTGCCGGATGAGCGTTTCGTATCGAGTCGAGGGTCCGGCCGCGGTCGTTACGATCGAGCGACCGGAGCGTCGTAACGCGGTCGACTTCGCGACGGCGGAGGAGTTGGTGACGGCCTTCGAGCGCTTCGATGCTGCCGACGACGTCTCGGTCGCGATCCTGACGGGGGCGGGCGGCACATTCTGTGCCGGGTACGATCTGCAGGCCGTTGCCGGCGGGGAGCAGCCGCGAGTTGCAGCCGAAGGCCGCGCCCCGATGGGTCCCAGCCGTATGCTTCTTTCGAAACCGGTAATTGCGGCCATCGAAGGCCACGCCGTGGCAGGCGGTCTCGAGCTTGCGCTCTGGTGCGATCTGCGAGTTGCCGGCAGCGGTGCGGTGCTGGGCGTGTTCTGCCGGCGTTTCGGCGTCCCGCTCGTCGATTTGGGCACGGTACGCTTGCCGCGCCTGATCGGGCACAGTTTGGCGATGGACCTGATCCTCACCGGACGGGCGGTGAGCGCGGTCGAGGCAAAGCAAATCGGTCTGGTCAACCGTCTCGCGCCCAGCGGAGACGCGCTCGATGTGGCGCTCGAGCTAGCGCAGCAGATCGCCGCCTTTCCGCAAGCGTGCCTGCGCAACGACCGGCTCTCGGTGCTCGAGCAGTGGGACCTTTCGGAGGCCGACGCGATGCGTAACGAGCTCGAGCGGGGCCTCGCGACGCTGGCCAGCGGCGAGGCGCTGGCGGGCGCGGGACGCTTCAGCAAAGGCTCGGGCCGCCACGGGAGTTTTGGCTAAACGACGGCCGCCTAAATGACTGCTGCCGAGCGTCCGATGGTAAGAAAAAGCCCCTGCTCACGGGAGTCTTATCAGCATGGATTCAGGCGATCCTCAGCGCTTCCATGAGGTGTGCGCGAGCGTAGCAATGGTTGCGCGCAACGCCGGCGTCTCGATCGCAAAGGTTCCCGGCTCTCATGCGCTCGCGGTCTCCGGCAACGGCTCGTCGATGACGTTCCCGATACCATGCGACGAGGCCGACTGGCGCAAGACATCGCCCGAAGAGGCTTTTTACAGCGCCGTCGTCGATGCGATCGCATGGGCTGGCGTGAGTGCCGATAACGAGACCTTACGCGACCTCGAGGATGCCGATCAGCCCGAGGTCGTGCTGATCCGCAAGGATCTCGCCGACCAACACAGCCGATTGGGATCGCTCGAGGCGATCGTGGGTGGACGCGAAACGCTAGCGAGCCTGATCAAGGCCGCCGAACTCGATCCAAACGTCGTCGCGAAGTAAAGTCTCGGCAAGAGCCTCTCCGCTGTCGCGATGGCCCGATTGTCGCGTACCCGATCTCACCGCTTGACGATGTTATCGCGTGGTGATAACAAAGTATTCAGATTGTCGACGATCGCGACTAGGAGATAGCAATGGATCGCCCGCTTACGATTCCAACTCGTCGAAGGCCGAACCCTCCGGGCAACATACTCCTACGTGAGTGTCTGGAGCCGCTCGGAATCACGCGAGCATCGTAGCCGGCTGTTCGCGCGAGAGAATGCTTCATGGCTGGACCAACTTCTTCAATCTGACCGGAGCGGCCGGCGCGCAGCTTATCGGGCTGCTTTTTGTTGTTGCCACGCTGGGCACCGCCTTGTCGACATCGCAATCCCTCGCCGGCATTCGCGCTTTCATAACCCCTACGCTGGTCAATTTCGGTGGGGTGCTTTTCCAGGCCGTGGTCGTATTGACGTCGTGGCAGTCGGACTGGCCGATTGGTGTTATTCTCGCCCTGGGTGGGCTGGCTGGCCTTGCTTATCAAATCAGTGCAATCCGCTTGAAGCGTAAGCTCGATTTTGTCGTGCTCCATGCGTTAGACTGGATTCCCTATGGTGCTATTCCAGTGGCCGGCAATGCAAGCCTAATCGCCGGCGGAGTCGGATTGATTGCGGAGAAAACCTTCGCCCCTTACGCAATCGCCGCCGCGAGTATGCTGTTGCTGTTCGCCGGCATCTACGGCGCGTGGGACTTCACGTTGTGGATCATCACGAACCGGGGCAAGACGTAACCGGCAGAATTTCTGGACTAGCGGTTGTCGAGCGACATTTGCGATGTGAAGAGTGGGACAATCCCCATGATGACGAACATCGCCGATAGGCAGTAAAAAACTACGGCAATGTTGGCGTTGTCATGTCCGACAAGTGCGAACCCCACACCCAGTGGGACGAACAGTCCAGCCCACACCAAGCTTCCCCATCGGGCGCCGAGGAGGGCCCAGGTCGCAATCCCGCTGCCGAGCGCGACGAATATCGAGACGAGCAAGATCGCAATGAGCTGCCCCGTTCCCGCAGGGCACGGCCGCGCGATCACGTACGGCCCTCCGCTCGCGCACGTGCCAAACGAAGCCAGCACGTACACGGCATAGTCGAGCCCAAGCAGCGCGCCCAGCGCGACGACGAGACATGCGAAACCGATGAGACGTCTCAAGCTATGGCAACCCCATTCGCGGTTGTTCTCTCCGGCCTGCAAATGACCATGCCCCCGCGACTGCGGCAATTGGCCGACTCGCTAGCGCCCAAACTGGCTAAACGCCGATCAAGTGCTCGATGCGGTTTGAGACGTCGCCGATGAGACGGTCGGCTTCGTCGCCGCTCGTTCCTTCGGCGTAGACGTTGAGCGTTGGGTCGGAGGCGTCCGGCAGGACGAGGAACCAGCCGTCGTCGACGCTCACGCGCACGCCGTCGACCATCTCGACGTCGCGCCCATTGTACTCGCCGACGATCGTTCGCATCACTTCGCCCTTGCGCTCCCAGGGGCAGCGGATGGCGCGGTGCCGGAAAAACCAATTCGGTAGCATGTCGTTGAGTTCGTGCAGCTTGCGGCCCTCGAGCGCGAGCAGCTCCATCACCTTGACGATTGCGTAGAGGGCGTCGAAGGCCGGTTGGAACTCAGGGAAGATCGGTTCCTGCTTGAAACCGCTGCCGTAGTCGAGCGTGCCGCGTTCGGCCGCGGCGAGGGCCATCATCGAGCGGCGGTCGCTCTTGGTTCGCGTGACGTGCGCGCCGAGCGAGCCGGCCAGTTCGGCGATCGCCGAAGGGGTGGTGGTCGGGATCGCGATGCGCGCTCCTGGCCGCGCGCGCGAGACCATCAGCGTGATCAACGCCAGCAGACGGTTTCCCGCAATCACCCGGCCAAGATCGTCGACTAACGCAAACGACTCGCCGTCGTGGTCGACCAAGACGCCGAGATCGGCTCCGAGCGTCAGCGTGACGGTCCGAAGCTGCTCGATGTAGCGCTCGCGGTCGAGGCGAAACGTTCGCGACTTGGTTTCGTCGTAGTACGCGTCGAGCGCGATGGTGTCGACCGCTAGGCTCGCGAGCACGCGCGGCAGCACCATCGACGCGTTACCATAGCCGTAGTCGACGACGACCTTGAAATTCGCTTTGGGAAGGGCGCTCGGCTTGAGCGCCACCAGCATCTCGCTCGTGTACAATTCGAGCGTGCGGGCGGGGAACGAAAGAACGCCGACCTCGTCCATCGCGGTGCGCCGGAAGTCTTCGCGGAAAAACAGATTCTCGATCTTCCGCTCGGTCGCTTTGTCGACGTTGATGCCGCTCGAATCGAATAATTCGACCAACACGGCGTTGGGGTCGCTCGGGTCGACGCGCGTGTGGACGCCGCCGTCGCCGCCCATTCGGGTGGCGTAGCGAGCCAGGGGAATCGGAATCGAGCGCAGATCCTCGACGGCGACGCCGACCGAAAGCAATCCGGAGATGACGCAGCGGTTGAGGATGCGCGCAGCGGGGTGTGCATCGCGGCTGGTCATGACGGTTTGTCCGGGGCGCAGCGACGACCCGAACGCCTGCCCGAGTTTGAGCGCGAACTCGGGGGTGAGCTCGACGTTGGCGATGCCGCTGACGCCGACCCCGCCGAACAGCGAGCCCGGCCATTTGATGCCGTAAATCAAGGACATCGACACGATCGCGCCCGACGACACCGATTTGTCGGGCCACAGGCGTAGGTTCGGGCGCACGATCGCGCCGCTTCCGATCGTGCAGCCGCTCCCGATGACGGTTCCTTCGCCGACGGTGACGTGGTCCTTGACGATATTGTGATCGGCGATCGTGCAGCCGTTGGTCTCGCTGTGTTCGCCGAAGTAGGTATCGTCCCAAGCGATCGTGCGCCCGATATGCGCTTCCTTACCGACGATTGCGGAATTGCCGAGGGCGGTTTCCGGGCCGACCGTCGCGCCCGCCTCGATCACGACGTTGCGCCCCAGCACGACGGGCGCGATCAGGCGCGCCTCGGGATGGACGCGGCAGCCGTCGCCGAGCCAAATGCCGGGAGCGTTCGCTTCGCCCGGAATCTCGAGCCGAACGCGCGCTGCGAGTGCGTCGTAGTTGGCCTGCTGGTACTGCTGAAGGTTGCCGATGTCGGTCCAATAATCTTCCGTGATGAAGCCCTGAACGAGCTTCCCCTCATGAACCATGCGCGGAAAAAGATCGCGCGAGAAGTCGTACGCTCTGCCGCGCTCCATATACTGGAGAATCGAAGAGTCCAGCACGTAGATGCCGGTGTTGATGGTGTCGGAAAAGATTTCGCCCCACGAGGGCTTCTCCAAGAACCGCGTGATGCGCCGGTTTTCGTCGACGATCACCACGCCGAACTCCAAAGGGTTCGTAACGCGCTGCAGCGTGATCGTTGCGGTCGCGCCCGTCCGGATGTGGTCGGCGACCAGCGCCGTAAGGTCGAGATCGGTTAGCGCGTCGCCCGAGATGATCAGGAACGGCTCGTCGCCGATGATGTTTTGGGCCAGCTTCACCGCGCCGGCCGTGCCGAGGGGCGTGTCCTCGACGACGTACGACATCTCTACGCCGAACTCGGAACCGTCGCCGAAGTAACTCTCGATCTCATCGGCCAGGTAGTGCAGCGTGGCAACGACCTGCGTGAAACCGTGACGCCGCAACAGGTCGACGATGTGCTCCATCACCGGTTTGTTCGCGACCGGCGCCAAGGGTTTAGGACGCCGCGACGTCAGCGGGCGCAGCCGCGAGCCTTCTCCTCCTGCCATCACGACGGCTTTCACCCTTGGTTGCCCCTCCGGATCCGCTCGCGCACCTCACCGGCGATGGCGGCGACGCGCGGGTCCGCCGCGATCCCCTCCAGATCGAAACTGGTCTTGCGGCGCCAATTCGTGTACTCGACGAAGGTTCCCGGCAGGTTCACCTGATCGAGTTCGCCGAGCGCATCGTCGAGCTGGATCAGGACCACGCGCGAGGGCGTTTCTGCCAGAAAACGGTACGCGGCGCGAACCAGCGGCTCGTAACATTCTCCCTGGGCCACCTTCGCGTCAACCGTTGCGTGCAGGGAATGAAAGTCTGCCTCGCCGAGCGCTGCGTGGGCGCGTAGCGCCTCGAGCAGATGCGAGAGGTCGATGCGCCGGAGCGAGCGCGCCTCGACAGCGTCCGCCGGTCGCAGCAACCCCAGTTCTTCACGCACGTCGATGTCGCGGCCGATTGCCCACCCGCCGAGCGTTGGAAGGTCGTGCGTCGTCGCGGTCGCGAGCGCCAGCGCGGGGTATTCGTGCGGCGCTCGAAAGCGGCCATCGAAATCGCGCTCGAACAGCAGCAGCGGGTGCGAGAGGATCGCAGCCCGGCCCATGCGTTCCCGGAACCCCTCGGGCACCGTCCCGAGATCCTCGCCGACGACGACGCAACGCGCGCCGACGCTTTCGCTCAAGAGCATCCCGAGCAGTTGCTCGAACGGGTACGAAACATACGCGCCCTCGCTCGCGGGCTTGCCGCTTGGAATGCGATACAGCCGCATGAGACCCATCACGTGATCGATGCGAAGCGCGCCGGCGTGAATCATGTTGGCGCGCAGCAGCTCCCGAAAGCTCGTTCCGCCGTCGCGCAAGAGACGCTCGGGGTCGGCCGGCGGAAACCCCCAATTCTGCCCGAGCGGCCCGAACGGATCGGGCGGTGCGCCGACGCTTTCCTCCAGAACGTACGCGTCCGGTTCGGACCAAACGTCGGCCCCACCCCGATCGACCCCGACCGCGAGGTCGCGGTACAGACCGATCGCCGCTCCCTGCGCCTGCGCCGCGGCCTGCGCGAGCTGTCCGTCGGCCAGCCATTGAAGGTACTGATAGTAGCGCACGCGGCGGCGGTACCGTGCCGCGAACGCGGCGACGGCCGGGCTTGCCGGGTCGCGGTATTCTTGGGGCCACGTCATCCATCCGCGAACGCGTCCCGCGTCACCCGCGAAGCGTTCGTTGAGGGCCTCGTAGAGCGCGAAGCGCTCGAGCCGAATGCCTCCGCGTTGGACGAATGCCTCGAACGCGCGGCGACGTTCGCCCTTGCGCGCGGAAAAAATGGCGTACAGTTCTTCGAAGGCCGACCACTTGGCACGCGCGACGCGCGCGTACTCGACCGTTCGGGTCGCGCGCAGACCGGCCAGGGTTTCGCGAAAAACCTCGGAGGAGATGCGGCGGCGCAACGCGTCGGCGCGCTCGCCGGCGGCCTCAAACTCCTCGACCGCTTCGACGTCGATGTACAGTGGATTGAGAAAATAGCGGCTGGTGGGCGAGTACGGGCTAGCTGCATCGGGCGCGAGATAGTGCAGCGCGTGCAGCGGGTTGATGCCGATGACGCCGGCGTCGAAGCCCCGCAGAATGCGCACCGCTTCACGCAGGTCGGTGAAATCGCCGACTCCCCAGTTGCGCTGCGAGCGCAGAGCATACAGGTTGAGCGCAAATCCCCAGGTGCGGCCCCGCTCGAGCGCCGGCGGTAAGTAGGCGTGCGGCGTCACGGGTCCGTGCGAGAACGCGAGCGGAAGAGGACGAGCGAACGCGGTTGCAACTCGTGGCCGGCCGTTGCCGCCAGTGGGGTAAAAACGTTGCCTCGCGGTTCACCTGCCGTGTCGACCAGCAGCTCCCAGCCCGCTGGATGATGGGGCAGGACTAACCGAAACGCGGCGTCGTGGGCGTTGAGATGCATGAGGAGAATGGGGCCGTTCCGATCGGGGTGCTCGTCTCCAAAGACCAGGCCGATTCTCCGCCGCCCGGGGTCGTGCCAGTCGTCTTGACTCATCTCGATGCCGTCGGGGTTCACCCACGTGACGTCCTTGCGGGCCCCGCCGCGTAGCGGTACGCCGTGGAAGAAGAGCTCGCGCCGATAGGCGCGGCTGGTTCGGCGCAGCTCCAGCAGCCCTCGAACGAATTCCGGCAGCAGCGGGTCGGCGAGATGCTCCCAATCGATCCACGTCAATGGNNAGCAGCATCGGCACGCCGAACGAGAGCAGGAGCGAGGCCAGGAAGTTGCGCTGCTGGCGCGCGCGCAGCGCATTCACCTCCGGGTCGTCGGTCGGACCTTCGACGCCGCAATTCCAACTATTGTTGTTGTCGGTGCCGTCGCGGTTCCCTTCGCCGTTGAGCTCGTTGTGTTTTTGGTTGTAGCTGACGAGGTCGCGCAATGTGAAGCCGTCGTGTGCCGTAACGAAGTTGACCGCTGCGCGAAGGTGACGCCCGTCGTGCTCGAAGATTTCACGCGAGCCGGTTAAGCGCGAGGCGAGCTCGGGAACCATTCCATCGTGACCCTGCCAAAAGCGCCGCACGCAATCGCGATACTTGTCGTTCCACTCCGACCAGCCGGGCGGAAAGCGCCCCAGCTGATAGCCCGTGAGGCCAAGGTCCCACGGTTCGGCGATCAACTTCACGCGCGAAAGCACCGGATCTTGCGCGATCGCCTTGAAGAAGCCGCTGTTGAGATCCACACCGTGTGTGCCCCGCGCAAGCGTGGGCGCGAGGTCGAAGCGAAAGCCGTCGACGTGCATATCTTCGGCCCAGTAGCGAAGCGAGTCCATGACGAGCTGCAGCACGCGCGGATGGTCGACGTTGAAACTGTTGCCGCACCCCGTCACGTTCTCGTAATAGCGCTTGTCGTCGGTGAGGCGGTAATACGTCAGGTTGTCGATGCCGCGAAAGCAAAGCGTCGGCCCGGTCTCGCTTCCCTCGGCCGTATGGTTGTAGACGACGTCGAGGATCACTTCGATGCCGGCTTCATGAAACTGCTTCACCATCGTCTTGAATTCGTGAATGGTATTGCTCGCGAGATAGGGCTGATGGGGCGAGAAAAAGCCGATCGTATTGTAGCCCCAATAGTTGTGCAATTTGCGTTCGACCAGGGTGCGATCGTCGATATAAGTGTGCACCGGCAGCAACTCGACCGCCGTGATGCCCAGTCGCTGCAGGTAAGCCAGTACCTTCGGTGAGGAAAGGGCAAGGAACGTTCCGCGCAGCGGATGCGGGACGCTGGGGTGCTGCATCGTGAATCCGCGCACGTGAAGTTCGTAGATGGTCGTATCATGCCAGGCGGTCTGCGGGCGGTGTTCGACCCCCCACGTGAACGCGGTGTCGACGACAACCGACTTGGGGACGCCCGAGGCGTTGTCGCGCCGGTCAAAGCTCAGGTCGGCGCGCGGAGTGCCGACGCGATAGCCGAAATGCGCATCGCTCCAGCGCAACGCGCCGGCGATCGCCTTGGCGTAGGGATCGAGCAGAAGTTTGTTGTGGTTGAAACGGTGGCCGCGCTGAGGGTCGTACGGGCCGTACACGCGATAGCCGTAACGCAGGCCGGGGCGCGCGTCGGAGACGTAGCCGTGCCACACCTGGTCGGTATAGTCGGGCAGCACGATACGGTTGAGTTCGCGCCGTCCACGGTCGTCGAAGAGGCACAACTCGACACGCTCGGCATGGGCCGAAAAAAGCGCAAAGTTGACGCCTTTGCCGTCCCACGTCGCGCCGAGCGGAAAGGGCTCGCCGTCCTCGACGACCGGCCCGCGAACGCCGATCATTGGCGATCGTACGCTTCGCTGCTAGGCGCCGCGTCGTAGGTCCAGTCGAGCGGCGACCGGCCCGCTCCCTCGTATTCGCCCAGTTGTTGGATCAGCTTGGCGACGAGCCCCGTCCAACCGGTCTGGTGCGACGCACCGATGCCGGCGCCGTTGTCACCGTGGAAGTACTCGTTGAAAAGCACCAAGTCGCGGAAATGCGGGTCGAGCGAAAACACATCGACGCCGCCGTTGAAAGGCCGGCGCCCCTCCCCGTTGGGCAAAAAGATGGCGACCAAGCGCCGGGAGAGTTCACTTGCGATCTCCCAAAGCGTCATCGCTTTGCCCGAACCCGTCGGGAACTCCACCTTGAAATCGTCGCCGTAATAGAAGTGAAAGTTCTGCAGCGCTTCGATCAGAATGAAATTGATTGGAAACCAAACTGGCCCGCGCCAGTTCGAGTTGCCGCCGAAAAGACTGCTGCGCGACTCAGCCGGATCGTAGTCGACACGCAGCTCCTTCCCACGCGGCGCGAAGACGTATGGGTGGGCCTGATGGTACTTCGAAAGCGAGCGGATGCCGTACGGTGAGAGAAACTCGTTTTCGTCGAGCATGACGCGCAGCAGCCGGCGCATCCGTTCGGGGTCGAGAACCGCGAGCAGGCGGCGCGACTCGACGCCGAGGGTCCGCATGCAGGCGACGTTGCGGATCAACTCGGGACGGTTGGCGATGAACCATTCGACGCGGCGCGTGAAATTCGGCAAGCGCGCCAGCAGCTGCGGGGAAATGGCCTCGACCGCCAGCAGCGGCAGCAAGCCGACCAGCGACCGCACGCGCAGCGGATACGACGTACCGTCGGGCAGTTCGAGCTGGTCGTAGTAGAAACCGTCGTCCTCGTCCCACAGGCCGTTTTCGGTTCCCTGAATGTTATTGATCGCGTGCGCGATGTAGAGAAAGTGCTCGAAGAACTTGGAGGCGATGTCCTCGTACGATGGATTGTGCTGCGCCAGTTCGAGCGCGATCGCCATCATATCGAGCGAATAGACCGCCATCCAGCTGGTTGCGTCGGACTGGTTGAGGTGCGCGCCGGGCGGCAGCGTGGCGCTACGGTCGAACACGCCGATGTTGTCTAGCCCGAGGAACCCGCCCATAAAGACGTTGCGCCCGTCGGGGTCCTCGCGATTGACCCACCAGGTAAAGTTGAGCAACAGCTTTTGGAAGACGCGTTCGAGGAAGAGGTAGTCCGCGAAGCCGTACATCTTGTGCTCGATCTGGAAGACGCGATATGCCGCCCAGGCGTGCACCGGCGGNNCTTACCGCTCGGGTGCATGTACCACTCGCGCGTCAACGTGATGAGCTGCCGCTTGGCAAAACCCGGATCGACGAGCGAAAGCACCACGGTGTGAAAATCGAGATCCCACGTTGCGTACCACGGGAACTCCCACGTGTCCGGCATCGAGACGATGTCGTCGTTGTACAGGTGGATCCAGTCGCTATTGCGCCCATAGAGCCTCTCTTGCGGTGGCGGCGGCATGAGCGGATCGCCTCTGAGCCAGTCGCGCACCACGTAGTTGTAAAACTGTTTGCTCCAGAGCATACCGGCAAATGCGGTCCGCTGAACGTGGCGCACCTCGTCGCTCGCCGGGTATGGATTGAGCGCCGAGTAGAACCGGTCCGCCTCCCAGGTGCGGTCCTTGAACGTCGCTTCAAAGGCCTCGCCGAACGGCCCCTCCACGAGCGGCATATCGGTGATGCGTAATTCGACCGTACGGCTCTCGCCGGATTCGATGACGAAGGCATAGTGCAAGCCGACCTTCGTTCCCACCAAGTTTGAATTAACGGCGTCGCGTTCGCCCCGCACGATCGCGCGATCGATGCCGTCCTTGACATACGGTTGCGCATTGGCTGCTCCGAAAATCGCGGCATAGTTGGTTTCGTTCTCGGTGAAGAGCGGTTCTGCATCACCGTTATAGTACAGGCGGTAAGCGCCGAGCGTAGCGTGCCGCGCAACCAAAGTGCGGTCGGCAGCAGGTTCGATCGAAGGCCTTTCCACGCCGGGTCGCCAGGACCACTCGTTGCGGAACCAAAGCTGCGGAACGATGTGGAGCGGCGCTGCGGCAGGCCCGCGATTGGTCGCGCTGATGCGCACCAGGGTGTCGGTCGGCGCGTGCTTTGCATACTCGACGACGACGTCGAAGTACGCGTCGCCGGCGAAGATGCCCGTGTCGATCAGTTCGTATTCCGGATCGAGCTGCGAACGCCGCGCGTTGGTTTCGATTAAGTCTTGGTAGGGGAAAGCGCGCTGCGGATACTTGTAGAGCGCCTTCATATAGGCGTGCGAAGGCACGTTGTCAAGGTAATAGTAGTACTCCTTGACGTCCTCGCCGTGATTGCCTTGGTGGCCGCCCAACCCGAAAAAACGCTCTTTGAGAAAGGGATCCGCTTCGTTCCAAAAGGCCGGCGCGAAGCATAGGTGCTGGTGGTCGTCACTGATGCCGAGGATTCCATCTTCGCCCCAGCGGTACGCCCGCGAACGCGCCTGCTCGAAGGGAAAGTAGTCCCAGGCATTTCCGTCGGCGCTGTAGTCCTCGCGGACCGTGCCCCATTGCCGGTCGCTGAGATACGGCCCCCAGTGCGTCCAATGTTCGGTACGTCGGGCTTCCGACTCGACGCGCGCAGCCTCAGGATTCCAATCCATACCGCGCGCTCTTTTGCAGAACACCGGCGGGTTCTTTTACCCTGCGGTGGCGGCGGGCCCGGTCGCGCTGGACGCGGCCGGACCACCCTCGGTCACCTACCGGACGAGCTTGCCCTTTGCGACGACCGTTTTGCCGTCGAGCGTGACGGTGGCGCCCGTGATATAGCTGGCGAAATTGAATGTCGACGTGTCGCTTCCGCCCGCAAACACGTCGCCCCCGGTGCCTAAGCTCACCATTCCGGCAGCCATGGTCACGTTCATTTTGCTTCCAGGTACGTACGTAACGCCCGGATTGACTCCGAAGTCGGCGAAGGTGAAAGCGTCCTTGCCGGCCGTTCCGGCGGCATAGAACGCCTTTACGGCGGCGAGACCCGACTTCGCCGTCATCGAGGTCATGTTGCCGCTTGCAAACTTCATCGTCATGCCGTCGACCTCGGTATTGTTGAAGAAAACGGGATCGAAGACGACGGTCCCCTTCGCGCTTCCCGGGACCGGATCGACGATCACGTCGCCGGCAGGTAGCGCGATGAAGGGAACCGTGCCGTTGCGTCGCGTCGAGGACTTGACGCTACCGTCACTGACGATGATCGGCCGCGCTTTCACTCCGAACGTGATGTCGGTGCCGTTGGGGGCGGTAACGTGAACCACGCTCGCGGCAGCTAGCGCCGTGTGAAGGGCTTGAGCATTCGCGTGAACGGTGGCGTAATCTTCGTTGACGCCGTTCCAGAAGATCGAGGTCAGCTGAGTTTTCGATATTCCGTACTGCGCGGCGGTGTACTTTGAGGGAAATAAGCCGTTGCCGACCTCGATGAACGGGATGTCATGCTTGGCAAAATATGCCGTAATCGGGAGGCCCGCCTTGTTTTGGGCACTTTGGCGCGCCGGGGAGACGTTTTGAAACAGGCGTGGGTCCTGTTCCTCGTCGATGTTGATTTGCGATGTAATGATCGTCGCCAGCCGGAGACTATTGGCCGGCGGTTGAGAATCGTACGACGGGGGGTCCTCGCTATAGTACGCCAGGTTCGCGCGATCGCTCTGGATGAACGTAATCGGCCAAGCGCCCGCTTTGCGAAGCTCGATCATCAGATCTTCGACGAGCGTCATATTTTGCACGGTCGTCGTGATCAAAACGACGTCGCCCGGCTTTGCATTGTCGACGTCGACGACGATATGATGGGCTAACTGACGGGTCTGGCCGGTGCTCTGAGCCTGGGCAGCCACCGAGAGGAGCAACGTCGCCGCGACCGTGCCGGCGACGACGCGCCATGCTCGTAGGTGCATAAGAAAAGCCTTTCTTTACAAGAGCGGGCAGGGGCTCGGAGGAGCCCCCGCTTGGCGGTAGCACGGCACTGGAAGACGCACGTCCGCTCGGCGAAAAGTAGAACGTACGGCCGCCCAAGCCCTGCTCAAAACGGGCCGCGCCGGCCTTAGGTGACGAGCACGTTATCGCGCAAACAGAGCGCTATCGCAGCGATCACGAGCGCACCGCCGAGCGCCGTCGAAACCGTAATCGCTTCTCCGAAAATCGCGGCGGCGAGAAGGCTCGCCGCCACCGGCTCGAGCAGCGTGGACATGGCGACGATGCTGGGTGAAAAGTCTCGCAACGACGCATTGATTGCCGTGTGGCCCAGGAGTTGCGAGATGAATGCCATCCCTGCGATGCCGCCCCACGCCTTCAAGTTGCCGGCTGGGGGCGGCGGCTGACGCAACGCGAGCGCGAGCAGGCCGAGCGCGATTGCAGCCCAGCCGTAGGTACGCACGACGATGTGCTCGGTCGCGATGGGAGTGCCGTCGGCTTCCCGCCCCGCGCCGCGTACGACGATCAGGTATGCGCCGATCGCCAAACCGCCGAGCAGCGCGAGCGCGGCACCGAGCAGCGCGTGTCCGCTTACCGGAGCGGGTGAGCTTCGCTGTCGCGCGATGAGCGCAATACCTGCGAGTGCGAGGGCGAGCGCGATCGCATACGAGGGCGAGGGCTTGCGGCGCCGCGCTAAGCTATTGTATGCTTCGGTCCAAACCGGAGTTGTCGCAACTAAGAGCGTCGAAATCGCGACCGACGTAAAGAGCAGCGAGGCAATCCAGGTCGCGAAGTGTAGCGCCAATGCGAGGCCGGCGGCGGCAAAGGCCGCTTCGCGTCGTAGTTCAAGACGTCTCCGCGCCCGTCGAAAAAGGAGCAGGCCGGCGACCAGCGCGAGTTCGGCGAGCGCAAGCCGCAACGCGGAGACCGCGACCGGACCCGTGCCGGAAAGTGCAAAGCGCGCGAAGATCGCGGCCGCTCCGACCGCAAGTTGCGCGCCAAGCAAGCGAAAATACGGCACGTGGCGGGCGCATTGCCCGTTGACACGGACGGTCCTGCGGCGTATCGTTGCCCTATCCTCGCGGGAGCCCGCAAGAACGGGCTGAGAGGGCGATGCCGTCGCCGACCGCCGAACCTGATCCGGGTCATGCCGGCGAAGGAAGAGACGGTCGCGGCGGGTGGAGAGAGAATCATGGCAGCGACCGTCACTGCTTCCGGCCAGGGAAGCGCTCGCAAGGTATACGCCGGCGGTGCCGCCGACGGGCTTCGCGTCCCGTTTCGCGCGATCGCGTTGACGGACGGCGAGACGCACACCCTTTACGATACGAGCGGGCCCTATACGGATCCAGACGTCGTAACCGACGTGCGCGCCGGCATCGGGCCGCTGCGCGAACAATGGATCGAAGCGCGCGCGGATACGGTCACGCTCGAAGGTCCCTCGTCGGTGTATCGGGTCGCTCGCGAAGCGATGCCGGAGCTGGCGGCGCTGCGCTTCGTGACCACGCGGAAGATTCGCAAAGCCAAGGCGGGCGCCAATGTCAGCCAAATGCATTACGCGCGCAAGGGTGTCGTAACGCCGGAGATGGAGTTCGTCGCGATTCGAGAGGGTCTCGAGCCGAGCTTCGTGCGCGAGGAGATCGCGCGCGGCCGCGCCATCTTGCCTGCGAACGTCAACCATCCCGAGAGCGAGCCGATGATCATCGGCCGCAACTTCTTGGTCAAGATCAATGCGAACATCGGCAACTCGGCCGTCNNGAAACGCGCGAGTGGATCTTGCGCAACGCACCGGTGCCGATCGGCACCGTGCCGATCTACCAGGCCCTCGAGAAGGTCGGCGGCAAGGCCGAGGAGCTCACCTGGGAGCTGTATCGCGATACGTTGATCGAGCAGGCCGAGCAGGGCGTGGACTACTTCACGGTGCATGCCGGCGTGCTGCTGCGTTACATTCCGCTGACGGCCAAGCGCATTACGGGCATCGTCTCGCGGGGCGGATCGATCTTAGCGAAATGGTGCCTGTCGCACCATAGAGAGAACTTTCTCTACACCCATTTCGAAGAGATCTGCGAGATCATGAAGGCCTACGACGTGAGCTTCTCGCTGGGCGATGGGCTACGGCCGGGGTGTCTCGCCGACGCCAACGACGAAGCACAGTTTGCCGAGCTGGACACGCTCGGCGAGCTGACCAAGATCGCGTGGAAGCACGACGTGCAAACGATGATCGAGGGACCGGGCCACGTCCCCATGCATTTGATCAAAGAAAACGTCGAGCGGCAGCTGGCGGTCTGTTCGGAGGCTCCGTTCTACACCCTCGGCCCGCTCGTGACCGACGTCGCGCCCGGCTACGACCATATCACGAGTGCGATCGGCGCCGCGATGATCGGCTGGTTCGGAACGGCGATGCTATGCTACGTCACGCCCAAAGAGCATCTCGGTCTGCCCGACCGGCAGGACGTCAAGGATGGTGTCATCGCTTACAAGATCGCGGCCCACGCGGCCGACGTCGCCAAGGGCCATCCGCGAGCCCGACACTGGGACGACGTCCTCTCGCGCGCGCGCTTCGAGTTCCGCTGGGAGGATCAGTTCAACCTGTCGCTCGATCCGCAGACGGCCCGTGCCTTCCACGACGAAACGCTGCCCGCCGAGGGCGCAAAAGTAGCCCATTTCTGCTCGATGTGCGGCCCGCATTTCTGCTCGATGAAGATCACCCAGGAAGTTCGCGAGTTCGCCGAGCGTGGCTTAGCGGAAAAGTCGGCCGAGTTCCTCGAGCGCGGCGGCGAAGTCTACGTCGAGGTTTGAGTCCGCACGAACCTGTTCGTCTGTCGGCGGCCGGCCGAGCCGCATCCGGATTCCGCGCGCATCCCCCGCCCGGGTTTGCTCAAAATCCGGGAGTGATCGCCACGCCTTGCAGATTCTCTAGTCCCGTGATCAGTGCAAGTGGAGTCGGTCGAGATAACGGCACTTTGTCGATCGCGCCCGGGAGCACGGAAACGAAAAGAGTGCTGCCGCTTGACGTAAGGGCCAACTCGGTCGGTGCACCCGAAAAACTGATCTGCTGAGACGGAGTCGTCTGGCCGGGCGGAAAGACATCGACCGTATTGACGCCTCCTGTTTGAGCGACGAGAACGTTCCCTGCCGGGTCGATGACCAGTCCTTGCGGCTGGTCGAGGCTGATGCCGAGGTCCTTTGGTATGGTCGTTCCCAGCGCGTAGTACTCGATGCCGGCCTGCTTCTTTCCGTTGCGATAGGCGGCATAAAGGTTCCCGGATCCGTCGAAGGCGAGGCCGTCGGTTTCACTACCCAGACTCGGCAATGACGTCGGCGCCGAGGCACCGCTCATGTACGCGGTTATTGTCGAGCCCGCAGAATTCGTTACGTACACGTCCTGGGCCGCATCGACGGTGACGTAAAGTGGGCTATTGAGGCCGCCTGAATACTCCCTATTCGGCTCAATCGTTCGGGGTTCGTACTCGGTAACTCTATTGCCCTTGCGGTTGACGACGTAGAGCCGGCCGCTTTGGTCGATAAAGAGTCCGTAGGCGTGGCGCACGCCATCGGAGATCGTCCCGCTCTGTACGGGCGGGTTTCCGGGCGCAAAGATCTGCACTTCGTCACTGTCGGCACTGTAGAGAAAGCGTCCAATACCCTTTCCTGCAGGCGCGAGCCATCTGTTTGCGCGGTGGCTGCCAGCCGGCGTTGGTGGTGCGATCGAGGCATCGACGTCCGGCGACGAAAATCCAGTCGGACCAATCCATGCGTCTCCCGCGACGCCAAGGGCGGTCGGCGGGACCCCGGGGGCCGGGCTTCCGCCGCATGCGGCTAACGCTGCGCAGGCGGCGACGGACAGCAATTGAAACGCCCGCCGGTATCCGAAAAGCGGGACGCGGCAGTCGAACATGACGCTCTCCTCGAATCCGTGCGTGTTCCCTTGAGCGCCACCGGCAGCCCTCTTGTTTTTGGCTCTTACTTCGGTCTTTCAGAGTTGCTTCATACCTTGGTGCTATGGAGGGTACATGCGTCGAATACCAGTCGCCCTTGGTCTAATTGCGACCACGCTGCTCCTTTTGCCGGAACCTTCTCCAGCAGCGGAGGTCACGTCGCGCGGCCAAGCTCTGCGCCGACACGCGGCCGCGCAGAGCGCCGTCGTGCGTCCCGCCCACAAGGTGGGGCTAGGGAAGACGCTTTCGACGAAGGACGGGGGGCAGATCTTCGGTTTCGACATCGACCAGAACGGCGACGACGGCGTCCTGGCCAGCGCGCAAACCGAAACCTCCGGCGGCGCTGCGCTCGTCTCCGTCGAGACGTTCGACCAAGACACGGGGAAAATCACCAAGTCGTTCGACAAGTACGACGGCCTCCGCAGGCAGTACGCCGTCGACGCAATCTTCGCCGGCGACATTGCCCTGGTCACGCATTACATTCAAGAGAAGGACTCGATCTATTACCGCCGCGTGTTCGACCTGATGAATCCGGTGACGGCGCAAAAGTTCACCGGGCTCTGGGTCTCGCCGATCAAAGATATGCTGCTTTGGGGAGCAGCCGAAAATCAAACCACGCCGACGGCGGTGCTGTTCGCGTACGCGGCGCCGAAACACGGTGGTTCGCTCGAGCGGCCCAACTTGGTCGTCACGAACTTCTCGACAAATACAAGCACCGTTTTTCCCCTCGACATCAACCTCTTCGGCGTGGCGGACGGACCGCAAGTCGGCCAGTACTCGGCAGCTAATGAGGCGGTTTTTGCCCTCACGCCCGACGGTGGACGCGTGGGAGGTGAAGCGCCGGTCAACGTGCTCGTGAACCTTACAACTGGAGCGCAAAAGCAGTTTAACGGCCTCAACGAAGGCCCATACGGTTCGGGCGACGTCAATGGTTTAGCGGTCGACCCGAACACCGGCATGGCCGCGACGACGACCGAATTGAACGCGCAAGTCGAGTTCTACGACCTGAAGAAACAAGCGGGCATCGCCGTTCAGCTCCCATGCACCGGAAGTGCGAGCGAGTACAGCAGTGGTTCCGGCATCGCAAACGATCCGATCAACCATCTGTTCCTCGTTACGGAGTATTACTATTGTGACGCAAGCCAGGGGAGCGCGATACTGGTCTACGACGAACATGCCAAGCTCATCGAGACGATCACCGGCTTCGCGTTCGGCATCGGCGAGCCGGCGCCCGCGATCAATCCCAGCAAGCGCATGGGGTGGGCGCTCGGTGGCGACGGCTTCACCCAGCTCCGACAGTTCTTCTACTAGACGTACTAACCGTCGAACCGCAAGTCAGGGTCGTTCGGTGCAAGCGCTCGATTTGAGAGTCCAGCGGCCACGCGGGCCTCGCGTACAGCTGGCGGGTGTCACCTTCACTGCGCGCGTCATCGACAAACTACGAGCTAGCTTGCCGGGCGGGAACCTCAACGGATATTTTGAGTCGAACGGATTCAGTCTCGTCTGGCAGCGCCTTTCGGGTATTTCGCTTGACGAGCTGCGTTCCCAAATCGCGCAAGCGGAAGCCGAGGAGCACGTCGTTGCCTGGGTCGACCAGCAACTGCGCGAGAACGGCATCGACCGCGACGAAGCGAATGCCCGTATGGAAGCGGTCACGCCGACGAGCCTTTCGGCAGCATGGCAGCAGGTCTTCGCGGAGACGTATCCTGCGACGCTCCGCGATCGCTGCTCGAACGCATTCGACCTCTTCGAGGCCGACGACGAGCGCATCTACGGCGCGGACGCAGCGCGTGGCTAAACGCCGCGTTGCGCGATGATGCGGCGGTAGGCTTCGGCGGCGGGGGTCGGAGTTCGCTTCAAATCCTCGTCGGTATCGAGATCGATGTGATACAGCCCGAAATCGCTGTCCTCGTCGAGCGGAAGCCCCCACTCGCGGTTGGTCGTGATGCTCCAGTAGAGGTAAGCCGACACCGGTACGCCGGCAGCGACTGCACGTTGCACCTCGCGTACGTGCCGCTCGATGTAATCGACACGGCTTACGCCGTCGGCGGCATTCACGCAGCCGTTTTCGATCAGCAGGATCTCCTTGCCGGGAAACATTCGCTCGTAGTTTCGCAGCAGCGAGTAGAGCGTGGCAGGCCAGACCGGCGCGCGCGAATAGTGCGCTCGCGCAGCATCTGCCAAGCGGCCGATGTCGAAGAGGTTTGGCACGCCCCAATAGTAGTCGAGTCCGACGAAGTCTTGCTGGCCGACGGCCTCCGGCGGGCACAGGAAGGACGATAGTTTCCCGGCCATGCCGAGGTGCCACCAGTTTCCGTTGCTGAGCGTGGATAACATGCTCCAAGACTGCAAGAACGGCACGAGCGCTGCCGCAAACGAGCGCAGCGCGGCCATGCGGCCGCGCATGGAAACCGGGCGAAACTCGACGCGCGCGGCATCTCCGAAAATCGTCTTGGCCAGCGTGCGCGCGAGGTCGATTTCGAATCCGCTCCACGTCTTTGTCGCGGCGTCGAAAAGCGCCATACCTGGAACGTCGTCTTTGATGCCGATGATGATCCGTCCGCGGCGCCGAATGCGCGCGAGCACGCTCGCCCGCGGAACGCGTCGCGATGGACCGAGCGGAGGCACCAAGCTCGCATTCCGGCCGCGCAAGTCGGCCAGCGTCTTTCGGCCCCATGCAAGCGGGGGATCCGCAACGGGCTCATCCGGAAAGCTGCGACGCCACGCATCCGCCCAAACGGATGGTGCTTTGAACGCGCGCACCGCGGCGTCGACGACGTTAAGCAGCTCGCGGCTTCCGAGCGGAACGGCTACCGCATAGGGCTCTTCGGTCAGACGCGGGCCGGCGAACCGATAGCGCCCCGAATGGCGGAGCATGGTTCCGCGCAAGATCGTTTCGTCGCCGAGGATCGCGCCTGCGGACCCGCTATCGAGAGCGGCGAAGGCCGCGTCGTAGTCGTCGACCTGCAGTTCGCGCGCGGCCGGCACGACGCGCGATAGGGCTGCTTCCGATGTCGTCGTCGCGACGACCGCGACCCACTTGCCGGCGAAATCGTGCGGCCCTTGGTACGCGGATGCGGCGAGGACCACCAGCCGCTGACCGCCGATGTAGTAGGCTTCGGAGAACTGAATGTCGCGCGACCGCTCGCGAGTCGCGGTCATCTCGGCGATCACGACGTCGATGGTACCGACTTGGAGCAAGCGGTACTCTGTCATCTGTTTCGACTGGCGCGCCAGGTCGCGCACGCTGCGGACGCGCGTCGTTTGCCAATCGACGAACCGCTGCAGCCAGTTCGGCAGGCCGAGAACGAGCGGGTTCGCACCGACCTTCGCCTCCCCACGCAACGCTTTGATCTCGGCGCGGGCGGCCGCATGCGAGAGGAACAGATTGCGCATCAACGTGGCCGCATGGGCGACCTGCTCCTCCGTGTCGGCGCCCGGCTCGAGGCCGGGCGGCATGGCGTAGGCGCGCATCCACCACGGCTTGACATAGCCGAAAACGAGTTGCGTCGGCTCGTTAAAGGTGATCCAGTAGTCGACCAGATCGCCGACGCGGCGCGCGCTTTCGCGGGCGTACCGGCGGAAAAGCGCGACGAACCCTGGGTCGGTCATGCCCCCAGCCCGCTCCACGTGGACGGGCCAGGTGTAGTGGTGCAAGGTGACGACCGAGCACATCCCCGCCGCACGGATCGCCGCGAGCACGTCGCGGTAGTGGGCGAACGCGGCATCGTCAAACTGGCCCGGCTGCGGCTCCAGGCGCGTCCAGGCAAGCGATATGCGAAAGGCCTTGCAGCCGAGGTCGCGTGCTAGGCCGATGTCTTCACGATAGCGCTCCCAAAAGTCGGTAGCCCGCCCGCGCAACGTTTCACCGCGCCGGCGTTCCCAGAGGTCGCGTACGTCGTCGCCGCCGTCGACGTACGCTTCACACTGATGATCCGCCGTGGCCACGCCGAACATAAACGACGCGGGAAGCGGCGCTTCCGAGGAGTTCACGGACCGGCACTCGGCCCTTGGGCTGGACTCTTCCTCTTTTCTGGAGCTTTAGAACTCTTCGAGTGCGGCAGCCAGCCCGAACTGTCCGCTGACGTCGCTCTCCTTGATGGTCGCACCATTCGGGTTGCCGATCGGGAGGTAGAAGAACGTACCAAGCGTTTCGACGTATTGGTCGCTCGTGCCGGAAGCTTGCGACGGCAGCGTGCTCGGCCCGGTGATCTGCAGGGAGTCGCCGAATTGATCGACGTAGTTCGCGTACGTGGTGAAGCCGCTGACGTTGAAGCGCGGGTCAGAGGTCACGTCTTGTCCGCTCGCAAGCATCGCGACGGCGAAGTCACTGATGACCGACTGCGGCGTCGTTCCGCCGAAGGCCTGTTGCAGGTTCCCGAAGCCCGTTTTGCCGCTCGTGACCAGCGAGTGAAGGTAGGTGTCTCCGCCGAAGCGATCGTAGGCGTAGCGCTGGAACAGATAAGCCACGCCGAAACAAGCGTTGCATCCCAAGACTGCCCCGCTCGACCCGGAATTGATTCCGTAAAACGAGGTCAGGCCGGCCGCGGGCGGGTCGTCGAGGTAGAGCGAGGCTAAGTAGATGTTCTCATCGACGTCGACGGGCACCGTCGGGAACTCGGCATTGATCGCAAAGTCGGCTGACAGAAGGCCCATTCCGTTGAGAATGAAGAGATCGTCGGTGAAGCCGCCCGTCGCGACATAGGACGGCGGCGACGCGCTGATGATGTCGTGCCCGACGAAGTCGATCAGTTGCGTCAGGTCATACGCACTCAACACGATGTCTTCTTCGCCCGTTTGGAACGGTTCGCTTGCGCTACTGCTGCTGCCGGCCTGCCACTGCAGGTAAATGCCGGCTGCTTCATTCGATTCCGACACGCCCCCGGTGCCGGACGGTACGCAATTGGCGACGTTCTGATAGACTAGATTGGTCGGGTCGAAATAGCTTCCGTAGTTGTTGTTCGTGATCGACGAGATAACGAACACCGCTTGGCGCTGGGTCGTATCGGGGATGAAAACGGGAGCCGGCGTCGCCGAGCTGATTGGCTGCCCGGCCGAGTTGCACGGGGTCGACGTTTCGCTCGACCCAGGTGAGCTCGCCGCGTAGTCGGGCGTCCCAACGTGCAGCGTGTCCGAACTCCAGCTATTGTCGTAGTCGGACGAGATTTGCGCGATCGTGCCCGAACTCAGCGTGGTCAACAGGCTGTTGTCGACCCAGATATCCGCGTGTACGCCGCTGTATTCCAGGGTGGATGGGACTTGTTCGTAGACGGCGCTGCTGCCGCTGCCGCTGCCGGTAGCAACGAGCGTCCAAATGTTGGCGGTCGAGCCGACCCCGGTCGGCAGGCTCTGCGGCTTTCGGGCCGATGCGGCGCCATGCCCGGCCCGATGGAGCAGCGCGAATAGCTTGGGAGTTCCGACCACACGACGTTTGGAGATGGGATGGAGCGGCGGCTGCGCCGTCGTCCGGTGACCGGAGAACAGCGTCGAGAGCGAACTCGCCGCAGATGCGTTTCCGAGCGCGTGCGAACGGGCCACGGAGCTTGCCGCTTCCGCGCCCAGGACGACTTCGAGCGTATCGGATGCCGGTGGGCTCGTGACCGAGCTTAGATCGAGCGTCGAAGCCGAGATGATCGCTGCCGTGCCGTCGTCACCCGCGACGGTTCCCTGAAAAACGCCGGATGAGACCTGCGTGAGGTAGCCGACGCTGGCCTGGCCGGGAGCGGGCGTGGCCGTCGCCCTTGGCCCCGGGGAGCTTCCGCCCCCGCCCCCGCAGGCAGCCAGCCCGAGCACGCCGGTCAGCGCCGCGCCGGCAACGTATCCTGTCCACAATCGAAAACGACCGCCCATTTCGTTCTCCTTTACACAGCACCGCGAACGCTCTCGCTCGAGAGTTTCGCAAACGCTTTACGCTTCTGCGCCCGCCCCCTACATCATGTCCTCCGACCGAAGGTTAATTGCGGCGGGGCGAGCCGGATCGAGAAACCGAGCGCATAAGTCGTCCGCGAGTCGATCGATCGCGTCCCAACCATAGTGTGGCGCGGAACCGCCGGCAGTGTCGCCGACGACCGCGACGATCGGCGGTTCGCAGGGCTCGCGGTCGGTCGTGACACCGTCACGGACGACCAGGACTTTCGGCAGCGCCGAGGCTGCGTAGCCCTCGACCAGAACGAGATCGACGCCGGACATCGACTGGAAAAGCTCGCACAGGGCTGGATCCGCACTCGCAAAAAGGCGGCGGATGGCGCCGCTTTCGCCGGCGAGGACGGTTACTGCGGCGCCTGCTGCCGCCGCACGTCCCGTGTCTTTCGCGGGGTCGTCGAGGGCTTGCATGTGGCCGTGATGCTTGAGAAAACCGGTTCGATGACCGCGCTTCGTAAAGGCCGCAATCAGGCGTTCGACCAGCGTCGTCTTGCCGGCATTTCGGGCACCGACGACGGCGAGCGCCGCGCGAGGGCCCCGCATCTCCGACCGCAGTTCGCGGTTTCCGAGCAGCCGTGTCTCGATCAAGGTCCCGGCTTTCAGTTCCGGCGCGTGCGGACCGAGCACGATCAAGCCATCGGCGCCATCGGCCTCCCACGGCGCGGGATCGGAGCGATCTTCGATCGGTGTCGCGACGAGGCCGCAATCGCCGTAGCGCAGCCGCACCCAGACGATTTGCGCGTGGCCGGGGAGGCGTCGGACGTCTAGGGCGAGCCACGCTGGGGCCCGAGGGCGGGCGATCTCGCGAGCTCCCATCATGCGCAGGAGCGCTGGGCGCACGACGATTTCAAAAGCAAGACGGCAAGCACGGGGCTCAACCGGCAGCACGAAATGCGGAGCGCCCTCGACGCATGCAACCGAAATCTGCGACCCGGCGGCTATTGCCGCGTCCGCCGGGAGGCCAGTCAGCGGCGCGGCGCCGATGTCGGTCAGCTCGGCGATCAACGCGTACCAGACGACAGGGTTCCCGATATCCCATAGGGCGACACGCGGCTTCTTGGACACCGCTACGGACGTAATTCCCCTGCCGGCGAGCGACGCGAGGTCGGCGGTGCGCAGACGTGTGCCGTCGCCGGCAAGGATGCGACCCACCGCCGCCTCGAGCGGAACAGGCTCCGTCCCGAAGCGGTGGGTCGAGCCCAGAGCGCGCTCGGCCGCTTCCAGTAGCGGATCTGCGAAGGGTCTTGTTGGCTTCACGTCTCCTGCCGATCGACCAGACGGGCGTTCGATGGCCGGGGGCCGGCTCTCCCGTTTCAGGGCGGCGTCGGTTTAAGGCAAGTCCAATCAGGCCGGCGAGACGTTTGGGAGGCCGGTTCCGTTCAATTTTTGGTTGCCTTCCCCTCGGATGGGAACAGAAATCTTCTTCGGACTTCGGAGGTTCTTTCAGACGATATGAGTCAAATGTTCAAACGCATCTCGACGGTCTTCGCTTTGGCGATAGCGATCGTTGCTTCGGGGCTCGCCTCCACCATGGGGACGGCCTCTGCGCAAGACGTAATGGTGGCGCCGCCTGCGGTGATCATCGAGCATCCCGGTCCGCGCCCCGGGCCGCACTATTACTGGCGGGCCGGTTACTGGTCTTGGGTTGGCGGACGCTACGCATGGGTTCACGGCGCCTACGTCCTGCCGCCTGCGGGACGCGTTGGGTGGGTTTCCGGACGCTGGGTTGTCGGACGGCACGGCCACTACCATTGGGTTGCCGGCTACTGGCGCTAGAGCGCTAACGCGCGACGGTTGTCGCTAGGAGCCGCCGGACGCGTTCCGGCGGCTCTCTGTTTTTCGTTCGCTACGAGAGGGCAGCGATCTCTCGCGCGGCGCGCGCACCGCTGACAACTGCGCCGTTGATGTAGCCCTGGAACCGGTACGAGGTCTGCTCGCCGCAGAAGAAGACATTTTTTTCCGGCTCGCCTTCGACGCCGGCGAACGACGTATAGTCGCCGACGCCGTAGTATGCGTACGAGCCGAAGTGCCATGGATCGTTGACCCAGGCGTCGAGATACGCCGCGCCGGTCCACAGACCGCCGATGCCGGGATAGAGATGCTCGAATTCGGCGAGGTATGCGCGCGACAGGTGCTCGGGTGCAGGCCCGTGCGCCGGTGCCGCGAGTTCGCCTTCTCGGCCGCCGGGAAATCCGACGAGGATGCCGGCCTTACCGGCCTGCGCGGCTGAGACGTCCCACGACACCTGATAGGGGAACTGCGTGTAACTTGACCCGTCGTAATGCTGTTCGTTCCAAATCCGGCGGCTGAACTGAAGGTGCAGTTTCGCGTTGCTGCCCATCGGCAAACGGTCGATCGCCAAGCGCTTGACTGCCGAGAACGCGACGTTTCGCGTGTCGACGTGACGTAACGTCGTGAAAGGAATTGCGAGGCAGACGCAATCGGCGTCGACGTCAAACGTTCGCTTTCCCGCTTCGAACGTGCAGCGATACGTGCCGTCAGCCCGTTCGCGCAGGGCGATCAGGGCGGTGCCGGTCTCGACCGAGCCATTCGGGAGCGCTGCAGCCATGCGCGCGGCGATTTGATCGTTTCCACCGGCGACGTGCAGCGCTTCGTTCGAGCCGTCGGGATTGAGATGGCCTCGATGATCGAAACCGAACAAGTACAAGAGGTTGAGCGCGCTCTGCACCGACGTATCGCCGCCGTACTCTTGGACGCAGGACACGCCCAAGAGCTGCCCGAGTTTCGAGCGGGCTCCGCCGGGGACGTTTGCTTCGATCCAGTTGGCCACGGAAGTGCGGTCGAGGGCGCGGCCGGCCCGCGTGTATGATTCGTACGTCGTCGGATAGCCGGCTTCATCAAGGGTCCGTTCTATCGTCGGATGCACCTGGCTGTAGTCAGCCTTCGCTTGGGCAATCGGATAGATCGAATCATTGAAATAATAGATGTCCTTCCCGGGCTCGTAGTGATTCACGTTGATCAGGTCGAGGCCGAGTTCTCGAACCAGTAGCCGCGCGGCTTCCTGATTGGTGGAGATGAATTCGCCGCCGTGCTCGGCGATCTGCCCTTCACTAAAGAAACCGCGCAAGGTCCACGTGCGGCCGCCGATGCGGTCGTTTCCCTCGTACACGCGGCTCGCGATGCCTGCCTGCTGGAGACGATACGCGCACAAGAGCCCGGCGACGCCCGCGCCGACGATGACGACCTGCGGAGAGCGCACCGCACCAAGCTGACGCGTACGCGCAAGAACGGGCGGGGTGGTTACCGCGGCTGCGGCGCCTGCCAGGAACGCGGCGCGGGTCGAGCCCTTCGTGCATGGGCCGGCATCGCTATCGGCGGCGTTGAAATCCCGGTAGAGTCGCCGCAGTGCGCGTACGAGCGATGAGCGGGCCATTGAAACGCCTTCGAATCCGGGCGGCCCCCTCCTCCGCCCTTGTGCCGCGCGAACGATGACTAAACGGCGGCGGCTGCGGCCCGGCCGGCGGTCCTTCCCGAGAAGATGCAGCCTCCCAAGAACGTGCCCTCGAGCGAACGGTAGCCGTGCATCCCACCGCCGCCGAATCCAGCAGCTTCGCCCGCGGCATAGAGTCCTTCGATGATGCTGCCGTCGTCTCCGAAAACGCGCGCCTCGAGATCGGTTTCGAGTCCGCCGAGCGTCTTCCGCGTCAGAATGTTTAACTTGACGGCGATCAGCGGTCCCGTCTTCGGATCCAGCAGCCGGTGTGGTTTCGCGGCGCGAATCAACTTATCGCCGAGGTAATTGCGCGCCTGGCGAATGGCCGCGAACTGCAGGTCTTTGCCGTAGTTGTTGTCGAGCTGGCGGTCGCGCGCAACGACCTCGCGCTGCACCCTGGCCGCGTCCAGAAGCGGCTGGTCGGTTAGTGCGTTCATTCCGTCGACGAGATCGGCCAGCTTGTCGCGCACGATGAAATCGGCTCCATGCCGTTTGAAGGCCTCGACCGGCGCGGTCGCCTTCTTGCCGAAAGCGCGCGCCAGGACCAGCCGCCAGTTGCGGTCCGTTAAATCCGGATTCTGCTCGGAACCCGAAAGCGCAAATTCGCGCTTGAGGATCGCCTGGTCGAGCACGAACCAGGTATGTTCGTAACCCGACCTCCCGATGTGCTCCAGCGTGCCCAGCGTATCGGAGCCAGGAAACAGAGGCGGCGGCAGCCGCTTTCCGGTCGCGTCGAGCCACAGTGACGACGGACCGGGCAGGATGCGTATGCCGTGGCGGTTCCAAATCGGATTCCAGTTGCGGATTCCTTCGGTATAGTGCCACATGCGATCGCGGTTGATCGAACGTGCGCCGGCCGCTTCCGCGACCGCGAGCATGCGGCCGTCGACGTGGTCGGGAACGCCCTGCAGCATGAAGCTTGGCGGCCGCCCGAGACGCTCGGGCCACCATTTCCGCACGAGGTCGAAGTTCGCGCCGATGCCGCCCGACGCAATGACGACGGCCTGCGCGTGCAACCGGAATTCGCCCGTTACGCTTCGCGAGCTGGGTTTTCCGCGCGGCGCGTCGCTCGTCTTCAGGATCGAACCCGAGACTCCCTCGAGGCGGCCGCTTGAGACGATCAAGTCGTCGACGCGATGCCGGAAACGAAAGGAGAGCCGGCCCTTTTTCTCCGCTTCGCGCGTGCGTCGCACGAAGGGCTCGATGACACCCGGGCCCGTCCCCCAGGTCACGTGAAAGCGCGGCACCGAATTGCCGTGTCCGACGGCGCCGTAACCGCCACGTTCGGCCCAGCCGACGACCGGAAACCAGCGCATGCCCTGTTGGCGAAGCCACGCGCGCTTTTCGCCCGCCGCGAAATCGACGTATGCCGCAGCCCACGCTTTGGGCCAGCGATCTTCTGCGCGGTCGAAGCCGGCGCTTCCAAACCAATCTTCGAGTGCTAGCGCATGGGAGTCGTGAATGCCAAAGCGCCGTTGCTCGGGACTGTCGACGAAGAACAATCCGCCGAACGACCAGAACGCTTGCCCTCCGAGCGTCTGCTCCGGCTCCTGATCGACGACGATGACGCGTTTGCCGGCATCTGCGATTTCGGCCGCGGCGACCAGGCCGGCTAGGCCGGCCCCTACGACGATGGCGTCGGCGTCAAGTCCCATCGGCGGCTCTTTACCGGCGCCGCGATTGGGGCCTCGCGTTCAAAGCTTACAGCCGTCAACGCGGCGGGGGAGACCGATGGTGAACGGCTCCCCCGCTAGTGAATACGAGGGCTCGAGGGGTTTGAGTTAGCGAAGGCGGACGCGGTTAGCGATGAAGGTTCCGTTGCTCCAGTAGCCGTGAAGGACGACGTGCATTCCAGGAGTCAGGGTCGTTCCGGTGGGAAGGATGACGGTGCCGTTCTTGAGGTCGACCGGAAGCGTCCGGCCATGGGGACCCACTTGAAGCGTCAAGCGGTACGGTGCCGAGTAGGTGATGACGCCGATGAGCGTGTGATGTGAGGCGTCGTAGTACGGTACGGCAAAGTCGGGTTGAGCAACGGCCGGAACCGCCGCCGCACCGAAGGACGCGGTCGCGAGCGCAAGCGCCGCGAGACCGATTAGTCGGGTTGACCGAAATGATTTCATCATGGCCGAATAACGTGATTTGTGGGCGCAGCGTCGCAGGCAGGCGCTCGTATCTTCATTAGAACTGCGTCAGAACAACGTAGATGCTTTTCCTGATGCCTCTCGCATGAGAGGATCGGCTAAGGGGATGAGCCGCTCGGCGCCGACGAGGATGCGCAACCGCGGCAAATCCCGTGGAACGTCACCGAGACGTCGGTGATTTGGTTTGCTTGCGCGCGCGAAAGCCGGCGCAGGACGTTGCTGGGCAGCTGGTACGCGACGTCCTGCACGTCGCCGCACGACGAACAATGAAAATGCGAGTGGGGCGGCGCCGCCCGCTCGTACACGGCCGAATCGCCCCCCGGGACGACGATTTCCTCGACCAAACCCATGTCACGCAAGCGCGCAAGGCCACGATACACCGTCGATATGCCCATCGTGGGAAAGCGCTTGTGGGCCTCGACGTAGAGCTCGTGCGCCGTGCGGTGGTGGCCCGGCACTTGCTCGCAAACGAGGGCGTAGATGCGCGCGTAATTCGTGGGCAGGCGTGTCGTCTGCGTGGCGTGCTCCTCCGAGATCGGCTTGGGAAAACTCACGTCGCGACCGGCTTGACCGCCGAGGCCTTGGATGCTAGCATTCCCATGTGAATCTGACATTCACTTTCAGTTAAGCTTCCCCCTTCCCGGGAGGCAAGGAAGGCATTCATGAGCGATGAGAAGCCGGTTCTCACTACCAGGCAAGGTCACCCGGTTCGGGACAACCAGAGTACTCGAACGGTAGGCGAGCGCGGTCCGGCGACCCTTGAGAATTACCAGTTCATTGAGAAATTGGCCCATTTCGACCGCGAGCGCATTCCGGAACGGGTGGTGCACGCGCGTGGGACGACCGCCTACGGCTTTTTCGAGGCCTACGGGACAATCGGCGACGAGCCCGTTGGCAAGTATACCCGCGCCAAGCTCTTGGCCACCAAAGGGAAACAGACGCCCGTCATCGTGCGCTTTTCGACGGTCATTCACGGCAAAGACTCGCCCGAGACCCTGCGCGACCCGCGCGGCTTCGCGACCAAGTTTTACACCGAAGACGGCAACTGGGATCTGGTCGGTAACAACCTGCCGGTCTTTTTCATTCGCGATGCGATCAAGTTCCCCGATTTCATCCACTCGTTCAAGCCGGATCCGGTCACGAACCAGCAGACGCCGAACCGGCAGTTCGATTTCATCAGCCTGACCCCCGAGTCGCTCCACATGATCACGTGGCTCTTCAGCCCGCGTGGCATACCGGCCGATTACCGTCATCAGGAAGGCGCCGGCGTCAACACCTACAAGCTGGTCAACGAACAGGGCGTCGCGCATCTGGTCAAATTCCACTGGGTTCCCAAGCAAGGGATCAAGTCGCTGACGCAGCCCGAGGCGGATGCGATTCAAGCCACGGCCTTCAGCCACGCGACCAAGGATCTGTACGACGCGATCGAACGCGGCGAGTATCCCGAGTGGGAGATGCGCGTGCAATTGATGTCCGACGGTCCGCATGACGATCTGGACTTCGATCCCCTCGACGACACGAAGATCTGGCCCGAGGACAAGTTCCCGAAACTTCCGATCGGGCGCATGGTGCTCAACCGCAATCCGCAGAACGTCTTCGAGGAGAACGAGCAGGCGGCGTTCGGCACGGGCGTGATCGTCGACGGGATCGACTTTTCCGACGACAAGATGCTGGTGGGCCGCACCTTCTCGTACTCCGATACGCAGCGCTATCGCGTTGGGCCGAACTACCTGCAGCTTCCGGTCAACGCTCCCAAGGTTCGCGTCGTAACGAATCAACGCGACGGTATCATGTCGCATCGCATAGACGGCGGCAACGATCCGCATATCAACTTCGAGCCGAGCTCGCAGCGCGGCACGGCCGTAGAAGCGCCAAAGGTCGCTCACGAGTACGAGCCGGAGGTCGAAGGGCGGCTGATGCGCCGGCGCATCTCGCGGACCCAGGACGATTACAAGCAGGTCGGTGAGCGCTACCGTTCGATCGACCAGCGCGAGCGCGACGATCTCATCAACAACCTAGTCGCCGGGCTCAAGCAGTGCGATAAGAACATCCAGCTTCGTATGGTGTGGCACTTCCTCCACGCCGACGAAGACTATGGCCGCCGCGTCGGCGAGGGCATCGGAGTCGACCTCGCAGAGGCGCGCGCCTTGCCGCCGCTGCCGGGCCAGCCCGCACCGGGTACACGCCGCGAAGCGCGCGACGGTGCCACGTACAACGGTGAGAAGGCCAACGGGGCAGCCTCCGGAACGGCGCCGAGCGCGCAGAAGGAGCCGGTCAAGAACTAACGGTCCGCGTCCCTCTGTAGCGGACCGTTAAAAACGAGAACGAGCACTCGACGCCACGCGGGTGCTCGTTCTTCATATTGCCCTCCGGGGACCGGCTCTGCAGGCTGCGAATCTTGCAGCCGGCTCTGCAACCGCGAGAGGAGAGGGTGTTGGACCCGAATCTACCCGCTTACAAGGTCGTCGGCGAGCGCCGGTTTCGCGAAACGTCCGGCCTCTACTACGAGGACTTCGAGCCGGGCGACGTGTTCGAGCACCGCCCCGGACGAACGGTGCTCGACGCCGACAATGTCTGGTTCACGCTGCTCACGCTCAACGTGCAGCCGGTGCATTTCGACGCGGCCTATGCGGCCAAGACCGAGTGGAAAAAGATGCTGGTCGATAGCACCTTCACCCTCGCGCTGCTGACGGGAATGAGCGTCCGCACCGTCAGCGCCAAGGTCGTCGCCAACCTGGGCTGGGACAAGGTCAAGGTCACGGCGCCGGTCTTCGCCGGCGACACGATCTACGCCGAGAGCACGATTCTGGGCAAACGCGAATCCGCCAGCCGCCCAACGCAAGGCATCGTCACCGTGGCGACGCGCGGCATGAACCAAGACGGCACGGTCGTCATGACCTTCGAACGCACCATCCTCGTTCACAAACGCGGCCATTCCCCCGAGGACGCCGCCGCCTACTAGTAAATCTGTCCCCAGCAGCGGGCCGGACTAGGCGGTATTGGCCCAGACGTCGAGGACGTAGCGGCCTTGTGCGCCGAGCTCGTTGAACCATGCCTCGGCGGCGTTTGCGTCGGCGCCGGTTCGCAGGCGGTAGAGGTCGATGAAGGTGCGGCGCACGTCGGGTTCCATTCGGCTGCCGTCGCCGCACACGTAGATGGTCCCGCCGCCGTCGATCGCTTGCCACACGTCGTCGGCGCGCTCGGCGATCAGTTCCTCTACGTACGTCTTCTTGCCGTTCAGCCGCGAGAAGGCAACGTGCAGCTGCACGATCCCGTCGTCGGCGAAGGCCTGCAGCTCGTCGCGGTAAATGAAATCTTCTTCCGGGTGGCGGCAGCCGAAGAAGAGGAGCGCCGGCCCGAGCGCGCTGCCGCGCCGTTTGAGGACGCTACGCTCTTGCAAGAATCCGCGGAATGGTGCCAGACCAGTTCCGGGTCCGATCATCACGATCGGGCGCGTTAGGTCTTGCGGCAAGCTGAAGCCGCTCTTCGATTCCTTCACGAACGCGTTGATGCGCGCGCCGACTTCGCGGGCAGACAGGTGGTTCGAGCTGACGCCCTCGTAGGTGCCGCTGCCCGAGAGCGCGGGCCCGCGCACGACGCCGACCGTTATGCTGCAGCGCTCCGGCGAAGCCAGCGGCGACGAGGAGATCGAGTAGTAGCGCGGCGTCATGAGGGGGAGCATCTCGAGGTAGGCCTTGAACGGAAGCTCGCATGCCGGATACTGCTCGAGCAGATCGAGCACGGACTTACGCTTCATCCGTACCTCAGCGAGGTACGCGCCGTCGGTATCGTCCGCCAGCCGCTGCAGCGCGGGTCGAGAGTTTGGACAGTGCGTGAATTCAGCCATCGCCGCGATCTGTTTGCGCGTTGCGACGTTCTGCAGCTCGACGTAATGCATCAGGAGCCGCCGCAGCGAGAGCGTCGCGTCGAGCGGAAGCGACGCAATGCGCGGAGCGCCGATCGACTGGAGCCTGACGTACGTCCCGGGCTCGAAGCCGAAGCGGCGCACGACGCGCTCGACGAGCGCCTCGCCGTTGCTCGGGATCACGCCCAAGTGATCGCCGCAACGGTACGCTGCGCCCTCGGGGAGTGCGACCTCGATATGGCGCGTCGAGCGCACGTCGCGCTCCTGCAACTCCCGGTTCACCAAGAGGCGCATCGTGGTCGCGCCGTGCGCGGCCGCGAGCGGGTTCGGCTGCGGCCCGGCAACGATCTCGAGGTCGTACATCGGGCGTTCGGAGGCCGCTGCGCCGTCGCCGAGATCGACCTTGAGCGCGCTTCCGACTGCCGGCCAAAGCGTCGTCTGCCATGCTTGGAAATGCGAATCGAGGTCGTCACGCGCATCGCCTTCGCCGCGCTCGAAGAGGCGTTCTGCGCCATGCGCTGCAAGGCGGTCGTCGATGAAGCGCGGCACGGACTGATAGGTCGAGGCCCAGTTCCGATTGCCCGCACCGAACACGGCGTATTTCACGCCCGCCAGCGCATCCGGCGCCAAACCGTCGGAAAGCCATTTGTAGAACGCGGCAGCATTGTCGGGCGGCGTGCCGTTATAGGAGGCGGTTACGATGATGACGCCGCCTTGGGTAGGCAGCTTGCCGGCATAGTCGTCGAGCCACGAGATGCCGACGTCGAAGCCGCGGGCGCCGGCCGACTCGGCGACGTGGCGTGCGATGTCTTCGGACGTCCCAAGATTCGAGCCGTACAGCACGAGCAACGGCGTTCCGTGTCCGGGCGTCGGAGAAACGACCGCCGCCGTCGCCGCGCCGCCGGATGCAGCACCGTTGGAGGGCGCACCGTTGGGGGACGGCGTTTTTTCCGGTACCGGCACGATCGTGCGCTCGGCGACTCGCGGGGCAACGCGGATCTTGAAGCCGGTCGGTTTGACCGTCAGTGATTCCTTGACGCGCAGCACGTAGCGGTGGTGGTCGATCAGCCGGAACCGCTGCAGCATCAGGCCGAGAACCAGCGTCGCTTCCTGAAGCGCGAACTGCTGCCCGATGCAGGCTCGGCGTCCATTACCGAACGGCTTGTAGGCGTTGGCGGGCCGCTTGGCGGCGGCGGCGGGCGTGAAATTGTCGGGATCGAAAATCTCCGCCCGGTCGCCCCACACCGCGGGATCCCGGTGCAGCATCGGCAGCAGCAGGACGATTTGCGAGCGTGCCTTGAGGACATAACGGCCGCCGATCACCTCGTCCTTGTATGGCAAAACCGCAAAGGCCGGCGCGGTGGGCCACAATCGCAGCGTCTCTTGAAGGATCTGCCGGACGTAGCGTAGCCCGTTGACTTGTGCCATCGTCGGCTGCGTGGCGGGATCCGTGCCGAAGACGCGATCCACTTCCTCACGCGCGCGTTCCAGCACGTCGGGATGATTGAGAAGATAATAGACGGCAAAGGACAGCAAACCGCTGGTGGTCTCGTGGCCCGCGATCAAAAACGTTACGATTTGATAGCGGATGTTGAGGTCGTCGAGCCGTTCCCCGGTTTTCTTGTCCACCCCGGAAAGCATGTGGTCGAGCAAGTCCATCTTGCCGTGCTCGACGGGCGGCTGCGCCTTGCGTTCTTGAATGATTCGATCGACCAGCTCGTTCATGAAACGTGCATCGGCCTCCAGCTTGCGCTGCTTGGACCGGTTGAACACGTCTTCGAACGGCAGGCCGCGCTCGCTCATGCAGATCTCGAGCGCGTCGACCATCGCGGTAACGAACGGGTGGTTGTCGTCGCGGTAAAAGGAGTTGAAGCGGTAGCCGAAGCCGCAAATACCGATCGTGTCCAACGTTAACGCGGTCATGTCGTGCGTAACGTCGATCTCGTCTTCGGCGTTGAGGCGTTGCCACTTCAGCATCAACTGCTCGGCGACGTCGAGCATCATCGGATGGTAGCCCTGCATCGCGCGCTCGCCGAAATTCGGCAGCAGGATGTTGTGGGCTTTGGACCAGTTGGGCTCGGAAGAGTACGCCGTGAACAAGCCGTCGCCCCCGATAGCGCGGACTTTACCTAGCGCACCGCGTACCGACTTATCGAAGCGCGATTCGTCGCACAGCTCGTCGATCAGCGAATGTCCCCAGACAACGGTGAACGGTTTGCCCATCATGTCCATCTGGTAGATCGGGCCCATCTTGCGAGCGAGCGCCACCAAGTCTTGTACCGGAGACGTTCCGCTGAGGTCGAGAATGTTGCCCAGGTACGGTTTGGCCGGCGGGTGCGGTATGGGCTCCAATGACTGCTGAGTATCCATGCTCGTCTTTTACGAACCGCTAGGCGGTCAAGCCGTAAGCGCGTTCCAACTCCTCGAGCTCGATCGGCAGCATCTCGACCAGATGCTCGACGTGCGGGAGCACGTTGGCGGCAGCCATCAGCCCGAAGTCGAGCTGGTCGCGGTAGCCTTGCACGGTGATGTTGAGCCCCTGACCGTGTACCGGGATCGACATCGGGTAGATGTGCTCGATCTCGGCTCCGGCGATGTAGAACGGCTTGCGCGAGAAGAACACGTTGGAAACGACGACGTTGACTCCGGGCGGCGTGACATTGGCCAGGTTGGAGCGGCTGTAGAACGTCGCAAGCAACTGGAAGAGCATCGGCGTCCCGAAGGTGGGCATGTCCGTAAGGATGGGCACCAGGCCTCGGAACGGGTTGGCAAGTTCCTTGGCGTTGCCGGCCTGGGTGACGATCTCCTCGATGCGCGCGCGCGGATCCTCGACGTTCGTGGCGAGCGGGCAGATCATGCCGAACACCTGATTCTTCATCTCGGCGTTGCCTTGATCGCGGGCCGAGATCGGAACGAAAGCGGTCAGCGTCTTTTTCGGCAGGGCGTCGATCTCCAGCAGGTAACGGCGCAACATCCCGCTCGACAAAGCGAGAACGACGTCGTTGACCTTGCCGCCGGCTTTGGCGGCAACCGCCTTGGCGCGGCCGAGCGGGAGGCTCACGGTGCTATAGCTGCGCTCGGAGGAAATCGCGACGTTCAAAGGCGTCGGCGGCGCGTTGAGCAGCTCGAGCGCCTTCAGCGCGTTCGGCTTGAGGAGAGCCGAGGTCGCGGTCGATAGCGATTGCAGGATGTCGGGCAGGCTCGCGCCGAGCTGCAGGGGCCATTCCAATTGGTGAATCGCGGCGTCGAGCAGCACCGAGCTCAGATCGGAGCCCCCGCTGCGCGGCAGTTCGATCGTCTTGCGCTCGGAGGCGCTCTGGAACGGCAGCCGCATCACCTCGGCGTAGGCGGCGAACATCGAGGATGTCACATCGCGCGCAGTTTGCGGTTTCGGCGGGCCGACGCCGGCACGTGGGGCGGGCACGCTGCGCGGCTGCGGCGATGTGTCATAGAGGATTTCGGTCAGGGCGGCACCCGCACCGCCGTCGATGAGCGCGTGGTGCATCTTGGAGTAGATGCCGGCTTCGTTATTGGGCAGACCCTCGAAGACGTAAATCTCCCAAAGCGGTCGGGCGCGGTTGAGGGTCTTGGCGTGGAGCCAGCCGGCGAGTCGCTGCAGGGTCGCGCGGTCGCCCGGTGCCGGCAGAGCTGCCCGAAAGACGTGGCGGTTGATGTCGAAGTCCTCGTCCTCGACCCAGCTCGGCCGGTCGATTTCGAACGGCGCCTGCGCGAGCTTATAGGTTAGGCTCTTCGCGAGGTGAAGCCGGCTCGCGATCAAACCGCGGAAATCCTCAAAAAAATCCCCGTCGTAGCCGTCGGGCAGCCGCACGATGGTGGTGCTTCCGACGTGCATCGGGCACTCGGGCGTTTCGGCGAAGAGGAAGGCCGAATCCAACACCGACAGTTTGCGAGTCGTAGTGCTCATAAGAGGGGACTCCGCGGCTGGGAGAGGCCTTCAGGTTTGTCAAAAGTCGCAACGGAACCTCGCGGGAAATGGGAATACGTGAACGATGAGGATCAGAAACGCATGAGCGCCGTCACTTGGGATGCGCATCGGGAGCGCGATCGTGGGCTCGAACCGCCATCGCGGCTTCTGTGGTTCGCCGAAGCCCGCTCGCTCGGGGAACTCGGCTTGACGTTGGCGAGCGCGCCATTGCTGCTCGGTGGCCCGCGCGGCGACGGACACCCCGTCCTCGCTCTGCCGGGTCTTTTGGCGAGCGATTTGTCGACGCACTTGCTGCGGCGTTTCCTATCCCTCATGGGTTACGACGCGCGCGCCTGGAAACTGGGACGAAACGTGGGCGGGATCGATCGGATGCGGGCGACGCTATGCGACCGCGTCGAGTCGATTCGCAACGAGACGGGACGCAAGGTGAGCCTCATCGGCTGGAGCTTGGGCGGCATTTACGCGCGCTTGCTGGCCCACGACTGCCCCGATTGGGTGCGCTCCGTGATCACGCTCGGAAGCCCGTTCACGCGCAACCCCAATGCGAGCAACGTCAGCGATGTCTACGAATTGCTCAGCGGCGAAGGGCCGAGCCGCGAGGAACGCACGGCCCGGCGCCTCGATCCGCACGAGTTCGACCGGATCGCCGACGACCTGAGCGTGCCGTCGAGCTCGATCTTTACCAAACTCGACGGCATCGTGAACTGGCGCGCTTCCTTGCTGCGTGCGAACGAGCGCAGCGAAAACATCGAGGTCATCGGCGCAAGCCACATCGGCCTCGGGGTCAATCCGGCCGTTCTTTGGGCGATCGCCGACCGTCTCGCGCAGCGCGAGGGTGAGTTCGTGCCCTTCGCGCGCGGCGGCCCGTTCGCGCTGGCATACGGCAACACCCGTTAGGCGGGATCGCGCCGGCGCGCTCATTTCGCCCGGCGTGGATGACGCGTGACCTACGACGTCGCGGTCGTGGGCGGCGGCATCATCGGGCTCGCGACGGCTCGCGAGCTCAGCCTGCGCTTTCCACATCTACGCATCGCCGGTCTCGAAAAGGAACCGGATTTCAACGCTCACCAGTCAGGGCACAACAGCGGCGTCATCCACTCGGGCATTTACTACGCCCCCGGATCCTTGAAAGCACGGTTGTGCGTCGAGGGACGGAAACTAGCGTGGCGCTACTGCGAGAGCAAAGGCATCGAGTTTCGCAATGTCGGCAAGCTGATCGTCGCCACCGAGCCCGAGGAGATCCCGCGGCTCGACACGCTGTGGGAACGCGGGAAAGCAAACGGAGTTGAAGGACTCGAGCTGCTCGACGCGGCCGGCATCCGCGAACGCGAGCCTTATTGCCGCGGCCTGCGGGCAATCTCTTCGCCCGTCACGGGAATCGTCGACTGGGCGCGCGTTTCGCGCAGCTTTGCAGACGACGCGAAGGCCGCGGGCGTCGAGTTTTTCCTGGGTCACGAGGTAAAGCGCATCGAGCGCCGTGCCGGTGTCACCGTCTTGCACGCGCCACGCGGGGACGTCTCGGCGCACGCCGCCATCACCTGCGGCGGTCTGTTTTCCGACCGGCTGGCGAAGATGACGGGCGGCGGAATGGATCCGAAGATCGTCCCGTTTCGCGGCGACTATTTGCTGCTCAAGCCCGAGAAGCAGTATCTCGTGCGCGGTAACATCTATCCCGTGCCCGATCCGGAGCTGCCGTTCCTAGGCGTCCACTTCACGCCGCGCATGGACGGATCGGTGTGGCTCGGGCCGAATGCCGTTCCCGCCTTCGCGCGCGAGGGCTACCGTTTGACGACGGTCGACCCCTTCGATCTGCTGGAGATGGCCGCGTATCCAGGGTTTGCGCGCTTGGCGAAGCGTTTCTGGCGGACGGGCATCGCGGAGATGTATCGAGACGTTTCGCGCCCGGCATACGTCGAAGCACTGCGCCGTTACATTCCGGAGCTGACGCCCGACGACTGCGTGGCCGGCCCGTCGGGCGTTCGCGCGCAAGCGATGAACGTGCGCGGCGAACTGGTGGACGATTTCGTCTTCGACGGTTCGGAGGGCGTGCTGCACGTGCGCAACGCCCCATCGCCGGCAGCGACCGCTTCGCTTGCAATCGCTGCCCACATCGTCGACGACGCAGCCGCGCGCTTCGGCTTCGTTTAGAACTATGTGCAAGCGCGCAGCGGCGCGCGGCTTATTTCTTCTCGAGCGTGAACAGGCTGCGCAACCGCTCGGCATTGCTGCGCGCTCGTTCCAGCGCGATGTCGAAGATTTCGGCTTGTGCGCGTTGCGCGGCCTCAGCCATCTCCTTCATTCCTTCGAGCGTGCGCGACAAGGTGCTCTGCACGAGCTCCCGCTGTTTCTCGACGGCGTCCCCCGCGTCGGTGCCGCTCGAGGCTGAGGTCGAGCCCGGCACCGCCTCGCTCAGTTGCGTCAAAGTGGCCTTGAGCAGGTCGATCTGCTTATCGGTGATCGTCTGCGCGCCGGCGAACGCGACCGACGTGGCGCGCGACATGGCATCGATATCGGCTTGGCGCGCTTGGAGGAAACCCTCTAGGTCGAAACCAGGCAGGCGATAGCGCCCGAGGACCTCGCGGATCCTGTCGGTGGCTGAGGTCGTGCCGTCGCCGGCGGTCGTTTCTGTTTCGCTCATTCGTGCTCTTCCTCTGCGGTGGGCGTGTCGCGCGGGTTGCGAGCGATCGCCGAATCGGGGCTCCAATGATAGCACGCCGAACAGCGCGAAGGACGCTTTGTGACTGCTGTTTTCGTCCACGGCGTCCCCGAGGATGCGCACCTTTGGGACGACCTGCGCGCCGAGCTGCCCGACGTGCCCTCGGTTGCGCTCAGCCTTCCGGGCTTCGGACGGCCTTTGCCCGAGGGTTTCGACGCCACCAAAGAGGCGTATGTCGCGTGGCTCGCCGCCGAGCTCGAGCGCTTTGACGAGCCGGTCGATCTGGTCGGACACGATTGGGGCGGAGGACTCGTCGGCCGGATCGCTTTCACCCGTCCGGAGCTGATCCGTACGTGGGCGATCGACACGCTGCCGTTCTTCCACGGCGGCTCGCGCTGGCACGACCTGGCGCAAAAATGGCAGACGCCGAAGCTCGGCGAGCGCATGATGGAAGCGCAGGATGCAATGGACGAGGACGCGCGGGTTGCCGTACTCGTCGAGGCCGGCATGACGGAGCCTTACGCGCGACGCGTCGCGCCGGTGGATCCGGTGCGCAATAGCAGCATCCTTACGCTCTACCGTTCGGCGACCGAGGTCTTCAAGGAGTGGGAGGCGACCGCTCCGGCAGAGCGCCCGGGGCTCTACATCACCGGGGCGCACGATCGTTACTCTTCGTTGCGTCTGGGGCGCGAGGTAGCTACGCGCTTGGGAATGCAGGTCGTCGTGTTCGAAGATCTCGGGCACTGGTGGTTGTTGCAGGCGCCCGCTCGCGGCGCTGCCGCACTCCGCGCCTTCTGGGCTTCGGTTCCCGCTTCGTAAGCTTAAGGGCCGGCCGGATTTTTCGCGCCCGACGCCTTGTCGCGCTCGCGTAACAGATCGCGCCAGCTATCCAGGAAAAATCGCGTTGAAATGAACGGCACCGCCGTCCACACGCGAATCAGATCGGAGGTCGAGAGATGCGTGCCGAGCGCCCGCGAGCCGAGGGGGGCATCGAGGCGTATCCTCAGCTCTTTGAGAAACTGCCCCACGCCGGTGCGGATCAAGAGCTGATCCGCCCGCACGTGCTCTGAAACGTCGGCGAGCACGCCGGAGAGCGTCAGCATCGACTTGCGGAAGAGCGTGATCTCCTCGGGGAAATGCATCGCGCCCGCGCGCCCAACTCGGTCGAGCAGGTCCGTAAGCCACATGAAGCCGGGCGCTGCGCCGCGGCGGACGCGCCGTAGGCCGAACGCGACTTCTTGACGGAGCAGCGCCTCGTCGTCGACGCGCCCGAGTTCACCGATCGCTGGGATCAACACCGCTTCGTCAAAGGTCAACGCTGCCAGCAGCGCGCGAACGACGCCGGATAGTTGCGCCTCGCTCAACTCGGTTACGAGCGCCCAGTCGATGACCGCGAGCTGCCCCTCGGGCGTCACCAAAAGGTTGCCGGGGTGCGGATCGGCATGGAACCGCGCCCCGGGTTGTGCGACTCGCCAGAACGGCATGGCAATCAATGTTTTGACGATCGACTTGGCGAGGCGGTCGCGAACGCGCGCAGCGATAGCTGGATCGGTTACCTTCTGCGCACCCTCGATGCGTTCCATTGCCGTCACGCTCGGCGTGGAGAACGGCAAGAGCCGCGGAATCTTGACCTCGGTTGTGTTCGAATAGAAGGTTTGCGCCCAAGCCAAATTCTGCTGCTCTTTCTCCAGGTCGATTTCGTCGAGCAGCAGCTTGCCGACGCCGTCGAGCATCTCACGATAATCGAGCATCGGAAGACCATCGTCGCCGGCATGGGCTTCGAGAAACTCGCTGAACTCGGGCCAGATCGCGAGCTCCTGGCGCATCGACTCTACGGCCCGCGGCTTGAGCACCTTCAAAACGCCGCGGCTCTTTCCACGCTCGCCGTCGCTCCACTCGAAGGGGATGACGACGGCCACGCTGCCTTCGGCGAGCGCGTGCTCTGCGACTTGGAGCCCGGGGAGGTGACCGAACTCGGCCCGCAGGGCACGGGTGATGCCCGTAACGTCGGTCGTCGGGGGCGAGGATTCGAGCGCGGATAGGCGGACGCGCAGCGAGGGCGGCAAGAAGCGCTCGTGGGCGACCACCTGGCCTAGCTTATGGAGCGTCGGGCACTCGCGCAACAACGCTACGAGGCGGTCGTCCGCAGTGACGTGCGTGAGCGCACCCTGCGAGAGAAGAATACGGTCGACGCGTTCGGCCGGAAGCCGGCTCAAAAAGAAAACGAGCGCGTCGACGACGAGCGGCTGATAGCGGGCCTGATCCTCGGGTACGAGCCGCACGGAAGAGAGTAGCCGGCGGATCGACTCGAGTCGAACGTCGATTTGCGCGCTCATGGAGGCGCGTCACCTTGACCCAAGCCGTAGGCCTCCAGACGGGCCTGCACGGCAGCAACGTCGTGGCTCAGAACCACGATGTCGTGCTTGGACCCGCTGCGATCCTTGACGTGATCGCGCAGCAACGCTTCGGCACGATAACCCATGCTCTCGAAAGCGGTGACGGCTCCGACTTGATCGGCGGTCATCTGAGCGACGATTTTTTCGGCACCGAGCGAAACGGCTACGCTAAACGCCTCCTCCATCAGTATGCGCCCCAGTCCTTTGCCGCGGAGGCCCGGTGCGACGATGACTCGCAGCTCGGCGACGTGCGGCGACCACGACAGCGGATCGTGCACGATTGCCGCGCAACCGACGACGGCGTCCTCGCGCACCGCAAGAAGCGTCACCATTGCGCCGCGTTCGATTTCGTTGACCCAGGCGGCGAGAACTTTGGGGTGCGTGATGTCGCGCGGCAGGAAGAGCAGGTCGTGAGCCGGCAGGCCGCGTGCGAAAGCAAGGATCGCCGCTTCATCGCCGGCCGCCATGGTGCGCACGACGGCGCCTGTGCCATCGCAAACGACGGCGCGTGGAAGGCGCCGGCCGCTCGGCGCGGTCATACGGAACGCCCACCGAGCCACGCGTCGAGCCTCGGCCACAGGCGTTTGGAGGCGTTCGGACCCGCCGCGATGCTCACGTGACCACCCTTCAGCACGATCTGCTGCTTGTCGCCTGAGCCGACGCGTTCGATCAGCGGCCCGGCCGCTTCGTACGGCACGATGTGATCGTGCTCGGCAAGCGCGTGCAGCATCGGGACCGTGATGTTGCCGAGATCGACACGACGCCCTTCCAGCTCGAGCGTCCCTTCGTACAGCGCGTTCTTCCAGATGAGCTCCTTGACGGTTTGGCGGAAGTATTCGCCTGCCAGCGGCAGCGTATCGTTGCCCCATCGTTCGAAGCGGCGGTACGACTTCACGAACTCGTCATTCCACATGTTGTCCCAAAGCTGGATCTGAGAGGCAATGCGGCTGGCCGGGCGCAGCATGTCGAAGCCGCTGAAGATCAGCTCGGACGGGACGTTCCCGGTCGCATCCACGAGCCGGTCGACGTCGAAGAAACGTTGGTCCGACCATTTCCGAAAGAGCGTCATGCCCCGGAAGTCGATCGGCGTCGTGAAGCAAACGAGGTTTTTGACCCCGTCTTGCGCGCCGCGCAACGCAACGTAGATCGTCGAAAGCACGCCGCCCATGCAATAGCCGAGCACGCTCAACTCGCCTTCGCCCGAGCGCTCCCTGACCCGTCGCGCGCACTCCGGAATGAAGCGCAGCGTGTAGTCTTCGAAACGCAAGCGCTTTTCGTCCGGGCTCGGCGTACTCCAGTCGATCATGTACACGTCGTAGCCGCTCTTGAGCAGAAACTCGACGAAACTTTGCCCCGGTGCCAAATCGAGAATATAGCCGCGATTGCTGGTGGCCATCACGATGAGGATCGGAACGCGGTAGATCTCGTCGCTCATCGGCATATAGTGATAGAGGTTCAGCGTCCCTTGCTTGTGGATCACTTCCTTGGGCGTTTGTCCGACGACCGCCGCCGGCGAGCCGAGGTACTCGACGCCTTTGATGCCGCGCCGGATCGTCCGCTCGATCTCGAGGCGGACGCGTTCGGCAAGCACCGTCTGGTCGCGCTCGGCGGCCGCGCTCACTCGGCTTTTCCGGGCTTGGAAGGACGTTTCGTGCGCGGCGGCATCGAGGGTGCAGCACGCACGAGGCGCCGCCGTCTGCTCTTCGGGAACGCTTCGAGCAACTCGACGACGCGCGTCAAGTGCGCCTCAATCGACTGCAGCCGCTCACCGATGTTGATCACGTCCTCGCGGCTGGGAAGGTTGAGCGTGGCGAGATAGCGCGACATCGCCTCGGTCATGAGGTGTTGCGCCTGCGCCGAGGCGCCGAGCGCCTTATTCATCGAACTACTGAACTGATCCGAGCCCATGGATTCGTTTGCGACCGAATTGACGCTCTTCTCCCATTGGCTGACGAGCTCGCGCCAAACCGAAAGGGGATCGCTCGGGGGTTTCTCTGCCACGGTGTCCTCGTTCTTGCGCTGCGGATGTTTCGGCTAACGAGCGCTCGCGATGATTTGGTCGATCGCCGCGAGCATCGCAGGCCAGGCCCCGCGCGGCAAGCTATGCCCCATTCCTTCGATAACGGTCAAGGTCGCTCCGGGAATGGCTTTCGCCAGGTCGTAGCCCGCGGCTACCGGCACGAGCGGGTCCGCCGAGCCGTGGATGACCGCGGTCGGAACCGAAACGGTGCGCAGCGCCTGCTTGCGGTTGCCCGACGCGATGATTGCGAGCATTTGACGCGCGACGCCCGGCGGGTTGATGCCCCGCGAGAATCCCGTTTCACCCTGTTCGCGCGTGCGTTCCTCGTCGAAGGGGAAATGGTTCGCCGAGAGCACGCGCCAGCGGCTGACATAGTCCTTGACATACTTCTCGCGCTCAGGCGACGACGAGCGCATCAAGACGCTCATCGCTGCCGGCGTCGGCGGCGGAAGCTTGGGATCGCCGCTCGTCGCCATGATGGCCGTCAACGTGTGCAGCCGTTCCGGGAAATGGATGGCGAGTTCCTGACCGATGGCTCCGCCCATTGAAGCGCCGACGACGTCGGCGCGCTCGATGNNGCGATCATGCCGCCCATCGACGCGCCCACGATATGCGCGCGCTCGATGCCGAGCGCGTCGAGCAATCCGATCGTATCCTTTGCCATATCGAGCAGCGTGTAGGGCGCCCGTGGCGTCCGGCCCACCATGCGCGTGAGGAAGATCTGCGACATGCCGGGCGTTTTCTCGCCGTCGAGGCGCGTCGAGAGCCCGATGTCGCGGTTGTCAAAACGGATCACCCAACGCCCCGGCGCGGCGAGCTGCTTGCAGAACTCCTCGTCCCACAGAATCATCTGCGCGGCCAAGCCCATGATGAGCACGAGCGGCGGATCCGATGGCCGTCCGAACGTCTCGTAACAGAGCCGCATTCCGTTCGCCTGCGCAAAGGCCGGTTTGGTACGTTCGGTCGGTTCGGTCATCATCCGATTCACCTCCACGTTACGGGGCGGCAGTGCGCCGCCCGTACTCATTCACGCTTAGAGGTACGATTTTCCGCTCGTGGCAGTGTTCCACCTCAGACCTCGTGCAAGAGGCCTTAGCTAAAACGCCGTGACGAGGGCATCCAAGAACGGCGCGCGAGCGTTGTAATTGAGTGTGCCGGCTCGGTACACAAACGTCAAAGCACAATGGAAGTGCCGCGCCGTCCTTACGGCGTATGCTAAAGGAGCAGTCTTTTTCATGAGATTCAAACAGCTTGCAACGGTCGCGCTGTTCCTCGTAACGTCGACCGGTATTGCCGGCGCGGATACGATGATGGGTGCGATGTCCGGTATGAAGGATCCGGCGGTCGGCGGAGCCGCCATGTATCCGACCAAGAACATCGTGGCCAACGCCGTCAACTCGAAAGACCACACGACCTTGGTAGCGGCAGTCAAGGCGGCGGGCCTCGTCGCCACCCTCAGCGGACCGGGACCTTTCACCGTTTTCGCGCCAACCAACGAAGCGTTCGACAAACTCCCGGCCGGGACGGTCGCAACCCTCGTGAAGCCCGCTAACAAGGCGACCCTCGTCAAGATCCTGACGTACCACGTCGTCGCGGGCCGTCTCGATTCGAAAGCCATCGCTGCGAAGATCGCGGCCGGCGGCGGCAAAGCAACCCTCCAGACCGTCCAAGGCGAACCGCTGATCGCGACGATGAGCGGGAAAACGCTGATCCTGACCGATGCCAAGGGTGGAAAGTCCACGGTCACGATCGCGGACGTTTACCAGTCGAACGGCGTGATCCACGTCGTNNGGCGGGGCTCTTTTTCGTTCAGCGGCGAGTCCTTGTTCGCGATTGGGCCGAAACGCAGGGCGCCTTGCGCGCCCGCCTGCGGTTTAAGGCGGTTGACATATCTCACATCTAGGTGTATATTGCCTATATAGGCAGCGAAGCCCCCGGAGAACCCCTGGCAGCGCCGCCACCTTGCAGATGATGGAGAACACAGCATGAGCCAGAGCACCAACGCGGCCGCCAATTACGCGGAGCTCGCCACCGAGGCCACCAACATGGTCGTCGAAGCGATCTCGTCAGCCAACGAGCGCACCCTCAACTACGCCAAGTCGATCTGGGAGATCGTCAGCCGCCCGATTCCGGCCGGCCAGCAGCAGCAGAACGTCCGCGACGGATTCGAGCGCGCCGACCAAATCGTCAGCCTCACCGTCAAAGAGCTCGAGCATTCGCTCCGCAAGAGCACCGAGTTCGCCGAGAAGATGCTCGCGCAGAACGCGAAGCTTCAGCGTCAGTCGATTGAATCGCTTCACAACTTCGCCGGCTCAACGCTGACGAACGTAAAGCAGGTCGTTGAGACGGCCGGCGAGCGGATCGACGAGTTCGCCAAGAACGTCGAGAAGCGCGCAGCCTAACCAGCTCACGCGAAACTAGGGCTCGCGACCGCACCCTTCGCTCGGCAATGGCCGAACAGGGCGGCGACCGCGGGCCTTTTTCTTTTTGTCCGGCTAGCGGGGCTGCGCGCGCAGTCTGGGCGACTCGAGTGCGACGCGCCACGCGTTGAGCCAGTAGCGCGCCGGCCACCAGGGCAGGCCGATCCACGTGCGCACGATATCCCCATTCGAAACGTGGCTGCCGAAACGACGCGCCTCGAGCGGCGCCATCAGACGCCCGCCTAGCTCGCCCGCGAACTGCAATAAGCCGCCGCGAATCATGATGTCGTCGAAGTGCACGCCGTCCGAGACGTCATCGACGACGCCCGACAGCGTCAGCAGCGACTTGCGGAACAGCGCGGTTTCCTCTGGGAACGCCACCGCACCGGCGCGGCCCAGGCGATCGAGAAGGTCGGTCAACCAAACGAATCCGGGAATCTTGCCGGCTCGAACGCGGCCGACGGCTTCCGAAACGGCGCGGCTTAACGCTTGGTGGTCGACGATGCGGCCGAGAACCGCGATGGCCGCCATTGCCGCACCCTCGTCGAGCGTAAGCGCGCCGAGGAGGGCGCGAACGACGGCCGCCAGTTGGGCCGGGTGGAGTTCCGTCGTCAGCGCCCAATCGAAAATCGCAAGACGGCCGTCTTCCGTGACGAACAAATTTCCGGCATGAGGATCGGCGTGAAAGCGCGCGTCCTCAACCGAGGCTTGCCAAAACGGCTTAGCAAGCAACGCCTTGACGATCGTCTTGGCAACGTCGCGCCGTACGGCGGTCGGTAGCGTGCGGTCCGTGACCTTGCGCCCGTCGATTCGCTCCATGGCCGTCATGCGCGGCGTCGAGAACGGCAACAAACGTGGGATCGCGACGCTCGGCATGCCGGCGTAGTAACGCGCGGCCCACGCCAGATTTGCCTGCTCGTGCTCGAGCGAAATCTCCTTGAGCAGCAGTTTGCCGACCCCTTCTAGCGTCGCGCCGTAGTCGAGCGCCGGCAAGCCGTAATCGCGCGAGCGCACTTCGAGAAAGTTGCTCAGTTGGGGCCAGATCGCCAGCTCCTCGCGCATGTGCTCTTCTGCGTGCGGCTTGAGCACTTTGAAAACACCGCGTACCGGCTCGCGGCCGGCTGTCTCGCGCCACGTGAACGGTACGACGCTCGCGACGCTACCCTCGGCTAGCGCTTCATCTCCGAGCTCCAGGCCTTCAACGTCCCGGGTTTCGCCTTCGATGATCGCGCGAATCTGCGAAAAGTCGGCCGAGGGCGGAAGCGTCTCCAGCTCCTCCAGCCGTCGCCGCAGCAACTCGGGCAAACCCTGGTCGTGAGCGACCACCTGCCCCATATGAAGCGTCGGGCACTGGCGCAAAAGCGACCCGAGGCGTTCTTCAGGTGCCGCCTCATCACCGAGCTCGAACTGGGCTGCCACGATCTGCTCGAGCCGTGCGGCTGGGAGGCGGCTCAAGAAGAAAATCAGCCCATCGACGATCAGCGGCTGGTACTGCTGGTGCGGCTTCGGGACGAGCTCGACGCCTTCCAGAACAGTGCGGATGAGCACGAAGGGATCGTCATTGCCGTCCGGCTCCTCGCCGGCGCGCAAGGCTGCCGGGGAGGGGTGTCCGCCTACCATAGGTGCATTTTACACATAGGCGTAACCCGCCGTCAAGCCGGCGCCGATGCACCACTCACTGGGCGAGCTTGATTCGCGCCAAATACGTTCGGTCGAAGAAAAGGGGCGACGAGATCAAAAAGTCCGCCGAGCTTCGATTGCAAGCGATCGGGACGTCGTGAAGCACGGCCAAGCGCAGGAGTGCTTTGACGTCGACGTCGTGAGGCTGAGTCGTCAGCGGATCCCAAAAGAAAACGACCGCGTCGAGCTTCTGCTCGGCGATCATGGCGCCGGCCTGGGCGTCGCCGCCGCGCGGGCCTGACAGGAGCATATGGACCGGCAGTCCGAGCCCTGCGATGAACTGCCCGGTCGTCGCCGTAGCGTAGAGGTTGCAGCGTTCGAGGGTGCCGAGATTGAAAGCCGCCCACTCGGCCATTGCGTCCTTGCAGGCGTCATGCGCGATCAGTGCCACGCGCGGGCGCACGGTCTCGAATGCCGGCGTAATTCTCAGACTCATTCTCCGCCAACTATACCACGCGTGGTTCGAGCGCGCTTTCGACGTAGGTAACAGTGCGCTCTCAAGGCATTCGAAAGAAAGATTCTTTCGGAGAATTCTTACATGGGCGCTTTGATTGCTTCGCGGTTCAGCCGCTTGAAACGGTCGCGTGCTGCGCGCCCTCGACAAGCTGTCGCGCGCGAACGTCTTCGAAGTGCTGGTGTACGAATGAGATCGACATGCTTCCCTCTCCGACGCTCGCCGCGATGCGCTTCATCGAGTCGGCCCGCACGTCGCCGGCCGCGAACACCCCGGGCACGCTCGTCTCAAGAAAGAACGGCGCCCGTTTCAACGGCCAGCCGCCGCCGATCGCTTCCCGCATATGCAGCCCCGTCAGCACGTAACCGTGCGAATCGCGTGCGATTTCACGGGGAAGCCACTCCGTTCCGGAGTCGGCACCGATGAAAACGAACAGGGTTTCGGTGGGCCGGCATTCGATCTTTCCCGTTGCGTTGTCGCGCACGTCGATCGCTTCCAAGTGATGTTCGCCGTGCGCCGCCACGACTTCGGTCTGCAGAGCGACGTGCACGTTCGCGCGGCTGCGCAGCTCTTTGATCAGATAGTCGGACATGCTCTTGGCAAGGTTGTCGCCCCGTACGAGCAGCGTGACGGAACGCGCGTATCCGGAAAAGAACATCGCAGCCTGGCCCGCCGAGTTTCCGGCGCCGACCAAGTAAATCTCTTTGCCGTGCGTTGCGTGCGCTTCGCTACGCGCGGCGCCATAAAACACTCCGCGCCCGACGAGATGAGCCAATCCGGGAACGTCGAGCGTGCGCCAAGTGACGCCCGTCGTGATCACGAGCGCGCCTGCATCGATCGTCTCACCGCCATCCAGCTCGACCCGATGGCGCTCCTCGCCGAGGCGAATAGCCTGCGCTTTGCGCGTGACGACGATGTCGGCACCAAAGCGGCGCGCTTGCCGTAAGGCGCGTTCGGCTAGCTCGTCTCCTGAAAGCCCGTTTGGAAACCCGAGGTAATTCTCGATACGCGAGGACGTCCCGGCCTGTCCGCCGGGCGCTTCGCACTCGATCAGCAGCGTGCTCAGCCCTTCGGATGCACCGTAGACCGCAGCCGCCAGACCGGCCGGTCCGGCACCGAGGATAGCAACATCGAACGCCGTTTGCCTCGGCGCGACGGGTAACTCGACCGCCTCCGCGAGTTTGCGTAACGTGGGCGCCTCCAGCAGCCTACCGTCGCAAAGTTTGACCAGCGGACAGTGCTCGCGGCGCGCTTCAAAGTCGTCAATGAGGCTCGGAACGATGGGATCGTCGATATCGAAGAACTCGAACGAAATCTGATTGCGCGAGAGAAAATCTCGCAGATCGTGGCAGGTGTCGTCCCAGCGCCGCCCGACGACGATCGCCGTTGCCGGGGGCTGTTCGGCCGCGAATTCCTGCACGCCGGTGATGCGCCGCGACGCCGATTCGAGCACCATCGAATGAAACGCCGGGCTGTCGCGAAAAAGCCAGCGAAACTCGGGAGCTTCGATCCGCATCACCCGCGAGCCGGCGACGGCGCGCAGGTTCGCGAGGGCCGCGCTGCCGAGCAGCAGCGGAACCTCGCCGAAGTACTCGCCCGGCATCTCGCGCTTATCGATCACCTGCTCGTGCGCGTACGCGCGCTTGGTGACTTCCAGCTTGCCGTCGAGCAACACGAAAAAAGCCGGCGCCTCGCCTTCGTGCATGAGATACTCGCCCTCGCCGGCCACGATGTCGGCGGCGCGCTGGACCACATGCTCGAGCCTTCCCGCTTCGATTTCCGCGAACAGTGGGAAACCGGCAATCTCATCCCTGGCGATCATGTAGGTGGTGCCAATGCTGCCCTTCCCGGGCGAGCACCTTTCGGCGACCGCCCGCCCCCGGACCGGAGCGTTAACCTCACCAGGTGTCGATCATCGGGCGGCGCTTGACACCGGCAGGCGCGGGTGCGGCCGGATGCATCCGCAGGCCGTTGACGATCCACCTGCGGGAATCGGCCGGATCGATCACGTCGTCGATTTCGAGGTAGGTGGCCATGTTGATCGCTTCTCCCTCCCGATACGCCTTCGCGACCATCTGCTCGAAGAGCTTATGGCGTTCGTTTGGATCGCCCGCGGCTTCCAGCTCTTTACGGAAGCCAAGCCGGACTGCGCCCTCGATACCCATCGCGCCGAACTCGCCGGTGGGCCACGCGACGGTGAAAGCGCCGGCGTGGAAGCTCCCGCCCGCCATGCTCTGCGCACCGAGGCCGTAACCTTTGCGCAGGACGATCGTGAAGAAGGGCACTCGCAAGCTAGCCGCGGTCACGAACAGGCGCGACGCATGCCGCACGAGCGCGGCTCGCTCGGCGTCCGGGCCGACCATGAATCCGGGCGTGTCGCACAAGAAGAGCAGCGGCAGGTCGAAGGCGTCGCAAAGTTGCATGAACCGCGCCGCCTTGTCGGAAGCGTCCGCGTCGATCGCGCCGGCAAGATGTCGCGGATCGTTGGCGAGCAGGCCCAGCGCGCGGCCTTCAACGCGTACGAGCGCGGCGATCATCCCGGGTGCGAACCCACGCCGCAGCTCGAGCACCGAGCCGTCGTCGGCGATCGTCTCGATGACCGTGCGGACATCGTAGACGCGCAAGCGATTCTCGGGAATGAATCCGCGCAAGCACTGCTGATCTCCGCAGGTCCATTTGGCGAGCGGTCCTTGAAAGAACGAAAGGTAGTGTTTAGCCACGCGGACGGCCTCAGCTTCGTCCGCGACGACGATGTCCAGGACGCCGTTCGGCGCCTGCATCTCGACCGGGCCGACTGCTTCCGGCGCAAAGAGGCCCAGGCCACCGCCTTCGATCATTGCCGGACCGCCCATGCCGACGGTTGCGTTCGCCGTCGCGATGATGACGTCGCTGCAGCCGAGCAGCGCCGCGTTGCCGGCAAAGCAGCGGCCCGCGACGATGCCGATTCGCGGTACGAGCGCGCTGAGGCGCGCGTAGTGCGCGAACGTCATCACGTCGAGTCCCGCAACGGCCGCGGCGTCCGTATCGCCCGGCCGTCCGCCCCCGCCTTCGGCGAATAGCACGATCGGCAGGCGCGCGCGCTCTGCGACGTCGAGCAGACGGTCGGTCTTCTTGTGATTCATGAGGCCCTGTGTTCCGGCGAACACCGTGTAATCGTAGGCCAGGATCGCGCAGCGCGTCTTGGTCGCATCGAACAGCGCGCCGTTGACATCGCCGAAGCCGCACACCAACCCGTCCGCGGGATAGCGCGCGATGAGCTCCTCAATCGGGCGGCGCCGGCGCTGCGCGGGCAGCAGGAGCGCGCCGTATTCCGCGAACGTTCCCGGGTCGCAGAGGTCGCCGACGTTCTCGCGGGCGGTGCGCTGCCCGCTTGCGTGCCTGCGCTCGACGGCCTCCGGTCGCGCATCGTCAAGCGTCTTGGCGCGGCGCTCGAGCAGCGCCTCGAGATCGGCGCGAATCGCCCTCGAGCCGGCTTTCTCGGGCACGGCTTCGAGCTGTTCGCCGGCAGCTGCCGCTTCCAGGTAGGCGAGGGGCGCGCCGGCATCGACGATCTCGCCTGCCGCAACGAGGACGCTCTTGACGGTTCCACCCACGGGTGCTGCGACGACGTGTTCCATCTTCATCGCTTCGAGGACGATGAGCGACGCGCCGCCGGCGACGACGTCGCCCGGGACGATGTCGATGCTGACCACGCGGCCGCGCAGCGGAGCCGCAACGACGACGGTGCCATCGACCGTTGAGAAGCTGGTTTCGCGCGATGCGGGCGAGTCCGCCGCCTCGATGAGGGCGCTTCGGTTCGCGTCTATGAACTGCGTGGTCGCGGTGCCGTCCCATACCGCATCGCATTCGATCAAACGCCGCAGGAACGGCAGGTTGGTCGCGACGCCTTCGATCCTGAACTCGCGCAATGCGCGCCGGCAGCAAGCTACGGCATGCACGGGATCGGACGACGGCGAGCTTCCAATGACTTTCGCCAGCAACGAGTCGAAGTGCGGATTGCTCGCATAGCCGGGATAGCCGTGGGTATCGACGCGCACGCCCGGGCCGGCCGGCGGTACGAAGACGTCGAGCCGGCCGCCGGCAGGCACGACCGTTCCGTCCGCTCGGATCGATTCGAGGTTGACGCGCGCCTGCACGGCGAAGCCCCGCGGGCGGATCGAATCCGTGCCGGTGAGGCCGAGATCGCTTAGCGACGTGCCCCCGGCCAGCTGCAACTGCAGCGCGACGAGATCGACCCCGGTCACCTCTTCGGTTACCGTGTGCTCGACTTGAATGCGCGGGTTAGCTTCGATGAAAACAAAGGCCGGCGTGCCGGGCAAGCCGCCTCCGCTGCGGACCAGAAACTCGAAGGTTCCCAAGTTGCAGAATCGAGCGACTCGAGCGAGACCGAGCGCCGCGTCGGAGAGGGCTTGGCGCACGTTCGCCTCGAGGAAGGGCGCGGGTGCGATTTCAACGAGCTTTTGGCGACGACGCTGCAAACTGCAGTCGCGCTCGAAGAAGTGCACGACCGCGCCGCTCGAATCGCCGGCGATCTGCACCTCGATATGCCGCGCAGCTTCGATCGACTGTTCGACATAGAGCGCTCCTTCCCCAAATGCGGCAATGCTCTCCGAGCGGCAGCGCGCGTAGGATTCGTCGAGCTCGGCCCGGTCGCGGGCGAGCCGGATGCCGCGGCCGCCGCCGCCCGCGAGCGCCTTGACCATGACCGCCGCGCCTTTCCCGAGCGATGCCAAGAAGGCGTGCGCTTCAGCCAGTTCCGTCACGCCGTAGGTTCCGGCTGCCACCGGAACGCCGTTATCGCGAGCCAGAATCCGCGCCTGGGTCTTATCGCCGAAGAGCTCTAGCGTCTGCGGACTCGGGCCTACGAAGACAAATCCTTTGGTCGCGCAACTGCGCGCGAAAGCCCCACTTTCGCTCAGAAAACCGTAACCGGGGTGAATGGCGTCGCAGCCATGGCGCGCGGCCGCAGCGAGCAGTTGCTCGCGGTCGAGAAACGGAGCCGCGCCGATTCCGCGCAGCGGTGCGTGCTCTCCCGCGAGGCGAACGTGCAGCGCGTCACGCTCGTCTTCGGACGACACCGCGACGGTCGCGATGCCGAGGTCGGCTGCCGCACGCGCGATTCGGACGGCAATCTCGCCCCGATTGGCGATCAAGAGTTTGCGAAGCGGCATGCGAGCGCGCTCGGGCGGATCGGTCAAAACGATCTGGGCATCCCCAAAACGTGCTGCCCGACGTACGAGAGGACGAGATTGTTTGCAATCGGCGCGGTGATGAAGAGACGCGTTTCGCGAAACTTGCGCTCGATGTCGTACTCTGCCGCGAAGCCGTAGCCGCCGTGCGCGTCCATCGACGCGTTGGCTGCCTGCCAAGCGGCCTCGGAAGCGAGCAGCTTCGCAAGGTTCGCTTCGGCGCCGCACGGACGGCCTGCGTCGAAGAGGGCGGCGGCTTGGCGCCGCATCAAATCGGCCGCTTCGACCGAGGCGTAGGCGCGCGCCAGTGGGAACTGCACGCCTTGATTGCGCCCGATCGGCCGGCCGAAGACGTTACGCTGTGCGACATATGCGACCGCCCGCTCGATGAAGAAGCGGCCGTCTCCCACGCACTCGGCGGCAATCAAGATGCGTTCGGCGTTCATCCCGTCGAGGATGTAGCGGAAGCCGTGGCCCTCTTCCCCGATAAGGTTCTCGGCCGGCACCTCGAAATCGCGAAAGAAGACCTCGTTCGTTTCGTGGTTCATCATGGTTCGTATCGGGCGTACGTCGATCGTCTCTGGTCTTGCGTCGCGTAGGTCGACGAGCAGGGTCGAGAGGCCGAAGGTCTTGTCGGCCGCGCGCTCATCGACGGGCGACGTGCGCGCGAGCAACAGCATCAGGTCGCTGTGCTGAACCCGCGAGGTCCACACTTTTTGGCCGTTCACGACGTAGCGATCGCCATGGCGTTCGGCCCGCGTCGCGATCTTCGTCGTATCGCTGCCGGCCGCGGGCTCGG
>PMHO01000003.1:96381-151346 GCA_003156715.1 Candidatus Tityobacter terrigena
AACGATCCGGGTAGGCGCTAGCGGCATCCAGGTCGCGCCAATAACTGCCGCCAAAGCGCGCGCAGAGCGTTCGTACCGCCTCGGCTAGGGCACGTTGATCCGGTGTCGGTTCGAGCCCCACGGACGCATCGCTTGCGATATCGGATACCTCGCCCGAACGCCGGTCAGAACGGCTCGGNNAGCTCGGGCTCGCCGAGTGGCGGTTGCCCAAGCAGAACCGGCCGCGCGGCCGGCGGACTGCTGTATTCCGAATCGACCGTCTCGTCCGGACGGCGCGCGATCTTGAGGCTGTCGAGCAGCGGCGTCAGAACGAGAACGATCGCTAAGTTCAGAAGGAGCGACGAAACGCCGATGTAAACCGTCGCGCCGGCGAGCGGAAAGAGCGGCTTAACGCCCTGCGAAAACGACATCCACGTTCCCGCAACCATGCCGCCGAGCCAGCCGATGAGAAGCGCACGGTCGTGGAACCAGCGGCGGTATAAGCCGAAGGCAATGGCCGGAAAGGTTTGGACGATCCAAATGCCGCCGAGCAGTTGCAGGTTGATTGCATATTGCGTCGGCACCCAGATCACGAATGCGAGCGCGCCGAATTTCACGACGAGCGAGGCCAGTTTGGCGGTCGATGCTTCCTGTGGCCCGCTTAGTCCGGGACGCAGGTGTGCTTTGTAGATGTTCCTCGTCCACAGATTGGCCGCCGCAATCGACATGATGGCGGCCGGAACGAGACCGCCGATGGCGATCGCCGCGAACACGAAGCCGCTGAACCACGAGGGAAAGAGCGCTTTGAAAAGCACCGGAACGGCCAGGCTTGGCGCGCCGGGATGGAGCCCGGCGGCAATGACCATGTAACCGAGCAGCGCGATGAGACCGAGCAGCAACGTGTATGCGGGCAAGATGGCCGCGTTGCGCTTGACGACGTCGCCGCTTGACGCGCCGAGAACCCCCGTGATGGTGTGGGGATACATGAAGGCGGCGAGCGCCGAGCCGAGCGCCAGCGTGGCGTATGCCCAGTACCCTTTGGGGCCCAAAATGATTCCGCCGCCGCCGGGGCTCGCGGCGAAGTGGGCCTGGGCGAGCGCAAAGATGTGGCCGTAGCCGCCGAGTTTGAGGGGCACGACGACGATCGCAACCAGCACGAAGATATAGATCATCGTGTCTTTGACCAAGGCGATCATCGCGGGAGCGCGCAGGCCGCTCGCGTACGTGTAAGCGGCGAGGATGACGAAGGCTATGACGATCGGGATATCCTTGGCAGCTCCGCTTCCGCCGATCCCCATCGCTGCGATGACGACCTGCATGCCGACCAGTTGCAGGGCGATGTACGGCATGACCGCGAGGATGCCGGTAAGCGCGACCGCTAGCGCCAGCAGATCGCTGCCGTAGCGGCCTCGAATGAAGTCGGCCGGCGTCACGTAGGCGTGATGCCGCGCCACGTTCCATAGTCGCGGCATCAGCAAGAACACGATTGGATAAACGACGATCGTGTAGGGCAAAGCGAAGAAGCCGGCCGCGCCGGTTCCGAAAACCGCCGCCGGGACGGCAATCACGGTGTACGCTGTGTAGAAATCGCCGCCGAGCAAGAACCAGGTGATGACGGTCCCGAAGCGCTGGCCGCCGAGTCCCCACTCGTGCAGCTGGGTGAGATCGCCGGCACGCCAACGCGCCGCGACGAATCCCAAGACGGTAACGGCGACGAAGAAGAAGAGAAAGACGCTAAGCGCGACCCAGTCGACCATCGTTCAACGCGTCTTCAGATAGACGAGCCAGGTGACCGCCGCGCTGATCAGCACCCATGCCAGTTGATACCAATAGAAGAACGGGAACCCGAAAAGCTGCGGGTCCGTTCGCGCATAGATCGCCGGAAACATCAAGCCGAGAAAGGGCAGCAGAAGCAGCCAGTACCAAGCGGTGGAGCTTCGTTTCGTGCGCATGATGTTCTCTCCGAGTCGCCGCCCGGGGCGGCTTCTTCGCTGATTCGCGAAAACCCGCCGCTGCCGGTCGCGCGGAAACGCCAACGCTGGAAGCTAGGGCTTGCCGATGACGGCCCTTAACCGCCCGCCATAGCGCCCACGATGAGAAAGGGCTCGGCACCCGTCTCAACGGCGCGTGGAAGCAGGGCGTCCGGTCCTTCGTGAGACAGATCCTGCTCGCAGGCGAAGAACCTCACGTACGGACGGCGCCGTTGCGTGACGTGGTCGCGAATCGTCCCTCGCAGCATCGGATAGCGCGCTTCGAGCGCATCGAGCAAGGCGCGCTGCGTGGCTCGACCTTCGATTGCCAGCACCGTCTCGCCATCGGCGTGCGCCAGCGTGCGCAGATGCGCGGGGAGCACGATGCGGATCACGACAGCGTTTGAACCTCGACGGAGAGCACGGCTGGAAGATCTCGCACGATGGGAGACCAACTGTCGCCGGAATCGGCCGAAACGTAAACCTGGCCGCCGGTCGTGCCGAAATAGACGCCGCAGGAATCGAGCGAGTCGACGGCCATCGCGTCGCGCAACACGTTGACATAGCAGTTGCGCTGCGGCAGCCCTTCCGTGAGCGCTTCCCATTCGTATCCGCCCGTGCGGCTGCGGTACACACGCAGTTTCCCCTCGAGTGGAAAGTGCTCTGAATCGCTCTTGATGGGTACCACGTACGTGGTCAGCGGTTCGTGTGCGTGGACGTCGATGGCGAAGCCGAAATCGGTCGGGAGGTTTCCGCTGACTTCCTGCCACGAGTCACCGGCGTCATCGCTGCGCATGACGTCCCAGTGCTTCTGCATGAAGAGGACCGCGGGGCGCGATGGGTGCATGGCGATGCGGTGCACGCAATGCCCAACCTCGGCGGTCGGGTCGGGGATCTGCTCGGAGCGCAGTCCGCGGTTGATCGGACGCCAAGTCTCGCCGCGATCGTCGGACCGGAACGCGCCGGCAGCCGAGATTGCCGTAAATATGCGATCGGGATCGCTCGGATCGAGCAGGATCGTGTGCAGGCACATGCCGCCCGCACCGGGCTGCCATGCAGGCCCCGAACCGTGGCCGCGCAGGCCGGCTAACTCGTGCCAGGTAAGGCCGCCGTCGGTCGAGCGAAAGAGTGCGGCGTCCTCTACTCCGGCGTAAATCGTGTCGGGATCGGTTAGCGAGGGTTCGAGATGCCAGACTCGGGCGAACTCCCACGGGTGGGGCGTTCCGTCGTACCACTGATGCGTTCCCGGGACACCCTCGTATGCGAACTGGTTGCCGACGGGTGCCCATGTCTCACCGCCGTCATCGGAACGCTGGATCAATTGGCCGAACCATGCGCTGCTTTGCGAAGCGTACAAACGATTGGGCTCGACCGGCGATCCCTTGAGGTGATAGATCTCCCAGCCCGCAAAGTGAGGCCCGTTGACGTTCCACCGCTCGCGCTTCCCATCCGAAGTCAGCACGAATGCGCCTTTTCGCGTGCCGACGAGCACACGTACCGCACTCATCCGGCGCGCCGTTGCGAGCCGTATCGCAGCGCGGCACGGGCCTTGGCCTTTTCGGCCTCTTCTTCCCGAGTCTTCGGCGGCGCGTTCGTCTCGAGAGAGTGAAGAAGCCGAGTCGAGACTTCGGCGATCTCTTCGACTGCCGCGACGAACGTGGCTTCGTTAGCCTTCGAAGGCCGGTTGAGGCCGCTAATTTTCCTTACGAACTGGAGCGACGCCGAGCGTACTTCCTCGGTCGTGACGGGAGGGTCGAAGTTGAAAAGGGTCTTAATGTTCCGGCACATGTGCGAACCTCACCGGGCTGCTTTCGCTCTCACGTGCCCTGGCCTCCCGCAACTTGGCGCCGCGTCCCGGCCGCGCTTCGGGGCGCCTATGGCCCCGCCGTCCGTCAACTTTTGTATCGTGTAGACAGAACGCGCCGTCCAGCGTATCATCGAAGACCCTAGGAGGTGCAGGACGCATGCAGACGACTTGGCAGCCGCACGAGAAGCACGGAGAACTATCCGAACGAAGCGACTTACCGGATAGCGTTTTCGCGTACCCGAAACAGCGCAAAGAGCCGATGACCGATGCCAATCACGTTCGAAACGCGATTGCGCGCTTCGATCAGACGACCGGCGTGTCGGATGAAGATCGCGATCTAGCGTTCGCGAACATCCAGAAAGCCGCCCAGTACTACGGTGTCCACATGTCTGAATCGAACTGGACCGAATTAGGCCGCCAGCCGCGATAAGTATGAAAGTCGGCGATAGGGTCTATATTGACGGCAGCAAGGAAGAAGGGACCGTCAGAGAAGTCCATCCGCACGTGATCGTCGTGCGAGTCGAGGTTGCGGGCGGACACGAGAATCGCAAGTATAACAAGGAGGATCTGCGGCTGGATCCGACGATGGACGAGGCGTCGGACTTCATCGACCACTAAGCTCGCCTAGGGCGCGGCAGACCATTCGTGCCAGCGCACGCCGTCGAGAAGCAGCGTAGCATTTCGATAGGGCGCCGAGTCCGGCGGGCTGAGCGCTCCGATCGTGATATCCTGCGCCCTGCCGCTTGCGATCCTGCGGTGGAATGTGTGGTCGTCCTCAAGGATCGCGAGCGTGCTCGACGGGTAGCATGAGGCAAGCGCGATCTGCGAGCGGTAATCACAGGTATGGTCCCACCGTCCCGCCAGCATCACGACATTCGCGGGGACCGAATGCAGCGCCTGATGATCCCAGCTGGGGGCTGAATTCGGCCCTCTCGTGCTGCCGCGAAAAGCGGCGCGGCTTGGTTGAAGGCTGCTTCGTGGTCCGGAAAGATTCGCTCGTCGCTCGCAAAATCGTAGCGCCCGGCAAGGGGAGCCTCGAGCGACATGGGTTCCGTAGCGCGTGAGGTACTAATGCGCCATCATCGCTCCGCCGGACCGGCCGTAGAGGAGCAGCCTGCCCCCCGAGCCGAGCAGATCCTGCCGCATCATCTCGATGTCACCGAGCCATTGCGGTGCGCCGAGCAGCCGGGAGGCCGTGGGCCAGTCGACGTCACCCTGCGGGGACCGAACGCGCTGCGCAACGGCCGGAGATTGGCCTCGCCCGAACACGCCCGCCACGTTGAATAGCCCGTCAAAAAGCGGCCCGATCGTTGGGCGGAATGCGGATGCGGTGAGGAAGAACTGCTGACCGTCGCTAATAACGGCCACGGTCGCCGCTTGTGCGTCAAAGTGCGCGAGGAGCGCGTATTGCAGCATAAACGTGCCGTCATCGGGCCGCTCGTAGTCGAACGGAACGCGCATCGTGCGCAGGATTAACGGCTCCGGCGTTTCCTGCGCAGCGGCCACACCTGGCGCGAAGCCGACGGTCAGCGCGGCCCCGAGCCGGTTCAGGGCAGAGCGACGATTCATTGTTCTCCTTCCGCCGGGACGCCCACGCGATGGAGGCGCGGGAGGCTTGCGGGCGACCCTGGGCATACGGGTTTTCGTACGAGTGTAGAGTCAGAAGCGGAGGGGGCAATGGTTTCTACCAGGGACGTCATCATCCGAACGAATCGTCTCGACGCCGCAAAGGCGTTCTACCAAGACGTCATGGGTTTCGAGCTATTCGAGCAGACGGAGCGGCTCTTAGGGTTCGAGACCGGCAGTTTTCGATTGTTCGTGGAAGCAGGATCGGCCCAGGGTGCCGTGTTCGACTTTGTGGTCGACGACATCGATGATGCCAAGGCGCGGCTGTTGGAGCTCGGCTGCGGCGTGGAGGAAGAAAATCCGTCCGTGCCACGACTCTACCTGCGTGATCCTTTCGGGCTTGTCTTCAACATCACGGACCGCGATGGCCTGGATTGACTACGCCGGCCTTCGCGACGCGAGCAGTGCGCGCCTTAGCGCACGCCGCTGATCGTCTGGTCGAGCCACCAAGTTGCGCCGCCGTCGCGCGATTTGCGGCCTTCCCACTCGAACGCGGTCGGTGTAATCGTCTCGAAGCTCCAGCGAACTCGGCGGGTTGCCGACTCGGCGCCGTCGATGAGGATGCGCGTACCTTCGCGCCGCGCGACGAACTCAATGATGTTGCCTCGCGGAACGCCTATCCACACCTGGCGCCACGTCGCAAGCGTCAGATCGTAGAAGCGCACGGTGAGGCCGGTGCGATGGGGCGCGTCCGGCGCCGAACCGGGCGCGCGAAAGCCGATCACATCGTACACCGCGCGACCACCCAGGCCCCAACGAAACGACCAAAATCCTTCGAACTCGCTGGCAGGTCCATTGCGTGGCGTGAGCTTCGTGGTCATGCGCCAATCGCCGATCAAGGGAGCGAAGAGCTCGGCTGCCGCGCCGATTTCTGGATCCGGTCCGTCGGCGCCAAGGCCGGGCATCTCTTTGGAGAAGGGGTGCGTCGTCATGCGTTCATCATGCCCCAGGCCGCGCCGCCTCGCTATCAAAAACGTGCGCGTTTCATGAAGCTCGTCCACGTCCTAAACGTCCGCTGCACGCGCCCCGCCGGCGACCGCGCCGATGAGGAATCGTCGCCGCTACCAACGCTCGTGCTGCCGCGGCGCGGCGTCTTCCGGTACCACGGCGGAGCGCGCACGATCGTAGCCGATGCGAACACGGTCCTGCTCTTTCACCCGCAGGAGCCATACCGGATCACGCATCCGACGGACGGTGGCGACGATTGCATCGCGCTGCGCTTCGACCGCGATGCCGCCGCCGACGCGCTCGGCTTCGCCGGTGAGACCGGGAAAGCGTGGCTGCCAAACGCGCCCACCCATCGCGCGATTCATCGAAGCGCCGACGCCGTGCTCGTGGCAGAGGACGAGTTAGCGCGTGAAGAAACGGCGCTCGAACTGCTGGCCATCGTCGCGGGCCGCAAGCCGGTCGCTCCAAACGTTCGTGACGCCGCGCGCATCGAAACCGTCCGCGAGCGGCTGGCTGCCGGCCTCGGCGAGCGCGTGTCGCTCGCCGCGCTGGCGCGCGATGCGGGCCTTTCTCCCTTTCACCTAGCGCGCCGCTTTCGCTCGCACACCGGCACCTCGCTCCACCAATACCGGCTCGCATTGCGCCTCGGCGTTGCTCGTGCGATGCTTCGCGACGGCGCGGACGATCTGACCGGCCTCGCCCTCGACCTGGGTTTCGCGACCCCGGCGCACTTCAGCGCCGCCTTCCGCGGCGCGCACGGATGCAGTCCGAGCGCACTCCGCAACCGCATGCGCGAGCGGACAGGAGCCGCCCAGCACTAGGGGCAACGGTCGTTGCCTGTGGCCAAGATCGACGCGTCGCGGGTCGAAACGCTGCGGCGAGCCCGCGGTTTCTCGCAGCGCGTACTTTCCGAGGCCGCCGGCGTTACACGTCAGGCCGTGGGCGCGATCGAGAGCGGTCGCATGCAGCCGAGCGTCGGCATCGCGCTCGGACTCGCCCGGGCGCTCGGAACGACGGTCGAAGAGCTGTTCGCCACTGGTGAGCAACGGGCGCCACGGGCAAGCCGCATCGCGGCTGGAACCATCGGCGGACGCCCCGTCTCGCATGCCCTGAGTGGAGACCAACTCGCGATCGAGCCGTCGGAGAGCCTGGTCCCGAGCGTGTTCGTTGCCGGCTGCGATCTTGCGGTCGGCCTGTTGGCGCGCCATGCCAGCGCGAGGTCGCGCGATAGCCGCGTCATATGGCTGACGATGACCAATCGAGCGGCGCTCGCAGCCCTCGCGCGCAGCGAGGTACATGCCGCCATCCTGCACGACGTGACGACACTTTCTGGGGCGCGGCAACTGCGCGACTTCGTTCGCTTCGAGCTTGCCACGACCCGAGCCGGGTGGCTCGTTCGCGACGGGAACCCGCTGGGATTGCGCGGCGCCGCGGATTTGAGCCGTACGAAAGCACGTTTGGCGAATCGCCCGACGGGGGCCGGCGCGCGCCGCTTGCTTGACGAGCAATTGAGGCACGCGAAAGTAGACCCACGCAAAATAGCCGGCTACGACCGCGAGCTGGCGGGTCAGTTGGATGCCGGGCGCGCCATCGCACAGGGCTTTGCCGATGCTGCCATCGGGCTGGCGAGCGTCGCGCGCGTGTTTGGCTTGCAGTTTCTATCGCTGCGAGAGGAGCGATGCACGCTGCTCGTTCCACGTGCTGCTACGCGAACGCACGAAGTGGCGGTGCTGCTGGATGCCTTGCGTTCGATATCGTATCGTCGCGATCTCGAAGCCTTCGAATCCTACGACGTTTCTCGAACGGGGGAACAAAGCGCTTGAACCGACGCTTTCTCATCGCCGGAGGGTGCGCATCGCTCGCGCTCGCCGGCCGCCCGGCCCTCTCGCAAGATCTGACGCCGCTCGAGGTTGCCTATGCCGGCTCCATGGGCTCGATGATGGAAGGTCCGATCAAAGCGGGCGCCGCGCAAACGCTGCAAATCGAGATGCACGGCCGCGCGCAGGGTTCCGATGCGCTCGCGCAGCTCATCGTCGGCGCAAGCATTGCACCCGACGTCTTCATTCCGGTGACGCCGGGTCCGATGCTGACCGTGCTAAAGGGCGGTAAGGCGACCACCGCAACGCCGATAGCGCGCACCGAAATGGTGATTGCATACAGCCCGAAGAGCAAATACGCACAGCAGTTCGCCGACGCCGGTTCGGGGAAGCACGGCGCGATGCCCTGGTGGCAGGTTCTCGAGCAACCTGACGTGCGCTTCGGCAGAACCGACCCGGCCGTCGACCCCCAAGGCCGCAATATCATCTTCACGCTGCAGCTTGCGGAGGCGTACTACAAGCAGCCCGGTCTCGCGCAAAAAATCCTGGGCGGGACGGTCAATCCGGCCCAAATCTTTAGTGAACCAACGGTCGAAGCTCGCTTGCAGAGCGGCGAGCTCGACGCAGCCTCGGCATATAAGATTCAGCCCGGGCCGTTCAATCTGCCCTACGTCACCTTGCCTCAGGAGATCAATCTCGGCAACGCGGCGCTGCACGACGAGTACGCTACGACGTCGCTCGAGCTCAATGGAAAGACGTACCATCCGGAGTCGCTCGTGTACTATGCCGCGGTGCTCGAGAGCTCGGCCCACAAAGAGAAGGCGGCGGCCTTCGTCGCCTGGTTGAGCGGGAGTGCGCAGGCGATCTTCCGCCAGTATTTCTACGATCCGCCGGCCGGCGCGTCGATGCTGCATGCTTAGCGTTCTCGCCGCCGCGATCGCTCACGTGGCGATCACGGCAGCGATCTTACAGGGCCTGCCGCGCAGCACCGTCTCGGCAACCGACGAACACGGGCGTACGGCGCAGTATGGCGGCGTCGCACTGCGCGACCTGCTGACCCAGCAGGGCGTTCCCGCCGGCGAGGCCGTGCGCGGAAAGCTTATGGCGCGCTATGTGGTCGTCGAAGCTACGGACGGCTATCGTGTCGTCTTTTCGTTGCCCGAACTGGACCCGTCTTTTACCGACCGCGTCATATTGATCGCCGATCGGCGCGATGGTACTCCGCTGCCGGCTGCAGAAGGACCGTACCAGCTCATCGTGCCGGGAGAGAAGCGCCAGGCACGTTGGGTTCGCCAGGTCACTGCCATCGATGTGGAGGATGCACCCGAACTATGAAAATCAGCGCACGCAATCAACTCCCCGGGACCGTTCGAGCAACGACCATGGGGGCGGTCATGGCGGAAGTGACCGTCGATGTCGATGCGGGAGCGATCGTCGCAGCGATCACGCGTGGCTCGGCGGAGTCGCTCGAACTCAAAGTGGGCGACAAGGTCACGGTTTTGATCAAAGCGACCGAGGTCATGATCGCAAAATAGCGACGCCTGCGCCCCCGCGGACGAACGCGTGCTGGTAAAACGCACCGCTGCGGCGGTCTTTGCCGTCGCGCTGCTCTACCCGCTGGCCGGGCTGTTCGTTCCCGTCGGTCCGTGGCGTTGGGGCGATGGTGCCACGATCGCGGACGCGATTCGCGTCTCGCTGGTCCTCACCGCGATCGCGATGGTCGTGGTCGTTGCGACGGGGACGCCGATGGCGCTTTACATCGCGCGCGCGGCGACGCGCGAACGGCTCTGGTGGCAGGCCGTGCTGTTGATCTCGGTGCTGTTGCCTCCGCTTGCGCTGGGAATTTTGCTTTCTCTCGCATTCGGACCGCATGCGCTCGGCGCGTTTCTCGAACGCTTTGGCCTCAAGATGACGAACACGCCGCTCGCATTCGTCGTCACGCAAGTCTACGTCAGCATCGGATACTACACGCTCGGTGCGGTGGCGGCGCTCGATGGGGTTCCGCGGGCACTGGAAATTCAAGCGGGTCTGCTCGGGCACGACCGATGGAGCGTGTTTGGGCGCGTCACGTTCCCGATGGCCCGACTAGGATTCGCGGTTGCGTTGAGCCTCGCGTGGGTGCGCGCGCTAACGGAGTTCGGGGCGGTCGTTATCACCGCATACTATCCGGCAGGAATACCGGTGGCCATGTGGACGAGTCTCGAGAACTTCGGATTGCCGGCCGTGATGCCGCTGCTCGTCGTGTTTCTCGTAACGGCCCTCCCGCTTCCATGGCTAGCCCACATCCTCGCCCAACGTCGTTTGCGCCGTGCTTGAAGCGCACGTCATCAAGGCACGCCGGCGTTTCACCGTCGACGTTACGGTGCGGATTCCCTCGGGAGAATCGTGCGGCCTGTTCGGTGCCTCCGGAGCGGGTAAGAGCACGATCCTCGCCTGTATCGCGGGAGCCGAAGATCCCGACGGCGGCAGGGTCGCACTCGATCGGCTCACGCTCCACCCGCCTCCCCTGCCGCTCTACCGGCGCCCGATCGGCTATCTTACGCAGGACGCGAACTTGTTTCCACATCTGAGCGTGGCGGAGAACGTCCGCTTCGGCTTGACCAAAGGCGCGCACGATGGGCACGGGGTTTGGATCGAGCGGCTGCGCGAGCGCTTGCAGCTCGAAGCGATCTGGAACGAGCGGTCAGACGCAATTTCGGGCGGCCAGGCGCAGCGCGTCGCATTTGCGCGGATGCTGGCACGGAAGCCGCGCCTCGTCTTGCTCGACGAACCGTTCGCGGGGCTCGACCGGCACCTCGTGCGCGAGCTGCTCGCTGCGATTGGGCTGTGGCGGAAAGAATTCGGCTTCACCATGCTCGTGGTCGACCATGAGGCCGACATCCTCGAGCGGCTGTGTCCGCGCGCGATCGTCATCGAGGAAGGACGCGCGGTTGCGGACGCAACGTGGGGTGAACTGCGCGCCAAGCCGGCCACCGCGCTCTTGGCGGAGCTCCTTGCGCCCTTATAGGCGAGGGGTAGGCGGTCGCAAATTAATGCGCCGCGTCCTCTGTTTCGTACGGCCCGTAGTGCGCGTCAGCCACGGCGCGCACGTGCGGTATTGCGATCGTCGCGTGCTGGCTCGCGAGGACGGAGTAGCCGTTTTCGGAGCGATACGTTTGGATCATGACGATCTTGCCGCCGCTCGTGTAGTCCCACTCCATCTGCTCCAGCTGATACGTCGCCGGGTCGATGAAGGCCAGCGCATGATCGAGAATCGTGCTGTGAATCTTCTTGGTGAGGCGAAGAACGACGAGCGAGCGGCCGTCGACGACTTGCGTGCCGTCGAGGGAGACGTCGTGGTCCTTCTCCCACGCCGCTGCATCGCCGACGTCGTCAAACAAGCGCGAGAAGGCCTTGGCGTAAAATGGAACGCGATCGAAGACGACTTCGTAGCTTCCGGGATGGCGATAGTACGACGTGCCGTCGAGCGTCGGCGATAGAAAAGGGAAACTCAACATGTGCACGTCGACGTGAACCCGCGAGCGATACGACTGCAGGGCCGGTTCGCGGTCGATCATTTTCGCGATGATCTCGTGTGCCGCAGTGACATCCGATGCCGGCTCGGCTGCTATTGGCCCGATAGTCCCAAGGGTGAGCGCGGTCACGACGACGCCGAGCGCCGCCGGCAGGCTCGAACTGACGCGCTGCGCGCCGATCATGTCCGCCTCCGAGTCGGTCTAGGGGGAAGGTGCGCTCGGGAGCGGTCAGGGCCAGCCGCCTCCGGTTCGCCTAGGTTATGCGGCCGCGGCAAGACCTCCCGGTTGCTGGCGCTCAAAGGCCGAGGACCAGGCCTCAGGCAAGAGAACGTCAACCAAATTGTTGACTTTCCGGCGTGTCGCGGCTACGATCGTCGGCATGAACTGCGAATCGCTTGCGGCGCGCAGGCCGTCTCGATGAGCGGCGAGGGTCCGGCGCTCAACGCGGTGTTCGATGCGCTAGCGAACGAGCCGCGCCGCGAGATCGTCAAACGGCTGGCCCGCGGGCCGATGACGACTCCCGAAATCGGCCGCCATTTCAAGTTCTCCAAACAGGCCCTGAACCGGCATGTCGGCCTGCTCGAAAACGCCGGCCTCGTGTCGCGAACGCTCCACGGCCGGGTACACGAGCTGACCCTCGTTCCGCGACGGTTAGACGGCCTTACACGCTGGATATCTGAATTACGCAGCGGCTGGGCCGCGAGTCTGGACCGCTTAGACGAGGTGCTTCGTGCCCGCAACGACTGAGACGCTCTTGATGGAGCACGACTACGCGGCCTCGCCGCAGCGAGTGTTCGACGCCTGGACGCGCGTCGATCTGCTCGGCCGGTGGTTCGGCTGCGCGCCCGAGATGCTGTGGAACGTGCACGTTTGGGACGCGCGCGTGGGCGGACAAATCCACGTGAGCCTCGATTTCGACGGGCGCCCATTCGAAGTACGGGGCGAGTTCCTCGTGGTGGACGCGCCGCACCGGCTGAAGTACCGTTGGTCCGATGACGAGATCGTCGAGGTGACGATCGACCCGCACGGGTCCGGCAGCCGATTGCTTCTAGCGCACACGTTTCCGGCGGGCGACGCGGCGCGCGCGATCCTCAAAACGGGCTGGTCGCACGGACTCGATCAACTGGCCTACCTCTAGCGGCCGGCCGAGAGAGCGAGCGCGATGGCGGACAAGGAGCCGAGCGTACCACCCGACAAGCTGCGCCTTTACGAGAAGTTGATCGCGAGCACGCCTGGAATCGAGTCGAAGTCAAACTTCGGCGCGGCCTACACGGCGGTCAATGGAATATGTATTCCATGATCTCGAAATACGGCGTCGTCGGAATCCGATTGCCCGAACCAGAGCGCTCGGCGTCCCTCGACAATTACAAAGCAACGATTTTTCGGGCCGATCCCGCGTGGCCGCCGAACAAAGAGTACGTTGCCGTTCCTGACGACTTGCTGCAAGGCACCGCCGCGCTTCGCCCGTATCTGAAGGTCAGCTACCAATACGCCCGCACTCTGAAATCGAAAGCCGGCGCGAAGAAGAAGGCATAGTCTGTTTTCTAGCTTGCTTAGCACTGCAGCTGCGGTACGAGCGCGTAGCATCAATCGTGACTTCGAGGGACAACGACATCAGTTGCCAAATCTGAGTGGCCGGCTTCGAAATCCGGAGCGCTCATCGACTTGAGAAGGAGAACCCATGACGACCACCGCGCAAGCCCAAACCGACACGCGGGTCACGCAGCTCGCACCCTACATCTTCTTCTATGGGCGGTGCGAAGAAGCGCTCAAGTTCTATGCAGAAATATTCCGTGGAACGTTCGACCTGCAACGGGTTGGCGACGGCCCGATGGCCGAGCACGCGCCTGCCGACTTTCAAGACAAAGTCATGCACGCGCGGTTCACCGCCCCCGGCCTTACGTTTATGGCCGGCGACGGCCGCGAATCGAAGCCCATCGACCCCGATGCCGGCAACATCACGCTGGCGCTCGAGGCGCCCGACCGCGCGGAAGGCGAGCGCATCTTCACGGCGCTTTCTTCAGGCGGTGACGTAAAGATGCCCCTTGCCGACGCGTTTTGGGGCGGCCAGTTCGGCATGCTCGTCGATCGCTTCGGAAATGAATGGATGGTGACGGCGCCGTAGCTGCAAGCCGGTGTGATAGTTCGGGTCTGAGCCCGATTTGACGGAAGTTCGACAACGTGCGATACTAAGAGTAACTCCGCGCGATCTTTCGAGTGCAACGATCGGGCCGCGCACTCTTGAAAGACAGCGATCATTCCGACTTTTGACACCTTCGGTCTGCGACCGGCGCTCGTGCGTGCCCTCCGCGACCTCAACTTCACGCAGCCGACTCCGGTTCAAGAAGCGGCAATCCCGCCCGCGCTCCTGGGCCGCGACGTGCTCGCGAGCGCCGCAACGGGCAGCGGCAAGACGGCCGCCTACGGTCTCCCGCTTCTCGAACGCTTAGCCGCAGCTTCGCGCGGCACGACCCGCGCGCTCGTTCTCGCGCCGACCCGAGAGCTTGCAGCACAAATTACCTCGCACCTCACGGCGCTGGCTGGACAAACCGGTATCCGCGTGGCATCCGTCTATGGCGGCGTCGGCTTCGGCGCGCAAGCTGCGGCGCTTCGGCGCGGTACCGACGTGATCGTGGCGACGCCGGGCCGGCTGCTCGATCACTTCGAGCAGCGCACCGCATCGCTTCGCGAGGTCGATGTACTCGTTGTCGACGAAGCGGATCGAATGCTCGACATGGGGTTCCTCCCCGACGTTCGCCGCATTTTGGCCAAGCTTCCGGCCAAGCGTCAGACGCTTTTCTTCTCGGCAACGTTGCCGCCCGCGATCGTGAAACTAGCAGGCGAGATGCTGCACGACCCGGTCCGCGTCGATCTGGCGCCGCCCAAGGCGACCGCGAGCGGGATCGAGCAGACCGTGTATGCCGTCGACGAACAGCGCAAGGCCGATCTTTTCGTCTCCCTTCTCAAAGACAATGCGATCTATAGCGCCCTCGCGTTCACGCGCACGAAGGCGCGGGCGAACCGGCTCGCCGCTACGCTCGTGAAGCACAACATTTCGGCCGAACGGATTCACGGCAACCGTTCGCAGGCGCAGCGGACCCGTGCTTTGCACGACTTCAAATCCGGCAGGTACCGCGTGCTTGTTGCAACCGACCTCGCCTCGCGCGGTATCGATATCGCCGACCTCGGCCACGTGATCAATTACGACGTCCCAGCCGTTCCCGAGGACTATATCCACCGCGTCGGCCGCACTGCACGAATGTTCGCAACAGGCGACGCGATCACGTTCGTGACCCCTGCCGAGGAGCGTTTACTGGCCCAGATCGAGCGTAGCCTGGGCCATCGCTTGCGGCGTGCTGCAAACCCGCCACTACCGCCGCTCGTCGCGGCTGCCTCAATCCCGCGGGCAGCGCCGCAACCGGCGCACAAGTCACGCCGGACGGCTGACTACGCCCGAGGAGCTAAGACGCGGTAACGAGCGCCGGATTTACGCGCTGGTCAACCCACTTCGCGACTAGGCCTGCCGGGAGAGACCAGCGACGATCGGTGGCGAGCTTCGAGACGATGTCTTCAGCAAACGCTCGGTAGAGTCCAAGGATGCGTTCGTCGACGACCGGACGGCGTACGCCGAAATAGTCGTGCAGGATCGCGATCGCGAGTTCATCCGGAGCTGCGCCGTGAAAGCCCCAGGCGAATCCAGGCGCGAAAAAGTCAAGGCATCGCAGTGGAGACACGCCTTGATCGCCTGTTACCACGACCTCCCGGCGGCCTTTGATCAGCGCACCGGAGTAGACTTTCTCGAACGGCGTAACGCCGATCACCGCGTACGGCTGCCTCGCGCAAGGTAAAGCAGAAGCGTTTTCTGTTGGTGCAGCCATATGGCCACAATTCTTTCTAGCCCGCGTGGACCGCCTCCATTATAACACGGTTCGAGCCGATTCGCGTCGAGCCGATTTTTGCGGCTTCTTGCGGCCACCAACGTTTGCTTAGAAATGGCCCAGGTGGTTCGCTCTCGTGCTCCGGCGGACGTCGGCCGGCGGCGGCCCTACGACGTAGGCTGTCGCTCCGGGCAACGAGCTTGGCATCGCGGGGCCGTCGAAGGCGACCCAACCCGCGGTACCAACGCAGCTCGGCTCGCCGCAAACTTGCGGATTGCCGTGAGCCGTCAGCGTCGGTGCGCCGACGAGGGCGCTCGGCACCGTTATCGATGTCGTCAAATTCGGATTGTCGATAGCAGTGCAAGCACCTTGCGCGACGCCGGCGATGTAACACTCGCGAAAATTTCGTATGAGCGCACCACTCGGATCGGTGATGCCGGAAATCGACTGCGGGTATCGGTTACGATCTGCAGGGTCGGGATCGGCGACGAAGGTGATCTCGGGACACTCATTGATACCGCTTGAGTTGCTGCAGCCTGCGGCGAAGAAGTATTCCTGCTCGTAACGGTATGGCAGCAGTCCAATTGCAAGCGCCCGCATTCGGGTCGGAATGTCGTTGCTGTTCTCGTCTAAGAGCACCCAGAGTTTGTTCGCATCCATGTCGGCGAACGCCCCAGCGAGGACCGAGGTGAGTACGCTGCCAGTCACTTCATAGTTGTTGGTCGAGCTATAGAGGCAATTATCGCAGATCGCTCCCGCCGCGTTCGGCGCGGAAGCCGCCAGGGTCGAATCGTCGACGAAAGCCGGCACGGGCAGCGCGTCGAGCAGTTTTACTTCGTCGGCGTACCACGTTGCCTTAGGCACGATCGAGTTCGGTTTGACGGGGTTCGAACAGGGAAAGCTCGGCGGATCCGGATAGGCCGCGGGGCAGATCGGTGTTGAGAGCGTATTCGGCGGCCCCGAATCGTCGACCCAAACGTATCCGATCGGGTCTTGACCCGTGATGGCATTGATGGCGGCACTGACGAGCGCACTGCTGTGCGGATCTCCGAGCGCCGAGACGGCCCCGTACGGGTCGACGTAGAGCGGTTCGCCCTTTGAATCTTGGAAGAACGCCGAGGCCGGCAGATCCGAGCAATCGGGGCCGGCGTAAGGCGTGGGTCCGCCGGAGAACATGCGCGAATCGCCCTTACAGAAATTGACGTCGATGTAGCCCAGCCCCTGGCCGCCGACTGCCTCAAAAGCGGCGCGGGCGTTGCCGCCGCGCTCGAAGATGTCGACGTACTTGTGGAGGGTCGCGAAATTGGAACCGAAGCCGTCGAGCGCGCCCGAGCCGCCGTTGTTGTCGGCCATGACATGGGATCGAAATGGGGCTGAGGACGCTGGTTGCGGCGAAGTGCTTGCCGTCGGGGTCGGCGTCCCCGATGCGGAGAGCGGCTGCGAATTCGATGCGGATACGGGCAAAGGGGGTACGCCGGCCCCAGCACCGCCCGAGCAACCGGTACCGGTTAACGTCAGCGCAATTAGGGTGAGCAACGGTATGCGCCGTTGCGAAGGCCAAAGGCTCAAGATGCCACTCCCGCTTTCGGGACGAACTGAGACCGATCGTCGATGGCAAGAAAGCTCGATGGACGATGGCTCTCAAGCCCCTGAATCGGCCATCTCCTTTGGCCGCTTCAGGCATTTCGAGGCTTAGGAGACGCGCCTCACATTCTTAAAGAGTAACGCGAACAAGTAACGCGTGTCACTCGCGGGCCATAGCGAGAATCCTGCGCGGGGCGCAACCTCCGGCGACCTTTCGGCGATTTCGCGAGCATGACGGATCAAGAGATTCAGCCTTACGTTGGGAAGCCCGTCCGGGCCACCCTGGCCGACGGACGCGTGCTCGCGGGCGTCCTCCACGCCGCCGGCGATCACGGGCACGGGCATCAGCACTACGAGATCGTCTCCGACCCGATCCGCGAGGGCGGCCATCCGGCGCGAGAGTTCATCCACGGCGGCGATCAGATCGCCACCCTTGACGATGCCTCAGGAGATCCGGCCGCTACCCCTTAGCCTAAGAGTCGGCTCAAAGGCGCAGCATCGCAGCCCCTTTCCGTCGATAGGCACGCGAAGCGCAAACGTCGCGTTTAGTTTGCTCTACGCTTCGATAGCTGCTCGCGAACGCGGTACCTCACGATTCGCGCGACCAACGAGAGCGGCAGCGGCTCGTCGAAGGGGAACCGCACGGAGCCTTTGGCTGATTCGTATACCGACAGCTCCTTTGCAAACGTTGCGATGGCGGAAGCGCCGGGGTAGAAACCGATGTGACTTGCGTGCGCCGCATACCAGACCAGGATGCCGTCGAGCCGAAATGCCGGCATACGGTAGCTGATCGTTTCGGTCGCTCCCGGCGCTGCTTTTCGAATCGCCTGCCGCATCTTCCGTAAACGCTGTTGCACGTCATTGCGAAAGCGATCCGAGTACGCATCGAAATCCTTCGCAGTCCCCTTGCTCATGTCAGTGATTTCGTTTTCGGCGATCGCGACACATTGTCCCGATCCGCCCCGCGCACGCGGTGCAATGGACCGTCCCAAAGCGTGAAGGAATTCCGCCGGAAGGAGCGTATTCGACAGCGGCCTTAGGGACAGACGGTGCCGTATGATTACCGGGCAAATGGGCATCTTTTCGCTGGGCGATGAAGCCCACGGGTTTTTCGAGTTTTCGCTTTGCGGTGGCGTTAAGGGCCTGGACTTAGTTCGTGCGATCGCGAAGGTTCGCATGCCGCATACGACCGTCGGCGGCGCGAACTCCGTCGTCGGATTTCGCCCGGAGCTGTGGCGCACGTGCGCGGCGATCCCGGACGACGTGCACGGGTTCAACGACCCACTATCGGGGCCCGACGGATTCACGATGCCGGCGACGCAGGCCGACGCCTTCGTGTGGTATGCGTCGGCCCACTACGATTGGATATTCGATCTCGGCGGTGAGACCGTGCAAGCTCTCTCCGGGGTCGCCAAGCTGGTCCGCGAGTTTACCGGCTGGTCGTACCGGCACAGTCGCGATCTGACGGGCTTCGACGACGGAACCGAGAACCCGACGCTCTACGAGGCCCCCTCGGTCAGCTTGATCGAAAGCGGTTCGGTCGGCGAAGGTGGCAGCATTTTGCTCTTCCAGCAGTGGCGCCACGATTGGCCGGCATGGAGCGCGCTCGACGTCGCACATCAAGAGCTCGTCATCGGGCGCACCAAGGCGGACAGCGTTGAATTGTCCGAGAAAGCGATGCCGGCCGATTCGCACGTCTCGCGAACGACCTTGGATATAGGCGGGGTCGAACAGCCGATTTTCCGTCGAAACGTTCCGTACGGCTGCGTCTCCAACCATGGAACGCTGTTCGTCGGCTTTGCGGCCGAGCAACGGCGGCTCCACGGGATGCTGGTACAGATGGCAGGCGCCGACGGCGGCCCGCGCGACGCGCTGACGCGATTCGCCACTGCACTAACCGGCGCGTACTATTTCTGCCCCTCGGTGAACGCGCTGGCGACGTTCGTCACCGATTCCGCCTGAGGTAACGCTGCGCGACGGCCAATGCCTGCGAGCGTCTACGTCCCTTTCTGGCTTCCGAGGTAGAAGATGATCTTGAAGATCGCTTGCGGCACGGTGATGAGCGTGTTCGGATCGCCGTACGCAAGGTAGAGCTCCTCGCGTTTGAGACGTAGATGGTACGCGACGGAGACGTTGGAGCAGGTACCCAGGCAGTCGCCGCCGCCGTTGGGCTGTGGCGGCGTCCCGATCACGCGGCGTAGGCCGATCGCAAACGATGAGTTGCGGTCGATCTGGTACGAGTACGCGAGGCTGTCGAACCACTGGACGTTGTCGGGAGCAAGGCCGTCGAACCACTGCGCCGTATTGTCGACCGTGAGGGTGAGCGAACCTTTCTCGCCGACGCGCATCGTCGACGAGCGGAACCAGGTGTCGAGCCGGCCGTCTCCGTACCGTCCCGTCGAGTACGAGATCGACGTCGGGGTGGAGGACGCGCCGTGCGTCGGAAAGTTGTTCACGTTGTTCTGCATGCCGCTGTGATAGGTGATGCTGAAGCCGCCGTTCTGCGAAATCGGCGTGAGGGCGGTACCGAAGCGCCAGTAGTCCGAGCCCGAGTAGAGCTGTAGATCGATCGTGTTCTTGGTCAAGAGATCGACCAAGACTTGGTTGTCGCTTTGCGCTTGCCCGTAGGCGACGCCTTGGTAACGATCGAGAAAGACGCTAACGCCTGCCGATGAGAGAAAACTGTTCGGATTGAACGACCAGTCGCGCGCCGAATAAAGTGCATATCCCGCGATACCCGGATGAGAATCGAAGCCGTCGACGGGATCGAAGTCGCTCCCGACTTTTCGCATCGATCCATAAAGCGCGAAATGCTGGTTGCTCCAGCCGCCGCCGCCGTCAATCCATTCGTTTTGACTCTGATCGAGCACATCGGTACCGTTCTCTCGCGAGTAGTCGATGTACGCGCTTAGATACTTCCCGTTGAACCAGCTCGCGCTGCCTCCGTTTGAGTCGTCGACCAGGCCGGGCAAATCGGCCATTACGTGGTTGAACGTCACGTTCCAGTGCGTATCGTCGCTCGTAAAGTTGAAAGCGGCCGCCGAATCGTTGCGGTCGTCTCCAATCGCGTCAAATCCGGTGAGACCGAAATTGCCTTGCTTTCCCTCGAAGGCATAGCCCTGACTCGGCGTCGGAATCGCCGGAGTGTAGAGAAGCGTGCGGAAGCCGTTGCAAACGTCGCAGTTGAAGCCATAGAAGTTCGAGGCTTGCGTGAAGAACGGGCGCACTTCGCTGAACGTGCGGGGAAAGACGGTCGGTGCGATCGACTGCTGGTCGAGTTCGACGTTCGAATAGTCGGGATGCAGGGTGCCGAAAAAGGACGCGGTCTGCGTCACCGGCACCGAAAAGTCGGCGCCAACCCGCGAAGTCGAGCCGCCTGCGGAGGGGCTCGCGATATCGCCAAGCCCGTAAACGCCGACGCGCGGACTCGGCAACGGCGGGCGCGCCACCAGCGGAATCGTCACCGTGCCGGCCCGCGATGCGTCGTCCGGGTTCGTTTGCGCCGAGTCGTACGACCAAACGTTCAAGGCCCCCGTCGAGCGCACGTAGCGCACGAACTGCATGCGCCAGGCGCCTGTGTGGGCCCCGTGCACGACGGTGAGCGGAATCGCCATCGTCACCGTGTAGCCGGCGCCGTTCGAACGGCCGTGCGACTCCCATTGCGGCGCGAATGCGGCGTTCTCTGTCGAGGCTTCGTTGTGCGTGCCGTTCGGGTTCGCCTCGAACTGATATTGGAAGCCGCCGGCGCCGGTCGGCCACAGATCGACCCACACGGCGTCGTCGCTGTATGCGATGCCCCCGTTGGTGTTGCTTCCGCCGGTAACCGTGTCGTTGCTTTGTTGCGTCGCGATGACCGGCTCGTGCTGCACGGCGTCAAAGCGAACGTAGAGGAACTTGCCGTCGGTTGCGACGTGCGCGGAGGTGGCCTCGGCTCCAGCCTGCCCGTGCGCTACGTCCCAAGCGAGCGAGATGCCGGGGAATTGCTGCCAAGCGCTGAGGTTGGCGGCGGGATCGAGGGGCGGGGCGACCTGCGCGGCCGGAACGGCCAACGTGAACATGATTTCCGTCCTGACGCAATGGAGCGACTCTACCAGACGGAGAGCCTATCAACTAATATATTAGTTGTAAGCCAAGGTGGAGGCGTCTGTCAACTAATATGTTAATCTTACGCCAAATTGACGGACAAGTTTCGTAGTGAGGCCGCCTAGCTACACAGTCAAGCGCGGCTTGCGTGGTCTAGAGTCGTTTGGTGAGCGGCCAGTCAAGTGCCACCGCCGGCTGCGCCTCAATGGAAAACCTGCAGGCTCTGGGTACACCGGTCGAGATGAACGAAAGCGTGTGGCTCGCCGAGCCGGCCGGCTTTACCGGAGATGAAAAACGAACGGCTGGGCGCTCGGCAGCTGACTACATGCCGGCGACGCGTTCGCTGCAGCGTTTGCGCGAGGCCGCGGCACGCTGTCGGGGCTGCGATCTTTACCGAGGCGCGACGCAGACTGTGTTCGGCGAGGGAAAGGCCGGCGCAAAGATTATGCTCGTTGGCGAACAGCCCGGAGACGCCGAGGATATAGCGGGCCATCCATTCGTTGGGCCCTCCGGCAAGCTCTTGTCACGAGCATCGGATAGCGTCGGCATCAGCGCGCCCGACGTGTATGTCACCAACGTCGTGAAGCATTTCAAGTACATATGGCGCGGGAAGCGGCGCATCCATGCCAAGCCGAAGCGCATCGAGGTCCAGGCGTGCAGTCCTTGGTTGGAAGCCGAGATTCACGCCGTGCGTCCGCAGTTGGTCGTCGCGCTGGGCGCGACCGCCGCGCGCGAGCTGTTGGGCGCGAAGTTCAAGCTATCGCAGCAGCGCGGACGTGTTTTCCCTTCGGCATTCGCTCCGCGGGTGATCGCAACCGTGCATCCTTCCTCGATTCTGCGCTCGACCGATGCCCAAGAGCGGCACGCGAACATGGCGCTTCCTCGACGACCTCCGCGCCGTCGCATCGGCCTCAGCGCGTGCGTCGAACTCGCATCGAGTAAACCAGGGTCCTTCACGAGTACGATTCGCGCGAATGACTCTTCGATCGCTTTAATCAACACCTTATTCGCGTCGCCCGAACGGGCGGACGAGCTCTTGCAACCGGAGGTGGCGCCGCACGTGAAACGTGCGGCGGAGATCGCCGAACGCTTCGACCCGATGCTCTACCACGTCGCCTACGTCGACGACCGCGCCGAAGGGTAGGCGCGCACAGGTTTCGTACGCGCCCCGATTTACGAAGACCGGTGCATAAACCCCCCGTTCGGTCGTTTACTGCTCGCGTACCCGCGTCGCATCCTCAGTGCGTAGAGAGTCGTTCGCCCGACGCGCAGGATGACGCGGTATTGACGTGCGATCAGGTCTGACATCACATGCAAGCTCGCTGCAACCTCACGCCTGCTCCGCCGGCCGACGAGCACATAGTGTGATTGGGTCCTTAGGACGCGCTCGATTTCGTCGATACCGTCGAAACCGAGCATCGGTTCGAGGCTCGGCTCGAGCGGATCGGCCGTAAACGGGTATCGCGTCGGAGATCGAACGCCAAACTCGTCATATAGCTCGGCCGACTCGTCGATGATGTATAGCGAGCGCCGCGTAGTACTCGCCGGCGAGAACGATCAACGCGATCTCAAGCCGCCGTACACGGACCCCTGCAACGACCACGACGGTATCTGCGTGGCGCAGGTCGGTGCGCGCCAGCACCTTGACACGCTTTCCGGCTATATGATGCCGCGTTTCGCGTATCGGAATTTCGGCGATCACGAAGCCCTCGTTGTGAACCACAACGTCGGCGCAGAATTGGCTCCCGCCGCCGTACGCTGGTACGAGATCCGTAATCCGTAATCCGTAATCCGTAGAACCCTGTTCTGTATCAGGCGGGGACCTTGACCGACGGCCTCGACCGACAGTAGCCGGAAAGCGCGCCGCGTGCATGGGGGAAACCACCTACCCCGGGCGGCTGGTCAAAAGGGGCGCAGGTTGCCGGCGAAGGGCACTGTGAAGTGAAAGCATGACGCCGTGAGGGACCATGAGGACCGGTACAACCTTCGGCGCTTTGAAACGTCGCAGCGCCCGGTTTACGAAGAGGTCGTTCGAGAGCTGAGGCAGGGAATGAAGCGGACGCACTGGATGTGGTTCGTTTTCCCACAGATCCAGGGCCTCGGCCATAGCGCCACGGCACAAGCGTTTGCTCTGAAGTCCTTGGCCGAAGCGAAGGCCTACCTCGAACATCCCGTCTTGGGGGCAAGGCTGCGAGCGTGCACGCAGCTCGTCTTGAATCTTGAAGGCCGCACGGCGGAACAGACCTTCGGTGCGACCGACGCCATGAAGTTTCGTTCTTCAATGACGTTGTTCATGCGTGCCGCCGGCGCGGAGCATGTCTTCCAGGATGCACTCGTGAAATACTTCGGCGGAGAGCCGGATCGATTGACGCTCGATATCTTAGAGTATATTTGAGCGTCGCCTGACCGGCGACGGTCTTACCGGGCGCTGATGCGGCCGGACAGTGCTCGCGCCTCGAAAAGCACTCGGGCACCGGGCAGCGAAGGGCGGACCCGGGAGGGACCGGTCTTCGATGCGCGATCGGCTGGGCGAACTTACCATCCGCGGGCTTTTGCTCGGCGGAGCGATCACGCTGGTCTTCACTGCTGCCAACGTGTATCTCGGGCTGAAGGTCGGCTTGACTTTCGCCTCATCGATTCCGGCAGCGGTCATTTCGATGGCGGTTCTGCGCGCGCTGCGACAGGGAACGATCCAAGAAAACAACATCGTGCAGACGGTTGCATCCGCCGCCGGCACGCTTTCGTCGATCATTTTCGTCTTACCGGGGCTCGTGATGGTCGGGTGGTGGACGAACTTTCCGTTTTGGGAAACATTCGGCGTCTGCGCGATCGGCGGCACGCTCGGCGTGATGTATTCGGTACCGCTGCGCCGCGCGATGGTCACGACCTCCGACCTTCCGTACCCTGAAGGCGTCGCCGCGGCAGAAGTTCTGATCGTCGGCGCCGGCTCGCGCAGCGAGGAAGCGGCCGGCGAGAACAGGACCGGGTTGCTGACGGTCGCCTCCGGTTCGCTCGCGTCGGCTGCCTTTGCTTTGGTCGTCGCGACGCGGCTTTTCATCGACGAGATCGACACGTTTTTTCGGGTTGGTCCTGCTTCAACCGGAATGGGTCTTTCGCTCTCGCTCGCTCTGCTCGGCGCGGGACACCTCATCGGCCTCGGGGTCGGCCTTGCGATGCTGTTCGGCCTGTTCGTGGCGTGGGGCATTGCGACGCCCGTGTTGACCGCGCTGCACCCGGCCGCCGGGACGGCCGCCGACGTTGCCAACGCGGTCTGGCGCCACCAAGTTCGGTTCATCGGCGCGGGCGCGATCGGCGTGTCGTCGCTCTGGGCGCTCGGACGGCTCGCGCGGCCGGTGATTGGAGGGGTGCTTTCATCGCTAGCAACGTCGCGCCGGTTGGCGTTAGGCGAGGCCGATGCCGTACCGCGCGTCGAGCGCGACATTCCGATCGGCACGGTGACGCTCGTCAGCCTGGCATGTTTGGTGCCGCTGGGGATCCTGTTCGCCGCCTTCCTTTCGGGCGGAGCGCTCGGGCCGGAGGTCGTGCCGCTGACGCTCGAAGCGATCGTGTACGTCGTGATCGCCGGGTTTCTCGTTGCGGCATCGTGCGGCTACATGGCCGGCCTCATCGGCTCGTCGAACAGTCCGGTCTCGGGATTGGCAATCCTAACGGTGCTGGGCGCGTCGCTGCTGTTGGCCGCGGTCTTCAAGGGCGCCAGCCCCGCGGTCGGGCCGACGCTGGTTGCCTACGCGCTGTTCGTCACCGCGGTCGTGCTCTGCGTCGCGACGATCTCGAACGACAACCTTCAAGATCTTAAGACGGGCCAACTCGTCGGAGCAACTCCGTGGAAGCAGCAAGTAGCGCTAATCGTCGGCGTCATTTTCGGCTCGCTCGTCATTCCGCCGATCCTGGACTTGATCAACCACGCCTACGGGTTCGCGGGCGCGCCGGCGGGGCACGGGGTCGCGGCGATTGCGTCGCAGCCCTTACCGGCACCGCAAGCGACCCTGATCTCGACGCTGGCAAAGGGTGTCATTTCGGGCGACATCCCGTGGAACCTCATCGGAATCGGCGCGCTCGCCGGCCTCGGAATCGTCGCGCTCGACGAAATCTTGCGGCTGCGAAAGCTCGCGCTGCCGCCGCTCGCCGTGGGCCTGGGGATCTATTTGCCGCCGGGCACGATCCTCACGGTCGTGGTCGGCGCCGTCGCCGGCCACTACTACAACCGTCGCGCGCGCAAAGCCGCCAATCCCGAAGCAGCGCAACGGCTCGGAGTGCTGCTTGCCTCCGGCTTGATCGTCGGTGAAAGCTTGTTCGGCGTTCTGCTCGCGGGGCTGATCGTCGCAAGCGGGAAGGGGACGCCGCTCGCGCTCGTGGGCGATTCGTTTGCCGGCGCATCGAACGTGCTCGGGGGGCTTGCGTTCGTCGCTGCCGTTGCGGGGTTGTACGCCTGGATCGATCGCCTCGGTCGTAAACTGATCTGACCGCTAATGGCCGGCGCGATCGGTGCGGGCCGGAAATCGCACGACCGGGTGCTTGACGCGGAGCAGTAATGTCTGTAGTATGCAGACACTAGACACTATGCTCATAACGATCGATGCAGACGACCCACGGCCGTTGTATCAGCAGGTGGCCGACGGCATTCGCGAGTTGATCGCGAGCGGTGGCCTCGTAAAGGGCGACCCGTTGCCGCCGGTGCGACAACTGGCCACGTCTCTGGGCGTCAACATGAATACGATTGCAACCGCCTATCGCACCTTGCAAGACGACGGCTTGATCGCGGTGCGACATGGAGCGGGATCGCTCGTTGCGTCCTGTACGATCACAAATCGCACACGGGCCGAGCTCCTCTCACCTTTGCGTCCGGCCCTCACTCAGTTGGTGCTGGCCGATTGGCCGCTCGGCAAAATCTTGGAAGCCGTCAAGCAGCAGATCCATCTCATCAAATCGGGGAGCAGTTGATGCTATCCGGGACGTTTCTCATTGTTCTCTATGCGCTTTTCTTGGCGAGCCGAATCAATGGTTGCGTCCGACGATGGCGCCAGCCGCTGGTTCGCGGCCGAGATTGGTTCTTCAACGTTCCGGTGAGGGTTGGATTTTACGATGGCGCCGGTGCAAGACTGCTCGCGTACCATCGCTTTCGGATGCTGCTGCCCTTCGCCGTCGAGCTCCCGCTCACGACGTACTTGATCGTCGCGAACCATGCCGCCGCTTTGCCTTGGTTGATCCTCGGGCTCTCGGCTTTGATTCACATCAATCACCACTATTCGGTCGCATTCGCAGAGCGGCAGGCGCCGGGTCGCGGGCGCGGAGCTCCCAGTTTCGTCGGCAGTCAGAGCGTCGCTTGTGCCGCGGAGCCTTGGCGGCTATTCAAGCCGGCCGGCGGAATGGGCAATCGCGACTTCGATCGGTCTCGCACTTGGATGCCTGGTGCACTACTACTGGACGGCGCACATGCGGGAGCATCTTGAGTGGTGCGAACGGACGCGCGACTTTTGCTTACGATTGTTCGACTGGGTCCGAGCGCTTTTCACGGTTCCGATTCTCGTGTGGCCTGCCGTGCTCTCCGTCTCAGCCGACAGCGCGCACGTGCTCTTGCAGACGTGGTTTTGGTCCGCCATGCTGGTCTCGGTCGCCTTGACGCTGTGGGTGGAATTGCGGCGAAAAGAGCTGATCGCGCTCAGCCTCAAGGTTTCGCCGTTCAACGCACCCGATCGGCTCCGGCAAGCGGCGTCGGCACCGTGGCCGATCTGCTTCCAACCATCGGCGCCGATGATGGTCCTCAAAGGCGCGCGCGGCAACTCCCTCAATGTGGGCCACGCTTACGTCTTTGTCGGCGCCGCCTATCTTACGGACATGTCCGCGTTGCTCGTTCTCCTGCGCACGCAACCCTGAGTTAAACGAAGCTCGGCCTGCTTCGAGCAGTCGTCCGACGGCGACGCTCTCACTCATCACGCCGTCACCTGGAGGTTTCCTTGAACGCGAGGTCCCCGATCATTCGCTCGGGACCGTACCGCCGGTTGCGTCATCCAATCTACACGGCAGTCCTCGGCATGTACGCCGGAACGATGCTGGTTTCAGGACAGCTCCACGCCGCCCTGGCCCTCGTCGTCGTGACCGCCGCCTACTGGCGCAAGCTGCGTCTTGAAGAGGCGGTGCTCGCGAAGACTTTCGGCGACGAGTATGCGGCGTATCGCCGCGACTCATGGGCTCTCGTGCCGCCTCTGTTCTGATACGCGTGGCTAACCGTTCGAGGCCTAGCCGAGCCACTGCGGACTGTGTTTGGTGCCGTCGAAGTGGTCAGACGTCTTATACAGCTCGTGGCCGCCGGAGGTCGCCGCATTCGCAGTCGTGGCGAGCAGTGCCTGGACTCTCTGCTCTGAAAGGGGCGTGAACGTTCGCGCCGCAGCCAGGGCCTGATCGAGACGCTCCATCGAATCGATCCCGGTGATCACGACGCTCGTGGGCAAGGAGAGGGAGTAGTGCAGCATGTCGATGGGGCTAACGAGCCCGGTATCGAGGATGTAGTGATCGCCGAAGGTCTTCATCGCTAGGACTCCGATCGCCCGCCGAACGAGCTCGGGAAGCACCTTATGCTCGAAACTCTCATAGTGGGCATCCATGACGTTCAACGGCAGCTGGACGGTGTCGAAGGTGAAACCGTGTGCCTCGGCCACGGCGAGCATGTGCAGGTGGATATCGGGATGCTTGTGTCCCGTGAAGCCAAGGTAGCGAATTCTGCCCGCAGCCTTCGCGGCCATGACGGCTTCGATCGCGCCGCCCGGGCCGAAGATTCGATGCGCGTCTTGCATGCGAATGATCTCATGGAACTGCAGCAGGTCGATAACATCGGTCTGCAAGCGCTCCAACGACTCGTCGATCTGAGCCGCGGCCGCTGCTTGGGTCCGCCCGTCGATCTTCGTCATGAGGAACGCGCGCTCACGGTAGCCGTCGCGAAGCGCTTTCCCCATGCGCCGTTCGCTCTCACCGCCGTTATAGTCCCAGCAATTGTCGAGGAATGTTATGCCTTCGTCAATCGCACGGCGAATGAGGCGGATGGCTTCGTCCTCATCAGCACCATGTTCGGCTAGGTGAAAGCCGCCGAGACCGATGGCCGACACCGTTTCGCCGGTTCTTCCCAAGGGACGCTGCGGAACGTGAGGCATCGAAGGGATTACACCCAAGCTCGATCACGGACCTCGCTCGCCGGCCTGTCAACCCCGCGACCAGAACCGTTGACGTCGCGCTGAGAGGTCGGTCTTGAGGCACTAGAGCCTGTAAGGCCGAGCGCGCCGAGGTATTCGCGCTCAAGGTGGCGCCCGGTCCCGAGAGTAATTGGCGGACCAATGACGGAGCTTGAGGCGCCGGCGCACGCGTCGCGAAATAGACCTTGAGCGAGTCTTCTCAAAACGAAGCCGAGGTGATCGTTCATCTCATCGACGGCACGTACGAGCTTTTCCGCCACTTCTACGGCCTGCGCCGGATCCCTAACGGAAAGGATCAGCCGTTCGGAGCCGTCTTGGGGGTGCTTGGCACGGTCCTACGGATGATCGAGGATGGCGCTAGCCATGTCGGCGTAGCCACCGATCATGTCATCGAGTCTTTCCGCAACGAACTGTGGAGCGACTACAAGACGGGCGCCGGTGTTGACCCTGCGCTTCTCGCGCAATTCGAGCCGCTCGAGGTTGCCCTAGCAGCGATGGGAGTGGCCGTCTGGCCGATGATCGAACTCGAGGCGGACGATGCCCTGGCCTCGGCGGCTGCCGCTGCTTCGACGGATCCTCGCGTAGAGAAAGTCTGCATTTGGACGCCGGATAAGGATCTCGCGCAGTGCGTGCGCGAGGATCGTATCGTGCAGGTCGACCGAAAAAGCAACATCGTCCGAAACGCCGACGGCGTGCGAGCTAAGTTTGGGGTTAGTCCGGTGCTGATTCCGGACTATCTTGCGCTCGTCGGCGATGCCGCGGACGGCTATCCGGGCTTAGCGGGCATCGGACCGAAAGGCGCAGCGACGCTACTGACACGCTACGGCTGGATCGAGGACTTCCCATTGCACGTCCTAGGCGAGCGTCGCGACCTTGCGCTGTTATTCAAGAGACTAGCAACGCTCCGAACCGATGCGTTGCTTTTTTCCGACATCGACGAACTAGCGTGGCGCGGACCCACCGCCAGTTTTTCTACGTGCTGCGAGCGACTCGGGAACTCTCAACTAGTCGTTCGTGCCGACAAGGCGCGTGCTGCGCGAGTCTAGCCCGCTAAGACTGTCATAGCGGGCAGGCCGAGGGGCGTCGAGATGAGCCGGCCCTAGGCGCCGGCTTTAGGCGTCGAGTGGACCGCTTTGCCCCCGTAATTGTTAAGGCGGGCATTAAGGGAATCTCGGCTTAGCGTGATTGGTTTGGCCAATACCAAGAAGGCTTTCTTAGGGTCAGGCTCGTTCATTGACAGCGTTCACAGCAGGACGTACTATTCCGATAAGTCGTCACGTTTTCGGAACGTGCGGCGACCATATCAACCACTCCGCTTATGGGTGATCCGTGGGACCATCGGTTAATATTCGACAGTCTGGAAGCGAGCATAAGAGCTCGGCGATGCGGGGAATCAACCGGATGCGTCTCGTTTCACTCTCTCTTATTCTTGCTTGCCCCATCATCTTTACCGCTGACCATTCAGCCATCGCGCAGCAGGCCGTTCCCGAAAAACCGGCAACCGCTACTCCGATCGAGCACCTGGTCGTGATCTTCGATGAGAACGTCTCCTTCGATCACTACTTCGCGACCTACCCCAGAGCCACGAACCCGCCGGGAGAGCCGGTGTTCAGGGCACTGCACGCGACGCCGGCGGTCAACAACTTAGTGACTGCGAATCTTCTTTCGGGCAACCCCAACTTTACGAATGCCGCCAATGGCAGCAGCGCGGCCGAGCCGTTCAGACTCGATCGCACGCAGGCAAGCACTGCTGACCAAAACCACCTCTATACCGCCGAACAGCAAGCATACGACGGTGGCAGGGCCGATCTGTTTCCAAAATATACCGGTAAAGGCAGCCCGGGCGGGGTCGGAGCATTTGGTACGGCCGGTCAGGTGATGGGGTACTACGACGGTAACACGGTTACCGCGCTTTGGCAGTACGCTGCGCACTTTGCTATGGACGACAACGCTTACGACAACACGTACGGCCCGTCAACGCCGGGTGCCATCAACGTGGTATCGGGTCAAACCAACGGCATGCAAAGTGTCGCTAAGACAAAGTCGCCGTCTACGGTTAGCGCGCCCTCGTACTATGTTAACGATGGCCAGGGCGGCCTCACGCTGATCAACGATGTCGATCCCGGCTATGATCTCTGCTCGAATCCGAAAGATCAGGTGATGCTGGCCGGAAAGAACATCGGCGACCTGCTCAACGCGGCGCACGTCGGGTGGGGCGGTTTCATGGGCGGTTTTGCTCTCGGGACGAAGAACGCGAACGGCACGACGGGCTGCAAGCGCAGCACATACTCTGCCAAGGTCGCTGCTGACGTCGTCGATTACATTCCCCACCACAATTGGTTTCAGTATTATGCGGCCACGGCGAATCCGACGCATGCCCGGCCAAGCTCGATCGCGGCGATCGGCTCGAGCTTTGAGAGCGACGGCAAAACGCGGGAGCCCGCCAATCACGAGTACGACGTGCAGGACTTCTATGACGCGGTCAAGAGGGACAACTTCCCGGCAGTCTCATATATCAAGTTTCCGGCGTATCAAGACGGCCACGCCGGCTATTCGGATCCGCTTGACGAGCAGACCGCCGTCGTCACGCTCATCAATTTCCTCGAGCAGCGGCCGGATTGGAAAAACACCGCCGTAATCATTACATGGGACGACTCGGACGGGTGGTACGACCACGCCTTCGCCAAAGTCTCGAGCCCGTCGCTTGATGCTCAAGCCGATCAACTCAACGGCCCGGGACGATGCGGTACCGGCGCACCCCGGCCCGGGCTAAACGGCAAGCCGGTCAACGGGCGATGTGGCCCCGGCACGCGCATCCCCTTTCTTGTGATCTCACCGTGGGCAAAGGAAAATAGCGTCTGTCACGACCGGATTTCCTCGGCCTCCGTCGTCCGGTTTATCGAAGATAACTGGCTACAGGGTCAGCGGATTGGTGGAGGCTCGTTCGACGCCGAGGCAGGTTCGATCATGAGTATGTTCACCTTTGCGTCGGGAGCTAACGATCCGGTCCTCTACCTCGATCCAACAACGGGGACCGCCCTGACATCTCCGCCCGAGTGACGCGCCCGCCGTGTGGCGATATTTCGGATTCGCATTCGCCGCAGCGTTAATCGCGCAAAGCGCGATACCAGAGGCCGAAAATTCGCACCCGGTCACGCTCGCGCGCCCGAGCGCGGGGGCCCTTTCGGCGATAGCGCGGCTGGGCCGAGACATCTTCTTCGATCGGCGGCTTTCGTCGTCAGGACGCGTCTCCTGCGCATCGTGCCACAGTCCCTTACACGCATACGGCCCACCGGGCGACCTACCGGCGGTGCTTGGCGGACCAAAGCTCACGCGCCAAGGTTTACGTGCGGTCCCCTCCCTGATGTATCTCGAGCGGCAGCCGAACTTTAGTATTGGGCCCGATAACGCAGAGGACGAAAACGTTACCTTCAAGCAGGCTGCCACACGCGGTAAGGCTGCCGTGCGAAACCAGAAAACGGCCCAAAGTACCGCCAGAAGCGCAAACAATCTCGTGCCGCAAGGCGGCTTGTTTTGGGACGGACGGGCCGATACGCTCCAAGATCAATCGCTCGCTCCACTTCTTAATCCACTCGAGATGGACGGCGGCAGCGTCACGCGAATCGCGGGCAAGTTGCGCCTCGCACCATATGCGTCGACGTTTGCGCAGCTGTTTGGGCGACCGATATTTGAGAATCCGCGCTTCCTCGTATCTGAAGCGATGTTCGCGGTTGGCCGCTACCAACTCGAGGACCTAAGCTTCCACCCTTATTCGAGCAAGTTCGACTCCTGGCTTGAGGGCAAGGCTCGCCTGACGCCCGCCGAGCTACGTGGCTTCCGCCTCTTTAACGATCCCCATGGGGGCAATTGCGCGGCCTGCCACGTCGATCGGCCTAGCGCCGATGGTCTACCACCGTTGTTCACGGACCACCAATTTGAGGCGCTCGGGGTCCCGCGCAACATGGCCCTTGCAGTTAACCGTAACGGCCGGTATTTCGACGTCGGGATCTGCGGTCCCGAACGAACAGACATGCGAGCTCGACGGCAATACTGCGGGATGTTCGAGACGCCAACGCTACGAAATGTCGCGACCCGGCGCGTGTTCTTCCACAACGGGGTGTATCACTCTTTGCGACAAGTGCTCGACTTCTATAATTTTCGGGCGACCGAACCCCACAAGGTCTATCCTCGGCGGCCCGACGGCACGCTCGAGATATTCGATGACGTGCCGGCGCGCTACCGTTCGAACGTCGACGTGACCGACTCGCCCTTCGACCGTGTTCGCGGCGAAGAGCCGCCGATGACGTCGCAGGATGAGCGCGATATCGTCGACTTTCTTAGGACGCTAACCGATGGCTACGAACGCCGGCGTTAACCCCGATCCTTACTTGAACGAACTCAGCAACCGGCGTAGCGCGCCATCGTCGAAGTCGCCGGCGAAGCCGGTGGCGATCACTTGGACGTTCCAGGTCGAGCCCTTGACGATCCCCATTTCTATTCGGGACTTCTGCGAAGCAAGATCGCATCCCATGACCCTGAACGGGATAGTCTCGCCCCGGACGACGAATTGTTCTTCGGGTTGCGGCTTGAGGTCGCACCCCGCCAATTTTGAGAAAAACCCGGTCACGGCCGTCCCTGCGTCAAGCGCTGGACCGCTCGATTCGGTTTTCAGCGTCGTCGTGCTCAACTGAATGCGGAAAAGGCGCCCTCGCCCGATCGGCGCGATCGTAGCGCTTTGCGAGAGACCGAAATCCATTGCGCTGCGGATCCGATAACCGGGCGGGAGCGTGAAGCGAGCGATCTTAGCGGCGGTGCGCGCCATCGCCGATGGATCGTGCGAGTTCACGATTGCGCCTCGCGCAAAGTGAGAAATTGCGACGACGCCCACGCCGGCCGCCGCTAAGACGAGCACGAACAGCGAGCCGAAAATGATCAGGATGACCTTGAGGTCTTTGCTCATTCTAATCTCACATGTCGGCGTTCCAGCACGCGCCCGCGCAGCCAGGAAGGCCTTGTTCGCCGCCGCCAGTCACGCGCCCCGGGGGACGGCGCACGCCAACCCGATCGCGACGCCGCTACTGACGTCGTAGCGCGTTTGCGCACGGGCAACTACCGGTCGAGGTCGAAGCCGCTCGTTCGTGGAGTGGATTCGGTTCTCGGCCCTCGACCGCCACTACGGCTCCCGCGCGATTTTCACGGGCGTCGGCGGCGTATTGCGCGATGGCGATAAGGTCGGCCTCGTCGGTCCCAACGGATCGGGGAAATCGTCGCTCGTCCGGATTCTTGCCGGCTGCGAGGAACCCGACGCCGGCAGCGTCGTGCGGCGGCGTGGAGCACGGGTCGGATATGTGAGCCAAACTGCAGCGGAAGAGGCGACCCAAACGTTGCGTGACTTGCTGGCGCGCGCGTTTGCATTCGCGCAGGAACTCGAGGCGCGCGTTCGCGGCCTCGAGGCGAGCCTCAGTGCCGCCGCGGAATCGGGCGACGTCGCCGATCAAGAACGCATTCTGGCCGCTTACGGCGACGCACGGGACGCGTTCGACCGCCACGGCGGCGCCGGCCACGACCGCCGGTTACGTGCAATGCTGGCGGCTTTCGGGTTTTCAGAAGCGGATCTCGAGCGCCCCACGAGCGCCTTTTCCGGCGGCCAACGCACGCGTGCCGCCCTCGCGCGGATGTTGCTCGAAGAACCGGATTACTTGGTTCTCGACGAGCCGACCAATCATCTCGACCTGGAAACCGTCCGTTGGCTCGAGGACTTTCTGATCGAGGATCCGCGCGCGACCATCATCGTCTCGCACGATCGCTATTTCTTGGATCGCGTCGCTAGCGAAGTATGGGAGCTCGACGGCGGTACGCTCGAGCGCTACGAGGTGCCGCAGGGCCGCGGCTACGGCGCGTACGTCGAGCAGAAGGCGTTGCGACGGGAACTTGCCGAGCGCGAGTACGAGCGTTTTCGCGACGAGGAAAAGCGGCGCAAAGCCGTGGTCGCGGAGCTGCGCACGCATGGTTCCCACAACTATGCTCAGGTGCGCAGCCGGGAGAAGCAACTCGCAAGACTCGAACGCCTCGAAGCGCCGAAGAGCTCGCAGCAAACGATCGCGGTGAAGCTCGAGGCGGCGCGTCGCGCGACGAGCGGTCTGGCGTTGGTCGCGCGCGGCCTGCGCGTCGCGTACGCGCAACCACTGTTCGAGCACCTCAGCGTCGAGGTCGCACGCGGCGATCGGATCGGCCTGGTCGGGCCTAACGGCGCCGGCAAGTCGACGCTGCTCTCGGTGCTCGCGGGCCGCCGCGCTCCCGACGCGGGCAGCGTCAAGCTGATGGCCGGTATGACGACCGCCTACTTCTCGCAGGACGCGGCCGACGAGTTACCCCGGGGATGCAGCGCGGTCGCGGCCGTACTCGACGGCGCCGCCATCGTGCCCGAAGAAGCGCGTTCGCTTCTGGGCCGGCTCGGGCTTGGGGGCGACGCAGGCGACAAGCCCGTCGAAGCGTTTTCGGGCGGGGAACGGCGGCGGATAATGTTGGCCCGGCTGATGGCGCGATCCGCCGATTTGCTCTTTCTCGACGAGCCGACCAACGATCTCGATATCCCAAGCCGAGAGGCGCTCGAAAACGTGCTCGCCGCCTACGGCGGCGCGATGATCGTCGTCTCGCACGATCGTTACCTCTTGCGGCGCTTGGCGGAGCGCGTCATTTGGCTGCGCGATGGGCGTTCGACCACATTCAAGAACGGCTACGAGGGCTTCGAAGCGCTGCAACGCCAGCCCTTAGCCGAACGAGCCGAAGCAGTCGTTGCTGCCAAAGCGCCAAGCGCGGCCGCCGTCGAGCGCGACGAGCGGCTCTCGCGGGAGCGTCGCGCGCGCGAGCTTGCCGCGTGCGAGCGTGACGTCGCGCAGCTCGATCAAGAGCGCGCGCGGCTCGAGCGCGAGTTTGCGGATCCCGAGATTTACGAAGATCGCGCTCTCGTTGCGCGGCTCGAGCAAGAACTCGAAGCGGCCCGTGGCGCTCTCGAGGCCGCCTACGAACGCTGGGAGGCGATGATGGAACCTGCCAACGCGGACCCCGGCTAACCATCCGATTCCTGCCGGGCGCACGAGGGCCCGGCGAGCGATTCGCCGGGCCCTTTCAAGAGATGGCGGCTGCTACCCGAGGACCCCAGGCGCGAGGACCAGCTCGGAGGGCGGTTCGCGGTCCTCTGCCGGCGCCGGAATGAGCTTCCCACCTTCGAGCCGGCGCCGATGTCAGGGCATGAAAACCCTTATACTTCAAGGTAAGCGTTAGCTGAGGACCGTCTTGCAAGCTGCGCAACATTGACGGCGACGGGGCCGCCGGTGATCGCGCGCCAGGGCACATCACCAAGGCTTAGGTCGCCGCTGCATTGTTGCGTCACGCGGCTCGATCTCAGCGCGTGAAACGCGAGAGCTGGGAACGCGAGGTCAGGTCGAAGCGGTTGAAGACCGATGCGATGTGGGTTTCAACCGTTCGTTCACTGATCGAGAGTTCTTCTGCGATCTCGCGATTGCTAAGACCGGCGACGGCGAGCCGAACGACATCGGCTTCGCGCGGAGTCAATTCGCTTGACCGGGTGCGATGCTGCATGCGTCGGCGTGCGTCGGTAAGCCTTCGTTCGTCGCGAAGGTATCCGAAACGGCGATAGATATCGAGCGCGGCCGCCCATTCGCTCCCGAGCTCGAGCGCTTGAGCCTGTTCCCACGGCCACCCGAGGGCTGCGAAGCGATCCGCGGCATCGGATGCGAGCGCTTTCCCCGTCGCGTTCTTCTTGGCGCAAGCAACCCGCGCGTCGAACAGGCTAAGGTGTGCTTGCGCGACGGCGTGAGCCGGGTCGGCCGCAGCGCGCTCGAGTAGCTCGCGGGCGCGCTCGACCTCTTGCGGATCGTGGCTCGTGGCCAGTTGATCGATGAGCCAAAGCGCGAGCGCGGCATTTTGTATGAGCGGAAGGGCACGCGAGCGCAAGGCCCGCGCATCGTTTTGTTTTCGGATCACATCCCAATAGGCGCCGACGCTGCCGGCCAGCGGGCCGATGCTCTGCGACTGGGCTGAGGTGAATGCTCGTTCGATCGTCTCATCCAGCGTGTATCGGGCCGCTGCGTCGTCGTCGCCGCGCAAGAAAGCGAGGCGTAATCCGAGGCTGACGAACGCCGTATCGGCGACGACGCCGCCGCTGACCAAGGCACTCTCGTCCAGAAAGCGCTGCGCTTCCTGCAACTGGCCGGTGAGAAGATAGGCAAACGCAAGCGCCCGTTTGACCAAGGCTCCGGCTCTCCCGAAATCATCGCGAGCGGAGATTTCGACGGCCTCTCGATACGCCGCGATCGCGTTTTCGTTCTGACCGGCGAAGAACGCAAACCGCGCATAATTACACAAAGCGATGCTCAGCCGTTGCCTGTCGCTCGTTTGCCGCGCGAATTCGATCGAGCGCAGGTTGTCGTCGACGGCTCCCGCGAGTTGCCTGTCGAGCGCTCGGACTTCGCCACGGATGTCGTAGAAAAGCGAGCGGTCTTCCGCCGAGTGCTCGCCCCCAACCGCATCCGCCAGCGCAAGTTGCTCGCTAGCCTTCTTGATTCGGCCTTGCTGAACGAGCAGGAACGCTAGCGATGTCAGCGCGTTGAACCGCAGAACCGTATCGTCCGGGCTCGCAAGCGTCATCGCACGTTCGACCATTTCGATCGCCTTGTCGATCGGCCGGCCCGCATCGATGGAGCGAAATCCGAGCCAAATGAGGAGCTTCGCCACCCCGATGCGGTCGCCCGACCGATCGTAGACGTCCAGCGCCCGCTGCCCCCACCGGAATGCGTCGTCGATCTCTCCGTTGAGAAGCTGAATGCCCGCCAGTCGCGAGCACAATGCGGCGGTGCCGATTTCGTCGTCGCCGGTGCATCGCAGCTCGACGGCTTGCCGAAACGCGATGGCCGCATCGCGATAGGCGTTACGCCGCGTGGCAGCATCGCCCGCGAGCGCATGTGCCCTCGCACCGCGCTCGCGATCGCCGGCCGCCGTCCAGTGATATGCAAGCTGCGCCGGATCCGTGTTGGTGCGGCGCGCGAGCAGCGACGCGACGTGGGCGTGAAAGGTGCGGGCTTGGGGCGGCAGGAGGTCGCCGTAGACGATCTCGCGCGTGATCGCGTGGCGAAAGGCGAACTCCCCCGAACGCCCGGGCACGTCGCGGACGAGTTGGGCGTCGCGCGCAGCCTCCAAAATGCCCCAAATGTCGTCGATCGGCAGTTCGACGAGTTCGGCGAGCAACTGAGGATCGAAACGGACGCCGATCACCGAGGCGTTTCGAAGGACGTCGCGGTGTCCGGCAGGCAACTGAGCCATACGCGCGAGGACGGCGCCGCGAATGCTCAGCGGGAGACCGGAAACCGCGCTACTCACGAGCTCTTCAGCAAAGAACGGTTTTCCCTCGGCCAGCGCACAGACGCGGTCGATTTCTTCTAACCCGATGCTGCCCGTCGGCCACAGACCGCTGACGAGCCGACGCATTTCAATGTCGCTCAACGGATCGATGGCGACTAATGCGATCCCATCCTTGCGTAGCTTCCCGAGAAGCTCCGAACGCAGATGATCGCGGTCGATGTCGTCCGATCGTACGGCCGCGACGACGAGGACCCGCATGGCTGTTTGGACACCTCGGAACGCGATTCCGACGAGATACGAGAGGAACTCGAGCGTCGCGATGTCCGCCCACTGAACGTCATCGATCGTGACGAGGAGGGGTCCGGCCGTACTGCCCTCCCGGAGCGCTTGCACCGCCAAAACCAAACGCCGGTACTTGGCAGCTTCGGCGGCTGCCGGCGAAAGCTCCGGTGGATCTTCGGCATCGAAGACGCCGGGCAGATCGAGCGCTGCGAACGCCTCTCGCAAGGGCGCAAATGGGGCACACGCGTACGCGAACCCCGCGCCGGCGCCGACCCGCATCCCCATGTCGCGCGCGGCGGCGGTCAGTTCGTACAACAGCCGCGTCTTGCCGATCCCGGCTTCCCCCCACAGGAGCGCGACAGCCGGCCGGCCTTCGGTCGCGGCGCGACACAGGCTGCACAGCGCCTCCAGTTCGGCGGCGCGGCCAACGAGCGGCCTCAGTACTCCCACGGTCACGTCTCAGTACAGTCCACGATGCAGCCCACCAAAGAGCGGCCTACAGTAGTCGTGTCACCTTCTTGTTACGAGGGGTGGCGACAACACCATTCTTCACACTGAAAAGGAGACCATCTTGAACGCCATCCCCTTCGCCTCGGTCGGAACGTTCGCTCGGAACGTTTCGCTCGGCACCACGATCGCCGCGCTCGGATTGAGCGCAGCGGCCTCCGGCGCGGAAACTGCCTACTCGCAGTCACCGATTGCCATCACCGCGTGCGCTGGTTCGGCCGCGACGCTAAGCAATCTCAGGCAACCGTACTTCCAGCTCGACGTGACGCAGAGCACGCTCGACGTCAACTTCACGAACAACGGCACCGCGCCCGCGATCGAGGTGACGTTCCTCGTTTCTGACGGCCGTTCGGGCCGCCGCATCGACGACCGCGGATCGTTCTCGCCGGGCGTTCCGATCGCCCATCGGCTACTGAGTCCCTACTGGTCCGATACGAGTGCCTTGACGTGTACCGTAGCCGCAGTTCACTTCGCCGACGGCACGGCATGGCAGTCCCCAACCGCAAACGTCGCAAGCCGCTAATGCCGCTAATAAGGAGGACAATAGGATGAACGCTGCAGCACCCATCATCGATCCCGAGAAACTCCACGTGGCAATCGGCCGGTTTCTCGGCGACGTCGGGGCCGTCGTGACCGCCGCGTTGGTCATCACCGGCGACAAACTCGGGCTCTACAAAACCCTGGCCGACAGCGGACCGCTCACGTCAGGGCAGCTCGCACAGAAGACGAAGACGCACGAGCGCTACATTCGGGAGTGGCTAGCCAATCAGGCAGCCGCCGGATACGTCACCTACGATCCGGCGACCCAGGCCTTCACCCTACCCCCCGAGCACGTGCCCCTACTGGCGGACGACGACAGCGAAGTCATGATGTGCGGCTTGTTCGGAATGGGGCAACCCATCTTTGCCGACGAGCCGAGGATCACCGACGCGTTCAAGACCGGCAAGGGCATCGGTTGGGAAGATCACGATAAGCGCCTCTACGGATGCACCGACCGGATCTTTCGCAACGGCTACGCCGCCCATCTGGTCAAAGACTGGATACCAGCGCTCGAAGGCGTCGAAGTGAAGCTTCGGACCGGCGCGGCCGTCGCCGACGTGGGCTGCGGTCACGGTTCGTCGACGATCCAGATGGCGAAGGCCTATCCAATGTCACAGTTCGTGGGCTTCGACTATCACGAACCATCGATCGAGGCCGCCCGTAAGGCGGCGGCAGCAGCCGGAGTCGTGGATCGCGTGCGGTTCGTCGTCGCTTCCGGGACGGAGTTCAAGGAGAAGAACTTCGACTTTGCGTGTTGCTTCGACTGCGTCCACGACATGGGCGATCCCGTCCGGGTGCTGGCTCACATCCGTGGGAGTCTCAAACCGAACGGAACGCTGATGATCGTTGAGCCATTTGCAAACGATCGTCTCGAGGACAACCTCACGCCGGTCGGCCGCGTGTTCTACGGAGCGTCGACGATGCTGTGTACGCCGGCGTCGCTCGCGCAAGACGTCGGGTTAGCGCTCGGCGCTCAAGCCGGCGAGGCACGCATGAAGGCCGTCGCGCAGCAAGCCGGGTACACGCACTTTCGGCGCGCATCGGAAACGCCGTTCAACCTGATCTACGAAGCTCGGCCTTAGCGATCCGCAACGTCACGGCGCGCTCCGCCCGCAAGCGCGGCGGAGTGCGCCGTCGAAGCGGCGCACATCGTGAGCGAGACGTGGACCCCACTCGCCGCCGCGCAGTGAGATGCTGTACCGTCGGCTAGGCGCACATTTCGAACCTCGAAGACACCGAGTTGATTCTGATCCAGCCCGTGGTCATCTAGTACTGAGGCGTGCGGCGAGCCGGCGCAGAAACCGAACTTGCGAACCAGGGTTTAAAGACCCTATTCAGCGTGTTCTTGAAGTGGAAGCGAAACGACCTCGATCCGGAAGATACACACACGCTTCCGATCGATGCACGCCTTCAAGGTTACTGCGAAATTTCGCAGCGAGACCTCGACCGGGCAATCGTTGAAATCGCTTAGCCGGATTTCAGCCAGCGGGCTGCTGCTTCGGCTGTGTCCTCGGGGACGGTGTTAAAGGCGAGGGTGGAGCCCGGTGCGGCCTTGTGTACGGTGTTCACGACTTTCTCGAACAGCAAGAGGCTCTTGGGCGGCAACCGGATACCTCCACCGATTACCACGCAATCGTAAGCTGCGCTGGTCAGTTGCTTCTCTAGCATGGCTATGCCGGCAGCGTCCGGCGGGATCATGCAAAGGTCCGCGATCCAACCGCGCTCCGCGATCTTGGCCGCCGCGAGATCGATTCCGGCCTGAATCTTCTCCGCGCTCAGGCCTGGCGGCAGTGCCGGATCGGAATAGTCCACCGTGTCCGGAGCCTGGCCGACAAAAAGTAAACGCGTCATGTGGATATCTCCCTTAGAAAAGCATCAACCTCGGCGCGAGGTTTGACGACCTCGTCCTTTCCAACGCTTCGCTCGACAGCCCGCAGTCTCGGGCTTTCCGAGTGATTTCAATGGTGGAGATGGGGGGACTCGAACCCCCGACCCCTTACATGCGAAGTAGGGCCACGCTTGCGTCGCAGTCGCAAGAGCGACGAAATTACGGGTAAAAGTGCCCACTAGCGTTCGCCTCTGACCGCCTGCGCCGAGGCTAATGGTTGTAAAATGGTTGTAGTAATGGTAGCCTTACGAACACTCACGAACGTGAGCGAGCCAAGGCGGGATGAAAATGCACGAAGGGCAGACTGCGAAGACGACGGCGGCGCGGACCACGAAAAGGCGTGCGCACGGGGAAGGCTCGATCGTCCAGCGGGGCGATGGGAGCTGGCAGTTTTCGCTGCGACTCGGTCGCGACCATGGGACTGGCCAGCATCGTCGCCTTGTGCTGTACGCGCGGACTCGTGCCGAGTTGTTGCGAAAGGTCACCGACGAACGCGCGCGTGGCGGTGGGACGTTGCGGGCGCCGCAGCCAGGGACGCTCGCCGACTACCTGACCGCCTGGCTGCGAGACGATGTCGAGCCCAACCGCGCCGCAAACACCCACGCGCTCTACAAAAGCGTTGTTGAGAAGCACATCTTACCAGGCGTCGGCAATATACGGGTCGATGCGTTTGACGCCCACGCGGTCGTCCGGCTCTATGCGCGGTTACGGGCGAACGGCGCGAGCCCGTCGATCGTTCACCGCTCCGGTGTGATCCTCCACCGGGCGCTCGAGGTGCGACGCCGGCAAACCGGGATCTCGAATCCGGCCGCACAGGTGGAGGTGCCCCGGTATCGCTCCCGTGAAGGCCGCGTCCTCTCCCGGGACGAGGCCGCGCATCTGGTCGTGGAGATCCGCAAGAGCAAGGACGATCCGCTCGCCCCCATGTGGGAACTGGCGCTGCACACCGCGTTGCGGCTGGGCGAACTGCTCGGGCTGCAATGGAGCGACGTCAATGAGCGGCAGCGGGAGTTGCACGTCCGGCGACAACTCGTCGAGGTGAACGGCTCGGTCGAGACCACCGCACCCAAGACCCGAATGTCAGCGCGCGTCGTCCCGCTGTCGAAGGCGGCGACCGCCGCGCTGCGCCGTCGACGCGGGGCCTGGGAGCGGGAAGGCCATAAGAGCGAGCACATCTTTACGACCTCGATCGGGACGCACCCACGACGCTCGAATTTGCGGAGGGACTCGTTCGCGCCGCTGTGCGAGCGCGCAAAGATCGAAGGGCTGACGATCCACGGGTTGCGCCGTTCAGCGGCGACGCTGCTCGTTCAGCAGGGAGTCGATGTCGTGACGGTCGCCCGGATGCTCGGTGAAACGCGGCCCGCGACGGCGCTGCAGCACTATGTTTTTACGTCGCCGGACCAACAGCGCCGTGCTGTCGCGGCACTTGACTCCGCGCTCCGCGCTCCACGTCGGCGCGCTCCCTAGTTTTGTAGGGGCCGAGTGGCACGTCCTAAACCCATTGCTCGTCTTTGCGCTAAGAGACCGAACCTTCGCCTTTCGGCGCCGCTCTTGGGCGTCGCCCCTCCGCCGTGTTCTGCGCCCGGCGGTCTGGGATTCACATCGAGGGGACTGACAAGGTAAAATGTCACCGCCTGCTCGTACCGATCGGCGGTGTCGCGCCCGGCCAGCGCGTACCAAAAACTACCGCGCTGGGCCGCGTCATCACCACGTGTGCGCCCCCCCAGCGCGTTGTGAAGCGTGTCGAGGACGGCCTGCTGCCCCTGTTCGTCGAGACCGAAGGGCCGCAACCTTTCGAGGATGGGGTACAGATCGAAGATGGGCAGAAACTTGGGGGGATTGCGGCACGCCTCAAGCCGCACACCCACGGCCTCGCACGCGGCGCTGGCTGCGCGCCACAGGCCCGGGTCAGCTAACAGACCCGACCAGCCACCTTCAATTTTCTTTGCAAAGGGGTGCAACGACCGTCTCCGGACGCGCGGCGAGGCGCGACGCAACGCCTCGCTAATGCGCTGCGTCGCCTCGACAAAATCACGGCACCGGTCTTGGAGGGCTATCAGCTGCAGCAGAGCGAGGCCGTAGCGAAATAGGTCGTCGTCGGTCAGCCGATCAGCCCCGATGTCCACGCGAGCCCTGCGAAGCGCACGAGCAACCTTGCCGTCGAGGCTCAACCCCAAGAGCCTCGCATATTCTTCGCCTGTCTCCCGAGGGAGCGAGGCCATATTCATGTGCGCGAGCACGCTCTTGTGGTCGCGGTATGTCAGTTTCGCGAGGGCGCGGACGCTCGGCAGCCCCTGGTCGAGAGCCGCTGCGGCAATGACTCGCCCGTACTCATTGCGGGCGTTCTCCGCGTAGTGCTTTAGCGACGGGCGGCTCATTTCTCCCCATGAGCCGCGCCGGTGGGGTGGGGTGCCCGCGAGTGCGACCGCATGAACACAGATGTACGATGAACGAGGAGAAGGAACCCGCCGCCGGGCCGTTACTCTACACAATCAGCAGCGCCGCTCGCCGTCTGGGGCTTGCGCGCGGAACCGTTACCAAACTGCTTGACCGCGGCGAATTGCACTACCGGCGAATTCTCGGCGGCGACCGGCGAATTCCCGAGGCGGAACTCCGCCGCTACGCGGAGAGCGAGCTGGTCGGCGCGGAGCGAACATGAGCTGCGACGCGCGCGTGCTGAGTCTCATGGTCGATCGGCTCGACCTCGCCGAGCAAGGGGTAGCGCGAATTCGCCAGCCGCACGGAGCGGCGCATCGCCGATGCTCCCCGGGCGCTCCTCGAGATCGCGCGCGACGAGGGTGTGCCGTGATATTCGATGACGGCGAGCACCACATGGTAGCCACATCCACTTCGATCGAACGCATTGGAGTGGCCCGATGATCGGCCGGCCGCGCGCATCCGTCGTAGGGCGCGCAACCGTCGAAGACATTCTTCGACTCCGAGGACTCCCGCAGCCGAACCGAGGCTTCATCCACTGCCCGCACCCGCTGCATCGCGACGAGCACCCGAGCGCGCACGTACTGCCATCAGGACGCGGTGTAAAATGCTTCGGATGTGGCTGGCAAGCTGGCTTGCTCGACTTCGCGGTCGCGCTCGGGCTTGGTCACGATCGCCGGTCTGCAGCACGCGAGCTCGAGGAGCGTCTGCGATGACTGCGCGGGCGGTGACGGCTTCGTTCGTCTACTGCGATGCCGATGGCCGGCCGGTCGCGCGCGTCGATCGCGCCGAGCCCGGACGTGACGGCAAGTCGAAGGCGTTCTTCCCGTACCTCAGCGAGGGCGACGGCTTCGCCAAAAAGTCGGGGCTGAAGGGCACGGAGCTGCCACTTTATCATCTCGACGAAGTGTGCCGCGCGATCGAACGCGGGGAACTCATCATCTTTGTCGAGGGCGAAGGGAAGTGCGACGCTGTGCGCGAGGCGCTACGAAAGGCCGGATCTTGTGCAGCGGTCTCAACGATTCAAGGCGGATGCAACGCGCTGATTCGCGATGAACACCTCGACGCTCTCGCCCGCGCTCTAAGGATTGGCATCCTCGTCGACTCAGACGATCCGGGGCGCAAGGCTGCGGTCCTGCGGGCTGATACGATCATGCGGCGCTATCCTGATATGGATGTTCGAATCGTCGACTTGTATCCCGATCGTAGCGATGGCAGTGACGTTGCCGATTGGCTCGCCGAGGGAAATAGACTACCGGACCTTCTCGATCGCATCAACGCTGTGGCCCCGCATCAAGTATCCGACGACGAGATGATCAAACAACTCGCGACCCTGTCGCTGATCGAATACGGCCAGCAACGAAAACAGGCCGCGGAAAAACTTGGGATATCTCTGATTATACTCGACCAAGTCGTTCAGGCCGCGCGCCGAGCAGAGGCATCGGCGCAAACATGCGCCTCCAGCCGCAATGGGCAACCTCACAGCGGCGAGACGGAAACCGGCGACGACGCTGTCGCCGGGCAGCGGCCTCCTTCAGTCGCGACGAAGATCCTCCAACTGCTTGCATCGGCCGTTTTGCTGCGCGACGGTGACCGAACCTACGCGAGCTTTTTCGTAAGTGGCCACCAGGAAACGCACCTCATCACGTCGGCTTCGTTTCGCAGGTATGCCATTCAAGAGTTCTTCAAGCAGTACGATGCGGCGCCGAGTGGTACCGCACTCACCGAGGCCCTCGCAACGCTCGATGCTAAGGCGTGGCGCGATGGGCAGTCCTGCACCGTTGCAACTCGCTGTGCCGAGCATAACGGCCGTTTCTACCTCGACCTGACAAACGAAGAATGGACCGTGGTGGAGATCAGTGCGGGCGGTTGGAAGATCGTTCCGGCGGAAGTCCTCCCGGTCCGATTCGTTCGCGCCAAAGATGCCCTGTCGTTGCCATCTCCCGACCCCGCCGGTCGCATTAGCGACATTGATGTATTCCTTCCCGATAACGATCGCATCAGAGCGTACATAAAAACATTTATGCTGTCCGCCTTGCGTCCGGATGCGCCCCAACCGATCCTCGCGATCATCGCTCCCCAGGGCGCCGGGAAGTCGACGATCGCACGCATTGTCAAGAATCTCCTTGACCCAGCCCACTCAAATCTGCGTGGTGCCCCGCACGAGCGGCGCGACGTGACGGCCGCCGCCCGTAACTCCTACTTGCTCGCATTCGACAACCTGTCGATGATCGAACCGTGGCTCTCGGACAACTTGTGCCGCCTTTCGACGGGCGGCGGCTTTGGCGGTCGCCAGCTTTACACAAACGACGAGGAGGCGATCTTCGATGCGATTCGGCCCATCATCGTTACCGCCATCGACGACGTCATCATCCGGGGTGACCTCGCCGATCGGGCCTTGACTATAGCCTTACCAGCGCGCGACGACGATGCAGGCTACACCGAAGAGGATGCTTTTTGGGAAGAGTTCGAACTTGCTCGGCCTTCGATTCTCGGCGGTGTTCTCACGGCTGCCAGCGTGGCACTCCGCCGGCTACCCGAAGTTCGGGCCAAAGTGCGCGCTAAGAAGATTAATCTTCCACGGATGGCGGACTTCGCGCTTTTCGGAACCGCCGCGGAGCCAGCACTGGGGATCAAGGAAAACGCCTTTGTGGGGTTACTCAGGGACGAGCGGAACGCGGCCTCGGTTCTCGTCCTTGAATCCGACGTGATCTTTGCGCCTCTACGTGCGGTCCTCGAAAAGGAGCCGTTCAACGGGTATCCTGCAGATTTGCTCGACGCGCTCAACTCGGCGATGAGCGACGACGCGATCCGGCGAGATCGGCGCTGGCCAAAGACCGCGGCGAAGTTGCGCAACCAAATTAAACGCCTCGAGCCGGACCTCCGCCGAGCCGGGATCGTTGTCACCTGGGCCGATCGCGATACCCATACGAAGCGGCAGATGCTCAGCATTGAACTTACAGAAGTAAAGGGGAACCCTCCGCAACCCCCGCAAGTCACGCACCCTGCCAGGGCGGATCGGCCCCCGTTTGCGGAGGTTGCGGCAGTTGCGGAGGCTGCCTCCGCACCTGCTGACCTCGTGACCGAGCCGTTCGATATATGACGCCGAGCCAGATCGCGGAGCAGGTCCGCACCCTCGGCGGCCGACTCGTCCTAGCCGGCTGCGATCGTATCCAGGTGGAGCCGGGGCCGAACGGCGTTCCTCGTTGGCTAGTTGATGAGGTCCGCGCGCACAAGCCGGCGATTCTCGTCGAGCTGCAAAAGCGCGAGACGGTGCTTGAAGCTGCGCGGCTCTTGCGCGAGTGTCAATGGGCCAAAGTGCCGCCGGTTTGCGATTTCCTCATCGGCCCTGCCGGCGAGTCGTGTCGGCGCTGCGGCGCGTCTTGGATCGAGCACTACCCGGCGCCTAGGGATGGGGCGCCGCGGTGAAAACGAGTGAAGTTGCTTTCGATAGCCAGCGTGTGTGCATGACGCCGGTAATCACTCGCGAAATGGTCCCGGTCCGCGATCTGAAGCCCGCGCCCTACAATCCGCGCCGGATCGATCCAGCCGCGATGGCTGGCCTCGAGAAGTCGATCGAGCGATTCGGTCTGGTTCAGGACATCGTCGTAAACCGCCGCACGATGCACGTTGTCGGCGGGCACCAGCGGCTCAAAGCGATCAAGGCGAAAAAGGCCAAGGTCGTACCAGTCACGTGGGTCAACCTGGACGACACTGAAGAACGCGCTTTGAATATCGCGCTCAACAATGCCGCCATCGCCGGGCAGTTCACCGACAAGCTGCAGGCGATTCTCGACGAAATGGCGGCAGCAAATCCAGACCTGTTCGAGGACCTGCGGCTTGGCGCGCTGCGCACCGATGAGATCGCGCGCTCATTCGGGTCCGATCCCGACGAAGTCCCGCCCCCGCCATACGATACGCCACGAACCAAGCCCGGCGACGTCATCCGCCTTGGGCGGCATCGGCTGATATGTGGCGATGCTGCCGACGCCGCGACGATCACCGCAATGCTCGGCGAAGATGCCGTCGAGCTGCTTCTAACCGATCCGCCGTACGGCGTGAGCTATGGCGCGAAGTCGCGCGATGCAGCGCGGCGGAATGGCGGCACAACCACGCACCGCGACATCGTCAACGACGACCGCACCGACTATGCAGCCTGGTTCCGCTCGTGGCTCTCGATCATTCCGTGGGCACCTTTCGCGGCATTCTACATCTTCATGTCGAGCCAGGAGATGCACAACCTTCGAATCGCGATCGACGCTCTCGGTTGGAAGTGGCACGATATGCTCTTGTGGATCAAGAACCGTCCGGTGCTCTCGCGCAAAGATTACAACCAGGTCTACGAGCCGATCACGTTCGGCGAGCCCCCGGTCGATACGAAGGAGGTCGGCGGCATAGCGATCTTCGGATGGCCTGAACGCCACCGATTCTATGGCAGCAAGAGCCGCACGAACGTCCTCGAGTTCGATGTCCCGGCGAAGAACGATCTGCACCCGACGATGAAGCCAGTCGCGCTGCTTGAGCAACTTCTGCGCGACGGCTCGCGCGACGGCGGGATCGTCCTGGACCCATTCGCCGGCTCCGGCTCCACGGTAATTGCCTGCGAGCGGCTCGGGCGCGTTTGCCGCGCCATTGAGCTCGATCCGCTCTATTGCGACATTGTTGCTGCCCGGTGGGAAGCTCACACCGGGCTCCAGGCCCAGCGGCCCGAGGCGGGGTCCTGAGGACGCCCATAAAGGGGCAACACGGCCCGACAGCGGGGCCGAAGGCTCCTGGCGCGCTTAGTTCTCCCAGCAGGTCCACGGAGGGCGAACACGGGGCTAATCCTGCGGAACGTGCGGATGCCCAACGCGCGCGCGTGAAGCGCGTCCCCAATCCGAAGGGTGGCCCGACCGTACTCACGCCGGAGGTCGAAGACAAGATTATCGGCGTGATCCGCGATGTGGGGATGTCGTTTCGGATGGCGTGCGCCTACGCCGGGATCTCGGACGACACCCTCGCGCGCCGGCGAAAGGCCGACCCGAAATTCGCGGCGCGGATCGAGCACGCGCGCGAGATGTGCAAGGCCAAGCTGCTAACGCAGATCGTGGCGGCTGCGCCGACGAACTGGAACGCGGCGGCGTGGACGCTCGAGCGACTCTGGCCGGAAGAGTTCGGCCGGCGGCGCCTCGAGACCGAGCATTCCGGCGTGGTCAAAATCACGATCGAGGGGGGCTTGCCGGAATTCCCACGATAACGCTGCCCCGCCTTCATCCTGGCCAAGTCGAAGCCTGGAACGTGCCAGGCCGGTACAAGGCCATTCGCTGCGGTCGGCGCTGGGGTAAGACGGCGCTCGCTGCGACGATCATTTGCGATCGTGTCGCGCGGGGGCAGTCGTGGGGACTATTCGCGCCGGACTACAAGATCACGTCGGAAACCTACCGCGAAATCTACGAGATACTCGATCCGATCACGGAGTCTGCCTCCAAGATCGATGGGGTCATCCGCGTTCTAGGGGGCGGGCGCGTTGATTTCTGGACGCTGAACAACCCACGCGCGGGGCGCTCCCGCAAATACCACGGCGTTATGGTCGATGAGGCGGCCTTCGCCGGTCCGGATATGCAGATGATCTGGGAGCGTTCGATCAAGCCCGCGCTGCTTGACCACAAGGGCGTCGGCTGGGCGCTATCGACGCCCGCTGGCAAAGACGAGCGGAACTGGTTTTACAATATCTGCACTGATCCCGCGCTCGGGTTCGTTGAATTCCACGCCCCCACTGCGAGCAATCCGTATCTCCCGCAGGACGAGCTCGAGCGACTCGTACGCGACAATTCCCCTGAGGTCTACCGTCAAGAGTATCTGGGCGAGTTCGTCGATTGGTCGGGAGTTGCGTTCTTCACGATGAACGCGCTCCTGGTCGACGGGGCTCCAGTGCCCAAACCGGTGCGATGCGACACGGTGTTCGCGACCATGGATACGGCGATCAAGTCCGGGCTTGAGCACGACGCAACCGGCGCGGTGTTTTGGGCGTACAATTCGCTCGCCAATCCGTGCCTTCATATCTTGGATTGGTCGCTTCTTCAAATCGAGGGAGCGGCATTGGAAGGGTGGTTGCCATCCGTCTTCGCTCGGCTTGAAGAACTGAGCCGGGAATGCGGAGCGCGAATGGGAGCGAGTGGCGTTATGATCGAGGACAAAGCCTCGGGGACGGTGCTTCTGCAGCAGGCAAGAAACAGCGGATGGCCTGCGCATCCGATCGAGAGCAAACTGACGTCGATGGGGAAAAATGAGCGAGCCATCGCGGCGAGTCCCTACGTCTACCGCGGCGACATTAAAATCACGGACACGGCGTTCCACAAACGGACAGTCCATAAAGGCCGATCGGCGAACCACCTGATAGCGCAAATAACCAGCTTCCGGATCGGCTCGCAGAACGGGGCTAGCGACGATCTCCTGGACTGTTTCTGCTACGGAATTGCGGTGGCGCGGGGAACGAACGCGGGAACGCGCAGGGGCATATAATGTGTGGTTTGATCTAGCAGGAAACGCTCTCCGCCGCGTGTAGTGAGTGCAGGTTCTCGCGCAGAATACGGAGCGTCCGCAACTGCTGGAATCCACCAACATCGAAGGTCGCGCAAACCAAGGTACCCGGGCTCTGCACCGCGCAAGCCCGCTCGCAATATCCCTACTCCGCGCCGACCACGAAAATGAGAAAATGAAAACGTGAATCCGACGACGCTCAAGCATCCAGTCACGCTCTCACAAGTGGCGATGCCAGTTCAGGTCTGCTATATCATCCCTGTTGACGCGCCGGCAGAGATGCTAACCGAGATATTCAGGGAGTGCTACGAATGGTGGGGCGGCCGTGACGCCCTCCTCATTCCCACGCTCGCGGACGGGAGCATCGACGAAACGTATTGGTCGTGGGCTCGCTCGCTTGAGCCGGACATCATCTACAGTTACGTCCCATTGGCCGTCCCGATGCTGGAGCGCGTCGACCGCGAACTCATGCCGTCGACCGTGATCATACACCCTGCCGAGAAATTCGGACATGGAATGCGGCCTTGGCACGATCCTAGCGTGCGTGGACTACCGTCGTTGTCGGTCCTTCCGATGCTCGGCAACACCGACAGAATCGGGCTGCCGGGTCGTTATTCACTCATCAGCGCCTGCATGGGGTGGGCAAAAGATCCTTTCATCACCGATACGTTCGGGCTCAATCCGTACGGGCCGGGTTGGATTCAAACGCGGACCATCCGCAAACACGTTGACCTGATCGCGCTTGGTTCGCATGAGGGGGCACAGCACCGCGATACCGAGGACCCAGAGATCGCCGATCCGACGATTTTGCTCCGCGTCATCTCCGATGGCACGTATCCGGCAGCCATCAGCATGGCGCAACTATCCGGCATCGGCTATGAGCACATCCTAAGGCAACGCGCCTCCGCCTGGAGGCACTTCAACATCGTCGTCGGCGATACGGCCATCGACCGCATCGCGTTCTGGAACTGCCGCATCGGCGTTGACGACTATCAGCGGAAGAACATCGTCGCTGTTCGGGTCGACGAGGCGAAGTTGGCCGATCCCGGGTTCATCGTTGCCCTCGCTCGCTTCGTGTCGCGTTGGAACACCTCGACATCGCAGAATGGACCGTCACATGCGACGGTTCGCTCGTCATCGGTTGCCGGTGATCGCCTTCAACCTATCGTCGACGCGCTGCGGCCGCTGAACGTCCAGACCACAATCGCGCACTTCGACAACGTCAACGACTGCACGCCGGCAGAGACAGACAAGACGGTCATGATCCGCGGCGGGACGGAACAACGCTATACGGGGTCGGTCGCTCCGCTGACGAAAATTGAGCCATTACATCTTACGAGGGCCGGCCCAATCTCGGCGTGGTTCTTGACAGGCGGTTGGACGGTGCAAGTAACCATCAAGCGCGAGGACGGAGGCAGGCTCGGCTCATCTATCGCCCGCCTTGCAATTCCACGGCGCTGGCAGGCAGTTCGATCCCTTGCCGGAGGGATGATCGCCAAGGCAACGGTCGAGGGCGACCTCCGTCTGTATATTCGACCGGGCGGGCCCCGCGACTCGCTTTCGTTCACGGACGAAGACGCTGAATTCGTGGCCTGCCTGTTTCGTCCATATCATCACCTGACGACGACCGACCCGCGCAACGCGATTCCGCAACCCGCGGCGATCTATCCACGAATATCCAGCGCAGGGCGACACCTTCGTGGTCTCTTGAACAAACTCGGGAGCATCCGCTCCGCGGCCGCGATTCTCGAGGACGAGTTCTGGAAGTCTGTCTTCCTCGACATGGCCGTTCCGCGCGAAGTCTTCGACGACGCGAAGCGCGCTGATTTGGCCGAGCGGCTCAAGAAGCCGATACAGAAGGACGGACCGGCGACGCTGGCGACCGACGCCGACTTCAGAAGTCTCGCCGAGACCGTGGCGCAAATCGCCCCCGATCTGAAGACACCGGTTGCGAAGCGCAGCTTCGATTGGTTCTTGATGATGTATCGAAAGGCCGAAGAATGCAAGCGTGCTCGCGATCCAAAGCTTTCCCCTGACGACATCGAACGGCGCACCATTCAAGAAGTTGAGGAGCAACTTCGTCGGCGCTGCGCTGAAGGCGTGCTCATACAGGGATATGACTGGAAATGCCCGCGTTGCCTTCATCGCAATTGGTCGACGGTCGGCGCGCTCGGCCCGATTCTCACCTGCGAGGTCTGCGATCATCGTGAACCGATTTCGTCCCACTTTTTGTGGGACTTCCTACTCGACGGCTACGTGGCGCTCGGTCTTCGGGAACGCGGTTTGCGCGGGCTAGTTTGGATTCTCGGCTACCTAAGCTGGTCGTCGCAGGACTCGTTCATGTTTTCGCCCCCGCTCGACCTTATTCAGAACGGCGTAAACCTCTCAGACGTTGACATAGCATGCGTGGTCGACAACAAGTTCATCATCGGCGAGGTCAAGGAGTCGGATCGCAAAATCAACGAGGCACTCGGTGATCGGCTCATCGAACATGCACGCATCATTCGCCCAGACGTCGTCGTTCTTGCATGCTACGATCCGGACTCCTTGGCGACGGTAACGAAGCAAACGGATCGGATACGCGATGGCCTCAAAGACTTAGATATCGACGTGAGGCCGATGGTCCCGGCTGCGGGACAGGACGGTGTTCCGGCGATGTTGATGGCGCGCGGGATGTGGATGAAAGAACGGCTTAGGATATTGGCGCTCAGACCCGCTCGTGCGCCCATGGCTGCGCCACCGGTCGCCCCACCGTCCGCGGCCGAACCGCCTCCGGGTGAACAGGCCGAATAGGCGTGTAGCCCCGCCACTTGGAGCCTGTAACGCGAACCTTGACGAGCGTCGCGGTTAATGTTACAACCATGGACCATGGTCTGCAAGATGATCGCCTATTACCGCGTTAGCACCGAACGGCAGGGCCGCTCCGGTCTCGGCCTCGAGGGCCAAGAGGCCGCTGTTGCCGAGCACGTAGCCGGCGCCGGCTGCGAGTTGATCGCCGCGTATACCGAGGTCGAGACGGGCAAGAAGCACGACCTCGTGAACCGCCCGGAACTGCGCAACGCGGTGTCGCACGCGAAGCGGTCGAAGGCCGTCCTGGTCGTTGCCAAACTCGACCGGCTTCTGCGGTCGACGGTGGTGCGAGCCGTGCTCAAGACGAGCGGCGTCCGGTTTATCGCCTGCGACAACCCGCACGCGAACGAGCTGACGATCGACATTCTGGCCGCGGTTGCTGAAGACGAAGTTCGCCGGATCTCCGAACGGACGAAAGCAGCCCTCGCGGCCGCGAAGGCCCGCGGAACGGCGCTGGGCGGTTCGCGGCCTGGTCACCCGAAGCCAACTAGGGAAATGGCGCTCAAGGGCGCCAGCGCGTCTGCAAAGGCCCGTTCTCGCGCCGCCTTCGACTCCTACGCCGACCTGCTCCCTAATGTGCGGGATCTTCGCGACCGCGGGCTGTCGCTTCGCAAGATCGCCGCGGAGTTGAACGCCGCCGGTCACGCGACTCGTTCCGGGCGACCATGGAATCCGGTACAGACATCGCGGGTGCTGACGATGGCGACGTCATAAGCCTAAGCGTTTTTGTTCCACTCGCAAAGGCCGAGCCGCTGAGCTTCGCCGCCATCTTCGAGCAGCGCATCGCGGCGCAGCGCGGCATCTTTGCGCGCGAGCTGGGGCGCATCGGCGAGCAGCGGCTACCGCAGAAGGCGTCCGCCAGGGCGTTCGCCCTGCGGATGGAGCTCTTCTACGCGCCGCGCGGTCACGTCATCTTGGCGGCGATTGGCGATCCTGGAAGACGGCAAGACGCGCAGCGCCGAGCAGCTCTTGGCGGAGCCCCTCGCGCTCAACCTGAATCCCGGCGAACCGACGCGCAAGTACGTGTACACGGCGCTGATCGAATACATCCCGCGGCAGATCGGCCGCGGGCACAAGCCGCAGCTCGTCCAGGACTCCGAGCGCAACTTTCGCATCAGCAAGCCGCCCGACGACTGGCCGGATCTGGTTCCCTACGAGGCGCCACCGACGGACGCAGCAAGCGATCCGCTGATCGTGCGGCTGGAGAGCACTTCGCACGGCGCGGAATCCGGCGGCCTTTGAGATCGGCCTGCTGCGATGCGTTCGCGCACCCCGGGTTCCGGACGCGGCGCCCGGGGCGCGTACGCCGAGGCCGACGGCATCTTCGAGGCCCAACTCGGTCCGCTCGCATACCGCGTGATGCTGGAGCGCAAGGCCAGCAGGCCAAGCAGATTCGCACGATCGCGCGCTGATTCAGCGCGACGGCTGGGCGACGCACTGCGCCAAGTCGGTTGAGGAAGCGCGTCCGGCCGACGCGCCGCGTCTGAGCGTCGATGCGGCGATGTTGCTGGTGGACGAAGCGCTGCGCGCAGCCGGTCAGCACACAGTCGTGCAGCCGCGATCAGGCCGAGGCCGCGTTTTCCCAACCTGACGGGTCGGATTCGAGGGTGCCACCTTTGGGTGGATGAGAAGCGAGATGCGATTGTGGCCTTAGCGCCGATGGGCTTGTAGGTTGCGGGCCACATTTCAAGGAGTGCCGCGCCTCCGCGTCGTTCTCTTGGACACCTCCAGCTATGTCGGTGGCGCCCTTGAGAAGGCGAGAGGCTAGGGAGCGCCAATTCATTAAGCCGAGGTACACACTTTGGCCTTTCCGAAGAGTGCCATAATTGATTTGCCGTCGGCGCGAATCAAAGACAAAGAGCGAAAGGCTCTTGAATGGACCGGCACGCTGATTGGCACGTTAGCGTGGTTTGGGGCGTATTTCGGGACCGCGCAATTCGTGTTCCGAGGGCACAGTGTTCGAAGCTGGGGCCTGAGGTCAAGCCTGTGGCGAAGTAAACATTGCCGTTCGAAGGCGGATCTCGACGCTGCGGAGGCTACTATCCTCACCGACGTTTCGGGCGATTTTTGGTTTCAGCGCGAATTCGGTTGATTGTGTCCCGCGGCGTGGTGTATGACGACACCTGGCTGGTTGCCGACCTCAGCTG